>JBHLLF010000052.1:0-15805 GCA_048885865.1 Candidatus Hermodarchaeota archaeon
GGTGTGAACATCCTACTATTCCCTGAAATGACCATCGACCTCAATTACAACGAATTACTAGAAGACATAATCCGCCTAGCTAAGGAATACCGTATGTACATTATCCCCGGATCATATCATGACGATGATACAAAACAGAACCTCAGTACGGTTGTAGGACCGGAGGGAATCCTTTGGAAACAGGAGAAGCACATTCCAGCTACTATTCACTATAAAGGTGAAAGGTTCACTGAGGAAATAGGACCTGGAACACTCCCGAGGAGAACGTTCGTTTGCGACACAGAGTTTGGAAGGATTGCAATTGTTATATGTCGAGACTTTCTGGACATGGACCTGAGGGTGGAGCTAAAGAACTTTGAACCTCCAGTGGATCTAGTGTTCAATCCAGCGTTCACCCCGGTTACAGCAGACTTCAAGGCAGCCCACTTTGATGCTCGAAGATCCATCTACGCCTATTGTTTCTTTGCAAATATTGCTGAGTTCGGAGATTCGCTCATTTACACTCCTGAAAAGGAACGTGTCGAAAGAAGTATACCACCGAGGGAGGAAGGTCTAATCTACAAGGATGTACAGCTTTTCCAACTTCGTTCAGAACGCAAAAAGTGGGAGAAACAGCAGGAGAAACAAAGGTCGTTTATACAAAGTACAAGATGAAGTGCCCCATTTGAAATCGTGAGAAGCTACTTTCCTATTGCTAGGAATCTTCTTAGCCTAGACAGTATTGCTCAGTGCAGGTTGTTATATGACTGACAGAAGCAGACTAGTATCATTAGCACAAGATCTAGTCACTATCAACTCTGAAAATCCTCCTGGGGGTGAAGCAGAAGTTGCCAGTATTCTTCAAACCCATATGGAAGACCACGGCATCTCCTGTGCTTCCATCGGGCCTAGAGCGCGGCCCAATCTACTGTTCTCAACTATAGAGGATGAAATCGGTCCTCTCGTGATTCATGGGCATATGGATACGGTTCCAGTTGGTCCCAGAAACTCCTGGACGCATGACCCATTTGGAGGGGAGATAGTTGATGGTCTGCTCTTCGGAAGGGGTGCTGCAGATATGAAGGGGCCAGTGGCAGCCCTTGCTGAAACAATGATCCAATACAGTAACGAAAGGCACTCAATTCCTCTACTCATGCTTGCCACATCAGGTGAAGAGAGCGGCTTCACAGGTGCTGAAGAAGTCGCAAAGAATGGCCGCTTGAATGGAGTTCAATATGGCGTTTGCGCGGAACCAACTTCGCTCAATGTTTTAGTGGGAGAAAAGGGGATTTTTTGGTCAAGAGTTATCTCAGAAGGAAAGGCGGCCCATGGCTCACGACCGGAGGAAGGAATCAATGCTATTGAACTATGTATTCAAGCACTCGAGGTTCTTACAGGGAATGAGTATGACTATGAACCCGATTTTCTTCTAGGAACTCAGACGATAGGCGTTGGCCTCATACAGGGGGGTGTCAAGGTGAATGTGGTCCCCGATACCTGTGAAGCGTTTCTAGATATGCGAATTGTCAAAGGTCAGACTCCTGAAAGTCTCCTCGATGATATGAACAGGCGACTCGTAGAGGCTGGTCTATCAGACCATGTGAGAGTAGAAACTGTCCATGGAGCATCTGCAACTATCACGCCTATTGATTCAGAGATTGTTTCAGTCAGCATCGATGCAGTCAGACGTATCACTGGCATTGAGCCGAAACCAGCCGCAGCCACTTATGGAACAGACTGCTCTGTTCTTCAACCCAAAATTGGCATCATCAACGTGATATGCGGTCCTGGTTCAATTGAACAGGCCCATCAACCTGATGAATTCATAGACATAGAGCAGCTGGTTCAGTCTGTTGGTGTCTATTTGGAAATTGCCCGACACTTTTCTAGGACATGATACTGGTCATCTTGCATAGGAGAAACCTTAAAGTTGACCTTTGGCAGAGGAGCCCTTTAGAAGGCCATCCGCTTAGATGGGGCGTCTATTCATGCAAATTGACGTGATTCTTGACCAATTGACGGAAATCGTTATGGATCCGATGTTCCAGTTGCTTGTGCTGTTCTTCATAATCATCGCTGTAGTGATATTCGCCTTAAGAAGAAGGAGCGGTCCTTCTAGGTCTCCTGTTATAGGGAAAATACAGAAGATGATTGGGGATGTAGAAAGGGAACGCGCTATCAAGGTGCCTGAGGTTAAATCACGGAGCACTATAGTCACAGAGATTTTTGAGAGCGAGATGAAATCAGTGGGACTTCAACCCTCCACTGAATCAGGGTATATCCCTGTTTCATACACTCCACTTGCCCGCTTTCTAGCTGAACGTGGTATTGCAAACGATATTGCATCCGCGATTTCTGCTGGACTCAAGGAAGAGGAAACCGAAGAGGACGTTCGGAATATAATAGACGCCGCTGCAGGCACTCCTGACATCGATCTTACTCCTGAAGAAATCAAGAAAGCACAGGATCTTGCTGTGGAAGAATGGAATCGAGTCAGGAAGTCAAGTGGGACTTGAGGCTGTTCCAATGACTGATTTATTATACATGAGAGATAACTATCTGCGGGAATTCGATGCGGTTATCCAGAAGGTCGCAGAGGACTATCTTGTACTGGACCAGACTGCGTTCTACTATCTAGGAGGAGGACAAAGCAGCGATCGTGGAAGTCTTTCTTCTGAAGGCACATCCCTGATGATACATGAAGTCAGGAGGGCTGAAGGGGAAATCCGTCATCACGCCAAGGACTCAATTCCGTTCGATGTTGGTACTAGGGTTCATGGTGAGCTAGATTGGGATTTTAGATACGAATGCATGCGCTTTCATACTGCGCAGCATCTTCTGTCTCGATACCTACAACTGGAGTATGGTTTCACCACCGTCGGAAATATGATTAAACCCGGCCGTAGCAGAGCGGACTTCACACCTATGCATTCCTTTGATGATGCTATGAAGCGCGACGTAGAGGAGGGAGTTAATGCCCTTTTTGCGAAGGAAATGAATGTTGAAACCAAAATGATGCCTCGTGCTGAAGCAATCGCATTCCTCAATGAGCGTGGATATCAGACTCGCTATCTTGAAATGGTTCCAGAAAGCGTTACTGAATTTAGGGTTCTTATCATCGAAGATTATGACGCTGCCTCATGTGCGGGTACTCATATTGCAAATACTCGTGAGATAGGCACCATCAGAATTGGAAAAAGCAAGAATGTCGGTGCGGGAAAACAGAGGATATATTTCTCCCTAGAACCTCCATGAGCAAAGCTACCAACCAACAGTTTTATGCAAAGTTGCATCACCAAAGGATGTGGTTGTATCCATGAAAGCACTCGTTCTGACAGCTGGCCAAGGGCTCAGACTGCGGCCTCTCACTTCGAGCAGGTCAAAGGCAATGCTCATGATAGCAGGAAGGCCCGTTCTACAATACATCATTGACAGTTTGAAAGACAATAACATACGTGATATTGTTATTGTGGTAGGACATGGTCGTGAGGAGCTAATCGATCACTTCCAGATGGGCGGCGATCAAGGAGTCAGAATTCGATATGTCATTCAGCACGAGCAAAAAGGTGTGGAACATGCAATTCTCCAGGCAAAAGATGAACTTGAAGGCGAAGAGGAATTTCTCCTTGTGAATGGAGACGTTCTAGTTGAATCTGAGATGGTTGAACGCACTCTTTCGAATCATAGATCCGCGAATTCCGACATCACCATGCTTGTGACACTCGTTTCAAATCCTGAGCAATTTGGCACAGTGAAGATGGGAAAACACGGAGCTGTGGAGAAACTAGTTGAAAAGGGTGGACCCGATAGATATGTGAGCAATTATGCAGTTGCTGGAGTTTCGGTCCTTAAAGCTGATGTGATACCACTTCTCGAGAAACATGAGACAATGGAATCTACTGTTGAGAAGCTGATTGAAAAGGGCAGGACTGTTAATGCAGTAGTCTGGGAAAAGGAGTGGGCGGAGTTCACATGGCCTTGGGATATTCTCAATGCCAACCGGATTGTAATGGATAGAGAATTGAAAGGCAAGGGCAGTTTCATTGCAGAATCTGCTGAAATACACAAGAATGTGGTGTTGGAGGGGCCAGTCTTTATTGATGAAGGTAGCATCATTCGACCCGGAGCGACAATCCGAGGTCCAGTATACATAGGCAAGAATGTCTATGTGGGCAATAATTCGCTTGTGCGGGATTATTCCAGTCTGTGTGAAGGGGTTCATCTTGGATATGCTGTCGAAATGAGGAACTCAATGGTCTTTGATAATGTGATGGTTGGAAGACTCACCTTCGTAGCCGATTCAATTATTGGCAGAGACTCGTGCATCGAGGCAGGAGCTCAAATGTGGAATTGGCGACCTGGCGGCAAAGCAATCAAGCTGCAATTTGGTGATGAAGAGGTTGAAGTACCAATCAAAAAGCTTGGTGCAATCATTGGAGATAAAGTTGTCATAGGAGTCAATGCATCAGTTATGCCTGGCAAACGCATTGGGGACTCAAGCACAATTGCTCCAGGATGCGTCATTAATCAAGACATACCACCAGACAGTGATGTCACAGTGAAGCAGCAAATCACGATTTCGAAAAAGAAGTAAGCGGCATCCTGCCATCATTTTTCCCATGGGACTTCTGCAATGACCTCGTCATCTGCATACACATAGAGAATGTCATCACGAAGGAGCAATTTCAAATCAGAGTTGGCTGGAATCTCTCCTACTCTAATTGCTTTTCCTTCAATCATTAGGACTGAGTGCCCGGTACCATCATAAATCGAAGTATCGTGCATCAGCTTGATTAGCTCTCTCCTTTTTAATGGTAGAATTCTAAAGTCCCCAAGGAGCTGTTCAAGTATTCTTTCTTCATGGGCGTTGAGTAAATCCCTAATGCTTTGAAAGCCTAGGTAGCGGTCCTTGCCCCTTTCAACTACATGATCCTCATACTTGTTGACAAATGCTCGTTCCACTGCTAGGTAGTGACCTAGACCACGGCTGATGACATCTAAATCAGTCGCTTCTTCACACGAATCTTGTCCTTTTCCAGGATGGCTGATTTCATGAGCCAGTAATCCGATTATCGCAGGTTCAGGCCAATCTATAACATCTTGATGGCATGTGATGTTAATTCCACCCACGTCGCTCCATCTCACTTGTCCGTAGGATTTCAAAGCACCTGCACGTACTTTGATTTTCCTGTTTGCTAGTTCTGGGTATGCATTTACTACAAGTCTGCGCACCAGGTTGCTAATGTCATTTGATTGTACTGGCACTGTAATCCCTTGATTCAACTATCAGGAGCACGTATAGAGCTCTGAATAGAAGGAGCAATGAGCACCTTTAAAAGTCGAACCCAAAACCTTCGCGTAACTCCTCAACAATTGAAAGGAGAGTAATTGCTATCAGTCGGAAGAAATGGGGCAAGACAGCTGCAAAGACAGAAAGAGTCGTTAGAGATGCCATTCTAAAGCCAGACGTAGAGGCGAATATAGACGAGTATCTTGAGAAAGCGCGTTCTGTAACCCAGTATGACCTTGCGAACCGATTTGGTGTTAGAATGAGTGTTGCGCGACAGATCCTCCGGCAGAAAGAATCAGATGGTGTTCTTATTCCATACATTCGAGAGGGCGGCCTTGAGGTCTACACTACACCTGCTGAATTGGAGAAGCGAGAGTCAGAAGCCCCAATAATGATTGCGGATGCACTTGAGGAAGTTGCTTCTTCTGTGCCGAAAGCTGCAGTCATCACCGAGGAAATGGATGCAGAACTAATAGCAGCATCAGCAGCAGGCAGTGTTGTAAAGCCCAGCAGGTTGGCGCGGCAGAGAAGAGAGGCCGGAGAGAAGAAGGAAGAGAAATCCAAAGCCAAACTTCCTGAAGTTATTGTTGAGCCACTAGTGGAGCCTGCTGAGGTTCCGCCTCAGCCCGCGCCTGAAACAACGCCGAAGCCAAAGGCTAAGCCAAAGAAGAAGGTCACGAAGAAGAAGGCTGAGGAAGAGGCTAAGCCAAAGAAGAAGGTCACAAAGAAGAAGGCTGAGGAAGAGGCTAAGCCAAAGAAGAAGGTCACAAAGAAGAAGGCTGAGGAAGAGGCTAAGCCAAAGAAGAAGGTCACAAAGAAGAAGGCTGAGGAAGAGGCTAAGCCGAAGAAGAAGGTCACAAAGAAGAAAGCCGAGGAGAAACCTAAGAAGTCCACCGCTAAAAAGACTGAGGCCAAATCCACAGCTAAGAAGACTACTGCAAAGAAGACCACGAAAAAGGCGGAAGAAAAGCCTAAGGCGAAGAAGACAACGAAGAAATCAGACAAGTGAGAGGCGTTCGTTACTCATTCAGATGGCATAATAGTCAGTCCCACTTCAAACTCCTCAATTTGCGTGCTATTGACATACATGTGAATGTGAAATTAGAAAAAGAAGCTAGGGGCTGACCAAAGCCCAAATGCAGACTATTAGCAGCCTCATGCCATAACTACTTCAGACCCGCAATCTGACGATCAATCTCTTCTAGCTGGGAATCTAGCTCAGCTTCCTTGGATTTGTAATCATCTTCTGGAATGTAGCCTCTCATGTAGTCAAATCGGAGATCTGTGAGTGACGCCTTTAATCGGTCCTTCTGCTGAAGCAGAAAATCTAGTTGGTCACTGCCCTCAGCAGCAACAGGTTCAGCAGCAGGTGCCGCAGCCGGTTCCGGAGCGGGGGCTGCCGCAGGAGTTGGCTCTGGCGTTGGCGTCGTTTCTGCTGATGGAGCGGGAGCTGGAGTGGGTTCAGCTACTGGTGCAGGTGCTGCTGGAGCAGCTGTCTTTACACTCTCCATTTCCTCCATGTTCTTTCTCAGAGTATCAATCTGATTTGCGATTTCTGTGAAGCTATCATTAATCGTTTTGTTAATTGCCGTCTTCATCTTGGCAAGGTTCTCTGCCAACTGATCGGCAAGCTTCTTAGTTTCTGCAACCTTCATAGCGTAGGTTTCAATTTCCTTCAGCTTTGTTGTTAATTCACCTATGTCAAAGGCCATGAAATGTCACCTTAGTATAGCCTACTATATCGATAGTGCTAGTGCATGGTTCTTAACCTTTGCCGTGGTGGATATTCCATTTAAAGCCTAAATTCAGGCAGCTCCCCACCCATGATGGCAACTCCTGATACTTCTTTATGCAGCCTTGGTTTCTGCTTTCCCCTCAAGAATTGCTTTTCGAATTATCTGAATCAACCGGTCCCTATATGAAATATCAATGGCGACCAATTCGTAGGTTGGGATGCCAAGAATCTGTCCAACTCTCTCAGGTGTCAATGCGGTAGGCAAATCTTGCTTATTGGCAATTCCAATTACCTTCGCTTCAGGAACTTCGTCCTTTACCAGAGTGACCAGTTTCTTACTTCGAAGGACATTCTCAAGAGTGCTGTCCGTGACAATCACTACAACCTGTGCATTCGCAATCATTTTCGCCCATAGAATGCTAAATCTTGACTGACCAGCCAAATCCCAGAGCACAATGTTGGCGTTCTGAACTTCTTCCGGAAGCCGCTTTATACTCACACCAATCGTCGGATCGTGAACAAGAGGAAGTGTTTCGCCTCTTAGTAGATGCAAAGTCGTTGTCTTGCCCACACCTGCGAAACCGAGAATCGCCACTTTGACCATGGTTACTGCAATTTCATCCACTTTGGCATCGAACCCATCCAAGGGCTGCTTGGCTGTGGCTAGGTTTGCAAAGTCCTTCATGAAGGTTTCAACCATTTGGGTCATCTTGTCTTCAATCTGTACTGAATCGTCTGCTTTATCAGCAACAAAGACGAAAGTGAAGAAGTCTCTCTGAGCGAAGAATATTCGAGAAATGGCTACGTTCATAAACTCAGTCTTTCCTTCAAGATCGACACTCCTAAGGAAATGGACAAGATTCACAAGAAACTCAACCAGAGTTGCCTTTGAGTCACTCTTAGCATATTCTTTGGAGTAGAGAACGTCTCCTTCTTGACCCAAAATATATACACTTCGAATCAACTTACTCACTCCAAGTCTGCACAAGAAGCTCCAAATATCTTCTTGCGGTATCTGAACCAAGCTTTTTCTCTTCAATCTTTGTTGCGACTATCGGAAGAATATACTCCGGCATGAAAATTTCCATCTTTGGATTGGTTATTAGTGCCCAAACTCCTTCTTCCTCGAAATTTGCAACAATTCTTTCCGCTTCCATGGCCCACAATGCCTTCTGAACAACTTCATCAGGGAATGAAATTTCACTGGCAATTTGACCAAGGCGAAGTGGCCCATTTCTTAGGCAGTCTAGAACTGCGTAGTTGATGCTATTTGCCATAATTCTCGCAATTTTCTCTCTATCTTCTAGAATTGGCGAATTGGGATCAGTGACCGGCAAAGTGGGATTATAGCCCTTCGTTGGTGGATCAGGAGAAAAGAATTTCTTCAGATACTCTTGATACTGGGGCATTAAGTTAGGATGAGCAACACTAGTAGCATTGAATGACTTAATAGGCGGAGATCTGTGTGGGAACACATCTTTCAACAGAAAAGCTGTTTCCAACTTGCCGATGATTTCCACCGCGACGATTCCTGAATCCATCAGGGGCGTAATAGCTTCCCTCAAATCCACATTTTCACTCTGAATTTGATTCTTCAGCCACATGGACAGTTTGGCAGTACTCTCAACACCCTCCGAGTGGAGCCTTTCCAAAAGAAGGGCTGAGGAAGGTGTCATGTAAATAGCGGCCGCTTTTTGCTCGTCATCGACAACGGGCATGGAGCTTTTCTTAGCCAAGACTTCTTCAATATCTAATGATTCTGGATCCGCAATCATGAGTTCCAGCATGAATCTGCCCATACCTTTGAGTTCATGCGAGATATCCTCCAGAACATCATCTTCGTTTAGTACATAGCACACTGTCCAGCCTGGAAATGTCTCCATTGCAAAGGAAGCAATTCGCATCCCTTCAATCTCAGAATCTCTGATTTCCTCTTCTTTTCCTTGCTGATGCTCAAAATAGACTAGATTGAGCATGGTTTCCGTCAATGCAAGAGAAGAGGGATGACGCTTCTTTACAAGGAAACCATGAAAATCATCTAATTGAATGATGAAGGCGGCTTCTGGCATTTGTCGTTCCCATCTCGGAGAGACAATTATTGCATAAAAGAATGACCATTATGTATTCCTCAAGCCCTATTCTAAATGCTCAATGCACTGGATGTTTCCATTTTCATCCAGAATCCAGCAATTCTCGCATACAGAAATCCCACAGATTGCGCATATTCCGATATGATGATTCAGTCCTTCAAACTTGCAGTCGCTACCTTTCACTGAATGGACATCACAGTACATGCTACCGCAACGATTGCACGACAGAATAGCATCATTTCTACATAGCACACATGATGATTTTATCTCAGCCTGAGTGAGTTCGCCCTCTCGTGCATAGCCTGGGCAGGTTTTAACTTCACAATATCCTATTCCTTTGTAACTGCCGCAATGAGTACAGTAGGGGTCAAGGACAGGTTTGTTTCTCTTCATTGCCTTTTGGCGCTCCAATTCTTGAGAAGGCGCTCTCAAAGACTACATGATGAGGTGTTAGAAAGGATGAAAAGGATTTCTTTGCCAACGAAAGCAGTGGACCCCAATGGACATTGAGAAGGACACTCTCGTCATCCCGACAACTGCAGCCCGTAGTATCCAGTTGGCGGGAGGCCCACCAATGGAGCAGGCTATTCCTGAGGATTATGTTCTTGCATCAATGGTAATGCGCGCTCTTGAAGCCCGGAATGGGCAGGAACTTGAGTTTGTCCTTAAGACATACTATCCCATAATGGTCGTGCAGTCTTCGATACCCAACTTCTGCTTCTTGATTGAGCTACTGGGAATTAGCTCTGGGAATTTGTTGCCCATGACTGGGATTGATATCTCAGGCATTCAGAATTGCATTGAATCATCTGAAACCCCAAACCAACTCCAAAAGTGTATTGAAGATACACACGACCTAGTTGCCTCCCTGATGAAGAGCAATGAGATGACCATTCCTGGATTGCTCTCTGGAGAGCAGGCTGATGGGATTTCAGACCTTATGGATTGGCCAATAAGTGACATTCTGGAGGAATTTGGTCTTGTTTTACCAGAGGCCATAAGCAGCAAAGAAGTGTCTCGCTTGTTTGACACATTATATGAAACCTCCAGTGTCATTGGTTCGGCAGTTGATCTTCTCTCAAATCTGCTGGATATGATTCATCAGAGAATCATGAATATTGTTGGTGAGAGCAGATCAGAGTCATCTCATAAGACTAGCAGATTGAAGCAACGAATAGAGTTCTTGAAAAGAGAACTCGAGATGCTCGATTCTCGTTTGGAACAAAGGCGCGATGCCGCGGAATTGATGCGTGAAAGAAAAGCAAGAGCTGATGCGCTAAAGAGGGATGAGGCACGGCTTGAGGAATTGCTTGGACGCACTCGCAACACCTCAGAGAAGCTGCTGGAACAAGAAGAGCTTCTGCGCAATGAGATTAACACAATGAGCTCAGCGATTCGAAAGCAAAGGGAGCTGCTCGATAATTACCTTGTACCACTGAGAGGGATTGAAATTCAGGACAAATCGTCACTTCTTCTAATTCCCTTCGTCATGGCTGGTTTTTCTAAGAAGGGACGCCTGAAAATCGTGGCATATCCACCTTCTCGACTAGAGGATGAGCGACAAAAAGTGGGGCGCTTGCGGGAATTTGCTGATGTCTTCGTACCCTCATCAGATGCGATAAGTTCCATAGCAAGCATAATCACCAGTCGTGCAAACAGAGATGTGACCCTGAGGAAACATATCCGAGAACTCTCAAAGGAGATGAGTCTTCTAGCTTCAAAACATGCACGCAAGTTGCTCCGAGAAGGGACTCAAGCTCTTGTAGCAGATGGCTTAATCAAAAGGTCAATGATGCAGGAGCTGGACTCAATTCTCGATGGGATTCCTGAGCAAAGTATCAAACCCAGGAGAGTGAAAAGGTCCAAAGTCTTCCCTGCTGGAGACGCCGCTTGCAGGGTTAGATTCCATGTTTATGACGATTCAGGAAATCCAGTGCCTGGAGCTACTCTTGAGTTGGGTGCTTTTACTGCGAGTTCTGATTCTAAGGGGGTGATAAAAGCCTCCCTTCCCAAGAGCAATTATGAGGGACGAGTTAGTGCCAAAGGATACCGTGAGCGCCAGTTGGAGTTCACGCTCAATACGCCAGGAAACATCGTCGTTCCCATAGTACTTAGCCCGCTTTCAAAGGAAGAGAAACTGGATAAAGAGCTGGATGTCCTCATTGATCGTGCAAACAGAATTGAACGTATTCGGGAACGGCTCGGGGAGGCATTCGAGAAACAAGGGACTACACTTCTCAAAATTCCAGCATACAGAAGTGCTCTGGTCGAATTGCTATCTGAGCTAGGATATGATGCGGAAGCTTGGATTGCTCAGGCAAGGACAAAACGAGGTATGGTCAAAGGTTTCCTCAAACGAGACGATCGAATTCATGGTGTGAGAAGAGACATTCTACGACTTGCTGAGGAGTCTAGGGATTCTGGTGGAGTGATGCTCTTCTCCGAACTGCTATTGCGTCTTGATAATATGGGGTGGGCGACTAGTTCAGATGAAGCGGAAGGCATTATCAGGGATATGTCCAAGGAAGGTCTCATTGAAGGGCTTTCTACACTCGAGAGCGGAGCAGTGATTGTGAAATTCATTCCAGTTGCTTTGACTGATGACCCTCAGCAGCTAATGAGTCTCGCAGCAGAAAGCGACGGAAGTCTGACTATTGAGGCAGCGATTGTGAAGCTTGGTTGGACTGAAGAGCGTGTCAAGAACGCATTGGATCTGCTTGTCGAAGAGGGTATCGCCAAGATGCAAAGGAGCTATTCGAAGAGTACACAATATTGGTTCCCGGGGCTTCGGGGAAAGAAATAAGACCCTCGCAACTCAACCAGCCACATTGAGGAGTTTCCAATGAACCGTTTGTCGCATATGATATTTGCATTTTCTCTTTTTGTAGGAATGTACACGCTAATCTATGCCTTCAGTGTCTGGCTGGCAGGATCCGGCCTTCTCTTTGATCTGCTATTCTACTACATTGCAGGTGGCATAGTTCTCACTATTCTTGCCGTGCCAATCCTGTTCTTCAAAGCTCCAAACAAAGACATGGCCAACCGAACAAGCAGCAATCGTGGCGCTGTGGGGGCGATGTCATTCATGACATTCTGCATTGGTTCGCTTTGCGGAGCTGTTTATTATCAGTGGACCTCGGGAATTCTCTTCATTGGAGATATCTCTATTTTCATAGGCGCCGTGATAACGATGTCAGGCGCACTCATGCCAGACTGGGACATCCCATTTCTAGGAATAGCACGACACAGAAACATCATTTTCCATTCCATAATTCTACCGCTCCTCATTGTCTTGATGACGCTAGTCAATGTCGCGCAAAGCATTGTTTCTTCATACTCGTTGAGTATCGGGGCTCACACGGAATACTACATCACCGCCCTCTTCCTGATTGGATATGCTTCACATCTCTACCTGGATATCTTTCCAAGTGACGCTAATCCATTGGAGATAATTTGGCGTTCGGTAGATGTTACTAGCAATGCTCCAACTGGATTGAGACCCTTCGGCCCTATTAAAATCTCAAAGAATAACGCTCGAATGTGGCTAGTGGGAAATGCAACCCTGCTAGTGCTCATTGCGTTAGGCTTGCTGGGACTCTACTTCTACAACCTGATACTGGTAGCACCGTAGGACTAGTCCCAATCGTCGTCGTCATCGAGGAATTCATCCTCATCTTCGAGTTCGCGCTCAGGAGGCAAATCGCTATCGTCGTCAAAATCTTCTTCATCGTCATCCTCAAATAGAAATGTGTCAGGGTCGACTTCATCTTCTAAAACCTCAAGATCATCGGTCCGTTTTGCTTTCTTCTTGAGATGGCCTGCCATACATAGATTGTCCAAGGGGTCGTAATGTTCGCATTCTGGGCAACATTCCCCTTTATGATCGCAGGTATAGAATGCCCCGCATATCTTGCAACACTTCAGTTCCGACACATTTCTGCACCATGGAATCGTAGTAACATATACGAACCCTCATTTATGCCAAATAAGCATGTCCCTGTGATACCGTTTTTGCCGTCCAGTTAACGTTAAATGAGTCGAACTAGGATTTGTTCCAGAGTGGTTACATTTGGACAGTCTTGAGAACGAGGTTCGCAAATTCGTATTGGACAACGGTGTCAAGTATGATGGCAAGCCAACTGTTAAGTCGGTCATGAGTGCGATACTAGGCGCCAGAGCGGACTTGCGGTCTCGTGCTCGTGAGATAAAGGAGATTGCTCAACGTTTAGTGACAGAAGTTGAGAAGATGTCAGTAGAGGAGCAGCGAGCCGAACTCAAGATGATAGCCCCAGAAATGTTGGAGGTGGCTTCCGAGGCTATTGAAGATAGGGAACTTCCAGATCTTCCTAATATCAACAAGTGGCCCAAAGTAGTAATGCGGCTTGCACCTTTTCCTTCAGGCCCATTGCATATAGGCAATGCAAGAATGGTCATTCTCAATGATTATTATGTCAAGAGATATGATGGCGAATTGATACTCGTCTTTGACGATACGATTGGTTCAGCAGAAAAGGCAGTGGAACCAGATGCCTTTGACTTGATTCCAGAAGGACTAGAATATCTCGATGTCAAGTGGCATCGTACAGTCTACAAATCTGACAGGTTGGAAATCTTCTACAAATACGCTGTTGATCTCATCGAACGGAAAGAGGCCTACGTATGCGACTGCGATGCTGATATCTGGAGGACCGAGCATAAGGTCAAAGGAAAAGCTTGCAGTTGTAGCTTTCTCACCATTGAGGAGAACCTCGCTAGATGGGAAAAGATGCTTGATGGAACCTATCCTGAGAGAGGTGCAGCTGTGCGACTTAGGACAGGGATGAGTGATCCAGATCCAGCTATGCGGGATCACGTGATTCTACGAATCTCCGAAACGGAACATCACCGAGTGGGCACGAAATATCGGGTTTGGCCCCTCTTGGAGTATTCATGGGGTATTGACGACCATGAGCTTGGAGTCACGCATATCATTCGGGGCAAAGACCTAGTGAAAGAGGGCAAGATCGAGCAACACATCTGGAACATTTACGGATGGCATCATCCCGAGCTCATCTATTTTGGTCGACTGAAATTCCAGGACGCCAAGCTTAGCAAGAGTAAGTCACGAAAGGAGGTTCTCGAGGGTGTCTATTCTGGATGGGATGACCCACGAACATGGAGTCTGCAGTCATTGCAGAAGCGGGGAATACATCCGGATGCCATCAGAAAAGCACTGCTTGACTTAGGTCTCAGTATAACTGACATCTCAATGTCGATGAAGGCGGTTTATGCAGAGAATCGCAAGCTTCGTGATGCTGATGCACCCCGGGCGTTCTTCGTGGCATCGCCTGTTTGGTTGGATTTACATCATGTTCCTGAAGATATTCAATTCGCGGAAGCTCCGGTACATCCAGATTTTCCAGAACGTGGGACTCGCAATATACCCCTTTCACGTGAGAAGGTTGACTCGCTTGTGAGGGTTGGTATATCTGACGCAGACTATAGGAAATTGTCTGAAGGTGAAGTCTTTAGATTGAAGGACTTGGCAAATTTCACCCTGAAGAAAGGGAAGAAACCCCAGGGCGTCTTTCACAGTCTGGATGTTGATGAAGTCCGCCAAGTTGGAGGCTCAATCATTCATTGGATTCCAAAGTCAGACTCTGTGCCAGTTGAATTGACAATGATTGATGGAGAGCTGGTGACTGGGCTGGGAGAACCAGGAATGCGTGCTATTAAGGAAGGCACATTCCTCCAATTCGAGCGAGTGGGTTTTGCTCGAATCTACGAATCGGGTGACAATATCAAGGCTGCATTCTCACACAAATGAATCGTACCAAGCGGCCAAAGATGACTTATAGCTGAGGCGCATTTCCTAGCATGGTGTCAATATTGGCCAAGAAGAAGTCCGCAAAACCCAAGGTATCTGCATCAATGTTCAAAGTAACTGGTGCTCATGCCAAGATGAAGATTGATCAAAAGAAGAAGAAGATGTTCTACTTCAAAGAGAAGGTGAAGCCAGAGAAAGCTATGAAGAATGCCCTCAAGGATGGCGCAGATTTCCTCGAAGTATCTCCTGATGTAGCAAAGGCCTCCAAACCGGCTCTGAAGTATGAATTCTATTGCATCTATGATGCAGTTCTCCAGCTCAAATTCCTCCGCCTTAGACGCCAAGAACTCGGTGTCAATGATCAGGTGTCGGGTGCCTTTGTTGGTAAAGAAGTAATTCTGCCAAAGAAGGGCAAGACAATTCCAGGGAGAGCCCTTCATCTTGAGCTGATTGAACTCTTCGAGCTGAAGAGAACCGACGGAATGACTGTTGATGGGAAGACAGGTGGTCCAGCTGATGCTGTTGAGAAACTATTGAAAGGCCCAGGCAAGAAGAAGGCGACGCCCGTGTGGATTCGTAGTAGCAAGATTGCCTCAGGGAAGTACAACTCGATTGAGAAGGTTGTCAAGACCGTTGCCAAGCTTGCTGGTAGTAGACCATCTGATGCAAAGCGAATTACTGAACACAGTTTGACCTTCAATCGGCTTGACGGGTTCTATGTTCCCGTATATTATGTGAAGGTCAAAGCTGGTGAAAAGGCTCAGACAATGCGTGTCAACGGTCTCAATGGCGCAGTATCCCTTGATATCTAGCCCTCGGACTTGCCCCACCCTCCTCCGCCTGGTGTTTCAATACGGATGATGGCTCCTTTCGGAGCAGTCACTGTGGTCTTGGCTTGCAGCTCA
>JBHLLF010000053.1:0-15520 GCA_048885865.1 Candidatus Hermodarchaeota archaeon
GTGGTGAATATTGCTCCCACAACTCCTGAAGAAATGAGAACCATCTTGGATGCGAGGTCCACTGATATAACTGATGAGCAAATCGACGAGATAGTGGACATTGTAAAGAAAATTGTATCTTAACTCCTTTCGCGGTTCCTCAATCACCTTGAAGTAACACTTTTTATCCGTTCAGAACAGACTATTGCCTAATGATGTGGCCTTACAGAGCCGGACGTGAATTGAAATGGAAGGACAACAAGACAGAACATTTGAAACACATGCATATGTCTTGTCAGTCGTTTCTCCGAAAATGTATCTCCGCGACTCTAGGCCCAGAAGTGAAACTATTGTACAAGGAATAGGCGAGTCATTCTTCACACTGTTAGAAATGGTGCCACATCGGGGAGCTAACCTTCATCCTCAAGAACGTCTTTCTATCGAGAGGGACGCACGAAGCAAAATAGATCACATAAAACGTCGAATCTTCTATGAGGACTTGGCGCCAGAGAGTGAATCCGAACTTCCTCTGGTTGTGGAGATTATCGTGACCAAACATGAACACAAGTACGTTCAATTCTTCAACGAAGCGGCACCCATAACCACAAGACTCCATTCCCTCCAGCTATTACCAGGAATCGGCCAGACATTGATGTGGGCACTGTTGGATGAGAGGAAGAAAGAACCGTTCAAGAGTTTTGAAGATATAGCCGCCAGAACCAAGCTTCAGAACCCGAAGAAGGTCCTCACGGGTAGGATTATCGACGAACTCCAAGAGGACGTCAAACGTTGGCTGTTTGTAAGGCCTCCCAGACGCGACGACGAAAGAGAACGACCCAGGTGAGACTCCTGACCGAAGAACGCATCCGCTCTCTTCTTCGCAAATTCAACGTCACTCCTGACAAGAATCTAGGTCAAAGCTTCTTGGTCAATCCTGCCACATCTCTAAAAATCATTGAGAGTGCCAATCTTGACTCAGACACTACTGTCCTTGAGATCGGTGGTGGCCTTGGCATGTTGTCTGAGAGACTAGCAGAAAGTGCAGGCAAAGTCTATGTCGTTGAAGTCGACGAAAGACTAGTCCTAGCGCTTCGAGAAATATTGGAAAACTACCCCAATGTCGATATCATCCAAGGCGATGCACTCACAGTGGACCTTCCTGATGTGGATAGAGTGGTATCGAATCTTCCGTATAGCATCTCTTCGCCGATTACATTCAGACTGCTGGAGGAGGTCAAGTTTGAGTTTGCAATTCTCATGTATCAGAGTGAGTTTGCTCAGAGGCTGATTGCAGAGCCCGGGAGTTCCAACTACTCCAGACTCTCAGTGGATGCTCAATATTTGGCCAATATAAAAGAGGTAATGCATGTCCCAGCAACTGATTTCTACCCAATTCCTGCTGTCGATTCAACGGTTGTCAGAGTCGAAGTCCGTAAGGAGGGCCCCTTTGCTCAGGACAGAAGGATACTGTTCTGGCTGGTTCACGGCATCTATTCCTATCCAAACAAGGTGCTCAGAAAAGCCCTCAGAATTTGGATGAAGAACTTGAAACTAGAAAGGAAATTGGCTGACGACATCGTTGGAAGGGCCGCAGGGATTATAGAGGGTACCGAACGACTCAGAGTGCTGAATCAGGAGAAAATCATCATCTTGGCTGACATAATCCTTGATTTGATAGAGGAAGGCCAAATCCCAGACCCAAGAGGGAATTCCGGTTGAAGTTCAATAACAAGAGGATAGAGGTCGACGAAGGTGTTTATCCACCCTCTGAAGACACCTACCTTCTGCTAGATGCCATAGAACTGATGCGTGATGATTCATTCCTGGAGGTTGGATGTGGAACGGGCCTGATTTCTGTGGCTGCTGCCGAAGTCGCCAAGATAGTGGTAGCAACTGATCTGTCATTAAAAGCTGTCAGGAACACGCATCGGAACCTGAAGGGCAATTTGATGGATATACCGTGCATCGTCATTCAATCTGATCTTCTTGGCGCTATAGCAAAAGATGCAAGATTCTCTGTCATCGCATTCAATCCACCCTACCTTCCTCAGGACGGGGTCGTGACGGACATGGACCATGCGCTCGTGGGAGGCACTATTGGGGTAGAACTCACTGAGAGGTTCATCCTTCAGGCAATCTCGCATCTTGAAGAGAATGGACGAATCTACGTTGTTGTATCAAGTCTGGCAGATATCAAGCGTGTTTCAGACTTCATGAGAGCGCATGGGCTTCAGGTCAATGTTATAGCAGAGACGCAACTGTTCTTTGAATCAATACATGTATTGCGCGGAACCGCATGAGAGGGCTGCACGGACACCTTTTTATGAAACCCTTATCCACTGGCGAGAGAAGCGAGAGGGATTTGCATGTCTGAGAAGAAGCCTAAGAAGACAGCAGCTAAAAAGACCACCAAAAAGAAAGCGGCACCAAAGAAGACTACTAAAAAAACTGCTCCAAAGAAGAAGAAGGAAACTACGGTCATGGAGGGCAGTCTGATATACGTAGACTATGTCGCGAGAACTAAGGATGACGGCATGATCTTCGATCTTACGCTTGAGGAGGTCGCAAAAGCAGAGAATCTCTACAGCGAAAAGGACCGCTATGAGCCAATCCTTGTGGCTGTTGGTTCAAACTGGTTGCTGGAGGCCATTGAAGAAGCGCTAGTTGGCATGAAGGTCGATGAGAGTAAGACAATAAGCGTCCCTCCAGAGCGCGGCGCGGGAAAGCGAGACCCCTCACTTGTGAAGAAGATTGCGAAGATGCGTCTTGAGAAACAGGGGGTCCGGATTCAAAAGGGCGAGAGGGTCACAGTAGGGAGAGAGCAGGGAGTCATAACCCAAGTTCTAGGGAGGACTGCCATACTCGATTTCAATCCGCCATTGGCTGGAAAGACCCTTGTATTCGATGTGACGGTAAAGGGAATAATCAGCGACCCGAATGACAAGATCATGGCTGTTCTCAAGAGAAGACTCCCAGGGGTACCTCCAGACAAGTATTCGGTGACAATAAAGGGGAAGACCATTACAATCGAGTTCCCAAAGGAATCACGCTACATCCAGGACTTCCAATATGCTGAGATTGGAGTCGCAATGGATGCCTTGAAGGTCATCCCCAATGCCGAGAAAGTGATGATGGTTGTGACCTATGAGCGGCCCGAACCTCCACCAGGAGAGGATGCATCTAGCGGTTAGGCCGCTTTTACACCACTTAGAAACGTTTTTAAAAAGAAATTCGGACCTCGAGTCTGTCACTAGTTCTCCTGCTTTAATCTGCATACAGGGAGTTCAATGAACATGGAACAACCAACGCAGGCACCTAATCAACTGAAAACCGGAACCACAACTGTAGGTCTAACGGCCAAGGACTGCACAGTCCTGGCCAGCGACACGAGAGCCACAATGGGCTTTCTAATCGCTAATAAGACTGCAAAGAAGATTTACAAGATAACCGACCGAATTGGTGCTACAATCGCAGGGTCGGTAGCCGATGCGCAGAATATCATGGATCTGCTTAAGGCAGAAGCCAAGCTATTTGAGATTCAGCGCGGTCGACCAATGCGAGTGAAGGCCTTGACTCGTCTATTGAGCAACATTCTGTTCTCAGGACGCGGCTACTACATGTTAGGCTGTGTTGTGGGAGGCTTTGACGAGGACGGCCCACAGGTCTACTATCATGACTTCATTGGCTCTGTACTTACCGACAAGTACGTAGCCACAGGTTCGGGCTCCCCAGTTGCACTCGGTGTTCTAGAAGCAGAATACAAGGAGAATTTCCCCAAGGCAAAAGCCATCGAACTGGCTGTGCGCGCAATCGCCTCTGCTATAGAGAGAGATGCTGCCACAGGAAACAACATTCTTGTCAGCGTAATAGACAAAGATGGTTACCAGGAGCTGCCTGCAGAGAAGATCCTGAAGATGTGGAAGAAATAGTGACTGTGTTTGTATGGTTCGCACCGTGCGAACAACACTGGTGAAACAGTGTCCCCCCTTTGGGCACTTGACGTTTCAGTAGCCAAAAGGGAGTATTTGTGAAGTGACTTTAGAATGACTTCTGCCGAAAAAACAGAACACGTAGATATTCGAGAGAGTGTTAAGAAGGCACTCCCCCGTTCAGCAGCGGTTACCTCCGTTGAGTATGAAGGGCCTGAAATTGCCATCTACTCAAAAGCACCAAAGATCCTCTTGGATGATGGAGACAAAATCAAGGCCCTGGCTCGTAAGATGCGGAAACGTCTTGTTGTCAGATCTGCTCCAGAAGTTAGAGTAGGCCATGAAGAGGCAGAAGAGGCAATCAAGAATCTGGTGCCTGCAGATGCTGAAATCACATCGATTGATTTCGATATATCAAGAGGCGAGGTCATCATTGAGGCGCAAAAGCCCGGACTTGTAATTGGCAGGAGCGGCGCCACTCTTCGAGAGATCACAAGAAGAACATTCTGGCGACCAAGCGTCATGAGAACGCCTCCCATCGAGAGCAAACTGATTAAGCAGATTCGTTACATAGTTCAGTCAGAGGCAGCTTACCGAAACAAGATCTTCAGGGATATCGGAAGGAGAATCCATCGGCCCCCTCTGTTGAACAATGGTTGGATTCGACTCACTGCATTTGGTGGCTTCAAAGAGGTTGGCAGACAGAGCATGTTCTTACAGACGTCGGAGAGCAACATACTCATTGAGTGTGGGGTGAATGTTGGTACGCCAAGCAAAGCTTATCCACGTCTAGACATGCCCGAATTCAATCTCGATGAGCTGGACGCAGTAATAGTCACTCACGCCCACCTTGACCATTGCGGAATGGTACCCTTTCTATTCAAGTATGGCTACAGAGGGCCAGTCTACATGACTGCACCCACTCTGAATCTAGCCACGCTTCTTCAGCTAGACTATCTTGATGTTGCTGAGAGAGAAGGGAAGCTCAGGCCCTATCGAGATAGGGACGTCAAGGAAGCAATCCTTCACACAGTGACATTGAACTATGGAGAAGTCACTGACATAGCACCTGATGTGCGACTCACCCTTCATAATGCAGGACACATACTTGGGTCTGCAATTGTCCACCTTCACATTGGAGACGGCCAGTACAACTTGGCATACACAGGCGACTTCAAGTTTGGGCGAACACGATTGCTTGAGCCAGCCACCTTTACGTTTCCGCGCCTTGAAACCCTCATAGTTGAGAGCACATATGGCCATCCGACAGACAAGATGCCACCACGACAGGAAGTGGAACGTAAGTTTGCATCAATCATCAAAAGAACGGTAGAACGAGGCGGCAAAGTCCTGATTCCGGTGCTTGCCGTGGGTCGGGCACAGGAGATCATGTTGGTCTTGGAAGACCTTGTAACAAAGAAACGAGTTCCCAAGATACCAGTATACATCGAGGGAATGATCGCCCAAGCGACAGCGATACACACCACTCACCCAGAGGCGCTAAGCAAGAAAATCCGTGAGATGATCTTTCACCAGGGAATCAATCCATTCCTTAACGAGATATTCGTGCAAGTGGACAGCCATGAACAACGCGAGGAGATAGTGGAAGGAGAGCCTTGTGTCATAATGGCCACGTCTGGAATGTTGGCAGGAGGGCCAAGTGTGGAGTACTTCAGACTGCTGGCACCTGATGAAAAGAATACGCTATGTTTTGTGAGCTATCAGAGCCCTCAGACGCTTGGTAGTAGAATCCAGAAAGGCTGGAAAGAGATTCCGATGAGAAATCGCGATGGACAACAGGTCATAGTTCCAGTGAATCTGGACGTAGCTACTGTCGAGGGATTCTCTGGGCACTCGGACCGGAAACAGATCCTCAATTTTGTGAAACGTGTTAATCCTGCTCCAGAAAGAGTCCTCACCTGCCATGGAGAGGCAACGAAATGTCTGAATCTGGCATCAACCGTTCATAAGGCTCTAAATATCGATACCAAAGCCCTCAGCGTCACGGAGAGTATCAAGCTCCGATAGCATTAAAGCTTGACAAACGATGGAGCGACAATTACGCATGTATCATTGACCAAAGCAATATCAGCTTGATAGATGCGAGTTTCTCCTCGAACTCGCTCTATGATTCGTTTTAGTTCGAGGTGTGTCTTTTCTTTTCCGTCATTTAGCCGAGATATGTCAAGCAGTACTATATTCCCTTGGCGAATCTGATTCACAATATACGGTACATCTTCAAGAGAGGCGAGGCGTTTTGACCTGACAAAAATGGACTCCAATTCAGCCAGTCTTCTGCAGTCGCGTGTCGGGTCAATTTCTGAGTTATCCATAACAGGAGAGAAGATTCCGAGTCCAGGATATTTCGGCTTGGTCTCGGTCTCAGTTGGGGTTGTGACATCCTTACTCTTGAGTCTAGACAAGAATCTCAACTTGATTCACCTCATGTCTATTGCATGGGAGAATCATACTAAGAAAAGACCGAGTATTATGACGCCTCGTCTTTGGTGAACAACATTTATACTCCCTCTCGGCATCAATGAGTGATAGCGATGTCCAAACAGAGTCTGGATGATGAGCGAGTAGCAAAGCTACAAGAACAGCTCAAAGCTCTAGGCAACAGATACGCAGTAGAGATACTGCAGGTCTTGAGTCCTAAGACGGGCGATATAATTCCAAGTCTCGGATGGGATGGCATAGTCGACGGCGTACTAGAACTGAAGGGATTTCACAAGCCAGATCCGAGCCCAGCTGGCGGCAAGTCTCAGGAGGAGGCAGATTATCAAGAGAAACGTCAGCGATTTGTGTCTGGCGGAACATTGTATGAAACAATGAATAAGCTCGCCAAAGTTGGCTTTGTCAATACTATTGGTGAAAGAGGAAGGAAGAATAGAAGATTCACAATCACTCATGAAGGACGCCTCGCACTCTCTGCAATCGCCGGAATGCGGGGTCCAACGGCTATTGATACAGAGATCCAGAAGGCCGCGAAAGTCCTCCTGAAACATAAGAACTTCACAAGACTGTTACCTGCACAAGAGAAGTTTCTGGAAGAGGTTGGTGCTGTTGATAGCAACCTCGTGATTCAGATGCCTCCAGGTTCTGGGAAGACCTTCCTCGCAATGATTGCCATTCTGATCAGGCTTCAAAGAGGAGTGAAATGTCTATATCTGACTCCATACACTTCATTGAACACTCAGGTCATCGATGAATATCGAGAGTTGTTTGAGAACCTTGGATACTCTGTTGTGAGGCACGACGGGTCTCATAGAGCAACAGATTCGGATCTGCTAAACGCCGGGCTAATTGTGTCAGTCCTTGAATCATCCCTCTCTGCTGTTTTGGAGGGGAAATCCTGGACTGATGAAATTGGACTCGCAGTGATTGATGAGCTTACTGAACTTGACTCTGCAGTAATCAGAAAGGAGCCACAGAGTCTCGGAATGGATAGAAGCACCAAGCTGGACTGTCTAATCACTCAACTGAAAGACAGCACTCAGCTTATCACATTGTCCTCCCGGTTTGGCAGAACTAGTGAGATTGCAGACTGGCTTGACGCCACTGTATTTAGGCCAAATGTGCGTCTGACCCCAGATGAGTTCATCGTTAGTGAAGAGGAAGAAGGTATGGTCATCGAGAGCAGCGATGGAACTCAGCGCAGCACCTTCAAGACGAATTCACCTATCGATGCAATAATCGAACATATGGAAGATTACCAAGAGCGGGCGGTGCTCATTGTTGTGGGAACGCGTGACTCAGCCGAGGGAATAGCAGAATACATGGCAAAAGTACATCCTAGGCCAATTTCAGAGTCCACTATCTCTCAGATACTTGGACCAGAGAAAGACTTGCCAGTTAGCTTAAGACTGATGATGACTCTTGCCCATGGCGTTGCATTTCACCATGCAGGATTGGATGTTGATGTGCGTGAGCGATTGGAAGGGAGTATCAAGAATGGAACGGTCAAGACAGTTGTATCCACTACAGGCATCACGTCAGGAATCAGCTTCCCATTTGATTGTGTCATGATAGCCTTCGGAACAGGGATGTACTTCTTGGTTTCCAGATCACGATACCTTCAGATCGCAGGGAGAATCGGCGAATATTACCTCTCAAAGCACGGTGGAAGAGTCTATTTGATGTATGATGGGCCCACCATGCAGTTCAGAGATGTCGAAACACTCAAGGAAACGCTTCTACATCGACCCATCGACCCACTTCGTCCAGGCGAGCTTCATCCAGCACTTATTGCGAGCCTGATGATGAGGGAGGCTGTCAAAGGGAGAGCATTCACTCGCAAAGATGCCCTCTCCAGATTCCTCAAGTTTGCTGAAGCAACCTTCAGAGGGGACGTAGATGAAGGCTATGCAGAGAATATGACAGAGATGTTTCTGCAGTTGTTCGATTGGCTGGTTAAGCACGGGGTTCTTGACGCTAAAGATGGCAAATTCAGGATAAGCAAGGAAGCAAAAGCCGCAGTTGGTTCCGGGCTGAACATTCTCGAATTTCTGGCAGTAAGAGAAACTCTGAAGGACATGCAACCTGACACGGACCAATCTGAGTTTATTGAGATGCTTCTGCGATTCAGTCTGCCT
Source organism: Candidatus Hermodarchaeota archaeon (assembly GCA_048885865.1). Lineage (GTDB taxonomy): Archaea > Asgardarchaeota > Thorarchaeia > Thorarchaeales > Thorarchaeaceae > SMTZ1-83. The sequence goes on from JBHLLF010000053.1 coordinate 8,504, forward strand.
CAGGGAATCCGTCCTAGAGCCCTGATTCCAACAGATATAGAACTCAAGTTGGCTGAACTAGATCCACCAGATGAGAGGTATGTCAGGTTCAAACAGCGTCGAGATGATTACAAGAAAGCGGTTCTGCATAGATGGCTTGATGAAATGAGTGTAGAGGACGCAATTGCACTCACCGAGGCGGCTGCAAAGGATGCTTCGGATGGCAGGCAGTCCATTGGAAGCGATATCGGCGAAGGAGACCTTGAAGCTCTTGTGAACATCTCAAGCAATATCTCATGGAGTATCAGCGAGTTCTTGCACGCTACGAGGAGAAAGAAGCTGGCTCGACGGTTCGAACTCCTTAGTAATCAACTCAGGTACGGAGTAAGACAGGACCTTGCTGGTTCAGACATCTTCCACCTGTTGGTATCCATAGACGACTCCTTTGACAGACATCTATCCAGAACTGAAATCAGGACTCTGTTCGATTGCAGCTATAAATCAATCAATGATATAGTGAGAAAAGATATTGATGCGAAAAAGCCAGGATTCGCCAGAGACCGGTTTGCCAAGAACTGTGGGTTGGACCCTGATTTAGCCAAGATGGTCTACAAGTCAGCTCTAGAGCATCTCAAAGCGCGATTTGATGACGACGACTAGCCTTTGCCGAAATCCCACAACGCATCATTCACATGATGCTTTGACATGATCACTTTTCCCTCAGATGCCGCTCTCAACTCCTCTGTGGACATCTTTGATATTCCAACAGCCAGAGGTTTGCCATGTCGTTCGTCAACTATCGCGACCACTGATCCTGATGCAATTCCATCGTCTATCTTTGTGATTCCTGGACGCATAATGTCTGCGCCATTGACAACGAATCTAACCGCACCCATGTCGACTGTGACTGTGGGAATCGTGATTACACCTCGCAGTAATGCATGGAGTGTAGGGAGAAGTTTACCGTCGTCCTCGAAGAAGATTATCTCACCTTCATAGAGAATGATATGGTCCCCTGTGTCGAGGATTCCTTCCTCAAGCTTCACCTTGGGATCAAGACTTGCTGGCTGCGCACCCAATTCCTTCTCTATGCGGTCCATGTACTCTCGCTGAGCACGCTTCTTCAGCAAATGGCGTTTCTTTATGCGTTCTATCTTCGGCATTTTGCTGATGAAGACCATTAGTCCTTTTCAAGGCTGCGAATTGACTTCTGGAAGGCGAAAAAACGCAAAGCTCCATCGTCATGTTTTTAAGCCAAGTCCGAAAGCTAGCGCGAACGTCAGAGGGCCACGGCCACATGACGTTCCTTCTACGATGGTGAGGCTAATGAACGCAGGTCGGCCGATGGAACTCCTACAGAACTCGATTGGAGCACAAGTGCTTGTTGAGCTAAAAGGCAGAAAACAGATCAAGGGTCGGCTGCGTGGGTTTGATCAGCATCTGAACCTCGTATTGGAAGATGCAGAAGAGATCTCATTCGATGCCGAGACTGGTGAGCAGACTGTGACGCAGGTCGCTAATGTGATCGTCAGAGGCGACAACGTCGTCATTGTGTCACCACCACCCAAACAGGGCAGGAAGAAGAAGGAGTAGACTACGCAATGGGAAAAGGTACACCAGCAAGAGGTAAGAAAAACAATCCACACCACATACGATGTAGAAGATGCGGTAGAAGGGCGTACCATGTCCGGCACAAGAAGTGTGCAGCCTGTGGCTATGGTGCCTCAGCTAAACTCCGTCAGTTCGCCTGGGCTCATAAGAAGGTCCATGGTGTTCGAGTACGAGGATGAGCCGCCCAGTTTCATTTCCTATCAGTAAGAGGGTTTCAGAAGACTCTCACATCTGACGATTTGCCTGAAGTCATTGGACTTCGGGGATGATATCACTAGTTCTCCAGCACCCTCTGTATACGTTCGCCAGAGCTATCCATCCTCCTCGGAATCTCCGACAAGAAACCCGGTCATCAGTCTTAAAAGACTTGGAGAGTATACGACTTGGGTTCTAATCATTCCTGAGGAGGATTGAATTGAGAAGGTTCGCGTGGATTGGACTAGTCCTTCTATTCTCTATGATAATACACTGTACGGTATCTTCGGAGATTCCCTCTACAAGAGAGTTTCTTCAGATGACGGATGAGAGTGGTGGAGTTCAGAGTTCATATGCAAATAGAGGACCAATCGCCATCCTTAGTGACGCAGACTTCAGTAGTTATGGATTCCCCGGAACGGGAGATAAGAGCACACCATATAGAATTGAGGGCTACAATATCACTGACAGCAACTTCGAATTGATAGTAATTGAGAATACTGAAGCGTTCTTTGTAATCCAGAACAACTACCTTGATAGTATAACCTCATCATTGGATGCAATCTATATACGAAACGCGAAGAATGGGCAGGTGTACAACAATACTGTGGTCAATAACAGACATGGGATATTCTTGGACAAAGGTTGTCAGAGTATAAACATCACACTCAACGAGGTCTGCAATACATCTCAGAGTGGAATCAGAATTAACGGTTCAACAGATGTAAGAATTCGGAATAACGAGGTGTATCAAAACACCTACAATGGCATCTGGGCCAATTATTCGACACATCTCGAGATTTGGAATAATACAGTCTATAATGATGAATTGGGTATCTGGCTCAGGAACACAAATAGCTGTCAGGTCTTCGAGAATTTGCTGTTTGGGAATGACAATGCGATGTGGATATCCAATCAGTCCACCTCGAATAACATCGCCTTCAATCGAGTCTTTGATCCAGCTGACCTGAATCCAAATACATGTGGTATACATCTTTCTCATAATGCAAGTGGGAACAACATTCTCATCAACACTGTCGAAAACTCTACAGAACATGCGTTCTACGTGGAAACATCATCAGGCAATAACACGATAAAGTGGAACGCGTTCAAAGGCAACAATGTTGGCGGGACTTCTCAAGCGCTTGATGACGCCTCTGTGAATGTTCAGTACAATTATTGGAGTGATTGGACAACTCCTGATGCAAATTCTGACCAGATTGTGGACATTCCATATGCGCTTGAAGGAGCTGCAATGAATGAGGACCCATTTCCATTGACCAAGCCTGCAAACGCATCCGTGGTCCACTTTCTCACACCAATTAGAGTACTATATCCGAATGGTGGAGAGGTGATTACAGACTCTGCCACCATACAGTGGATTCCAAGTTATGATTCAGAGAGTCATGAGGTCAATTATTCGATCTATGTTTCTAGTAACTCAGGCGTCGATTGGGAAAAGATTGTTGGGAATCTGACTACTACTCAATACGAGTGGAACACGACTGCTGAATTGAAGACGACTCATTATCTCATTCGAGTAATTGCTGAATGTTCAGAGGGTCTGAATGTAACAGACGACTCTGATGCGGAATTCTCATTGATACCCCATGCTTTATCAGAAGTCATTATCAGGTCGCCAGCTAATTCTGGCCCATTCGATAGGAGCCTCACCATCGAATGGGATGCTGTCGTTGATTCTTGGGGATGGATTGTAAGTTATTCTATACAATATTCATCGACTGGAGGCTATGATTGGAATGATCTAGCCTCTGGATTGACTGGTACGAGCTATCAATGGGACATCTCTCAACTCGAGGAAGATGACACCTATGTCGTAAAGATCATTGCTTCTGCAGATGGGGGATTATTATCTGAGGCAATCTCAGTCTTATTCTCAATTCAGCATATGACGACTACCACTACACCCACGACGCCAACAGTAGGACCAGACTTGACTCCACTCTTGATTGGAGGGGGGATTACAGGCGTTGCGGTAGCGATAGTTGTAGTGATTATTCTGAAGAAGAAGAGGACAAGCAAGACCTGAAGAGACGAACGACAAATCAAGGAGAACTGATAATCGATGCGAAGGATAGCAGCCATCCTATTCTGCCTGACTCTACTCTTTGTGTGTCCACTAACAGCGACATGGTGTTATTTCGACAGCCATAGAAGTAGACAGAGTCAAGAAGTATCAAGAGGCTTCATTCCAGCCTATGATGAAGCACTTCCTATCCATATTTCCAATGACAGTGATTTCGCAGATCAGGCTTCTGCTAACTCTTGGGATGGCAATGGTTCATTGAGCGACCCCTATATAGTCAAGGGATTGAATATCACCACTGCAGGGACCTCCCCAATTCAAATAGGGAACTCAACAGTATTCTTTGAGATTCGGGGATGCCTTCTAGTTGGGGGCGCAATGGGAATTCTTCTGCAGAATGTGACAAATGCCAAGATCTGGAATAATACAATCCAAGACTCGCAGAGTTCTGGTATACTGGTGACCGAGTCAGATGATGTTATCGTGGCAAACAACACAATCCAAGACATTAGCGGTCCAGATTCCGCGGGATTGTATTCTCTAGGTTCAGAATATTGTGAATACTCGAACAACACGATTGATAGTGTGAACGGATGGGGTATTCTTGCAGACTATACGAATAACTGCTCGATCTCTGACAATGTTGTAAGCGATCTCTTGCATGATGGTATTCGTCTACGAGACTCCTCTGAGAATAATATAACTCTCAATACAGTCACAAGCGGCATGAGCGGCATCAAGCTTGGAAACTCACATGGATGTAGACTGGAAAGGAATCTCGTAGGCTTTAGTCTATCAGATGGCATCTCGATTGAAGCATCGGCGAATTGTGTAATCAAAGGCAATGTTGTGCACGAGAGTGGTTCTTATTCTCTTGATTTGTCTGGAGATTCTTCAGACATCATTTCAAACACTTTCTACAGGAGTCAGATGCAGGGACTTCGCATTCAATCAGATAACAGCTATGTCACGCAGAACAATCTAATAGAGAACAATCTTGGATTTGTGGAAGCTGCTACCTATCTAGATATTTCCGGTTCTAATAACGACATCATTGGGAATTATTATGATGCATTGACTTGGCCAGATGATGATGAGAATGATATTGTTGACCACGCGTATCCATTTGGTGGGGGACAGAGCGATTCTGAACCGCATGTCAGGGTGTTCCTGACAGACTTGATGCATATCCTCACAAAGCCAAGATTGGTCTATCCGAACGAAACGATGGATGGAGAAAGATTCTGGGGGCAGATTCAGATTACTTGGAGTGTTTCTAGCGACACATTTGGACACGATGCTACCTACAATGTATCAGCTTCGGCAGATGGAGGATCTTCGTGGATTGAACTTGTTCACGGGCTGATTGATACAAATCTGAACTGGAATTCATCAGATTTCTTGGAGAATACTGAATGCAGAATCAGAATTGCTGCACAATGTACTGATGGACTGATTTCAGAGTACACGACCAATGCGATGTATGAAGTCAAAAGCCACACCCTGTCAGCCCCGACAGTCCTCACTCCAAATGGTGGTGAAACAATTGGTGGAGATTATGAGATCACATGGACTGACTCTGTTGAGTCCTGGGGTCTTATTGTTTCATATGATGTCTTCTATTCCACAGATGCTGGAGAAACATGGAATGTGATAATCAGTACCTATGATAGCACTTCAATTGCATGGGATGTCAGGGGATTACCAGAAACAGATCAGTATCTCATACGTGTTGTTGCTAGAGGGTCCTCCGGTCTCACCGCAGAGGATGTGTCTGATTCAGTCTTTTCGGTAAGATGGTCGAGCAACATGATAATCATTGGGTTGGTCGGCGGTGGAGCGATACTGATTGTCATTGCTGTCTATGCGCTGCGGCGACGAGGAACTATCTGACAGAAATGAGAAGCTACTCCTGAGATTAATAGATGTAGGGGAAGAGTCGTTTAGTTCGTCTCATATATTCCTCATACTCTTCTCCGAACTCAGATAACAATGATTGTTCCTCAATCTCCATTCTCTTTCTGAATATTATGAAATAGACCAATACGAACACGATTGTACCCAAGTAACCTCGAAATGACAAGCCAAGGCCAATGCGTCCTAGCATTCCTCCTGAGTATAATGGATGGCGGATGTGACTGTAGATTCCCTCGGTCAGGAGGTGGTGGTCTTCCTTCAATGCAGGAGTCCCGTCCCCATACCTTCCGAGCTGTATCCTGCTCCTCAGAACAAGTATCCCTCCCACAATATAGACAGTGATACCAATGTATGAGATAACGGGAGCGTCGAGAGCGATCAAAAATGTCGAGGTCAGAACGAGATGCTCATAGAAGAGAATGCCCAGAAAGAATGGATGTACCAATAATAGAAGGCCTACCAACTTAGTTGTGGTGTCAGCATCTTCTAATGGTGTTGAGGGTCGTATCATTATATCTGCAAAAACGACAATCTGGTCTAGAGCGATGGCAATCAATGTAATCATGTTTAGGTAGATACCACTCGCAAAAAGCAGGAGGCAGATGTTATAGTATGTCAGGTATATCAGAGCCTTCGCAACTTTTCTTATCAAAACACCAACCCTCACATTCATCGACCTCTAGCTGGAATAAATGTCTGTTTGCAGGATTCCACTCCGTTATACTGGGAAACCTTCGTGTTTGCTAGTCATGGTGTGTAGTGGACTCTAAAACACCGATGAACTTATTACAAAGTTGTTAACATGCTATTGTTAAATCATTTAACTATGACTGGTTAAATGAAGAGGGAGATTGATGTTCAACACACTACGGTACCCAACCAAACGACAGGGAATTATCTGGCTCAGACGACGTCGGAAGGACCGACCGACCGATATCGCTAAGGACCTGAAAGTATCACGACCCTTTGTCACCATGGAACAGAAGAGAGCCGAGGCTCGAATCAAGAAGCTCATTGAACACACTGCATCAGTCAACCGAGTGAAGATAAGACGGATGAGCACTCAATATGGCATTGCGGAGGGGTACTGTCATGCAAATGACTCTCGGACATACATCACCTACTCTCCCAAAATTGGTGTGCTAAGCTGGTATGACCACATAGGGGACTGTGGTACCTGTGACATAGAGGACCAATGCAAGGCGGCGCTCCACACATTGGCGGAGGAGTGGGAGATCCATCCGCCTCCGGATATGACTCCAACAGAG
>JBHLLF010000054.1:0-15492 GCA_048885865.1 Candidatus Hermodarchaeota archaeon
TTGTTGGATATCGAAGACTGGTGAACGTAGGATGTTCCTCCTAAAGCCACATTTGCTAACCTGTTTTCGGAAATAAATATTCAATTAAGTATAAAAATGAATCGGTCTTTCGTAAATTCCACGCAGAGCGCGAATTCAAATCTCGCCCGGTCCACCATTTCTCCCTGTGAGTTGAACAGTCCATTAACTCCATCTGGAGCGTTTGGTTTACGGGTCCTATTATTTGATTGCTCACAGTCTGGGATGAGAGAAGCTGCTGTCCGGGAGCAGTGTATTCTATAATTCCTCCAACCATCGTCATCAGGACCTCTATGTCAGCAAGAGTATCTTCTGGAACGGTCAATGGGTTATCTGAGAGAATAACCAGGTCTGCAAGTTTGCCCACCTTAATGCTCCCCTTCACATCCTCTTGGAATGAGGCATAAGCAGCATCAATTGTAAGGAGTCGGAGCGCTTGTTCTGCAGTGAGAGTCTGATTCAACATTTGAGCTGTGGGAGGGATTCCCAGCTCGCCAACCCTAGTGACCGCCCTGGAAATTGCTTTCATTGTTGAATGTATAGAACCCCAATTCGAGGGAAAGTCAGTACTTCCGACTGAGGGAACTCCTGCCTGAACAATATCTCGCCATCTTGCAACAGGGAGTTCTCCGTTGTGTAGGTCTGCAAATATCTGCTCATCACCTGATGCCGCTAAGTAGTCTGAATGGTGCCAGGTGAGCTGGAAGGAGGCAATGATTCCAAGGTCACTCATTCTCTGAATCTGGTCGTCTCTGAGAAGGACAAGGTGTTCGATACGATGACGATATTGTTGGTTCGATTCCCCATCCAAGGTTGATTCTAGAGCATTAAGGGCAATATCTGTCCCATTGTGGATTATACTGTGAATGGCTATCTGGAACCCTGCTTCATGAGCCTCCTGTACTAGTGAATTCAGCTCTGTCTGATTGAAAAAGTGATCATAATTTTGGAACGTGCCTTCATTGAATATCTTCACCCCACCAATCCGCAACTTCGAACTGAATTCCTGTCTAGGTTGGTAGGCATGATACCAATCGCCAAATCTTTCAAATTGCCAGTTCAATGGGAGATAAGCATTGACTCGAACACGCAAGCCGACTCGATTCTCATAGCTTATCAGCGAGTCCAGGCACTCTTGATGTGCGTTCAGTTCTGAAACACTTGTCCATCCAGATCTTAACACAGTGTCAATTGCTTCTTCTGTTGTTGATATATTCACTCTCCATGACAAATCATGGAACCAATGGCAATGCGAGTCGATGAATCCAGGAACCAGCGTTCGTCCATCAAGGTCTATGAGTTGTGTGTTTGGCCCCGCCATCGTGAGGGTATCATTCGAATCTCCCATGGCGATGATATACTCACCTTGGATGGCTACTGCCTCTACTTGTGAAGGGGATTCTTCCATGGTAAGAACTATACCGTTGTGGAAAATAATATCGGGGGAAGTTTCGCTTGGCCTCCAAAATCCCTGTGATCCAAGATACAAGAGAAACGCTAGTAGTATTGCGAGTACGAGAGATGTAGCTATAAGCAGTCCGCGTCGTGTCGTTGAATCAGCTCCTTGACCTCAAATAGGAGGAATTCCAATGTCTGAGGTCAGATAATAATCATCCGTTCAAATCTCGCCCGGTCCACCATTCATTTTCTCAGTGTGATGTTCTATGAGTCTTTAAGAACTGATACACGTGCTTTCTTAATCTCGTTGTAAAGGTATTCTATTTCTCCAAAGATATCTGCATTTTCCCAAATCGCCTCGAGTTCCGAAGCTATGGGTATGAATCGTTCCCAGAAACTTGTGACCATGATAGCTAATCCGCGCGGCATATACCTGATGTCTGTTAGCTTGTTTCTCACAAGAGAGCCCAAGCTATCAAACTGCATTGAAACCCGAACGAAGATATTGTAATCTGTGAGATTTTCTGGATCTCCATACTTGGCTGCAAAATCATTGGCATCAGTCCAAGTCCATTTCCTAATAATTTGAAAGAAATCATTGAAGAAATCTACCTTAGATACTTCTGAATGAAAGTTCAGGAAGATTTGAGCTTGTCTCGATCTAGTTGCATTTCTTGTTGAAACATAGATGGACACCATACTAAAGACTACGCCAATTACAACGCTTGAGGCTGCAATCATGATCGAAATGGTCTGAGAGTCCAATTGCACAGTTATTCATCAACCTGTAGAGAGTACTGTCATTGACTCCACCAGACCCCGATAAAATCCCTTCGAGGACAAAGACTTCAAATCTCGCCCGTTCCACCATTTCTTATTGCTTCTGATATATCATTCAAGACTTATTTTCTCCCTTGCCTGTTCATAGACCTCTTCGGTGCCTTCAATGAGTTTCACCACAAGTCCATGCAGCTGCTGTATCTCGCTTGGACTTAGAGACTTGAATAGAGAGAACATGGCCGCACTATGTTCCGGAAATCTGGAATCCCAATACTCCTGATTCCTAGGAGTCAGAATCAAGAGCCATCTCCTCTTATCCTTCTCATCTCGAATCATTTTGACAAAACCCCTCTTCTCTAGATTATTAGCAATTGCTTTCACATTCTGATGACTGGTGCTTAGTAGTTCAGCGACTTCACTAACGGAAGGAGGGCTGGTGAATCCGTGGCCAATTGCCATGAGAACCAGAAGTTGTTTGGTAGTAAGTCCATCTCTTCTTAGTATCTTATCAGTGATATACTCAAATCTTCGACTTAGAATAAAGAGATAGCCGAAGGAGTCCGCCATAGTCTGAGAAAACTCCTCACTCATTTCCAGCACCCGTTGTTCCTAGACTACAGAATCCTTCCGCCATCTTAACTCTAACTCCCATTCCTCAAGTCCTTCGGATCTTGCTCTTGATCAAGTACAAGAGCCCTGCGTAAGATAGGACTCCTAGAATTGGGAATATTACTAGACCAGCCGCTGCAGCGCCTGCGACTTCAGGATCCCCGCTTAAAACTTGGACTATTGCCATGGCATTCACGGCAGTTCCCATGGTTATGAAGAAACCAAAGAATAGAAGGATGATGGGATATGCCTTCTTTGGTCTTGTAATAAGTAGGTACAGAGCCATGTAGCCCAACGGTATTGTGATGCCCAGATCAAGATACCTTATGACCCAGAATACTGTGGGAGTTGATGCATACGATCCTGAGGAGGTGTTTCCTGTTTCAAGCACCTCAAAGACTTCTGAGGACCACATCATTGCAAAGAACAAGAGGAAGATGGCCATCAGCCCTACATAGATGTACAAGCTTCTACGATTGAACTCTGAAGCATCCTCATCACCAAACATGGAGAGGCTACTGGTTCCGAGAATCAATCCACCAATGATCAGCATCAAGAATAATCCAAAGTAGTTCTCGATGTTTCCAGAATATGCTACGTTACTCCACTCTTGACCAATACCATATGAAAGGCCGGTATAGATCAATGTGATTGGAGTGAGGATTAGAAAGTACTTTGATCCTTCTCGTTGCATGAGATGAAGAAGGCCACCAATAAACAGGAGCGGTGCCATTAGAAGCAGTCCAACTAAATCCTGGCCCATCGTTTGATATATGGCAGACTGCGAAGTTCGGTGCTCCATAACACCGAAACCAAGAGGACCAAGAAAGGCTATTGTGATTAGGATTCCTGCACAGACCATTGCCACTATTCCAATAACATATCGTTCGAATTTCTCATGACCCAACTCTACATGTGATTCGCCTGACATCACTCATCACCTCATTGAAGCATCCAGGGATGGTCCGCCTATTTGGAAAAACACTGTTCTGTTGATGACTAGGTAAATCAAGACCAGTACAGGAACAACAAAACCCATTATGGCTGTATACTGAATGGTCATACCCCAGATGTCAAAGACTATGGTTCCTAGAATCACCATCATGGTGCCTAGAAAACCCCATCTCTTCTTCTGCCAGAAGCCAATTGCTACAATGAAACCTGAAACTCCCAAGAATAGGAAGATTGTGACTAGTATATTCGTGGTGCTCTGGAAAACTGGAATATCAAGCAACTGAACCCCGGTTGCCGCCATACAGCCAAAAAGCAAACGAAGAGCTGCATTTCCAACCCATACCATGAATAGCACGAAGAAGAGAAAGCTCCGACCAAAGATTCGATGCTTCCGTTTTTCTTGATTGTTTTCTGTCATTACATTCACCCAAATTAGGTATTATACTACCTAAATAGGTATCATACTACCTTTTAAATGCTTCGGGAGGGTATAGTGCCACCTAATCTTTCGGTGTCGTTTAGAATAGAGATTCAAAGTAGTAGATGAAACTTCAAATCTCGTCCGGTCCACCACTTCTTCTTTGGCCAACCTTATCTAGGTCTACAGATAACAATCTGAACACCCGAGTCTGAATCGAAAGGTTGACCGTCATAGCCCCCATATTTCTGTTCAATTTCAAAGCCATTATAGTAGAGCAGCGCATCAAGTTCCTGAGGAAAGAACATTCTCATGTTGACAGAGTGCGTTTCTTCTCTTTCTCCTAGTTTGAAATGCAGCTGTAATTTGTTGATCTGAGTAGCACTATCGTATTTGTTGCTCTCAGTGATGGTGACTGTTCCGTTTCCATCAGGATCAGGATACTCCGCATGTGGAAACTTTTCTGATGGATTTCTTGTAAGAATTGCAAGGCTAGGATTGAAGAAATCAAAGATGAATCTACCATCATCAGTAAGGTGGTGTTTCACGCAAGATAGACAGCCCTCTACATCCTCTCTTGTTTCCAAGTGTGCAAAAGCAATCCCAGTCATCAGGATTAGTTTGAACTTCTTATTCAATTCGAAGTTGGTCATATCGCCCCGGATGAATTCGATATCCAATCCCCTTTCTTTGACTTTTTGCCTTGCAAGGTCTAACATTGCCTTTGAAAAATCAAGTCCAGTAATGGAAACCTCCTGAGCAAGTGGTATTGTAAGCCTACCAGTCCCACATGCAAGCTCGAGAACAGGACCTTGATATTTCCGTGTTTGCTGTAGATAGAATTCCAAACCAGAATCAGTCTGGCCCCTGACATCAAGCATTAGGTCATAATGCCGGCCGTCTGAATATATCCACGGATCCTTGGTTTCTTTCATTATTGTTCAAATGATAACCTGAATACTTCCTTAAGAGATTCACCAGTTTTTGAGCCAACCAAAGAACTTGTCAAATCTCGCCCTGTCCACCATTCTTTTGCCATCAACTTAATAGAGGGACACACTTGCAACGAATTGGAGGCTTTACATTTGAAGGTCCTAATTGCCTATTGTACCAGATATGGAGCCACAGCAAGTACATCCGAGGAGATTGCCAATGGACTTCGGCAAGAGGGCTTTGATGTCCGAGTTGTCAATACGAAGAAGGAGAAAGTCAAGAGCGTTTCTGAATATGACCTCGTGATTGTTGGAGCAGGATTGCAGATGTTTAGATGGTGCAAAGAATCGGAGAAGTTTCTGAAGAAGTTTCAGAAAGATCTTCAAGCCATAAGGACTGCCATCTATGTATCATCCGGAGCGATAGCAGTTATGGAGCATGATGGGCAAACAGAAGAAATGGAAGACCATTGGCAGAAGCATCTTGTTGACAAGGCAGAGGAGTACTCCATTGATCCTATAGCAATTGGTAGGTTCGGTGGCATATGGGATTACAACAAGATGAACTTCGTATTCAGGAAGAGCATGGGTCCTTTTCAAATGAAGCTTGAAGAGGTTGGGATAAAAGAAGTCGAACCTGGAGTCTATGATACACGCGATTGGGATGAGATTCGAGGATGGACAAAGAATCTTGCACAGAGGGTGAGAGGGAATGAAACGTAAGATAATCGCCTTGCTATTGGTGGTTCACGGGTTAATCACATCGATATTCGTGTTTTACATTGAGGACCCTATGGGAGAAGGGGTTGGATGGAATGGTAGTTCATGGTTATTGACAGGCGCCCTCGATGCTCAGTTAGTTCAGATATTGGGAATAGCTCTATGGGCAGCTTCCGTGATTGCGTTTGTGCTAGCAGGCATTGCAGTGTTCACAATGCGAGAACAGTGGCGATGGATTGACATCATTGCTTCAATAGTATCTCTTGTGGCATACATTCTCTTCTGGAATGGTCTAAGACCAGTTCCTGAGTACTGGATTCTTGGTCCAGTGATATCAGTTGTTACACTTGTTGCCCTGGTCATTGTCCGCTGGCCTCCTGACGAATGGATATTTGGCACAGAGGCAGGCTCCTCCTAAGGCGGATCCTATATCAAATCACGCCCGGTCTATCACTAAGCTCTATCCAAATTTCGTTTCCATATTTTCTCTATCTTTCGTTCTCGGTTGTAATGGGCCATTTCCCCGCCTATGTTCTTCGTGGTTCCACTCCAGACTGCTAGACCTTCGCTTATGCCAAGAAAAAGGACCGTGATGACTCCGCACAAGTCACCAACCAAGATTTGACCAACAAGTCCCAGAGCAAATGATGTAATGATAGTCCAGATTCCTGCAAAGAAGAAGAACCATTTACGTCTTGCAGGAGTTGCCATTAGAAAGGTCTCATAGTCGATCTTCAGCGTTGGTTCACCGTACATTCCACGGCTCATTCCTTCAATTCGTATCCCAGCCCACCGCCCCGCAATAAGACGGCCCCAAGAATAGAAGAAGAAGGTGGCTCCAAGTAAACTACCGAGGCGTCTTAGAAATATCCACCAGTCGATGTCAGTCCAGGAGAAGAATGTTCTCCAATCCAGAGGCACTTCTAGGAGTCTGATATACCAGATGGTGGGTCCAATGACACCAAGAATGGTCAGCACGATGACACATGGCCAAAGAGGATAGGTCCTTCCTCTTCTCGCCCTGAACAGCAGATTTCTGATGTGTGCTGCTCGCTTGACTTCTGTTGGGTCTGGATTGGGCTGCTGCTTGATTTGTCTGACAATCTTCCAGAATTGCTTTCGGATTGCTGGTGGTGTGTCTTTGGGATTCTTTGATACAATCTCCCCAATCTGATTCAACCTTTCAAGTGTAGCAGACATTATGCCTAACCATACTAGAGTATTGGGCGAGAGCCTATGAATCCTGACATTCCACTTGCTTCAAAGCTTCTCTTTTTATTTCACAACAAGGGAGCGGTTCTAGTGATATCATGATCCAATCTAGAAATCTTCTGGTGTCGGTTGGACTTGTTTTAGCAATTATTTGCGTTGGGGTTACGCTATCGGTTGTGTACTTCTCACAACCCATGGAAGTGCCAACAACAACGACACCAATGGAGGCTCCATTGAATGTTGAGGTCAATCTGATAGGAGAGATAGATACTGGGGGTTCTGCATTGAGTGTGCATGTGGATGATGATCTCGCTTTCGTGATTGATTTTGGAGAAGACACATCTCATGGGTTAATTATTGTCAATGTCAGCAATCCATCTCAACCAGAGATACTAGGCACATATCATGCTGGCGGATTACCTTTCGCAATAGAGTCTGTAGATGAGATTGTGTATATTGCAGACCAGTTCGAAGGACTCAGAATAATCGATATCTCAGACCCAGCTAATCCTGTTGAGATTGAAGGATATGTTGGCAGTGGGATGGCATTTGACTTGGAAATTGTAGACGACCTCTTGTTCATGGCAGATTATGAGTATGGAATGGTCGTGCTAGATATTAGCTCTCCTAGCAATCCAGTATTTGTTTCAAATCTTGGCCCTGACTGTGTTCATCTAGAGATTGAAGGGAATGTTGCATACATCGCAGGTGACGGACGCATAAGAGTAGTGGATGTCAGTGATCCACATCATCCAACGCTTCTAGGCCAGACCATAGAAAGCAGCAGTACTCTGTGGGATCCATCAGTTTCTAATGGCATAATCTACCTAGCCCATCATAGTGGAGATGATGGCGAACTTCTGATATTTGATGCAGGCGATCCATCGAATATCGAAGAAATAGGTGAATTTGATTCAGAGGGGACATTCCAATCCTTCTTTGTTCAAGACTTGCTGCTGTATGCCGTTGACTTCGAGAGTGGATTGTACATTCTGGATGTGACTAATTCCATATCACCTGTTGAGAAAGCGAGATTCTCGGATGGGCAACCTTGGGATGTAACCATCTGCGATGGTTTAGTGTATCTTGTTGGATCGGAAGGTCTGCAAATTCTACAAGTGACTCTAGGCTAGTTAATAGAAACATCAATGGGGAAACCGCGATTCAAATCTCGCCCGGTCCACCACTTCTTTCTTCTAATCCATCATCATATGGTTGCCATTCCACTTTCTCAATGATATTTGTCTCAAACCCAATCGCATAGCCATTCAAAGCAGCAATTGAGGCGTCCTGAAATTCACAATCCTAATATCGGGGGGCAGTAGTCAGATTGGACAGGAGATTGGGCCTATGAGGATTAGAGTATTCGCTTTCATGATTTTATTATGTGCTTTGATTTCGTTTCCAATTACGGGGTATGCTGATGAGGTGCCTGCTGAATTGAGATTTGATGATGTTGCGTCAGGACCTTATGTGGACAAGTTGGTCTATAGAACAATTTCATCAGAAAGCAGTCGCGTTCAGGCTCTACTGGATAACGAGATTGACATTCTGGATGGCCCAATTGATTTCTCCTATATCTCGACTTTGAATTCATCACCTGAGGTCGAGTTGTCTTCTATTCTCAGAAATGGGTATGGGGTATACACAATTAATTGCGCCAAATACCCGCTGAGTATCTCTTCACTTAGGAGAGCCTTTGCATTAGCGCTTGACAAAGAACGAATTTCTACGGAAGTCTTAGGCGGAAAATCAGTTCTTCATGACTCCTTAGTACCGCTCGTAAATCCCTTCTGTGCTGAGAATTCGTTGCCAGGCGATTACTATTCGAATTACACAAATGAAGCGAATCAACTCCTTGATGCTGCGGGATTCTTAGACATCAATGCTGATGGATTCCGAGAAGCACCAGACGGGACGACGTTCCAGATTACCATTGAATATGGTGTCACCCAGCCTCGGGCCGATTCAATTGCAGTACTTGCAGCAGATGCGTTATCAGCGATAAGCATCAATGTTGATATTTCGCCTGGAGATTCCTATGAGATCCTTTACCGACTCTACAGTCATGGGGATTTTGATGTTATTTTCGGGGGTCGCAATTTCTATGACTTTGGCCTTCAGTGGTTGGAGAAGTACTACGATTCCTCCCATAACCATCCAGGCGAGAATCCCTCTAACTATATCAACGCCACATTAGATGCCTACATGGATATTTTACTAACTAGCACCAGCTATATGGAAATCTACGATGCTGCGGAAGAGATACAGAAGATACTCTTCGAGGATAGCCCTGAGATTGTCCTGTATGAGGAATTTTCCTACTCTGCCTATAGAAAGGACCGCTTCGAAGGTCACGTGGTTGATATTATCAATAATGTCGAAAATGAATGGACAAATCTCAATGTACACCTCACGCCTATAGATGGTGGCCCGTTTACAGGAACTCTTAGAATCGGCATGAGTGTCTTTCCGAGTACACTCAACCCAATGTTGGCGACCCATTATAGCAACATGGTACTTGACAATCTATTCGCACGTCTTATCAAAATAGGGCCAGATGGAGAATTCAGGACAGATCTAGCCGGAACCTATCTGGTGGAAACTCATGCAGACAATGCTTCAGTACCAGCAGGCTATATGCGATTTACATTTGATATTCTGAGTAATGGATCCTGGAGTGATGGGACTTCTGTAACAGCTGACGATGTAGCCTACTCGTTCAATTATTACATGAATGCTGGTGGAGGGCAATTGGCTGGGTATCTTGAAGACATGACACTTGCCACTGCTCCAAATTCAAGCCGAGTCATAGTTGAGTTCGACATTGAGTCATACTGGCATCTCTACAGTCTCGCAAACTTGCCCATCCTTCCACGGTCTATTTTGGAGAGCCTCGGGCCAACAGGATGGAGTTCTTGGGACCCAGTTTTCACCGACCCCTTCCTAACATGCGGTCCTTTCATTCCAACAGCCTATTCCTTAGACAACTACGTGGAGCTATCTCAAACTACACTCTACCATCATAGAGTCCGAGGCACTGGATCGGCATTACCTTTTGTGTCAGGGCCTACTGATATGACAGTCATAAACGGGACCACAGGAAGTTCAATTGGCTGGAGCATATCTGATGATAATGCATTGGCTTATTGTATTTCGAAAAATGGAACTGCAATTGCGGGTGAATATTATGACGCTTCCACCGTTGACCTGGACCTTGATACCTATCTCACTGAATATGGCGTCCACAATTTCACTATTCGAGTCCAAGATTGGGATGCTCAGATTAGTATTGATACTGTCCTTGTCGAGTTCTTACCGGACACATTTGCCCCTGATGTGGCAGGACCTGATGACTTCCTCACCTTTGATGTGTTCACCAGCGGAACTCTGATTAGCTGGACGGTCTTCGATCATAATCCTGCCAGCTATAGTATCCTACTTGATGGCATAGTTGTCGCGTCTGAAGACTGGACGAGTGCGATGATTTCGATAAGTCATGATATTGGAGTACTAAGTGATGGAGAATATAATTTCACAATCTATCTGGTTGATGACAAAGGTTACAGCTCAACCGACACTGTGATTGTGACAGTGGTTTCAGATGAAGTTCCACCTGTGATTGACTCGCCGGATGACGTAGTCATGAATTTTGGTGAACTGGACCAAACGATACAGTGGAATGCAACTGACTTGTACCCGTATACCTTCACAATATACCTGAACTCTATCGTAAATGTCACAGGTACTTGGGAATCAGGCGTGTCAATCATCTTCAGTCTTGATGGACTTGAAGCTGGTTCCAACAATGTGACCATTGAGATACGAGATAGTGTGAGCAATGCAGTCACGGATACAGTGAATGTACTTGTACATCCTCCAGGGTATATACCTCCCGAGGTGCTGTTCTTGACGATTGCAGGGGCCTCAGCGGTTGTTGTGATTGTTGTGATAATACTCAAGGTTCGGAAATGAACTAGCTAAACAGAGGAATGCTTCCTCGTGGTGGTCCCCTGTTCTCGTCAAGTCCACCATCTCAATTCATTCGAATGGATTGAACATGCCATGACTCTTCATCAGAGCCTTGCGCTTGAATGCCATTAACCAAGAATATGACCGGATATCCCTTGTAAGATGCATCCATGGAAGCAGTTTCAGATTCCGAATATGTGTTCAAGATGCATCATTTTAGAGGCAAAATCTCAATTCCACACCAAGTTCTTCGGTTTTTGGCTCCATTTGTAGATTTACAGTTGATTTCGGACCCATTGAGTTTGCGCAGATAGATATTCTATCTGAGTGACTCATGCAATATTGAAGAGACCCTGAGGAAGATAGATGATGAGAACCACGCGACAAACGAGAGCAATCCTGGTAATGAGTTTGGCCTTCCTCTTGCCGCTTACAATAATCAGTGTCTTCTATTATCGTCCGCTTTTTGCACCGGTATACTTGGAGCCATCCGACTCGATTGATGATTTCGTTGAACAATTGGACGCAAAAATCTCTGGATTGCTAGAAACAAATACTGTCCCTGGAGCTGCCATTGCTGTCATTTCAAATAATCAGACCAATATCATCACAGCTGGTAGGTCAAACCTGTTTGCAAGCGAGCCGCTTACACCGCACCATATTTTTCAAATTGCATCCATGTCCAAGAGCCAGTGTGCACTTGCGATTATGAAATTGGTGCAAGATGGATTGATTCTACTTGATGCGCCCGTAGAGTGGTATCTGACAAGATGGTCATTTCCGGATTCTCAATACAACACCTCAGGTGTGACAGTTCGAAGAATACTATGCCATGCAGCTGGTATTTCCTTAGAGGGAGTTTCAGGAGGGTTCAGCCCGGATGATGTGTATACAATTGAGGACGCATTGACTGAATCAGGAGTGAGTTTGATCTACGAGCCGGGGAGTGTCTTCTCATACTCCGGCGGTGGATATGGAATTCTGCAATTGCTCATAGAAGAAGTCAGTGGAATGAGCTACGACGAGTATCTACAATCACAAGTATTTGAACCTCTGAATATGTCAGATACTACAACTGGTTGGGATTCCTCTATTGAGCATCATCTTGCTGTGGGATACAGTAACATGCTTCTGCCAATTATTCGAACCTATCCTGTAATGAAGGCTGCAGCTGCGCACTACTCAAGTATCGAAGACATGGCAAAATGGGTGAACCATCTTCTTGTCGGCCAGCCAGTCGTTAATACAACAAATATGCTAGCGATGTACACACCACAATGGGGTGAATCGTGGGGTTGGACTCTGGGCTTCAACTACAAGATGCTTAGCAATGGGATACTCACATTAGGTCACGGTGGTGATAATTGGGGGTATCATGGTGCATATCGTTTCGCACCCGAAGATGGAGAGGCGATTATAGTTCTAACAAATGGTGATCGAGGGGCCGCATTTGTAACAGAGTTGCTGCATCATTGGGAAACTGTTATTGAAGGAGGCGATCTGGAAATCCTGTGGGAAGAACAGAATCAAGCCTATGGACAGACATTCCTCTATGAGATCATTACAGTAGTCGGCTTTCTGACTCTGTTGCTGCTTGCCTGGAAGAGAGGCTTCATTGTTTTCTCTCGAAATGTAGAACAGAAGAGGGTTGGAGAAAGGAGATGGTTCAGAAGAATTGTATCAGTCATATGCGTTTTGGCGATTATTATGTTCTTCATTTATTGGGGATATACACCTTTGAGTCCCATATCTTATGGACCCATTAGCTATGTCTGGACTATTATTGCGCCTCTCACTTGGCTGACTTGGACATCAGTGGCTTTCCAGCAATTCGATTTGGTTTCGGAAAAGACTCCATCTGAAGACATCGTAGAACATCGGATCTCGCCCGGTCCACCAATTAGAGGAGCATAATACATTGAAGTTGGGTGTTCAGTTTCATCCTATTTCCTTCACAGAGTCATCAGAGCTGCTACTCCTCCATCGGCTCCGAGTTTTGCAAAGCTAGATGTCTGCAAACAATACCGTTAGGAATTGATGTTATCGCAATTGAGAGACCAAGCGTCACAATCAAGGCATCAACGATACTAGGAAAGAGTCCACCATAAAGTACGCTAGCAATCAATGCTGTTGATATTGCAACTGGTATTTGAATGAGGCAGAGGACAAAGAAGAGGAGTGCTCCATTTCCCAGAAGGACTTGCCAGGTTTGGCCAACGGGCGTGGCCCATAGATGATTGGCAATTGCATGATTGACTGCCCCAATGGCGATGAATATTCCTAGGAATATGTAGACAATGACGAACAGAACAATAAGTGGCTCTAGGGTGAGCGGGCGACGGTCATAGCTCAATATCCAGTCAACTAGAAACACAAAGGGGATATATCCACCCATCAATAGTGAGTAGAAAACCCCGCCAATGAAGTACTTGTACATAATTTCAAGCTTCATTCTGCTTCCTCCTTTGCTTCATTCCTATTCACCATAAGGTAGCATGTAAATCGGGTAGTCTTCGCCTCAACTAGGCCAGGTCAATGTGCGTTAAAGAATATCAGATTTTCTGAGCGAGTACTACGCCAGTTCAAATCTCGCCCGGTCCACCGCCTATTGTACGATGCTTAAGATCACAATTTCGGAACAATTCGTTCCTTCAGAATCCTGATAGTATCCAATCCATTCTCGCGTAGGTTTCCAATGAATGGTAGACAGATAGTCACTAACTCAACTTTATCCTTGTATTCTGATAACTTCTCAATCACTACTTCAGGTGGTCCGGCGATTTCTCTGGTAAGGGCAGCTTCTAGCCACTCTTGCTTCATAGACTCAGTCATTATTTTCTCCAGCCACTCCTGCTTCAAAACAGCCTGCTTCCTCTGTTCATAATCCTCCTCATCTTCACCGATGACAACCGCAGTTTTACTCACTGACCATCGAATCTCTTGAAAGTCACGCCCTACCTTATCGCACGCAGCTTCAACACGCTTCATTTTTTGGGCATATTCAGTTGGCGTTTTACCCTCAAAATCCACTCCATCTCCATATCTAGCTGCAGTTTCTTCCATCATGGGTGCTTCCAAAGTCAAAGTTCCAATCCAAATTGGGACTCTCGGCCTCTGCATCGGTTTTGGCAGAAACATGGAGTCTTTAATTCTGTAAAACTTGCCATCGAAGCTAGGTCGCTCCTCAGTCCAAAGGAGTCTGATTATTTGAAGCGCCTCTCTAAGCTGTAGTATTCTTGTCTTAGAAGAAGGAAATGCATAACCATATGCCTCGTACTCCGCTGCTTTATGTCCGGCCCCAATTCCCAAATCCACTCTTCCGTTGGATGCATTATCTAGATTTGCGACAATTTTCGCAAGAAGTGCTGGATTCCTGTAAGACTGCGAAGTCACTTGCGTGCCCAGAATAATACGCTCGGTCTGTGGTGTAAGTAATGCAATAGTTGTCCAAGCCTCATAGCAAGGAATCTCTGTCCCTTTTGGATATCCAAAGAAATGGTCCGAAATTGAGAATCTGTAGAAGCCTGCATCTTCTGCCGCTTTAGCCAGTACTACAATGTCCTCATAGGAATATCCCGCCTGCGGTTCAATATGGATACACAGTTTCATTACAGTCACCAGACAATTCAGTTCTCATATTGATTGAATCATTTGCATTCATGAGAAACCTTTCTCTCTCCTATTAACAGGAAACATCAAAGCAAGCGCCAATTTTCCTGTCATTGAGGCCGCTTATATCTAAACCATAAGAGGAGGAGTATTCCAAACGCCAACATTATTGGGATTGGGATATATAGAGGCACCAAAGGATCACCATCTCCTGGCCAGTCAACCAAGAATACCAAAGGAGCTGATACAAGTACTGGCTGGATTTCTGCTAGGATTCCTACCAAGAGCGTCCTCCGTGGAGATGTCTTGCCAGCATACAATCTAGCCAGCATTACTGCGAAGATAAGCCTCAGAAGTGTGTAAGGAAGAGTGTCAAGAGGATTCCAGATTCTGAATCCTGAATACCAGCTGGACTCGATGTAATCCCAAATTATAGCTCTGATGGAATCTGGACCAGGACCCAGATCAACACGATATGCAAATGGCAGAAGAACGGAAAATGCCAGCATGACTGCAGCCGCAAAAGCAAAGTGCATATTATTCTCGGATTGTGATGAGTCCACCTCTTCCACGCTCATTCGGTTGTCTAGGAATTTGTTTTCACTCTTAGTCATTATTATTTGAGCAGAGTTTTACCTGGTCCAGCATCCTTTTTGCTCAACCGTAGAACATCAGTTTAAAATCTCGCCCGGACCACCAGTTCTATTTCTTCGGATAGTACAATCCTTTCATTGACTGTAGTCTTTTATCCATCGACATTATTCTGCATCTTGAGGTGTTCGGGTGGCAGGTGAAAGGGTGGGCACAAAGCCTGTGAGGACTGGCAGAGATTATACCTATTTTGCCATTGTGATTCTCATAGGATCTCTC
>JBHLLF010000055.1:0-14861 GCA_048885865.1 Candidatus Hermodarchaeota archaeon
ATGATACACATCATTTACTACAATGTAGTATTCGTAGTTGGCAGCTTCTAGGCCAACCAGAAACGCAAAGAATGTGTTGCCGTCATCTGGTGTTTGCATCCCGCCTTGTGGTTGAGTCCACTCAGGATTGCCCTCCTTTCTGAAGAAGAATTCCGCTGATTCAACAGCAGTAGTTTCTCGGACCCCGACTTCTACTGTGATGAAGTCGTCAATAACCGTGGGATGAAGTGGATCAAGGGGTGCCTGTGTGACCTCTGGTGGTTCAAGTTCTGATACGAGTATGTAGAGGTCATTGCCTGATGTGATGAAGATATCCTCCAAGGCATCTTCATTGAGATCAAAGATACGAATCGAATCTACCGTCTCTATGAGTGATTCTGTATACGCGATCTCTGCATTGCTACCGTGAATGAAACTCGGGTTCTCAGGATCAGCTATGAGGGCAACATCTGTGACTGTGTCCCGATCAATCATTCCTGTTTCAAATGATTGGGCGGTGGCATATACTCCTGGGGTCTCTCTAAAGATCTCCCAATTCGTACCGTTGATGAAAAACGCCAATCGCCAATTTGGAGTGCTCACGACAATGTCTTCCTGGCTATCACCAGTAAAATTGCCGGTCTTAGCATATAGCTGACCTCCAGAAGGACCTACTCCAATCTGATAGATTTGTGCTAGATCAGTCCCCTGATACAGAGTCAAATCCCCAAGAATATCAAGTATAGCTATGTCAGAGAGACCGCCACCATAATCGAATCGAAGTATCCCCCTTGGAGTGGCATGCGTCATATTGAGATTGCATGTTCCATCCCCATTGACGACCCATACATGTGTATCGTTGGTCAGCACAATTTGGTCTGCTGAAGGATCTGAGAATCTTCCTATTGCATTATGGACTCTAAGATAGGTGCCCACATTGAAAGTACCAATAATGCCCCCTGTGCTGAGGTCTATTGTATGCATCGAATAATCTGGCGCCCAGTTCGCTATAAATGCCAAATCGGGTGATGTATCGCCGTTAAAATCGCCTATCCCGAGCAAGGTCCCTGAAACACCTTGAAGGCCGGTCCATTCAGTCAGGGTGTCGTCATTCAAGTCCGCGATATAGGGCGTTAGAGTGGTACTGTCAAGCCGCTTCAACCCGATGAACTCGTCGTGGCCATCGTCGTCGACATCCTCAACAATGAGGTTGTTGTAAAGTGCATAAGCAGGTCCAACACTCATGTTGAAGGAAATGCCACTCAGAGGGTCCAAGAATAGAAGCAATTCATCTCCTGGATCTACGTAGGCGAATCCAGTCAGCCCCATGGTTCTCGCGGGCGCTACGCGATATACACTGGGAGGAAGTGTAACATGCATTAGATTCTGTGGACCACCTACTGAAAGAATGCTAGCCTCTTCAGGAGTGGCATTGCTTTTTACGGCAGCCATGTTTGCATCTCCTGAAATCAACGGAAACATGACCGCAAATATCAGAAAGACTACGCACATTGCTTTCATCAATTCTTTTTCAAAGCCATGTGCCTCTCTTGCTCTAGGTCTAAACCTGCTTGACTCGATTTTCAACGATCTCGCCATCCTTCAAATTGTCGCGAATCCCTGCATAATACCTAATGTCGCTAAAATCGCGTATCTCTATTTCTAGGCCCATCGCCCCTTTTATTGATTCTGAGTGGTCGAGTTCCTCCAACTGAATTCCAAACATTCAAGTTGTGCTTTTCCTCGCTCGAGTCAGGGCCTAAAGCCACAATTAGGTTGAGGAGATTCAAAGAATGGTTGATAACATAGCTGTGATTGGTTGTGGTGCTGCAGGTGCCACAGCCGCGTTACAGGCAAGGAAATTCAATCGCAAAGTCGAGATTTCGGTGTTCAACACGGAGCCTTATTCTCAATACTCGCGCTGCGGTCTACCCTACACCATTTCTGGCAAGGTGGGCGATTTTCTTGACCTAGTTCTCATGCCACCTGATAATTGGGGGCAGTTGAAAATTGATTCACACCTTGGTGTAACAGTTGACAAAATCGACCATGGCGCAAGAGAACTGCATTTCAAGAATGCAGAAGGTGAAGACGAGCGAAAGTATGATGCATTGATTTTTGCGACAGGAGCTGAAAATGCCGATCCACCAATCAAAGGTCTGGATAGGAAGCGTGTATACGGACTCCGCACACTTGATGATGCCAAAGCTCTTGCCTCGGAAGTTGGTAAAGCAAAGAAAGCAGTCGTAATCGGAGGTGGCCTTGTCGGAATGGAGGCAGCCGAGGCCTTTCATGAGAAGGGTCTGGATGTCACAGTTGTTGAGTTCCTCCCTCATTGTCTTCTCGCTATGGTAGACCCTGACATGGCTCAGATTGTTGAGGATCATTGTAGAGAACATGGTCTCAAGATAATCATCAACACTGCGGCGCAAGAGATTCTCGGCGATGAATCACCAACTGGTGTCGTTCTCAAAAGTCGCGAAACTAATGAGGAGTCCACAATCGATGCTGACTTCGTGGTTGTTGCTACTGGAGTTCGTCCAGTAACCGAGCTGGCTGAGAGCATAGGTGTCAAGACTGGACCTACACGCGGAATTGTGGCTGATGAAAGGATGAAGACCAATCTTGATGATGTGTACGCCTGCGGTGACTGTGTGGAGCATCAGGAGTTCATAACAAAGACACCTATGGCTGGAGGCCTCGGAACAATTGCTGTACGTCAGGGTAGAGTTGCTGGCATAAATGCCGCAGGCGGGGATGAAAGGTTCCCTGGGATAGTTGGTGCAAAGGTGACAAAGCTCTTTGGACTGGAAATAGCAAGCACTGGTTTAACTGAGGATATGGCCAAGCGACTTGAAGTGCCAATAGTCAAGGGTTCGATAAAGGGCAGCACAAAGCCCCCCTACTTCATTGGAGGAAAAGACATCAAGGTTAAAACCTACTTCCATAAAGAAACTGGGAAATTAGTGGGAGGCCAGATGGTAGGTCTTGAGGATGCCGCAATGAGAATCAATGTTATCACGTTGGGCATTCAGCACGATATCAATTCGGTGGATCTATTTGATTTCGAAAACTGCTATGCTCCAGCGATATGCGATACTTGGGATCCCATCGTTGAGTCAGCAAGTGCGGCAAGACGACGTCTTAAGGTGTGATGAGGTCAATATTCTCGAAGGCGTATTGAAATGAACTAACCTGAGTCGGGGAGCTAGAGACCACCACAACCTCCCTGACCCTGCTGGACCATTTCGAATGGGCGTAGATAGCCTTAGCTATCTCTTCTGCCACCTCCCAGCTAGGAACTCTAGCGACCTCTAGACCCAATGTATAGAAGCCAACTGATGAAATTTCCTGCTTCTCAGCGGTTTCAAGGGCCTTTTTAGATGATGCATAGATTGCCTGCCTTCGATTTTCACTAGCGATAGTAAGTTCAGGCCAGAACTCTATGTTGTCCGAGGGTGATACTTCTTGAACAGTGAAACCCAATCCTTCAGTTGCTCCGATTGATTTCGACTTAACTGTCAGTTTGATATTGTCATCATTGTACGGTCCGAGGTGCACTCCAATCTTGATTGACCCGAAAGACCAAGCTATCATTCATCTTCCCTCATGACATCAACCATCACTTGGTCAATGAATGCCTCCTCAACAGCTTTGTCGAAGTGGTCGCACATTTCCTTGTTGAGTCCGACCAGGAGTATCCTGTTGACTGAGCGACTTGCTCGGGTATATTCAGCAATAGCGTCGGCTATGGCCTTGGCTGATTCCTCTTCTGATAGTCCTCCAATCCCAGCTCCAATTGCAGGCACAGCTATTTCTTCCAATCCATGCTCGCTTGCAATATCCAATGCTGTTGCGACGGACGACCGAACATTCCAAAATGTTGCGCTTCCTCCAGGAGGCATTCCAGCACAATGTATGACATATCTTGCAGGAAGTTTGCCTCCTGTGGTCATCACTGCCTCACCTGGCTTTATCGGGCCTAGTGAGAGTGCTTCCTCCTCAATTTCACTGCCGCCTTTTGCCTTGATAGCGCCTGCTACGCCGCCGCCCATCCATAGGTCCGAGTTTGCAGCATTTATGATGGCATCGACTCCCAACTCGGTAATGTCACCATGGTGGGTTCGAATCAGAACACCGCCCACTGTCCTCTCCATCGATGACTCCTCCTGTCTTCACAGTCCTCCCTAATAGAACACCATTCCACAAAAGTATGTCGTGTCATCACAATCCTTTTTGGTAGCAGCCATTTCTCACATCTAGGCGAGAAATCTGAAGGACATAGACCCCAAAGATGAAGCGGATATTATTTCCAAATACGGTCAGCCAGAGAAGACTCACTTCACTGCTGATTTCCAGCAATTTGAATGCGATTTGGTGAAGCAGAGTACCTCAAAAGGAAGATTCCATGACATAACATGTTTCATTCGAACTGGGGAGAAGTATGTCAGTATACAGAAGCATGCCTATGCGGAAACTGGGATATACCGTGCACCCTCGGGCGGTGCTAATATGGGTGAGTCTCTCGAGGCGGCTGCAAAAAGAGAGATGTACGAAGAGACAGGTTTCAAGATTCGTCTGATTCGATACGTATTGGACTCTCGTCTGGATGTTGTCTGTGAAGATGGCACAATCCCTTGGCGGTCACTGGTGTTCCTTGCTGAGATTGAAGGAGGCGAAATGAATGCCTTCGACACATATGAGATCTATGAGGTCAAGACGGTTACTCGTGAGGAAATGCTCGGACCCATATGCAGGCTTATGGAGGATTCAGGCTGGGGCGGTTTCCTCTATCGTGCTCATCTAACAAAAAGGTTCTTTGAGCAACTCGACTTGCTAGGAATTTGACATGACTATCCTATTGCTAAAAAAAAGAAAAGGCTGGCTGCAGTCTTCTGCAGCCCTGGTACCTTACGGAGCCATCGATATCTTGAGTCGTGAGACCAGCTCCTTGTACCTGTTACGAATTGTGACCTCTGTAACACTTGCTGCCAGAGCTATTTGACGCTGAGTCACTCTATTATCAGTGAGTATTGATGCGATGTAAATCGCTGCTGCAGCTAGTCCTCTTGGGTCTCTGCCGGTGACAAGACCCCCAGCAGCCTTCGCTTCGTCTAGCAGTTCAAGTGCCTTGCTCTGAACCTCGCCTGGAAGGCCAAGGTCTGAGATGAACCTCGGTACGTAGTTCGCCGGTTCTGAAACTGGCATTCTCAGGCCGAGCTTAGTCACCAGAAGCCTGTAGCTGGCGCCCATCTTCTTCTTGTGGACTCTACTGTACTCCGATATCTCTTCAAGAGATCTCGGTGACTTTCTGAGTCTACATGCAGCGTAGATGGCGGCTCCCACCATAGCATCAATTGAACGGCTCTTGACATATCGTCCTAGGATGAGTTTCCTATACAATGTCGCTGCCAGTTCCTTGATGTTCTTTGTCAGTCCCATTTGGGATGCAAGCCTATCAAGCTCGGTCATTGCCTGTGCCAAGTTGCGCTCCAATGAGCTGTGAACTCGGGTTCGTCTCTGCCACTTCCTGAGCCTGTAAATCTGGGCTCTCTGTGACGCTGTAAATCGTCTTCCACTGGAGTCATGATCTCTCCAGTCAATCATCGTTGACAGACCCTTGTCATGAATAGCAATACTCGCAGGAGCTCCGGTCCTCGATCGGGAGTCCCGTTCCTGTGAAGTAAAGGCCCTCCATTCAGGACCAGTGTCTATTCTATGATCCGACAGTACTAGACCACACTGGGTACAGACTGTTTCTCCATTCTCCCAAATTGACTCCTTACTGCCACAGTCCGGGCAGACGGAATCGACTATACTTTCAACCTTTGCATCGTTTGCATTATTACTCTGTGTAGTTCTGGATGCTATCTTTTTCTCCCTCCTCAGGGAAACGGTGTTGGGAATGAATCCCACACCCCACTTGCGTGCTTATGCGCGGATTCCGTAGATCACGGTGCCATTGTGATGTTAAGCTTATTCACCAATTCCTTGTAGCGATTCCTAACGGTCACCTCGGTGACGCCAGCGGCCATCGCAATGTCCCGCTGAGTGACTCTGTGATCCATCAGTATCGACGCGATGTATATTGCAGCCGCGGCTAGCCCTCTCGGATCGCGGCCGGTTACGAGGCTTCTCCGTTCCTTGGCCATGTCCAGTATCTCAAGCACCTTCTGCTGAACTTTGCCTGGGAGATTCAGCTGAGTGATCAGTCTTGGAACGTAGTTTGCTGGGTCGGATATCGGCATTTTGAGCTTCAATTTTTCAACCAGCAACCTGTAATGCTGTCCGATCTTCTTCTTTGAGACCCGGCTGTGCCTGGAGATTTCCTCTAGGGACCTGGGTGCTTTTCTCAGTCTGCATGCGGCATATATAGACGCACCAACCATTGCATCAATCGACCTGCTCCGTGCAAGTCTCTTGACTATGAGCTTCCTATATAGAAGCGCAGCCAACTCCTTGATGCTCTTTGTGAGTCCAAGCTGTGAAGTCAGTCTGTCAAGCTCAGACATCGCCTGAGCGAGATTTCTGTCCACTGAGCTATGGACTCGAGTTCTAATCTGCCATTTCCGAAGCCGATAGAACTTCGAGCGCTGTTGTGCTGTGAAACGCTTGCCCTGTGAGTCGTGATCTCTCCAGTCCATCATCGTTGAGAGACCCTTGTCATGAATTGCGTATGAGCTAGGTGCGCCCGCTCTTGACCGGGCATCTTTCTCATCCGCTGTGAAGGCTCTCCATTCAGGACCAGTGTCAATTCGGTGGTCGCTGATAACAAGACCACAGGTGGCGCAGATTCTTTCTCCCTTTTCTAGATCCTGCACAATCTCATGTCCCCCACAATCTGGACATGTAAATCCTGTGCCTTTTGCTCCTGCTCCTTTTCTTGATGACATGGTGGATCGACCTCTCCTCTCACCCTGGGATTGGATTGGATTACGAAAGGGAATGTAATCTCACCTTTCTTTGAAGTCAAAGTCGTGGTGTGGCGCTGATAAGATCAAGAAGGTGCTCAATCCCTGTAGGTGGACCCTTAGATTTATATACATAAACGCATTTGGCCTTATAAGTCTTTCGAACCTTTATATACCTAGGTTCCACTCCCCTATTTTTCCCCCGCTACACTGCGTATAGCTTCCTTTTGATATAAGTATTTTGACAAGTCCGTCCATTCGATTTCTGTCACCAGCCGTTCCTTTTTTCGCAAGAGACATGTTATTCTCACTATATGGTATGCAACAACACATCAGTTTCACCCAATAGAATGAGAAAAACATACTATCCTCATACATACATATGGTAATACCCTACTTGGATCTGATTTCCGATTCGATTTCATCTGTGTCTGAATAGAGCCGCCACTCGGAAACTAGATTATCTCGTATCTCTGCTGTCCAGAGAATGGTTTCCTTATCTTCTACCTCTGGAGCTACATGTGACCCCGTGGTCTTTCCAAGAATAGCGACACCGCTACCACTAGTTATGACATGCTTCACATGAATCTTATATTCGGGGTTTTCTGCAAAATAGTCATGCCACCCATCTCTCCCTTGGTAGGCATCTCCTCTGTAGTCGATTAGAGTGAAGTCTTCAGTCTGAAGCGCCATCAAGCTGTCAGAGTCTCCAGCATTTATGGCATCGACAAATCTGAGAGCAACTAATTTGGCCTTCTCAAGTTTCTCAATGTGCTCCTTAGTCCTCTCTCCAATGTTGGCAGCCTCTCGGATTTCATGGACATCGGAATAAATCCTCCATTCAGCTATCAGATTTTCCTGGACCTGTGCAATCCATAGGATTTTCCAAGCTCTCTCCACCTCGGGGCCAACATGGCATCCGGTTGTCCTACCGATGATTGCCGCTCCGTTTCCACTATTTGCAATGTGATCTATGTGAATCTTGTATTTGGGATTCTTCTCGAAGTAGCTATACCAGTCATCTCGACCCCTAGTTATATCGCCATCGTAGTCGATGAATGTGAAGTCCTCAGCTTCATGCATCATGAGGTCTTCACCATCTCCAGCATTGATGCATTCCACAAACTCGCGTACTAAAGATCCGGAATCTTCTCTGGCTTTGGTCATACTATTCCTCAATATGATGTTCGTTCTTTTAGGAGATAAAATGACCGACATAGGAAATCTCTAGGATGATGCGTACTTCTTTCCCTTCTCAGTCACATAGTAGGACTTGCCACTTGGTCCATCAGGTTGGCATCCAGCAGCGCTTGGACAGCCGGCACAATGATGGTCAGTTGCTTCAACACAATCACCCACCCTTAGAAGACCTCTATCTAGAAGCATCTCTAGCATGTCCTCTAGGGTTTCGAGTTGCACACCAACGGCTCTAGCCAGCTCTGGTTTACTGATGACATTTTCCTGCAGCATGATTTGAAGGACCTTCTTCAACAAGTCAATCATCCCCCAGGAGATGTTGTGTGAAGTCCCCTTCAGTTTCACCTTCAAGTGCCCTGGCAATTCCAAAAATCAGGAGGACAATGAAAAACAACCATACTGTAGGAGTGATATCTAGAAGAGGAGTCCAAGCAACCCAATCTTCAAACCCGAGAATCCATCCAAGAGAGTTCGTACTCAGAATGACCAACTGCAACACAAACAATATGCCTGCTAGGAAGATGCCAACCGCAATGTAGGCAAAACCTTCTCTTTCACCTCTATGGAGTGGCTTCACCCCAGCCAAAAAGACCATTGAAATTATAATTAGCATCAATGAGCTGATTGGATCTGAGGGAACTCGAATTGGAACCGCTATCCCAATGCTAGAGATGAACCATAGAAACCCTCCTGCGAGGTAGACCATTCCCAGCAAAAATGGGAACGGCCAAGTGGCTCTGTTAACTGTCTTCGCCATCATATCGCCTCCTACTGAACAAAGAATCCTCCAATCAAAACTACCACTAGTGAGACTGCATATGCCAGAATCAATTGATACCCTACAGAGAAGCCAGTCCACTTCCATGATCCCGTTTCACTTCTAATGATCCCTACAGTGGCAATACAGGGTGTATAGAGGAGAACAAAGACCATCAAGGCCAGCGCTGAAAGCGGGCTGAGCGCTGCTGCAAGTGAAGCACCAATGGCAGCTTCACCTTGCACAGAGTATATGATTCCTAGAGCTTCAACCACTATCTCTTTTGCCAGCAAGCCAAAAATCAGAGCTGCTACGATTTGCCACGGAAATCCTTGAGGAGCGAAGACAATTGTGCCAAGATTCCCAATAATGCCAATAAATGATTCATGTGATTCAGCGCCAAATCCACTTGGTCCAGTGTTAGCAAGGAACCACAGAATAATTGCTCCAGCCAGCAAGTAGGTTCCGGCTTTTCTAAGGAAAAGATAGCCTCTATCCCAGGCATGCCTAATTGATCCATGGAGTGTTGGTTTCTGATATGTTGGAAGCTCCATGATGAGCGGAGAAGATTCTTCCTTTAGAATCGTCTTCTTGAAGATAAGCGCCATAAGAACAGCCATGATAATGCCCAAGAGGTACATTGCAAAGATCATTGTGCCAGCATAATCAGGAAAGAACACACCAGCGATGAGCACATACACAGGGAGTCTAGCTGCACACGACATCAACGGACTGATGAGAATTGTTGTCAGACGATTACTCTCACCATCGACTGTCCTTGCAGCCATTATCGCAGGCACATTGCATCCAAAGCCAAGTAGCATTGGAATGAATGACCTACCATGAAGGCCAATTCTCATCATAATTCGGTCCATAACAAATGCTGCACGCGCGAGATAGCCGCTGTCTTCCAAGATGGAAATTGCGAGGTACATGAACAGGATAGGCGGGAGAAATACGATGATAAATCCAACACCTCCAATTATCCCATCTGTCAGGAGTGAGGCCAGCCACGGAATCGGAATTTGCGCTGTGAGTGTACCTAACCAGGCAAATGCCTTCTCAATCATTGCCATGAACACTAAGGATGCTGTAAATGTGAAGTGAAACATCGCCCACATTATGACCATGAAGATGGGCAATCCGAGGTAACGGTGAACCAACACACTATCCAACATATCACTTAGAGTCCACTTCTCTTCACCAGGTTCATACACCTCACAGAGTATCTCTCCGATAATTTCGTATCGACGGTCTGCAAGGACAATTTGCGGATCCAATTCATCATCAAAGTCCTCCTCCTCGGAGATTGTGGTCTCTGGAGTTTCGGTCAAATGGAAACCTCCAAAACACGCTCCCTGATGGAAGGATTTTGAATCATCAATAGAATCTCGTCGTCTCTCTCTAGGATTCTAAGTGCTAGCCATCTAGGCGGAAATCTATCCAGCAGTTCTTTTTCGTCCTCTAGTATTCCAACAATCTCCTTCAATTTGATTTCAATGTCTGGTCCATACTTAATGGAAGGAGGCCTAAGTCGTTCATAATCTCCATGATGGTGGTGTATTGGATGATAGTGAAGATGGTCGTCGTTATTTGGCTCCCCCACTGAATGCGGAGCAGAGTGTAGCACATCTCCCTTGCGGTCCCCTAGAAGACCCTCTGGCAACGCTTTCAAGATTGCTTCCCGCAACTCATCCATTCCGGCCTTCTTAGTGGCAGTCGTGACGACAACTGGAACACCCAATCGCTGTGAGAGCAGATCTATGTCGATGTTGTCACCCCTCGATTGAACAACATCAAACATATTGAGAACAATAACCAGATTCACTTGCATTTCAATCAGCAGTAGTGTCAGATACAAATTCCTTTCCAGCTGAGAGGCATTCAGAATGTCGACAACCACGTCAGGTCGATGGTCTATCAGAAATTCTCGAGCGACTTCTTCATCATCTGCTAGCGCGCTAAGACTGTAAACCCCAGGTAAATCAATGACCTCGAACTCATAACCTTTGTAGTCGTAGAATCCTTCCTTGACTTCAACTGTCTTTCCAGGCCAATTGCCTGTATGTTGCTTCATGCCTGTGAGATTGTTGAAGATTACCGACTTGCCAACATTGGGATTACCGATGAGCGCAATTTTCATCCTCAACTGGCTAAGGCACCTCCCTAACGAGTATCCTACAAGCCATGTGATGTCCGAGTGCTATTCGTGTCCCTCTAACCTCGATCAATACTGGACCATGCCCGCCACTTTGCACTACTGTAAAGGTGCATCCTCGTGTTATGCCAAGGTCTAGCAGTCTTCGCATAAAGCCGCGGCCCTTTTCCTTCCTTGAATGCCTGAATCTGCAATCATCATCCAGATTCGATACTTCGCGGAAATGCTTCCCACGATGGTGCCTTCTTATGGGTGGGACATGTCGACTATGTTTTAGTCCTTCTATGCCAAGAAGTACGCATTTGGTACCTGGACTGACAGATACAAGCCTCTTCGCATTGTATTCTTCTAGAACCGGCGTAGCTTCTTCTCGCACACAGATCGCCCCACAAAAAGTTAGATACATCTAACATTTCTCTGATTCAGTTGCCTGATATAAGCATTTTCAAATGAGCTCTGAATGCAAATGCTATCTACCGCAACTATTACATATTGAATTAGTATCTTGAAATGGGAAATCCTATGTCCTTCTACAAGACTCCCTTGAAGTATGGAACCACAGTTATTGATGAGTTCATCCCAAAGACACTCAGCGATGTAACTGTGCTAGAGATTGAGGAATACAAGCCCGACTTCTCGGACTTTGAGAAGAAGCTTGATGATGTATTGGCTAATCCGATTGGTTCCAAGCCATTTGATGACCTAGTCGGTGAGATCTACTCTGAAGGCAAGATTGTGATGTTTATTATAGACGACAATACTCGTCCAAACACACATACTCGAATTCTATTACCGATATTGGCAAAGCGACTCTTAACCCTTGGTGTCAGAAAGGAAGATATCCGAATCATAATTGCTTGTGGCACACACAAAAAGCCCACTGCAGAAGCAATTGAGAAACGAATACTAGGAACAACACTCTATGGCGAGTGGAAGGACAATGTGCTTATACATGACAGCGATACAGGAAACCGTCATCTTGGAAAGACAAAGAAGGGAGCGCCAATCCTTGTAGATGAACAGGTGCTTGGTGCTTCATTGCTTATTCCGGTAAGCGATTCGGAATATCATTACTTTGCTGGACAGGCTGGAACGGTGAAGCTGTTCTGCCCAGGAGTTGCAGGCCGAGAAACAATTCGTGTCAACCATCCGCGTATGTTTGATGTAGAGCGAGGGTTTGTCCCTGGATGCAGATTGGGCAATACACAGGGAAACCCAGTTATCGAGGAGATGATAGAGGTCGCAAATAGTGTCAAGCAGAAGCTCCCAATGTTTTGCATTGACACCATAGTGCATCATGGTGAGATCGTCTATGTTCAAGCCGGCGACCTCATTGAATGCCATAAGGCTGCATCAGGACCACTTCGAAAACTGCGAGTCGTTGTAACTGATGAACCGGGTGACATAGTTTTTGTGTCAGTTGGAGAGCTCGGACTCAACCTGTATCAAGCTGGCAAGGGGATTCACGCCGCCTGGAATGCAGTTCGTCATGACATGAAAGGATGGATAGTCTTGCTGGCTCCTTGCCAGGAGGGTATTGGAAGTGCTGGGTATGAGGAAGCCATGCAAGCAGTAAAAGGCATGATGGTCAAAGATGCTCTCAAATATGTCATCGAAAACTACGGGTCGGAACAAACATTCCAGATTGGTAACCAAAAGCCTCCTGACTTATTCAGAATATTGTTGGATGTTGCGGAACACAATATCAAAGTAGTCACGCAACTAGATCCAAAGGAACTGGCAGAAGTCTATCGAATGGACGCAAAGAATCCTGAAAGCCCTGAGGATGCTCAGCGAGTGCTACGTGAAATAATCGAACAATTCGTGAGTGAGAATCCGGATATTCCGAATCCGAAAGTATACGTGCTTGATGATCCCGGGCTTCTAATTGAAGTCAAGAATCGCTAGTTCTAGCAAATGTGAATGGGGAAAAAGCATACAAAGCAAGAAGAATTTCAATCAGAATCCAGAGACCACTCTGAAACAACGTCAAGTAAAGGATGCTGTCCACAAGATTCGCCATTACTATGATCTCCAATGGGCCAGGATACACAGGTATAGGGAATAAGGCTCCTGGAGGTCCACCAGACCACCATACCCCTGATGCCCAATCTCCTCTCATGAATCGTGATGCCGTGTACATCCAAAAAACATAGACCATCAATATAATCGATAGAATCCTAAGTTTGCTGGATATCGGATTGAGAGGTCTCCTAACCATTGAGAATCCGCTTGACATTGCTGAATCTCCAATCAGATATCATTCCATACTGACATAATCATTTGTTCCTACGCAAGGTTTGTGCCGAAGGCCTTTGAGACCCTCGGCAGTGAAAATGATTTTTTGACATGGTTGGACCTGGCTAGTCCATCTTCCACGTAGGACCATCCTTTGTATCTGTCACCGTGATTCCCAGTTCAGCTAGTCGGTCACGGATTCTGTCAGACGTAGCATAGTCCTTTGATTTTCTCGCATTCTCCCTGATCTCGAGAAGCAGCTCAACAGTGCCTTTCAGGGCTTCAGCAGAAGCTCCTGAATCAGTTCCAGCTCCAGTCTCCCCAAGGTCTACACCAAGGATTTCAACTAGCTCGCTAAGAACAGCCAGCGCTTCTCTGAGTACCGCTGCTCCCCCGACATTGGGAGTATGAGTGTTGATCTCTCTCACAAAGGTGAATATCTCAGCTAGGGCACCAGGCGTGTTAAAGTCATCATCCATCTCCTTCTCAAAACCTACACGGACCTTCTTTGCAGCCTCAGCCAATTTCTTGTCCGCATCGGCTTCGCGACTTCCGGACCGTTCGAGGATGAGGATGCGCCCTCTGAGATTGTCAGCAGCGTTCTTTATTCGCTCTAGAGACTGAATGGCTTGCTTGATAGCTGTGTCATTGTAATCCAGAGGTTGTCTATACTGCCCTGAGACCAGGTATAGGCGAACCGATTGGTGATCATAGTTGTCGAGGACTTCTCTTGCAGTGAAGAAGTTGCCTTCTGATTTGGACATCTTCTCGGTATTAATGGTCAGGAAGCCATTATGCAACCAGTACTTCACTGGGGTCTCTACACCGTAAGCTGCAAAGGACTGCGCTATCTCATTCTCATGATGCGGGAATATGAGGTCCTGTCCTCCACCATGAATGTCGAATGGGAGACCTAAGTAATGCCTTCCCATGACCGAACATTCGGCATGCCAGCCCGGCCGTCCCTTTCCCCAAGGGCTGTCCCATGAGGGCTCCCCTGGCTTCTCAGCTTTCCATAATGCAAAGTCTCGTGGATCTGTCTTCTTCTCATCCACTTCAACTCTGGCACCTGCTGAGGAATCATCGGTGGAGATCTTGGAGAGTACGCCATACTTCTCAAGTTCGCTTACATCGAAGTAGACGTCGCCATCAACAACGTATCCCTTTCCATTCTTCACAATGAGGCTAACCATCTCGATAATGTCGTCGATATGCTCAGTTGCACGAGGGTTGATTGTTGCGGGCTTGAGATTCAGCTGGTTTGCAATTAGCAAATACTCAGCAATGAATTTGCTAGACAGCTCTTGAACTGAGATACCATCTTCACTTGCACGGTTGATCATCTTGTCGTCGACATCAGTGAAATTGGTGGCATAATAGACTCGATATCCACGATACTCAAGGTAGCGACGGATAGTGTCAAACACTGCAAATGACCTGGCATTGCCTATGTGAGGATAGTCATACACTGTCGGACCACACACGTACATGCGCACGTTATTTCCATCAAGTGGTTTGAATTCCTCTTTGGCACGTTTTAGAGTGTTGTAGACTTGTAGCATTGTCACTACCCATTTTCGCAATTGTGGATTCGCATAAAAAGTCGCCTGCAAAAATTGCC
>JBHLLF010000056.1:0-14683 GCA_048885865.1 Candidatus Hermodarchaeota archaeon
CTGGTGGAACGTGAATCAACCATTGGTGGTCATGTAGTCCAATTGCCGGTTGTCGCACCCACAGGTAAGTCCGGAAAGGAGGTCTTCAGCAGCCGACTCAACGCCCTTGAGAACGACAAGAACATTGATGTGATGACTGACACGACTGTGAAATTTGCTGAGGGCGAGATGGGCAACTTCACAATTCATTATACTATTCCAGATGAAGAGGATGACAAGACACTAAAGACCTCAGCAGTGGTTTTGGCAACAGGGTTCCAAGAGTTCAAACCCACAATGATGGACGAGTATCATTATGGGAAGAATCCGGATGTCATAACACAGCTCGAGTTCTCCCAGATGTTGACAAATGGTAGCATGACACGTCCTTCAGATGGAACACCTGTGAATGACGTAGTAATGGTCCAATGTGTTGGCAGTAGGTCTGAGGATTACAAGCGTGACTGCAGCAAACTCTGTTGCACATTTGCGATTGATAACTCATTGGAGCTTCTTGAGAAGAACCCTGATGCGAATGTACAGGTCGTGTACATGGACATTCGTGTACCATTCGAGAATGAGATGATATACAAGGAGTCTAGAGAGCGAGGAGTCGACTACATCCGAGGCAGAGTCAGCATGGTCTGGGAGAATGATAATAAAACTCACATTCGTATCTATGACTCACTTCTCAATCAATATCTAGAGAGTACCCCCGATCTTGTGGTTCTCTCCACTGCCATTCTTCCGTCGGATGGTATAGCTGAACTGTCTGAAACATTCGGCTATGCACTTGAGGAGGATGGCCATGTCAAGGACCTCTATGGCAAATTGAGACGGACTGAAACACGCAGACGTGGTGTTGTTGCAGTAGGTGCTATCACACGCCCACAGTTCGTCTTTGAAGCAGTCACAGATGCTCAAGCTGCTGCTCTTGTCTTGCATAACGAGCTTCAGGGAGGCAAGATTGAGAAACTGGCACGAGGCGCAGTCCTTGATGTTGATGAATGCGTGGGCTGTAGTCTTTGTGCACAGCAATGTCCTCGTGGCGTTCCTCTGATGATCGAACAGACAGACTCTGAGGAGGAGGACGAGGCACAGAAGATCTTGTTCAAAGCAGCAATTGACACACTGAATTGCCACTCATGCGGAGTATGTCAGAGCCTATGTCCTTCAGGTGCTACACAACTCAATTTCCTATCAAACTCACAGTTATGGTCTGAAATCGAAGCAGTTCTTGAAGGAGCGGACTCTCAGTACCCAATCACTGTGTGCTTCTATTGTGAGGAGTGTTCTGTTTCGACGATAGACATCGTAGGCACTCGAAAGATGGAGTATGATGCTAGCTCTCGGTTGATTCCAGTGCCATGTGCAGGAAGAGTTTCTATTATTGACATCTTGAAGGCCTTTGAACATGGAGCCAGTGCTGTGATGATTGCCGCCTGCGAGAAAGACCGATGCCATATTGGAGGGACTGGCAATGAGATTGCACAAGTCCAAGTAGATGTCACTCGTGATATACTGAATGCAATTGGCTGGAAAGGCGAACGTGTCGATATGTTTCGAATGTTCAGTGCTGAGCCTGAGAGATTCACAAGTGCAATCCGTGAGATGGTTAAACGAGCCAAAAAGCTCGGGCCTACACCAGTGCATACGGGAACGGCTGGCAAATGGATGGAGGTGA
The DNA here is from genome assembly GCA_048885865.1 of Candidatus Hermodarchaeota archaeon. Taxonomy (GTDB): domain Archaea; phylum Asgardarchaeota; class Thorarchaeia; order Thorarchaeales; family Thorarchaeaceae; genus SMTZ1-83. The sequence continues at coordinate 1,664 of JBHLLF010000056.1, forward strand.
CCGAGTGAGCGAATCCAAGAGTCTGTCTGATATGGCACCAAAACGAAGACGCATGATGGACATGGTCTTGGCACTTGGCGGTCTGAAAGAGGAAGCCGTTATCCCCCTCAGCAAGGTCAGTGAGGAGATATCCATTCTGAAGAGCGAGCTAGAGCCACTTACTGCTGAGATTCTTGCATTTCCCGATGCCTACTTCAAAAAGTTCCTTGACGCCTCTGAGAAGTCTGACACCATCAGTCGAATAACCGATAAAGGGCTACTGAGCCAGGCCACCAAGAACCTTCAGGAGGCAGTTTCTCTCCGTGACACACAGGGCACTCGTGGCCTCCTCAATTTGATAAGTAGCGCATTAGAGGTTTTAGAAGTCACAGATGAGATTGCAGACACTGCAACGGTCGATATCGAGTCAGTTCTGAGTCCAGTATCTGGTCTAATCACACAGATTGAAGAGGCAGTCACAGAGTTTGAGGCTGATGCTGAAACTGCTGCGGAATCAGCTCGATCTGAGCTGCAATCGCTGATCGCCTCGATATCAGAGGCCGTTTCAGGAATCCAAGATGACGTCACATCAGCTTTGGACGCTCTTCAGAAGCTAGGGACGAAGACCAGATATGGGCCATTTCTTAGAACCTCAGCTCAAGTGAAACGAGGGATTCGCGAGGGGCGTATTGATGAAACACGCGCATTATGGTTAGTTTCTGAGAATATACTGACTGAACTCAGACGTGGAGTAATCATGTTCATCCTGTCCAAGATGGGCTCTCGCACGGTCCTCGAAATCAGCAGACTGATGGAAGCACGTTCGCCCGACATCCAGACAGCCATAGTAAGCATGATTCAAAGAGGTGAGGTTGAGATGGTTGGTCTCGACGAGGACGCGCCTATATTTTCACGAGTTCTTGAATCCATTCCAAGTTCTACATTGGTATTCAAGAGACTACTGCAACAACTCAATGGCATAGGAAAGTCGCTTGAGGGTGATGTACAAGCCTCTGTCAACCAATCGGTAGAAAGAATGGAGCTTTTGCTTGGTAGGCTTCAGAAGCTTGGCCAATACGATGAAACCAGTCTTGCTGAACCCATGAACAACCTACGAGAAACTATCGATCACGCAACTGAGGCTGTTCTCAAATCAAAGCCCGCAGACAGCTCTGAAGATCTTCGCCTACTTGTTTCTGCAGGTCTTGAGGCCTTTGCCAGATTCAGACTGAAGATTACACTGGAAAAGGGTCCTAATCTTGTTTCCGGGACCAACGTCTATGGGGAGAAACTAGACCCAGAAGTCTATGAGAGAATGATGTCCAGCTATCTGGATAACGAGATTGAACGTGGAACAATCCTCATTCTCATCCGCGAATTAGGCGCAATGACTGCCAAGGATCTTGGAGAGAAGACGAACATCCCCAAAGACCGGATCTTGCAGCATCTGCTTCGCATGAAAAGAGACGAGCTGCTCACTTCAGCAGGCGAGAGTCACGGATATCTTCTCTATGATGTTCCTAGGACCCCCACAGAGGCCGAACTCGCAATTGAAACAGCAAGTTCTCTGGCACTTCAACTCAATGAGGCATCATCTAAACTTGAGGCCCTTCTTCAAGAACTGAAGGCTGAGGACATTGGCAAAGTCGTTAATGCTCTAGAAACCCTGTCAAAGGGTCGCGACAAGTTGGTCAAGCTCACGATTGAGGGAACTGTGGTGGGAGAGGAGTTGCTCATGGAAATCGAGGAGAAGATACTTTCAGCTGTATCCCTTTCCTACCGTACACGAGCCAAGATTCCCAGTACTCGTCCAAAGGTGACATTGGACGACTTAGCCGAAGTAGATGTTCCATCAGTTCTTGATGAATACAAGGCAATGATGGGCTATGCTCCCTTGCTTGGATTTGGCACAATTGAGTGGGACATTTCCAAGTGTCTTGGCTGCAAGTCCTGTGAAATTGCATGTCCTGAGGACGCAATTGAACTGAAGCCAGTGATGGAGGTATCCAAGATTTTTGATATCTCCGATGAGGCTCTCGATGATTTGCCCGTTAACAGATCACTCTTCTACAAGACTGTCAAGGCTCTTGCGACTGAGAAGCCCAAGAGAGATATTGTTCTGGCAGATGAATCACCTGGCTTTGGAAAAGTCGAGGTCGACCTCTGGCTGTGTGTAGCATGCCGGACATGTGTAAGACGATGTCCAGGTCCTAGAGAGGGTGCACTTGAACTGGAACTCAGATGGAGCCTTCCAGAGGTAGTTCGTCAGATTACAAGCCAGACCGATACCTAGCCAGCTCTTTGCCATTTGGCAATGGCCTTATACTGTGCAGTCCTACCAATTCAAGTTTCAATATCAATGAGGGAGAATAATGGTCGATTTCAATCTCACAAAAGAACAGACTGATTTACAGGACAGAGCACGCGAATTCGCTCAGGAGTATATGATCCCATACGCCCATTACTATGACAAGACAGGTGAGTTTCCCCGCCCCATCATCAAGAAGTGTTGGGAAGCAGGTCTCATGAACTTGGCTATACCAAAGGAGTATGGTGGTTTGGGTTTAGGAGCCATAGAGCAGTGCATAGCAGTGGAAGAAATGGCTGCAGGCTGTGCGGGAATGACCACTAGCATCTATGTGAACAGTCTTGGTGCTGAACCGATCCTTATTGCTGGGAACGACGAGCAGAAGGAAACATATCTACGCCCCCTCATAGAAGACCTGAAGTTTGTGAGCTTCGCATGTTCAGAACCTGGTATGGGCAGTGATGTAGCTGGAATCAAGACACGCGTAGAGAAGGATGGTGATCATTATGTCCTCAACGGATCTAAGTTCTGGATAACAAATGCACCTCATGCTGACTACTTCACAGTCTTTGCAAGTCTAGACCCTAGCCAGAGACACAAGGCATTATGTGCTTTCATTGTTGATGCAGATACCCCTGGAGTGAAGACCGGTCGTCCGGTAGAAAAGATGGGACACAGAGCATCCACGACCTCTTCGGTCATTTTTAGAGATGCGAGAGTTCCTGCCGAAAACCTGCTAGGTGAAGAGGGGAAGGGCTTCAGAATTGCAATGCAGACCTTCAGTATGACGAGGCCATCAATAGCAGCCTTCGCAACTGGACTGGCCCGGTCCGCAATGGAGTACGCTAGAGAATATGTCAACAGAAGAGAGGCATTCAATCAGAAACTGAAGGACTTCCAAGTCATCAGTTTCAAACTGGGTGATATGTATGCCAAGGTCGAGGCTGCACGACTTCTATACTTGAAGGCTGCTTGGGCTGCTGATAATGGAATGGATCCCACAATTCCGGCGAGCGTTGCGAAGGTCATGGCGACAGAAGCCGCCATGGAAGTGGCTCATCAGGCTGTACAAGTTCATGGTGGGTATGGATACATCGATCAATACCCAGTGGAGAAGCTGTTCAGAGATGCGAAACTCTACGAGATTTATGAAGGTACCAGTGAGATTCAAAGGCTTGTCATTTCCCGCCATGTGTTGGACGGCTATAAACCCGCAATGGAGAAGATTCCCAAGTGGTATAACAAGAGCCCTCCGGACTTCTAGAAAGAACAGATTCCAAATCCACCCTAGTAGCGTCACACAACACAAATACGTCTGAATTCATAGCCATCAATTGAGTTGAATTGCATGTGGGTTAGGCGATTTGATGACTGTGAAGAAATAGTGGCCTTGGATGGTACAATACTTAGAGAACTCATCAATCCCCGTCATGAAAAGGAGGACCTTAAGCTTGACTACAGCATTGCTCATGCTATTGTAAAGCCAGGCAAAGCCTCCTTTCCGCATAGATTCTTTGATGCATCTGAGGTCTACTTTATCATACAAGGCACAGGAATCATGCATATTGATGATGAAGCTGAGGCGGTTTCACCCGGTGACGTGATCTACATTCCTCCAAAAGGCATCCAGTACATCGAGAACACGGGCGACTCAGACCTGGTGTTTCTATGTATGGTATACCCTCCATGGTTTCCGGAGTCTGAAGAGCTAGTAGAGTGACTCACGTCCTCAAGTTCTGCTTCTTTCCTCATATCCGCATTACTCGGTTTCAAATGGCACACAAAGTGATGAAGGCGCTCCTACGATACGCTTCACATTCTGCATATTCAATAACACTCCCCATATGACCAAGAAGAGGATTGTAGACATTGAAGGCAACATGTTCAGGAACGCGGTCGGTACACCTAGTGGCTGGAATGTATAACGAAGGACATCGAACGCACCAAAGATGTAGCTTCCGACGAAAGCCCCGATAGGATGCCACAGTCCGACCACTACCAAGGCAATGACTATCCATCCACGTGCAGTCGTGATACCTTCGACCCACATCGGAATCCATGCAAGAGTCAGATACGCACCTCCAAGGCCACACATCATCCCACCAAATATCACACTCAGATACCTGATTCGAACCACATCAACGCCCTGTGTATAGGCAGCCATTGGATTCTCTCCAACACTCCTTATCATTATTCCAAAACGTGTCTTGAAAAGAACAAACCAAAGGACGGGGATCATAATGTAGGAGAAGTAGACGAGCAGATTCTTGTTGAAGAAGATTGGCCCAATAATCGGTATCGCACTGAGGCCAGGAATGGCCACAGCCCGAAATGGGACTATTGGTATTCCTATCAGTCCTAGGCCCAGAATACTACTCAATCCTGTTCCAAGTATGGTCAGAGATATGCCTGAAACAACCTGGTTCCGCTTGAATGTTATCGTCACTATTGCATGAATGAGTGCCAGAAGGCCACCAACTAATGCACCGACCAATGCTCCAATCCAGAGGTTGCCTGTTATATGAGCCGCCGCGAAGGCGCCAGCCGCACCCGAGATGACCATCCCTTCAACTCCCAGATTCAGTACGCCTGATCGTTCAGATATCATCTCACCCAATGTGGGTATCAGAAAGAACGTGGCGGCAACAACAATCTGTGACCCAGTCTGCTCAATTGTCACGACGTAACCTCCCTTCAACTGTATATCGTAGGAAGAACTCGGTCACTAGAACAAAGAAGAGAATGGCTCCATTGAAGAGATTTACCACCCCAAAGGGTAGACCTGCGGACTGTATTTCAATTCCTCCAGCCAAGAGCCCCGCAAAGAAGAGGGAACTCACTATGACTCCCAAAGGATTGAGACCGCCAAGCCACGCAACAGCAATGCCCGTGAATCCAAGTCCCGTAGAAATCTCCATTCGCAAACGGTAGAGATTGGGGTTTCCTGCGACTTCACTCACTCCTGCAAGTCCAGCCAAGCCACCTGAGAGCAGAACAGTGATTATTGCTACTTTGAGAAAACTCATTCCCATGGCTTCTCCGGCCTCAGGATTCTCTCCTATCACATTGATTTCATAGCCTAGCTTTGTTTCTGTTATCCCCTCCCTGGTTCTAACAAGATACTGATGAATAAGTAGCGTGAGGGCTATCGCCACAAGGATGGTAAGATGGATTCTAGTTGTCGGAAACAGAGGTATCTGGGCCGATTCGGGTATTATTGGCGATTGAGGGAAGCCCCACCCTTCTGGATCCTGCCATGGACCAGTGACAAGGTACTCAACGAGATATAGTGCAGGGAATACAAGCAGAAAACTAATCACTACATCAGAGCCCTTGAACTGGCTCTTCACCCTAAAGATTGCGATTGGCAGTGCCCAAAGAGCACCCGCAGCAAAACCTGCTACGAACATGAGTGGAATCAGAACCGCACTGGGCAGGTGCTGAAGAGAGAATGCCACTCCTGTTGCTGCAATGGCCCCAACGATGAGTTGACCTTCCGCCCCTATGTTGTCTATCTTAGCTCGAAACGGCACAGCCAGGCCTATGGCTACCAGCAGCAATGGAATGAATCGGGAAAGAGTTTCAATAATTCCATATCTTGTGAAGAACGCCACCCTGAAGATGTTGATATAGAGCGCAATCGGATTTATTCCATAAGCGAGAAATACGATGGCAACTACCGCTAATCCGAGAATCAGTGAGAGGATCCTAATTCGGACAGATTGCTCAAATGTCAGCTTAGAGGGTCTTTTCCGGAAAGTAATCTCAAACGGCCAGAGCTTTTTCTTGAGAAAAGCAATCCCTGTGCTGAGTCTAGTTTTGAGCCTACTGAGTTGAGTTCCTAGATTCTCCATATTCACCTAGTTCCCCTCCTCTAGAGAATCAGCAACATATCCTCCCATCATGAGACCAACCGTTTCTCGAGTTGCCTGCTCAGATGGCAAAGTACCAATGATTTCCCCCTTGTAGATCACACTGATTCTATCACATAAGGTGAGAATCTCAGTCAAATCGCTGGAAACCAGAAGGACTGCTGCTCCCACATCACGTTGCTTTAGAAGTTCTTCACGGACGAATTGAGTGGTTGCAACGTCTAGCCCGAATGTTGGATTCTCAGCAATAAGAATCTGCTTTGAGCCCTGCCTTGGTTTGCGTGAGATTTCTCGCGCCACGACTACCTTCTGCTTGTTACCTCCGGATAGACTTCTCATCGGCGCTAGAGGACCAGGAGTGTCTATCGAGAACTGCTCTATGAGATGATTCGTCAGTTTGACCATTGCATCTCGATCTATCAATAATCCTTTCGAATCAGAATAGTAGCTCATCATCAGGTTATCTCTCACAGTGAGGTCCAACACCATGGCCTTTTTCCTATTCTCAGGGATGTATGACACACCTAGGTTCCTGATAGTCCCAACAGGCATATTCGTGATGTTCTGTTCGCCGTCGTCTGAGTGCAACAGGACTTCTCCCGTCTTCACATCTCGTAGATGCACTATCGCTTCCAGTAGTTCTCGCTGACCGTTACCTGCAATTCCAGCAACACCTAGAATCTCACCACTCCGGACACTGAGATTGATGCTGTTCACAACTTGCATTCCCATGTCATTATCGACGCACAAATCTCGAGTCTCTAGCACAATTTGACCCTCATGCAATTCCGTTCGCTTCAGGTCATATAGTGCATCTCGTCCCACCATTAGCTGAGCAAGTTCTCGAACACCCTTTCTCGGGTCTGACTTTAGATGCTCAACTCGTTTCTCATCAAGCGTATCGACTACCTGCCCTCTTCTCAGGACTGTTATTCGGTCACTAATCCGAATCGCTTCTTCCAAATGATGAGTTATTATGACTATGCCCTTTCCTTTAGCTTTCAATGATTCGAGAAGAGCGAATAGACCATCGACTTCAGGTGGAGTCAGCATTGAAGTAGGCTCATCAAGAATTATTATCCCTGGATCGGTGATGAGCGCCTTTAGTATCTCAACTCGTTGTTTCTCACCACCAGAGAGCTTCCACACCCTCATCTTTGGATCGAGTTCGCCCAAGTCAAACCTCTGTAACGCTTCTTTCACAGCCTTTTCTACTGTTTCTATTGATAGAAAGAAGCCCTCAGTCAGACTCAGGACATTCTCCGCAACGGTGTGTCTCTCAATCAGAGTGCGAGACAAATCTTGATAGGCTATTCCAATCCCGTTTTCAAGCGCATCTCGTGGTGTTCTTAATTCGAGTTCCTTTCCCTCTATGATTACAGTTCCACTGTCAGGTCTTCGACATAGATTCATGACAAGAGTGCTCTTCCCCGCTCCATTCTCACCAAGAAGAGCATGTATCTCTCCTTTCTTGAGTGTGAAGTTGACATGGTCATTCGCACGAATCTCAACCTCACCCTCACCATAGTAGGTCTTACAGACTTCCCGCATCTCGAGCGCAGTTTCCATGTAAACTTCCCCTACAATCTTCGGCACTGTACGAGGATTTGTAGTATTTCAATAGTAGGCTTCTAGAAAAAATCATCAAAAAGAAAGAAATGGGGGATGCTAGTCCCCCTTAAGCTAGGTCATGGAGTGGGTATGTCCGCAATAATCCCTTCTACAAACCAATCTATTGTCAACAGCGTTCCCATGTCGGCGCGTTCTCCGGCTGCTAACCATTCTGTTCCATTTTTATAATTCAATGGTCCTGAGAATGGATCAAAGACCACATTTGGATTGCTCATCTGTGCAATTCTTGTCATGACAAGATCGTAGACACTTATGGTACCAAGAAGCGGATCTGTCACATCGATGGCCTTGAGATCATCTTCGAACAGGGGATTGATTGGAACTCCAAACTCGCCGCCGAGTTCGATTCCGCCCTCCTGCAACAACCAAAGATAGTCGACATCTTCAAGGTTCGTGTTTGTATATTGACCAAGGTAAATCTTCTGGATTATATCGTCATAAATCACACCCCAGTCCGCCAACTGGCCACTAATCGTGCTAGTTGGAGCATAGGACTGCATGGGTGAATAGTGACTGAAGACATACACATCGTCTGTAGAGTTTGCCACAAGTGGGACAGCCGTAGAGTCTTCCGTGAAGGCAAGCATGTCAACACCTGTTCCTATCAGAGCATTAGCTGCAGTTGTAGCTCCAGCAGGATCAAACCAATCTGTCTGAAGCCAACGAACATCACAGGTAACAGATGCATTGACCTCTCTTGCGCCAATAGCAAATGCATCGATGTGCCTAATTAGCTCTGGAAGTGGGAATGCTGCAACATAGCCAATCTTACCTGTCTGGGTGAGTGCACCTGCCATCAGTCCATTCAGATAATACAGCTGATAGAAGTCTGCAAAGTACGTGCCTACATTATCACTCCTCAGATAGCCTGAACAGTGGAAGAATATCTTGTCAGGATGTCGAGATCCAGCTGCAATAGTCGCATCCATGAATCCAAATGACGTCGTGAAGACCACATCGCAGCCCTCATTCTCAATCAGATAATCGATTCTGTCCCCAGCCTGCGCCTCTGGCACAGACTCCAAATACGTCGTGGTGAGCCAGTCATATTTGTTATCTATGAACAGCCTCCCCTGATCATGTGCATGGGTCCACCCGTAATCTCCTATAGGCCCCACGTAGATAAAGCCCGCCTTCAGAGTTCCAAGATCAGTACCTGGACCGCCTGGTGCACCAGCATAGGTCAGGAAGCCTACTCCGAAGCCGAGGCCAACGCCGACTATAAGAAGAATAACGGACATCGCCATGGTTCTTGAACTACTCAATTTTTCTCACGCTCACACATAAAGTGCTGAGGTGTTATCTCCCGGCAACAACCTCTAGCAAATCATGGCATCTCACGCCTAAATATCTTGTCAGAAATGCTCAATCAATCATTTGAGCGAAAGAGATGATTGAGTCTCCAAAACGCAGGAAAGCCGCCCAAGTCTTAGCTCCAACAGAGTTCGATCTTTCTCGTTCAGTCAAGCTACTTTTTGTGTATCTTGTACCATCGAACCAGTACTTCGACACATAGCCTAACCGTCCGCCAACCTGTTCTTGTACTGTCTTTATCGCTCAACCACTTTCGATTGGGTTCATGGTCTTGCTCAGTACGCAGAGCCCAGACGCTATTGGTAGGCGCCTCCTGAGCGGCTTAACTATAGTAAAGAAGCTTCCGCTAATAAAGTCTGAGATGTCTGCACAAATCTGAGTTTAGGCACTAGAATTACTCCATTTCGCAAATATCTGAACATTGATAGGATGGACATGTAAGTTCTTGATCGATTTTGATGAAGGTCTTCAAACCGTGCATCAATGGAATTCCTGTCCTGAAGAGAATGGGCACGGTGAAGGAAGTCGAATCTCTGGTAAAGGAAGTTGCACCAAGAAAAAGACACAAGCCCTCAAAGATGAAGGCTTGAACCAAGTCGGTGCATGCATCCGAAGATATCCACTTAATCAGCTGATGATTCCATCCAACAATGATTGCCATGTTTCGGTATCTGAAAGATTATATGCTGGATAGAAACCAGCTTCATTACATATCCTGGATGAATGCGAATTATGCCTCCGAAAGACATGAACATCATCGTGTTTGGCTGTATGCAGTGTATGTACGCCGCAGCGGACCTGGCAGGCACGATGAAGCTGCAGTACGATGTGGCGGCGAGAATCATCCGAATGCCGTGCACCGCGAGGCTCGATATCAACTTCATCCTGAAGGCGCTGCAGGAGGGGGCTGACGGCGTGCTGGTGGTGGGTTGTCATCCTGGAGACTGCGCGTACAAGACCGGAAATCTGGGGGCAGAGAGAAGAGTCCGTTTTGCTAGAAAGCTTGTTGGTCAATTGGGCCTAAATGAAGACCGCGTAAAGATGGTGTTCGTGAGTGCCGCTGAGGGGGACAAGTTCGCCACTGAGGTCAACAAGTTCGCAGAGGAAATCAGGAAGATAGGACCGAATCCTATCAGGCTTTAGCAGTACCATTTTAATTCATGAAGTTAATCCTTCCATGCGTGCTGAATATGCCAGAAACCGCTCTTCTTGTGATAGATATGCAATTGGGGAATTTCCAGGGGGAAAATCCCATCGAAAACGGAAGAGATCTGTTGTATAATGTGAATGCTTTAATCAACAAGGCACGAAAGGCCAATGTTTCAGTATTCTACATAATGAACAAAGGTTCTGAAGGAGACCCAGATGAGCCTGGCACTGAAGGTTGGGAAATCCATCCTGAAATCACACCCCTTGAGGATGAAATAATTGTCGAAAAGGCAACTCCTGATGCCTTCCATGAAACCACACTCAAGCAGAGACTGGAGGAGTTGGATGTTTCAAGATTGATTATGGCTGGTCTTCAGACCGAGTATTGCATTGACACAACATGTAGACGTGGGTCGCTACTTGGCTATGAGGTCGTTTTAGTGAGCGATGCACATGGTACTTGGGATAGTGAATTGTTGAGTGCAGAACAAATCATTGCACATCACAACAGAGTACTTGCAGGATGGTTTGTGACTCTGAATAAAACGGATCAGATTGCCTTTGGATGACTCCAGCGCTCAAGATTGTCGGACTTATGAATGAGGGTGACAAATTCGCAGCTTAAATCAACAAGTTTGCTGAGGAGATTCGGAAGATAGGACCGAACCCGATTGGGCTCTAGTGAGCAATAATTTTTGAGCGCAAATACTGAGATAGAGCTAGGATGACGGGAGACTTCGACGACAATCAGGACTTAGAAGAATCTGAGTTGTATGAATCTGGCACTGATATGGAAAGAGTGAAGGCAGAATATAGAGCGTCAGCACGCAGACATGCCATACGCGGAGTGGTATTGCTATTCACCCCCATATTGACATTCATTATTCCACTCTTGGCATCTGCAGAGTATTATGACCAAGTCTTCGTTGGAACCCTTGTAGGTACCATGGTTTTGGCGATAATTGGAGTTGTCTGGCTTGCTTTTTACGGAGTAGGAACAATGATACTACTCAGAGGCTTCGATATATTGGCAAGGGTTAGCCCATCTGAACCAGTACTCGCAAGACGCTATGCCATAGCAAAGGTCAATGACGTGTATCTACTTGCTCATGGTATAAGTGGACATCTCATCGCAGTTGCCTTTAGAGGAATGCCTTTTGCAGCATCAGATAATCGGATCAAGCTGCCTAGAATGTTCTATAGATGGGAGAGCAAGGTTGACATTGCGGGAGTAACTATGTTCCGCAGAGAAGGCACTTTTTCGGTCCCCATATCACAAGAGGAGTGCATTATTGGAGATGCTGTTCTTTATGGGTCTCCATACCAACCATCAAAATACAATTGGAATGTTCCAGAATTCACGAAAGAGCAGCTGATGGCAATTATCGAATACATCAAAGAAGATGTGAACCGTCAATACTAGAGAATAATCGTGCATCTTAAACTCATTCAGCCTATCGGAATCTTCATTCATCTCTGGACTATAAACTCTCAGAGGTGTCCAGAGAGAAACAAGTTTGCCGCAAATGTCAATAAGATTGCTGAGAAGACTAGGAAGATTGGCCCAAATCCTATTAGGCTATAGCCTCAACTAGATCTGCTGCCTAGACCCTTTCAAGTTGAGCTTTGACACTAGATCCACAGTAGCTGCATTCAGCTTCAAGAGGGCCACCCCACTTAATCTCCGTTCCAGAGAGCAAAGTTCCGCAATTGGAGCAGCGGACCGACTCACGACCTGTACTAATCTCAGTGATGTTTGACCCCATCTGGCCGCGGTTTCCTTTACCAATAACAAATGACGGAGTTTCTAACACAAACCTTCCGCGCATCCTAGGGCGGAGCATAAAGAACCTTAGTAGCACGATAGCTAACACAATGAAGACAATTGGCATTAAGATGACGAAAACCTCTCCTAAATACTCGGAATCCCAAAACCCTATGACCAGCATAATGCTCTTCTCACACAAAACCATGTTTAATTAAACGCATATTAAGATAAACATTCTCATCTGCCTCACAGAGATAAACAGGTTCGCAGCTGAGATTCGAAAAATCGGTCCAAATCCTATCAGGCCCTAGATATCAGAGTCGTTTCTTCATAGCATAGGCACGGACCTCAAATCCCGTCTTCTGATATAGATGCAGTGCCGCTTCAGCCTCAACTGGACAGTGGAGAAGCACCATGTCAACACCCCCTTCTCTGAGAGCATCAAGCAGTCTTTCCAACAATAATCTACCCACACCCTGACCACGTGATGAGGAGTCAACAGCTAAAAGCTCTATCTGAGCCACCTTGGAAGCATGCCATCGGTCCAAGACCGCAGTGGGAACTTCTTTGATGTATCCAAAGACAAAGCCAACAATAGAGTGTCCGTCCTCTGCAACAAGAAGTCCATTTGGAAAAGCGGCATCGACTTGAAAGTCGGCCTCAGTAACGTCTGAGTCAAAGGAGGCGTATCTGTTTGCTAGAGGAATTATATCTTCAATGTCATGAGGTGTGGAGGGACGAATAATCATAGATGCATTCATGTGACGCTACTATTTTAATTGGTGTCCTAGTTGAAGTCTGATTATACTTGACGACTTAAGTGTGAAGACCGCGTGAAGACAGTGTTTGCGAGAGCAGCCGAGGGACAAAAGCTTGCCGCTGAGGTTGAAAAGCTCGCCGACTATAGTTGTAGCAAAATTCTGTACCTGTAGTAAAGAAGATATAACTTGAGCAGATAGGCTATAGCCATGAACGAATCCGATTCACTGGATTCATCA
>JBHLLF010000057.1:0-14586 GCA_048885865.1 Candidatus Hermodarchaeota archaeon
TGTCTGTTTTGAAACTTTAATATCCTTGTTTAACATGTCTGATTCCATTCGTATTGCAGAGCCATCAGAATGAAAATACTAGCGGTCGCAGACGTACATAGTCCTCGGTTTCACGAAGAGTTCAAAATAGAGCTCTCCATGCATTCTAAGCCTGACATATTCCTCATGGCTGGTGACATGATAAACCGAGGCAGTGCTGACGAAATTGTTCGAGTTCTTGATACAATAGAAGATACCCTTGGGGTTGACTTCCCCATCATAGGCTGTTTTGGAAATGAAGAATATGCTGAGATTCGTAAACACCTCGTAGGCCTTGTTGAGGGAAGAATGACCTTTCTTGATGAACAATATTCTTCAGTGAAATCAGACGGCAAGATGATTGGTATCGTAGGTACACAAGGTTCTCTTGACAAAGCAACTACATGGCAGAGGCACAACATACCTTCTATAAAGAGGGTGTTCGAGAGACGTGCAGCCAGAGCGTCAACCCTTCTAAAGGGTCTTATGAAAAAGGTGGACCACACGATTCTTCTCATGCACTACAGCCCCTGCCTAGAGACCTGCGAAGGCGAAGAAACTAAGGCCTTTGCTTGGCTAGGGAGCAGGAAGTTCTATAGTGTGGTTGAGAAGCGTCAGCCAGATCTGGTCATTCATGGACATGTCCACAACGCCTCGAAACATGAGGCTGTCATAGGACGCACGCTTGTTCGAAACGTATCCCTTCCCGCAGTAGGCAAGATTACCGAGCTCAACCTTTGGAGCTAGTTCTACGGATATGCATGCCCAGTTACTTTGAGTACCGGCTCGAACTTGTATCCATATACAATGACGCCTGCATCACCATGTTGAGTGATCTTTCGGAAACATGCCCTAACTCTCATTCCGATCTTGACTTCATCCAAATCGACATTGACAATTTGAGCTGTAACTCGTGCTCCTTCGTCCAGCTCCACTTGCGCTACTACATAGGGTACTTGGCGTTTGAAATCTTCAGGTGCTTGGCGTACAACGGCAAATGTGTGAATCTTGCCAAGCCCCTTGAACTTGTGGTTCTCCAGTACTCCTTTTCTCCTGCAAGTTGGACAGACTGGTCTAGGTGGAAAGTAGAATGTATCACATGTCTTGCAGTGATTGCCTTCAATGTTGTATATAGACCGAATTCTTCTCCAGACCTGTGCCACTCCATGTGTTGCCATTTTCTATCTACCTCCCTAGGATGTGGACAATCGATGTTGCCCCAGTCCCTCCAATGTTGACAGCGAGTCCTTTTTCCGCGCCATCAACCTGTCTTCCTCCACCCTGTCCTCGCAGTTGGAGTGTGAGTTCCACAATCTGTGCAACTCCCGTCGCGCCTATCGGATGGCCACGTGCCTTGAGGCCGCCAGAGGTATTCACTGGGAATTTCCCTCCAATCTCAGTTAAGCCATCACTCAATGCTTGGCCGCCCTTGCCTTTTTCCACAATACCCACATCTTCTGTGAGGGTTATCTCACCAATCGTGAAGCTATCATGAAGTTCGAAGACATCGATGTCATTTACTTCCATTTTTGCCCTCTTCATTGCTTCTCGTGATGATTTGACCACTGCATCCATGGTGCAAATATCTCTTCTATCATGAAGTGCTAGAGTGTCACTGGCTTGTGTGGAAGCTTCAATATATACAGGGGTGTCTGTGAACTCTTTTGCTCTATCCTCTGTACACATAATGAGTCCAGCTGCACCATCTGTCACGGGAGAAGAATGAAGAACTCGCAGTGGATCTGCGAGCATACCTGAGCCCATGACCACCTTGAGCGGCACCGGACGCTGGAATTGAGCATATGGATTGTGAGCAGCATTTGCATGATTCTTAACAGTTGGTAGGCTAAGCTGCTCCTCGGTCGTTCCAAACTCCTGCATATGACGTCGAGCTATAAATGCATAGAGTGCTGGAAAAGTCGCTCCAAACATGCCCTCCCATTCCCAGTCGCCAGCAACACTTATGGTGTTCATCGCGTCTGTCTGGTTAACATCACTCATCTTCTCTGTCCCAAGAACCATCATGACATCGTGTTCGCCAGAACGGATTGCCATGTACGCCTGTCTTACTGCGGCTCCTCCGCTGGCACAGGCTGCTTCAACACTGTAAGCAGGGACTCCGCCCAAGCCGCCAGCGTCAACTGCAAGGGCGCCAAGATGCTCTTGCCCGGTGAACCTCCCTGCACTCATGTTTCCTATGCAGACTGCTCCAATGTCAGCTCCGCGAACACCTGAGTCGAAGATAGCCACCATAGCCGCTTCGAGAGTGATATCACGGATACTCTGCTCCCATAGTTCTCCGAATTGACTGAGTCCTACACCAACAATAGCTACTCGATTTCCCATATGATCACCTCACCCAAGTGCAACAATCTTCCTTCGATATTTCGCGTAGACAGAATAGCTGACGTACGTCTTTCTCGCAATATAATCATCCACAGTTGGGACCTCGCCTCTCCGGCTCTCAATCTCTTCCTCTACTTTGATTGAAAATGCATCACTTCCTGCTCCAGAGCCATAAGCCACCATGAACACCTTTGAGCCAGGGTCAGCAATGTCCAATATCCTTGCTAATCCCATCATAGCTGAGCCAGAGTATGTGTTACCAATCTGCTCGACAACTAGACTATCTTGCAGTTTCTCTGGAGGCACTCCTAGCTGGTTACCCATAGCAATTGGAAATTTCCCATTAGGCATATGAAATACGAAATAGTCATAGTCCTCGACAGTTGTCTTGGTCTTCTTCAGCAGGGATTTCGCCCCAGCACCGACATGGCGGAAATATGCTGGTTCCCCAGTGAACCGTGCACCGTGACTTGGGAAATCTTCACCCTCTCTCCGCCAGAAGTCTGGGGTGTCAGTCGTAAATGAAACCGTTTCCTCGATTGTTGCAACGGGATTCTTTTTGCCAATCAAAAATGCTGCGCCACCTGCAGCGGCTGAATACTCAAGGGCATCGCCTGGACGACCCTGTGCCGTGTCAGAACCAATCGCCAATCCAACCTTGATCATATTTGAGTCAACTAACCCCATGCATGTCTGGACTGCTGCAGTTCCAGCCTTGCATGCAAACTCAAAATCCGCACAAGTGATGTCGTGTGTACATCCAATAGCTTCAGCAACAATTGTGCCCGTGGGCTTGACGGCGTAGGGATGTGACTCTGAGCCTACATAGACCGCCCCGATATCAATAGGATTGACTCCTCCATGCTTCACAGCGTTACGCGCGGCTTCCACAGAAATCGTAGCCACATCTTCATCCGGTCCTGGTACTGACTTCTCAAACACACCAAGACCCTTGGCAAGCTTGGGGCCATCTTCACCCCAGACTTCTGCGATATCTTCAGTCTTAATGCGATAGCGTGGTACGTAGACTCCATAGCCAACAATGCCTACCATTTACACTCTCTCCATTCGATTCGTGAATTGTCGAATTATATTACGTCATTTTAGGTGGAACTTAAACTCTTCGTTATCGAGCCTCTTAAGAACGTTATTGAAGGGCCCTATTCTTGTCACGACTATCACCGAATGTCGTTCATCAGTTCGGTTGATGCCGATAATAGCGTCTTCTGCCCTGCTATTTATGAATACCGTTAATACATCTTGGTCTGTTGAAAAAGCAAAACAGTAATGACGACAAGTTGCAGAGCGAATTAAGGCTATAAGCGCAAACAGTCGAGTAATGCTAGGCGAGTACAATGTCAACCTTGAGCACAAAATACAAGCGTGTAACTGTGGAGGAGACTAAGACAGCAAGACAACTCCTTGAAGAACTGAATCTTTCTACCGATCATGTAGTACTTGTCGAAGGGAAACGCATGGAGCTTGATGACCTACTCGATGAAAACACACTAGTCATTGTACTCCCGCTTATTGCAGGTGGATGATGTATCCAGCTATGCTTCAGTCTTCAGTTGCTTCTTATCTGTGAATTCCTAAGTCTGAGGCCATGGTATAGAGAATCTCCTGTGCCTTTGCTCTGTGTTCTTTTCTTGGGATGCCAGCCATCTCTTTCACATTTTCATTCAGACTTTTCATCAGGATTCGACTAGAGCCAGAGCTATACTGCGTCGCCTTCTTTGGTGTGGCATGGATGCTCTCCGGCAGCCCAAGCCGCTGCGCGAGTTCCCTAAAAATGACCTTTCTCTCGGGCTGTTCGCCCAAGCGGACTTTCCATCTTGAGGGAATGCCAAGCGCCAATTCAATGAACGTCGTGGAGAGATATGGGAAATAGGACTCAACACCATGGGCTGCAATGGCTCTATCATCTCTCTCTATGTTGGTTTCGTGAGTCGTTGCTACTTCCTGCAATAGCTTTGCATCAAGGGCATCTTCCCCCTCCTCCTCGAAGATTTTTACATGTCTGGCATAGCCAGCAAATAGCTCATCAGGTCCTTGTCCGGACAATACAAGTGAAATACCGTTGTTGGACGCCTGACTAGATGCAAGATAGAATGGTAGAGCAATCTCCACATCCATTAGATTGGCACTCTCAATGGAGTACATGAGATGCGGTAGGATTTCCCACACCACATCCGAGTTGATTTCCACAGTATTGAGATTCATTCCAAGGGCATCTGCCGCGCTAGCTGCTGCAATACGGTCGTGAAATGGTGCTGATGAAGCGGAGTAGAGCTGCACATCCATGCATGTTTCTTTTGCAAGCAGAGCAACAAGTGAGCTATCGACTCCGCCTGAAAAAAGGACTCCAACACGCCGCCCTCTAATCCGCGTAAACGATGATCGCAACGCAATTTCTAAGCGTCTGATTATCTCGTCGCGTGGAATATCTTGGATGTCGGATAGGAGATATTTCTTTGCTTCCTCGTTAACAGTTATATCCTCAATTCCCGTTATCTTGAGGCTTTGCCCTGGCTGGAGTGAAGTGGCATTCTTAATTCCAGCTTCCCAAAGAGCCTTCCTTTCACTGGAGAAGAGTATGGCTTCGCCTGTTCTGGCATAATAAAGCGGTTTCATCGAGAAGAGCCGTCGCTTTATCTCAACTCCTTCATGATTCACCGACATGAATAGTGAATCTGCTTGTTCTCCTCCCACAACAATCAGAATTCTCTCTAGGTCCTCCTTGATGATGAGTGATTCAAGTGGGAGTGTTCTAGTTCTGATGATGACGAGGTAATCACTATTCATTGTTAGACGGGATGTTCTAGCAACTCCTCTGTGTGATAGCTTTTCGGACATTCTCTCTACTAAATCTAGAGCTTCTTCTATTCTATCTGAAATTACACCAGCTATACCTACCATTACAAAAGCGACGCTCCTTCTTTCGAGGAGGCAAGATGCAATGCTGAGCGATTCTTCTAGTGTTCACTCGCCAACAGGCACCTGCTCAAGCACGACTTTCTGAACTCCGGTGATTCCGTTTAGGAATCCATCAAGGTCCTTTACAGTCACAGCAAGCTGCTGCGGGGTGAAATAGCATTCATAATAGCATTGGTCAGCCGCTTGACATATGCCGCTCGTGAATAGAATATCATCAAGTCCTGCCTTCATGAAGATTGTAGTTAGTTCCTCGAGGAAGCTTTTGCTTAGCTTCTCAATCTCCAGCTTGAGGTACATCACAACCTCACTGTCAACCGGATAGAGCTTAACATTCTTGTCTTTCATCACTAGAATGGCAAGACCGAATGGCTGCTTTATTCCATCAACAAATTCCTTTGGAAGCGTGACAACGTTTCCAGTATTAATCTCGAGGACCCTTGCTCTTGTCATGTCGGCTTCTTTCAATTTCTCACCCTCTGGGTACACGAGCAGAAGTGAGCGCTCTCAATTTATCTCTTACGGGCAGGCCAAAATCATCATCTTTTCCGGAACCAAGAGCGCAATTTTGCTATGGCAGCAGGTTCTGGACGTTCAACTTCATGAAGCTTCCACAAATCTTCCTCAGATCCATCAAACTCTAGGAACGCAACTCCACCTTCTGATCGTAAATGTTCCATTTCTTGGAGTTTACTCAGAAGCCATGCCTTTCTGGATACTGGCATTCTAGCAGTTGCAAGGTCAAATATATGCGGATGGATGTCAAAGACCAGTGCTCTCTCACTCAGATACTCTAGCGCACCATCCTCCAGGGTCTTGCTAATCTTTTCCCTATTCGTGAAAAATGATGCCGCCACTGACATATTCGGGTACTTCTCAGGAAGGTTCATAGCGAATTTGAAAGACTTTCTGAATTTGGAAAGATGCGTAGCTGCATCAAGAATGAGTATGGTTTCTGGCTTGCCTTCAAACTCCTCTTCTGACATCTCGATGTCAGATTTCAGCTCAATGTCCTGCTGCTCTATGACTTCTTGGATGAGCTGATCTGTTACCGGCGGGAGGTCGCTATCTTTGATCTCCGTCAAATCCTCGTATTCCATAGGAATCTCGTCAAACTCCTCTTCTTTCTTCCTACCCCTCTTAACATCGGGTTGAGGTTCTCTTTTGGGTCGTCTGTGTAGTGGAATGTACCCTACCTCTTCAACTAGGTGTTGAAGAATTAGCGGAAGAAAGAGATCATAGAGCGTGCCTCTCGTTTCAAGAATGAGCAGTACCGGTGTATAGTTCGAAACCGATTCAATAAGACCTGATTGATAATCATCATCAATTACGAAGAACTCCTCAAGATTCTCCCTGGAGTAACCCTCTTCGACGCGCTTGGTCCAGTCTGCATAGACATCCTTGACTTCCTGTTTTCTCCTGTCACGCACTAGACTCATGAACTTCCCGAGATATTTAACACCTCGAGACACAGCAGTAGTCGGGCTAATGAACACTGTCATGAGTCCAACTGCTTCTCCAGCGTATTCACTTGCTTCTGCATCGCGCATCTTGCCCATCACTTCCTCCGTCAGAGAGGGCGGGCCAAGCTTCTCAACAAGAACCTCTATCATCCCTTGTACGTCCTCAAAAGAGGCATCCCCCGGTCCAATTCGTTCTCCAACCGGCGACGCATCGGAGAGGACTTCAGCGAAAACGTTTGGGCGTTTGATGAGCCACTTGAGAGGGATTTTCAGGGATGTGTAGTCATGGAGCCACGTCCTGTCTGAATCCTTGAGACCAAAATAGAATTTGGTCGACTCTGGAAATATGTCATCAAACTCCTCCATAAACTGGTCAAATCCCGATTTGCTACTAAGGCCCATCTCTCCCTTTTCCATCGCATCGACTACAAAGAGAAGGCCTTGTTCCTTCTTCTTCGCCTCACCTGCAAGGGCGAGCATAACCTGCTTTGGAGACAAGTATAGACGATCACTCTCTGCATAGGGTGCATCGAAGAATGAGAACACTCCCATTTTGCGCCATGGCTTTCCCGACAGGTCCTCCTTGACCAAATGTGAGAACCACTCAAATCCACGCTTGTACCTCGAAATGCTGTCATCATCGGTTCCTGTAGTTGGCATGCAATGCACCCTTGTAGCTGTAAACGGTGTCGTTTCTATTGAGTACCTCATATGTGCTGAGATAAACCTATTGACACAGACTAATCCAGCCTAAGTGCGTAGAGGCCACCAACCGCTGCAACAACGATGATTCCAATGATGAGACCCCATCTCCAATCAATGAGAGGTGGAGGTGGATTGTTTGGATCTTCTTCAAGCAACAGGTCTTCGTATTGAGCGCCCAAGTAGGAGAGTGATTTGACAGCGTAGGATGAGAAGTACATCGAACCTGTTTCTGCTCCAGGTACGAGCGCGAAGCTCCCATCAACTGCTTGACAGTCAATAATGAACCTGGATGCAAGGTCTGCATCTACAGAAGCCAAGCTACCTAGTAGGTCAAGTGTTCTAAGCGCCCAATAAGTGCTGGCCAAATTTGTGTCGTTTGTCAGCAGGCCTTCTTCGAAACCTCCAATGAATTCGTTGTAGCTGGTTGAAATCACCTGTCTCTGCAGAATCCAGTCAATTATGCCCTGACGATTCGGGATAGTTTCTCCCAATATTGTCAATGCTAAGACTCCAGCGGCTGTAGCTGTCACACCGGGTATTTCTGAATCGGGGCTAAGCTTGAATGCATCTCCATCCATGCAACTGAGAATCCAATCTACTGTATCTGTCGAATTCCAAAGCCACTTTTCCCAAGTGTCGTCCTCATCTGTCTGCAACGCAATCTCCATTGAATTGAGGGCTCGAAATGTTGAAATCAGGTCTGGTGAATTCCCAACCTCGTTTGAGAACCCTCCTTCCTCTGTATGTGTCTGATTAATCCACATAAGCGCTGCAGTTCCGTTCAGTTCAATAGAATTGATACCAGGAATATCTCCAAGTACATTCTGACTCAGGAGGTCAAACAGATTGATTGCATCAAAGGAATTCTTTTGGGTCACAGGTCCTGCTATGTATTCTCCGAAGGCGCCATATCTATCCGATGTTTCTGAAACAAGTATCCAGTGAAGCTTCTCTGTGAAATTCTTTACCCTGATAAAATCTAAGACGGGGGGCCTGACTCCCAATAGGTCCCAATCATCGAATATTGATATAGCGCCGAAGGTTGCGTATACGTAGGATGCTTCTTTGCCAGGGATCGTGTAGCCACCCTCTGTAGCATCATAATTCTCATCAATGTAAGCCCTAAGGGACTGTCTTCGAGTTGTAGGATTTGCCGAAACTGGTTGTGCCACTAGTGTTACAACAACTAGTGCAATCGCAATTGTAATTGCAGCGATTTTGACGCTTCTCATACGGACATCCCGTCTAGATATGATATCGCCGAGCGTTTTTGCTCCGCGTGAGAAGCCACGGACTTTAGAGCGGTTATTAACGTTTCCCCAAGTAACAGATTGTACTACGAAATTTGCGATTGAATCAGAGCGGCCCTCTCTGAACTTCGCGAATATGCTTGTAGGCAGAATCTGCAGCGATAGCACCTTGGCCAGCAGCAACCACAATCTGCTTCATTGATTCGACAACATCTCCAGCAGCGAAGAAACCTGGGATATTTGTTCTTTGTTCTCCATCTGCATAGATTTCTCCCCGATTATTCATCTTTACACCGAGAGGCTTGGCGAGCTTGCTTTCTGGATCAGAACCCAACGCCACAAAGGTCCCATCAACCTCTAATGTTCTCATTTCCCCTGTCTTGACATTCTCCAATTGGATCTCTCTAAGAAGATGTTCGTCGCCACGGAACTCCTTGACCACGGTATCCCATAGGATTTCAACATGAGTGTCAAATATCATTTGCTGGATGATGTGTTCAGCTCTAAGGCGATCCCGACGATGAATTAGAAAGAGGGTGTCTGTCAGTTCTGAAAGATAAAGCGCTTCAGTGACTGCAGTGTTGCCGCCGCCAACGACTGCCAGCCTCTTATTTCTGAATAGAGGCCCGTCGCATGTTGCACAATAGGAAACGCCGCGTCCAGTATATTGCTCTTCACCAGGCAGGTTCAATTTCCTGTGCCCCCCGCCGGTGGCAAGTATAACAGCCTGAGCTTGATACACACCGCGTCTTGTATCGAGATGGAAACCACCATTATCATCCATCTCAATGCTCCTAACTTCAGTTATTTCTTTGATAGTCGCTCCACTCTTCCTGACCTGTTCCTTCATCTTCTCAGCTAATTCTATTCCTGTGATGAAGGAGTAACCTGGGTAATTTTCAATACCTGGTGACGTCGCCTGTGCTCCCCCGAGGACTTTTGACTCAAGGAGTATGGTCTTCAGTCCATAGCGTGAACCATAGATGGCACCTGTCATGCCGGCCGGTCCTCCGCCTACGACAACCAGTTCCCAAGTTAGGTCTTCGGTCATATTGGTCCTCCATGAAAAGGAGCTATGCGCAGCTCAGTCATCGATACTCCTCTAATTAAGACTTGTTTGACGGTCCTCTCGCTAAGAGACTTTCTAGCAGTGTAGCGGAATCCAAGCCCTTTGGAGACCACGCACTGCGGCCAATAGGTTTCAGCAAGTCATTGATTCTGCTAAATGTCACTTCTCTAATTGGCATGCTCGGACGCTTTTGTAGGAAAGCCGCTTTTCTGAATCTCTCAGGGTCGTAGCTGAAAGCTTGACCTGGTCCAACAACAAGTACGAGGTCTACACTATCCAAGCCTTCCCAAATCCAAGCTGTATCATTGAATGATTCTATTACAACAAGGTCAGTGCCATCTTCAACACAAGAGAATGAGGAGTTCACGCAATCCTCGAGATTCATATTCTCGAATTGCTGTATCTCCTCAAGGGATTCAATTGATTGCTTCTCTACATTTTCGGTGAGCAGCTTAAACTCCTCATATGTAAGGAGCAGGTCGCCTCTTTCAATAAGCCTCTCTGCACTAAGAATCGTAGAACGTACGCCCTTGCCATGAGGCCAACTGAAACGTTGCAGCGCAATGATTGAATCTGGTCCTGCAAGACCGAGCGTACTTGGGATGTTCAACAAAGGCTTGTCAGGCGAAGCCGGTACGTACAGTCTGTGGATGGGATTGAGAATGTAGTCGTCCTTCTTCGATTCCGTCAGTATCTTGATGGATGCAAGGTCTGCAGAGAAAATCCGTTTCTGCTCCAGCAAATGTTGAGTATGGGCGAACCTTTGCCAGTAGTTATGAGCACTCATTGGCTTGAAATATTCAATTGAACTGAAATGGTGATGCAATCTATCAATCAATAGCCCTGCGAACGTGGTCTTTCCTGAATCGAAAGAACTCATGCCCACTAGCAGGACTCGCTTTGTCATCGGAGTTTTGCTCCAGAAAAAGAATAGAGAAGGAGCCCGTAGGCTCCCTGTTTTCCTTGGACGTTCTACATCATGCCGGGCATTCCGCCCATGCCACCCATGCCGCCCATTCCGCCTGGTGGACCTTCTGCACCTGGTGGTGGACCTGCCTTGGCAGCAATCACATCGTCAATCCTTAGGATCATCTGTGCAGCTTCAGCAGCAGAACGGATAGCCTGACTCTTGACACGGGAGGGTTCAATGACTCCGGCTTTCATCATGTCAGTGGACTTACCCTTTAGGACATCAACGCCATACCAGAGTCCAGTTTCTTTGGAGTGCTCCTTCTTCAGGTCTGCAATGATGTCAATTGGATCATGTCCGCCATTCTCAGCTAGCGTCTTTGGTACAACTCTCAATGATTCAGCGAAGGCCTCGATTGCTAGTTGTTCGCGTCCTTTGACCTTGTCTGCGTAGTCCTCCAAGCGCCTTGAGATCTCCGCCTCGGTTGAACCGCCGCCTGCAACATAGGTGCCATCTTCAACAACGTTTCGCACCACGCAGAGGGCGTCATGCAGTGCTCTATCTGCTTCATCCACAACGTGTTCTGTGCCGCCTCTAATCACAACTGATACAGCCTTGGGGTCTTTACAGTCTCTGACATAGACAAGCTTGTCTTCTGCAATCTTTATTTCCTCAACAATACCTGCCTCTCCCAAAGATTCTGCAGATATCTCATCCAAGCTTGTTGCAATCTGTCCGCCAGTAGCTTTCGCAAGCTTCTCTAGCGTGCTCTTCTTAGCTCTCCTGATTGACATTATTCCTGCCTTTGCGAGGTAATGCTGTGCCACATCGTCAATGCCTTTCTGACAGACGAGAACATTTGCACCTGAATTGATGATTTTGTCAACCATATTCCTCAGCATCCTCTCTTCTTCATCGAGGAATGCCTTAATCTGGTCCGGAGTTTCAATCTTAATTTCTGCATCAAACTCAGTCTTCTCAACCTCGATTGCAGCGTTGACCAGAGCAATCTTGGCTTTCTCGACTTTTCTTGGCATTGCTGCGTGAACAACTTCTTTGTCAATGACCATGCCATTTACCAGTTCGGTTTCTGTGAGGCTTTTGCCCTGTTTCTTGATTATCTCAATCATGTCAACGTCGGCTGTGACTTTGCCATTGCTTTCTTCGGCAATCTGTAGAACAGCATCCACAGCAATCTTGGCAAAGTGCTCCTTGGAGCCAACAATGGATTTACTGTTCATTGAAGTTTCGGCGATTCCGGTAAGGACCTTCTTGTCTCTACCTGCCATCATGACTGAGATTTCTTTCAGAATCTTCGTTGCCTCTTCTGCAGCCTTCTGATAGCCGCTCACAACAATGGTTGGATGAATCTTCTTCTCGAGCAAATCCTGGGCTCGCTTGAGCAGTTCTCCGGCAATCACGACCGATGTGGTTGTTCCGTCACCGGTTTCCTGGTCCTGACTCTTAGCAACCTCAACAAGCATCTTTGCTGCAGGATGTTGTACGTCTATCTCCTTTAGGATTGATGCGCCGTCATTGGTGATTGTAACGTCTCCCAAAGAATCAACGAGCATCTTGTCCATACCACGAGGTCCTAGAGTGGACTTCACAGCATCAGAGATGACGATCCCTGCCATGATGTTGTTGGCCTGTGCTGACTTTCCTCTGGTACGGGATGTACCTTCCTTGAGGATAAGCACTGGTGTTCCAGACATCTGTGCCATTTCAATTTCCTCTAATGGTTGTTTAAATTATAAAAGTGTACATACACTTCGTATGCACTTCTGCCTAAACTGCCCATGGACTTCGTATAAAAACTTTCCCAAATGTGAGTGTGAAAACAGAAAAACCCAATTGCGATTTGCTTCATTCTGCTGTGAGGACAACCACATGGTTTCCACAGCACGACGGGCATTGATTGTAGTGGTTCTAATTGCAATGCTTCTGGGAGTGGGATTCGCGGTCTTGGACTATAACTATCTAGGAATTGGTCAGGTAGATGAACATGGACTGTTCTATATCAGCGGGATTCAAGACACGAATAACAATGAGTCCTATACTATTGAGTTCCATGGTGTGAGCTTCACCTTCATGCACTACAACCTCCCTGTGTTTTATGATGAAAATGGAACCGCTCATACAGTAGTTGATGCTCCAAATACGGCCCACTTCATGCTGATGTATCCTGATGATGAGGTGGAATATCTCAATCTCAGTGTAGGGGGCTACGCTCCAGTTCGTCCTGTTTCTCCGCTCCGCCCGGTTTTAGGGGGCCATATCACACCAAACGCCGGAGTTGCCACGGCGTTCACGCCACAGCTTCATTTCAAATGGGTCTATCTTGTTGCAGTCTGAATCTTTACATCAATGGACCTGCAGGGGCTGAGAATCTTTTTCCTCTGAAGCAAAGATGATAAGTGAGAGCCGATACTCACAGCCAACTCAGATGCCGAAGCGATTTGAGGAGGCAAACGATTGGACATCACAATCAACATAGGCGGCGAAGCTGGTCAGGGAATAGACACGATCGGTGACCTGTTGACACAGGTCTTCGTACAGTCCGGCTTCTACACCTTCACCATCAAGGACTTCGAGTCCAGAATTCGAGGAGGGTACAATTTTAGTCAGATCAGAATTGCTGACAGTCCTATACATGCTCCAGTGGATGGCATTGATCTTATAGTTGCGCTCTCTCACGATGCTATTGTTGGGAAACGAAAGCAACTTGTGGATGGAGGAGTCATTATCTTCAATGACAGCATTGAGTATGATGAGCTCGATTCATGTCACTATCCTGCTCCATTAGAGAGGATGGCGAAGGAGGTCGGTGGCAATATCAGGATGATGAACGCGGCTGCTTTAGGGGCAGTACTAGCCATCATCAAGTATCCATTCAAGCTTGCGGAGGAAGCTCTTAGTGGCATATTCCTGAGAAAGGGTCGCAAGATAGTAGATGCCAATGTAGAGGTAGCTAAAGCACTTTACGACTTGACTATGGAGAAATGGACTGGATCATGTGCTCATGATATGAGTGACGTCAAAACAGGGCCATCCAAGGATAGACTCATTCTCACGGGAAATCGTGCCATCGCACTAGGAGCTATGGCTGCAAATCTCAAATGGATTTCCTCATATCCAATGAGCCCTTCCACAGCCTGCTTTCAAGATGTAGTTAGTAATGCCCAACGTCTGAAGATTGGAACACTTCAGACTGAGGATGAGATTGCTTCGATAACTATGGCGACAGGTGCTTCCTTTGCTGGAGCGCGTAGTATGGTGACTACTTCAGGTGGTGGTTTCTCACTTATGGTCGAAGGCTTAGGCTTGGCTGCGATGACTGAAACACCTATTGTTATCTACAACGCCCAGCGTCCTGGCCCAAGTACGGGATTGCCAACACGAACTGAGCAGGGTGATCTATTATTCATGCTGACTGCCAGCCAAGGTGAATTTCCAAGAATAATGCTTGCACCAAAGGATCCAATCGAAGGCTTTGAGGTAGCTACTAGGGCATTTAATCTCGCGGATAAGTTCCAGGTCCCTGTCATGATTCTAGGTGATCAATACTTTGCTGACTCTGTCATGAATGTGCCAAGAATTGACGCGACGAAAGTGGAGATTGACAGGGGAAAGAGAGCGCCTGAGAAAATGTCCGAGCCGTATGAGCGATTCAAACTAGCAAAAGACGGAGTTTCCCCAATTGCATTTCCTGGGGACAAGGGCAAATTCGTTGTAGCTTCTGGCAATGCGCATCTCGAGAATGGCCATATAACAGAAGACCCCGCTATGCGGAATTTGATGGTTGAGAAGTTCATGAAGAAGGTTCCAGGTATTCTGAAGTCCCTTAATCCTCCTGAGATCTTTGGTGGCAGGGGAGCAGAGAATACTCTG
>JBHLLF010000058.1:0-14354 GCA_048885865.1 Candidatus Hermodarchaeota archaeon
GTCGGCAAATGGCAACTCCCGGGAGGACTCTATGAGAGCAGAGTGGATGGCGAAACATTCCGAGGAATGAATATGTTCAGGGTGGCACTAGACAACGGAGCACGTCTTGCATTCGGCAGCGATGGTATGCCGTATGGACCGCTCTATGGAATCTGGGCTGCCACGACACATCCGAATGACAGAGTCAGACTTACTGTAGAAGAGGCGCTTAGGTGCTACACCTTAGAAGCAGCTTATGCTTCCTACATGGACAGAACCGTCGGAAGCCTTGCTGTGGGCAAGAGAGCTGACTTTGCGGTCCTATCAGATGATATTCTCAAAGTTCCACCAGAGAAGATCAAGGATATCAGTGTTGAGCTGACAATTGTAGGTGGGATTGTGGAATACACCGCGCTCGGATCCTGAGGTGGTCCCCGTGGGCAATATTCGTGTTCTTAGCGAAGAACTTGTTTCCCTAATTTCTGCTGGCGAAGTCATAGAGAATCCCTCGTCAATTGTCAAAGAGCTAATCGAGAACTCACTTGATGCAGACGCTACTAACATTGAGATATCAATCACTGATGGTGGTATTGGATCAATCACTGTTTCAGACAATGGGATTGGCATTTTGAAAGAGGACTGCCCAGTATGCACCTTGCGCTACTCAACAAGCAAGATTAGCACAAGGGAAGACATTGACTCGATTCTCACTTATGGTTTCAGAGGTGAAGCTCTAGCTAGCATTGCTGCAGTAGCTGACATGGTGATAGTAACGAAGCACGAAGGCGATGAGCTTGGAACGAGGATTTCATCTAGAGCAGGAGAAATACCTAGCATTGAAGATGCCTCAAGACCTAGAGGGACCAATGTTGAGATAACAAATCTATTCAAGAATGTCCCTGCCCGAAGAAAGCATCTATCCTATCCAAGAGTAGAGAGCCAAAGAGTTCTTGATGTCACTATGAGGCATGCGATCGTCAGGAATGATGTGGGATTTAGAGTCATCAGAGACGAACGTGTAGTACTAGACTGTCCTCCGGGCCAAACGGAGAGAGATCGGGTACTCCATTTGTGGGGACCTGATGTTGCTGCAAGTCTGGTAAAGTTTCAGCATAAGTCTGTAGGCACCTTGGTCTCAGGATTCATAGCTCTTCCTCCTGTTTCAAGAGGCAATAGAGGAAGACAGTATTTCTCCGTTAGAAACCGTCCAATATACGACGAAAGACTCAATCAAACCGTTGAATCGGCTTACTCCTCGCTTTTGATGAAGGGGAGATATCCTATTTGCTCGATCAAGATAGATGTTGATGTGGAAAAAGTTGATGCAAATGTCCACCCAACAAAAAGAGAGGTTAGGATTCAGGATTTCGATTCTCTAATAGAAACCGTAAGGATTGCTGTTCGGGAAGCATTGGACAAGGACAGACCTGAGGCGGCACCTCTGCCACTCCAGGACTTTGTGGATGTGCCACTCTCTGAAACCCTTAGTTCCCAAGGTGAGGAAGATATGACATTTTCAGCCCGAACCTTGGCAGAAGAGCCGCTGCTTTTTGAGAGAGTCACACTCGAAGAACTGGTTACAGATAAGGCAATAGAGCCTCAGGAAATTCCGCTTAGAGGAGCTTTCAAGATCGTGGGGCAGATTCAGGACCTCTATATCCTTCTCGAGTTCGATGATGGACTCGTCATCGTGGATCAACATGCTGCACATGAGAGAATCATCTATGAGCAACTAAAAGCCAAGATGAAAAACAAGAGCATTGTTACTCAGGAGCTGCTAGAGCCTATCGTTCTGCGACTCAGCGCGGCTGATAAGGATGCAATACTTGGTGCTCAAGAGGTTCTTCATTCGCTTGGATATTCAATCGATTCCTTTGGAGGAAATGAAGTTCTAGTTTCGACCCTTCCTGATGTGTTCGGTCATCGAGCAAATGAAGACGAGCTGATTTCACTTGTAGACAGGATTGTAGAGCTTGGCGTTCGAGCCGCGAAAGATGAATTCATGGACAATGTCCTGAGAATCGTGGCTTGTCATTCGGCCATCAGAGCCGGAGAAACTCTCAGTCACAAGGAAATTGCGTCCCTTCTGGTAGATCTTGTCAAAGCACCGAACAGATACAATTGTGCTCATGGCAGACCCTCAATGATCAAGCTCACAAGACAGGAGCTTGACAAGCGGTTTGGGAGAGATGGTCCTCAAGCTCTAGCTCGGTTCAGAGCGCGGCACCGCCTCAGGCGCTAGCCTGCGTTGAGCGTAGGATTAAGTAATGGTAGACTCTCGAATTCCAATATGCCTTCAAAGAGCAGTCTTGTAATTGCCACGATTGTCTTCCCTGATGACTCATCCGAAACTAATGCTCTACTGCTACTCGAAAGCATTCGTGCGTTTGCTGGTTCTCTCTCCGATGTGGAAATCTGGTGCTATAAGCCAGAGTCTGAAAATGAAATCTCTTCTAAAATTCAGGCTAGAATCGACAAATTGGGGGTTGAACTGATTCCATTTGAGATGGATTCAGAAATATGCTCATTTCCATTCATGAGACATGCTCATGCAGCAACCCTTGCAGAATCAAGGTCTAAAGGCAAATTCGAGTTGGTTGCATGGCTTGCTCCAAACACATTAGTGCTTCAAGAGCCGAGTAAGTTCATTCTAGAAACACGCATCAGCTTGGGCTATCGTCCTGTTCACCACAAGCTCCTCGGGCTGAATTATGATGAGCCCCTCGACACATTCTGGTCTGCTGTGTACGAGTTCTGTGGGGTACCTGAGGAGAGTGTCTTCGCCATGAAAACCCAAGTTGAGGATTTGTCAATTCGACCATACTTCAATGCAGGCTGTCTAGTTGTGAGACCAGATAAGACTCTTCTCCAGACTTGGCGTGATGCCTTTGTAGGGGTATACCAAGAACCAGTTTTTGATAGGCTATATCGGGAAGACTACCGCTATGCGATTTTTGTGCATCAAGCGATTCTCACAGGTGTGATACTAGCGAAAGCAAAGCATGATGAAATCGAGGAACTGCCTGCAAAATACAACTACCCGCTGAACCTCTATTTCGAGGACATCACGAATAATCAGCCTCAATATCTTGAAGAGTGCGTAACAATAAGACATGAGGGATTCCATAAGGATCCTGCATGGAAAAGCAGGATGCCTGCTCGGAAAGCGCTCAAAGAATGGATTGCCAATGTAATTCGGTAACAGCAAGGAAATTGCTCTTCAAGTCGCGAGGATACGATGTTTCTCATCTATTCTTATTCTGCATCCCTTTAATTGCAATTTCTGAAGCCATTCAACCGTTTCCTCTGGAAGTGTTCTAAACCTATTCCCTCTCAAATTGATGCCTTGTAGACCATCCAAGTTAATGATGCTTTTCGGAAGTGAAGTTAGCTGATTGCCGTCAATGTTCAGGCTCGTTAGACTTGTAAGGCTGCCAATGTTGTCAGGCAAAGATGCGAGACGGTTATCACTCAGACTAAGTTGTTTGAGGTTCGGGATCTTCCCAAGGCTGTCCGGAAGAGATACGAGTTCATTCTTGTGAGCTGTGAGTCTCTCGAGGTTTGTCATTTTGCCAATGCTCTCCGGCAAGGCAACAAGATTGTTAATGAAAATAGCAAGATCCCAGAGATTACCTAGCTCCCCTATAGTTTCTGGCAGCTCCATGAGTTGGACATTCATCAAGCCTAGTCGTCGAAGGCTTGACAGGTGACCGACTGAATTGGGCAAATACCTAAACTGGTTTCTTGAAAGGTCAGCCCTCTGGAGGTTTGTCATGTCACCAATTTCCCTTGGTATCTCAACTATCTCATTATTGAAGACATCGATGTCTAGAAGAGTATCCAATCTGCAGACACAAGGTGGGATTGTCTGTAGATGATTGTCACGAAGATAGAGATACTGAATCGCTTCAAGATCAGACAGACTATCAGGTAGATCGGTTAGCCCTTTATTGTTGATACTCAAATACTCGATATGACCTTCTACCTCAGTATATGCGGTTCTATAGAAAGTTGAAGTTCCTGGTCCGCCAAATCTCTTTACCGGGGGAATATGTTCGCCAATCATTACCTCAAGTTCCGACAAGACAGATGCATCGGTTTCAACGAGAGGCATGATTCAGGATTGGCTACAGTTGTCCTATTCAGATTGCGGTTTCAGCATTTCTGCAAGGCTTTTGTCGTGCCGAATCTCTCGTCTCACTAACCACACCGCTTATTAACAATCGTTCATCCTAAGGAGGACTGAGGGTCCACTATGGCTACTACTCTGAAAGCAACCACAAAGATTCTGGATTTGGCAAAGGAGTACCCGTTTCTCTTCGATACTCTGGTTGAGATATCTCCGAAGCTGAAGCGCCTGCAGAATCCAATTATGCAGCGGACAATCGGAAAAAGAGCTACTCTAACAGATGTTTCAAAGTTGTCCAAGGTTCCTTTGAATCGAATATTCACCATATTGTCCGAGTCAATTTCTAGGAATGCCGACGAAACAGTTGCTATAGATAGAGAAGACGAAGCGATGGGTGAATGGCAGGAAGAACTTGAGAAGCGCCAGACGAAATTGAAGGACCTCATTCTAGGCCTTCATGAAGGAGAGGAATTGGAGAAGCTCCAAGGTCAATTCAAGGAGATACTCGGTGACGTCAGCGCAACAGAGATTGCTGAGATGGAGCAATCGTTGATTTCCTCTGGTGAGCTCACAGCTCAGCAGGTTACTGCATTGTGCGATTTGCACGTGCAAGTCTTCAAGGAATCGCTGGATGTACAAGAGAAACCGGAGTCAATTCCGGGACACCCAGTCCACACATACATGAGTGAGAACAAGGAAGCACAGAAACTAGTTAATCTACTCAAGGAGAGCCCTGAAGAGTCGAGTGCCTTGGAGGATTTGAGGAAGATAGTAGTCCACTATACGCGGCTGCAGAATCAGTTATTTCCTATTCTTGAGAAGGCTGGGATAACTGGACCTTCAACAGTGATGTGGGCAAAGCAGGATGAAATCCGTGAAATGCTCAGCAAAGCAGATGAATCCAATCTCAATGAGGTGCTTGCCGCGGTTGAAGATATGATATACAAAGAGGAGAATATTCTCTACCCGATGGCTCTGGAGAATCTTTCAGAATATGATTGGGTGAAGGTGCGAGTAGGGGAGGAAGAAATCGGATATGCCTTCGATTTTACACCCGGCACTGAATGGAAGCCAATTACTCCCTTGGATGTTCATCAAGCGGACCAAGAACCTGAATCGCCTGAAATCAAGCTGAACACCGGAAATCTTACGTTGAAAGAGATTGACTTGCTGCTTAGACATATTCCTGTTGATCTTTCATTTGTTGGAGTTGATGAGAGAGTCAAGTACTACTCTGCCACGAATGACCGAATTTTCCCGAGGAGTCCCGGGGTTATAGGGAGAGGCGTCATTAATTGTCATCCCCAGAAGAGCTATGATAAAGTTCAGAGAATAATGGATGCATTCAAAGATGGGACTCAGGACAAGGCAATATTCTGGATTCGACTCGATGACAAGTTTATCCTCATATCGTATTACGCGGTTAGAGATGACAAGGGAGAATTTGTTGGGACCCTAGAGGTCACACAGGATGTGACAGAGATTCGTGGTCTTGAAGGCGAAAAGAGGCTCCTTGAATGGGAATAACTTAGTCTGTTCCAGGAATTTGAGAAGAAAAAGAGTGGGAGTAGTCTGGATAATGAGGGGGGTAGTCTGAAGAGGGCCTCTAGGATGGCAAGATGAAAGATGGGGATTTGGTAGTGTTGACGGCAGCAGGCATTGGATGGTCTTGGAATGCGATGACCATCAAATGGGGAAAGCAGGAGTGAACCTTATGGAGATAACGAAGTATTCAGACATTAAGATGGGACAAACAGCAGAAGTTACGCATAAAGTCACTGAAGAAGATATTCAGACATTCGGGGATCTAAGTGGTGATTACAATCCCTTGCACTTCGATGAAGAGTGGGCAAAAGGAACCATGTTTGGCAGTCGAATTGCTCATGGAATCCTGACTGCATCCTATGTCAGTACTGTAATAGGAATGCATCTGCCAGGACCGGGGACAATCTACATGAGTCAAAGCATGCGATTCCTTGGACCGGTCAGGATTGGTGACACCATCACTGCAGTGGTCGAGGTCATCAATCTGAATGATGAAAAAGAAAGAGTGACTCTCAAGACTAGATGTACGAATCAAGATGGGAAGATAGTCCTCGACGGAGAAGCCCTAGTAACGTTGATGAAGCTGACCTAGTTATCAAGCTGTAGCTAGTCCTTGACGCCCACGTGGAAATTCGATTATATTTTATCTCCCCAAATACATGCACTGCACATGAATCAACTCAAGAATTGGATCATACGTGAAGAAGATGATGGACAGATTGTTTGGCTACTACTAAACCGTCCTGAGAAGAAGAATGCGTTCAATGAAGAGGTACACGAGGAATTCAACCAATTCATCGACGGATTATATTCAAACTCGAAGATTCGCGTCCTGGTTATCTCAACGGCTTTAGATGACATCTTTACAGCTGGCGCCGATATTGAAGGCTTCTTCAGGATGCATGAAGGAGATGTATACAGCAATGCCGTGGAGGTATCGAAGATGTCTCAGAATGCATTCGGGAAACTTGAGAGCCTACCCTTCCCAGTCATCTCCGCTGTGAAGGGACTCAACCTGACAGCAGGGCTTGAGATGTCTTTGTGCTCTGATATCATAGTTGCTGCAGACAACGCAAGATTCGGGCAAATAGAACCTAAGCACGGAATTATTCCAGGAGGTGGCGCCACTCAGAGACTGGCGCGCTTGGTGGGTCCACTCAAAGCTCGAGAGCTTATCTATACCTGCGACATCATAGATGCCCAAGAGGCGCTGAGGATCGGTCTGGTGAGCAACGTGGTACCCCTCTCTGAATTGGAATCGGTTGTGAATGAATTATGCAGGCGGATTATCAAGAACTCAAAACAGGCTATCGCAAAATCAAAGCACCTGATCAACCAGGGGATATACAGCAATCCC
The DNA here is from genome assembly GCA_048885865.1 of Candidatus Hermodarchaeota archaeon. Taxonomy (GTDB): domain Archaea; phylum Asgardarchaeota; class Thorarchaeia; order Thorarchaeales; family Thorarchaeaceae; genus SMTZ1-83. The sequence continues at coordinate 7,011 of JBHLLF010000058.1, forward strand.
GAGGGATTCGAAGGAGAAAACACCGGATTTGGAGAAGTGTTTGCGTCTGGAGAACCAATGGAAAGGCTGTCAGCTTTTATGGATTCGAGAAAGTCGAAAAAGGAGAGCTAGAAATTCAAGGAATTTGCAGATCTAATATTCCATATTAACCAGCTTAGATAAAAAAACAGCTTGCTCTAGAGCAAGCTGATTCCAATTGTAGGGGAGAGGCATCTCATTATTCTTTTAGTGCCACACCTAGAAGCCCACCGATGGTGAACAGAATTGGTGCAATTCCTATAAAGTAGTAATTGATCTCAGGAATCGGTGCAGGGGGAGGTTGCAGGACAAACAACCAAGCAAGCACTAGGACTATACCTAGAATTAACGTGATGTAATTTCCGTTCATATTTCCCTTTGCAGCAAAATAGCCTAGAAGTAGTACTATTATGCCGAATATAACAAGCAGTACACTAGGTACTATGGAGATCGGGTTGGCTGCAAAAATTGCCTGATATGTCGTCAGTCCCTCAATCATACCCACTAATCCAATAATCAATGAGTAGACCCCTCCGATTAGGGTGACCGCTGGCCCGACTAGTGCCTTACCTTTCACAAATTCTACCATAGCTCTCTAATCCTCCACACGAGAATAATAACGCCGTTATAGGATAAGCCTCTATTTATATTATTTGATGAATTGAGAATTATTTTGCGTTGATGCAGTGTTTTGCTGAATGATTCCCCAGACAACAGAATCTGCAATGTCATTTGGAATAATTCTCAGCTCAAGATTCATCACTTCGCATCGCGAGTATGAAATAGATAGCTGAAATGGCCATCACTATTGCTATGATGGAGATATTGCTAAACCCATTCGGGTCGCCCGTAGCTTCGAAGTTCAGGTACTTCAGCACTACATTTACAAAAGCCCAGATTATGAAAAAGATGCCAGAAACTGTAGCATAGATTCCAATCTTATCCCGGGTCAGATAGAATGAATATCCTATCAAGAATGCGAAAATAGCACCTAGTATCCAGTTGATTACATTCACACCTAAGATGCCGAATAATATAGTTCCGACGATTTGGTATATAAATGACCAAAGCGTTGCTAGAACTGCTATGTAACTTCCATAGGTGCGATAAATCCCTAAGAGGGCTATACCTATGAGTACAAATCCGCCTCCCATAAGCAGCCGATCTATCCCACCAGGCACGACCTCACCAAAGAAAATGTAGTATATCCCGTTTATGAAACCCATGATGCTTCCTATAACGCCCAGAAGATAGAGAACATTGTTGGTTGAGTCTTTACTCATTTTCAATTCACCTCAAGATGGGAATCACTCGATAGAAACATGCAATTCACAGGAAGTCTAAATTGCATTAATCAATCTCCTCCTATAACGCCGTTATACTTCTCAACTTGTATATAAATTGTTTGACCAATCAAGAAGTAGATGCAGTATGTGGATAGGATTAATAATAGGGCTTCATCTCCCAATTCCAGATTCACATGGAGTTTGAAATGATGAATGAGAGCGAAGAGTTTCTAGATGAGAAACAGAAGAGATTCCTAAAGAGACACTGGAAAATGACGATCGTATTTGCCGTGATCTTTGCTGCTGCTGTGGCCGTAGCAATTCTGGTATTTCTTTGGTTCATAGATACGGCACAAACATCAGGACTCGTGCCATCTATGCTTGGAGAATTCACCATTGGTTACCTTATCACGTTCATTTTGCATATGATATTCTGGGAGCTTGCCCTAGTGGCGAGCTGGGTAATTGTTGCAGTTGCAGCAATATACTTCCTATGGTACAAACAGCTTCCGGAGGAAGAACAGGACATAACACGAGGAGAGCGCGGCAGGCGTGAAGAAGGTGATGCCTTCGGATTTCTCGTTGCAGTGTTTTGGCTAATCATTACATGGATAGAAGGCAGGTGGGACCTTGCCTTTGAAGCTTGGACATTAGATGTCTGGGTCTATTCATGGATATCTGCATTTCTCTGGGTCTTGTTGATCTTTGGCATTCCCATTGCAGTATACTTCTTCTGGTGGGTAGGTCAAGAGATGAGGGGAGAAGGAGTATCCTCAGGTGAAACTGCAGAGGAAGTTGCAGACGAACCAGAATAAGTGACTGGCCCAACAGATTAATGGGCCTAGTCATTCATCTAAGCCACAAGTAATCCGGTTTGTCCGCGGCATGCCGCGGGCATTCTCGGAAATAGAGTAGATGTGCGATTTATGAAATCGTTACTCGTCTTGATTTCAATTCATCACAAGAACACTGAGAAGATAGCGAATGTCTTTGCTAGAGTTCTTGATGCACAAATCATAGCGCCTCGGCAATTCGACCCAGGAGCGGTTCATGATTATGATTTGATAGGCTTTGGCTCAGGGATCTATGATGAGAAGCATCATCGAGCCCTTCTTGAGCTCGCTGAGAATCTACCGCAGGTTGCCGATAGGAAGGCATTCCTCTATTCAACCAGTGGAGTCGCAACCGGCTCTGAAAGATTTCATGCTCCTCTTAGAAACAAGCTGCAATCTAAAGGATTCAAAATAGTCGCGGAATTCAACTGCAATGGTTTCAACACAAACAGTTTCCTTGGGTTTTTCGGAGGAATGAACAAAGGCCGACCCAATACTGAAGACCTTAGGAGAGCAGAGGAATTCGCCCAGAACCTGCTGAAGGAGATTCCAAAGTGAACTTGAGGCTGTGGACGATTTGACGGAATACGCGTACGAGATTGGACCCATAAGACCTCCAAGTGAAGCCCCTAGTCTTCTTCTTCGAGTCACTCGTAATTGCCAGTGGAACAGGTGTCAATTCTGCCCTGTATACAAGGATGCCGAATTCTCAGTTCGTGAGATCGAGCACATTCTGCAAGACATCGATTATGTTCACGAATATACGGACTTCTTGCTGAATCCAAGAGGTGGCTTTCAGATTGAGGAGCCCCTTGCCTATGATGCTGCTATGCGATGGACGAGCTTTGGAATGAAATCAGTGTTTCTTCAAGATGCTGATGCATTGGTTATCGGGTCTCAGAATCTTGAAAGGATTCTTAATCATTTGATGGCAAGCTTCCCCGATATCGAGAGGATCACATCCTATTCTCGTTCATCAACAATAAACAAGATGAGCGTGGAAGACTTGACCATTTTGAGGGAGGCTGGGCTGACACGGATCCATGTGGGACTTGAGTCTGGCTCTAATAATGTTCTCAAGATGGTGAGGAAGGGAGCATCAAAGGCAATTCATATACGGGCCGGACTTAAGGTGAAAGAAGCAGGAATGGAACTGTCCGAGTACTTCATGCCTGGTCTAGGTGGCCGCAGTCTTTCGAATGACCATGCAGTTGAATCTGCCGATGCTTTGAATCAGATTGATCCCGACTTTATTCGCTTGCGTCCACTTGCATTTCCAATCAGAGCTCCTCTCTATGAACTCATGATGTCGGGGCAGTTTGACAGGTGTAATGATGTCGATGTAGTTCATGAACTTCATACATTCATTGACAATTTAGAGGGGGTTTCAAGCTATCTGGTCAGTGACCATATCCTGAATTTGTTTGCTGACCTCAAAGGACAACTCCCTGAATCAAAGACTCTTCTACTGTCAATGTTAGAACGGTTTCTCAGCCTGGATGAAGAAGAGCAAATGCTGTATCGGTTTGGTCGACGACTCGGTGCTTTCACAAGCCTGGATGATTTGCATGATGCTCCCAGAAGAAAACGAGTCAGAGAAATCATGTCAGAAAACAATGTCAACAAAGAGAATATCAATAATCTAATTGACCAGATGATGCGACGCTTCATGTGAGACCCTCCTTTTGAAAAACAGATATAACAGAGGCAGAATGGTTCACAAAACCTAGGATGATGACCCAGATGAAAGCTGCAGTATACGACAAGTTCGGACCCCCAGAAGTGGTTGAGATTAGAGATGTGCCAAAGCCAGTTCCAAAGGACAATGAGGCTCTGGTTAGAATTCATGCCACTACCCTATCAAGAGGGGATTCGAGAATGCGAGGTCTCGATTTACCAGGAGGTGCGGCCACTCGGGTCTTAGCGAGATTATTCTTGGGCATTAGAGGACCAAGAAAGAAGATCCTCGGGATGCAGCTTGCTGGCCAAATAGAGGCAGTTGGCAATAGTGTGACGAAATTCAAGGCCGGGGATGAAGTATTTGCCTCAACATATCCAACCGGGTTGGGCGGTCATGCAGAGTATAAAGCTCTGCCAGAGGACACAATAATCGCTTTGAAACCATCTAACATGTCTTACAATGAGGCTGCAACTTTTCCCATTCCTGGGATGGGAGCATTTAACGTTCTCAAGAGAGCCAACATCCAGCCAAGTCAGAAAGTGCTTGTTTATGGTGCATCTGGGGCAGTAGGTACAAACGCCATTCAGCTTTCAAAATATTGGGGAGCAGATGCAACAGGAGTCTGCAGTGAATCCAATTTCGAGATGGTGAGGTCACTAGGGGCTGACAACTTGATAGACTACAGGACTACTGACTTCACTCAGACTGGTGAGAAATATGATGTGATTTTTGACGCAGTTGGCAAGATTTCCTCTTCAGGTAGTGAAGCTGCTATGAAAGAGAATGGAATATTCCTCAGCATAGGAAGCCAAGGCAAGGAAAAAACCGAGGAATTGATTGAGCTTAAGGAGATTATTGAAGAGGGGAAGCTCAAATCAGTCATTGATAGAACTTACCCTTTGGAGGAAATTGTCGAGGCATATAGATATGTAGACACCGGGAGAAAGAAGGGCAACGTTGTCATCACGCTGGATTAGGTGTTTAGCAAGGAAGAAATCAGTCATAATAATGCAGTCAGCATACAATTTCGCGTATATCGCTCAAGCGACTCCTCCTATTGTAATGGTGACAGCATTCAATGTGCTTCTCTACTTGGGGATAGACCTTGGAATGGCTGTAAATCTATTCTTTGTTCGTCCAATAATTGGGAATGAATTCTTCATTGCATTTTGGTTGATGATTAAGGGAGTCGATACTTCTTCTATCATTCAATCATGAAATGACATGGCAGATTGCCGGTGAAAGCCCCCATATATCTGGGGGCATTCCTCTTTCTTTTTTTTATTTCTCAGAACTAATCTTCCTGAATGGTCCAGTTCCATGCATACCATACAATTAGCGCACAGAAGACAACATAACCAATTCCCATTATGTTTTCATAAAGAGGCCTAGGTATAATGAATCCGACACCATCGATAACTATGAAGGCAATTGCAACGATGATGTTACCCCAGCGATTCGCTTTGTACGGCAGCTTCAGAGAGAGAAACACCATGAAGATTGGAAGCAACATCAGTGCAGCCATAGCCGCCAGGATCTCTTCAGTCATAGGTACAGCTGTTGTTCCAGCTATAATATCCTCCAACATGTTAGGGTCCATAATTCGGATGACATCTCCTTGAATGCCAGTTAGCATCCGAGCGACCCATAGTAGTGAGAGCGTCTTCTTCATATCCTCCAATTTTAGCTCACCTTCAAGCTATTGACGAATATCGGCTATATAGTGGTTATGTCTGGCATCATGATAATGAGTCTTGGCAAGGATTTTCGCGAGTTTCTTGGAGTAGCATAATCGATTTAGTTTGGAGCGATCTTGCTCAGCAGTCTGATCCTTGATACAACTCACGGCTTTCGCAGAAATGACGCGACAAGCTTCATGATATTTTCATCAATAGTTGTATTATCAAGTCCTATCCTCTCTAGAGTTGATTCTCGTAGTTTCATTTCATCTTCAATGCCCATTAATAACATGTACAAGAATTCAACAATCTGATCAGCGTTAAGGTCATTTGTTATCGTTCCATCTGCTTTTCCCTTTTTGACTGCATTGATCCATAGAACAGAATTTCTTTCTAGTCTAATATAGAACTCGATCAAGTAAGGTTCTTCAGAGTTCTCAAGCAATGCCTCATATTGTGGAGTTCTCAAGCCATATTTCGCATCGCTAAGCTGAGCTTTCTTAATTTTACCATGCAATTCGTTCAGTGATATATTGTGATACTGTATGCGTTTAAAGAATTCTTGAAATATTGCATGTGTCAGAGGATTGTGTTCATCTGCAGAAAAGGAAATTTTGCAGAGCTGTATGACCTGTTCAAATCCAGATAAATCATCAGAATAATTCTCTTCATATCGATTGATCAAGTCTTCAATATTCTCGATACCAAGTCCGAAGAAAATGGCATCCTTATTTTGAAAGTAATTATAGAGCGTAGTTCTGCTCACAAATGCAGCTTCCGCGATTTCTTCTAGACTGACTTCGTTCATCGGCTTTTTCGAGAAGAATTCTTCTGCAGCTGCTAGAATTGCTTGTCTCGTCTTCTCCTTTTTTCTTACTCGGAGTTTCTTTTTCCTTGGTGTCTTATCTGACGTCATTTCACTGAGTTACTTGTTGTCATAGCTTATAAATTTTTACATCGATAACAATGTTATATTATAGATATAAAGTTGAACTCAGTGTAAAGATTTATATACAATGTCGTATAATATTATACTCGTTCACATCTGCGAAAGTAGATGGAGCGTGCAAAGGAGTAACAAAAAATGAAATCAAATACTCTCGAAGATTTGAAAATCAATGTAAAGATCAAACTCTCTGCCTTATGGATAACTCTGATGTTTGCTTATTCATACGCAGATGTTTTGGGTTTTTATTCACCTGGGAACTTGGCTGAAATTCTAACAGGTGAAATTGCAGGTGTACCATTGACTCAGGAGATGCTGTTTGCAATGGCAATAATGATGGCACTTCCGATTCTCATGGTAATCCTCTCCCTGTTGTTGATGCCCAAAGTGAATCGTCCACTTAACATCGTTATCGGAATTTTCCAGATTGTCATACTATTTGCAACATTTCTGAACACAATTACAGCCTATTACATTGTACTTGCTGGTATAGAATTCGTTTGCTTAGTTATGATAATCTGGTTCGCATTCAAATGGCCCGTACAGGGCAACTAAAAATGAAATATATTTCATATGAGGTGTTCAAATGAGTAAAACCGAATCATACAAACTTAATGCACAAGTTGCAGGATTAATGTGGCTACTAGCAATAGTAGTGGGAATATTGGGCGCCGTCTTTCTAGGCGATTATCAACAAGTGGAAACAAATGTAGCATTCTTCTCTCAGAATGAGACAGGTATTCTAATTGGTTCACTACTATTCTTCTCTATGGCTCTCTTCACTGCCAACATTGCGATATTTCTGTATCCAGTTCTCAAGAAGTATAATGAGTCAATGGCTCTGTCTGCTGTAGGTCTTCGTCTGATAGAAACCGCTCTCTTTAGTGTTGGTTCCCTATTG
>JBHLLF010000059.1:0-14102 GCA_048885865.1 Candidatus Hermodarchaeota archaeon
TTCTATCGGAGACCACACCCCCAACAAACTACTGGGTGGCAGGTCGGAGTCCAGCAAGTGCCATCTGTTCTGTAGGGACCTGCTTCGAGTGACTGTGGCCGCACAGCCACCGCCTGATACGGGAGGCATGGACGATTCCATGACGATCACATATCCATTCGACCCGACCCGGTTGTGACCCAACTAGGGTCTTTTCTGAAGCAGGTGCCTTCACGCCTACTGGGGCTGGCTAGGAACTGCTAGCCCCATTCCAAGGTTTTCAAAGCGAATTGTCTAGCAGAACATTCAAAACTAGGTTCGAGGGACACATCAGACTAGAGTGCACGAGGTGTCCTGCGATGAGCAAGAAAGACAAGTTTGAGCGGCTTGCCAAGATGCGTGAAGAAGCCAAACTCGGCGGTGGAGAAGATCGTATCAAGAAACAGCACGAGAAGGGCAAGTACACGGCGAGGGAACGCATTGAGAAGCTGCTTGACCAGGGCTCGTTTGTAGAGATCGATGAGTTTGTGGTTCATCGGGAAACCGCTTTTGGCATGGATGAGAAGCAGGTCTTGGGTGACGGAGTCATCACTGGATATGGGACGATTGACGGCCGAAAGGTCTTCATCTTCAGTCAGGACTTCACAGTTTTCGGTGGCTCATTGGCCGAGATGTATGGTGACAAGATTGTCAAGGTCATGGAGATGGCAATGGATGCTGGTGCTCCCTGCATTGGCCTGAATGACAGCGGCGGTGCTCGCATACAAGAAGGTGTCAAGTCACTCGTTTCGTACTGCAACATTTTCAGACTGAATACCTGGGCAAGTGGTGTGATTCCGCAAATCAGTGCGATTCTAGGTCCTTGTGCAGGTGGCGCTGTCTATAGCCCTGCTGTAACTGATTTCACATTGATGGTCAAGGGCACCTCTCACATGTTTATCACTGGCCCTGAAGTCATCAAGACTGTTACGGGTGAAGAGGTCACCTTTGAAGAGCTCGGAGGTGCAATGACCCACAACAGTGTAAGTGGCGTTGCTCAATTTGCCAGCGAGGATGAGGACCACTGTTTCGAGCAAATACGCAAGCTCCTCAGCTTCATCCCAAGCAACAACTTAGAGGATCCTCCCAGAGTGATGAGCGACTGTTCACCTGATGACATAGATGAGTCAATTGACGACATAGTTCCTGATGACCCCAACAAGCCCTATGACATGCGTGATGTGGTGACAAGGGTTGTGGATAATGGAGATTTCTTTGAGGTCCATGAGCATTGGGCGAAAAACATGATTGTGGGCTTTGCTCGGGTGGATGGTCGCTCAATAGGGATTGTTGGGAACCAGCCTGCTCACCTGGCTGGCACTCTAGACATCAACGCGTCAGATAAGCTCGCCAGATTCGTTCGTTTCTGTGATGCTTTCAACATTCCAGTCATAACATTCATGGATGTCCCTGGATATCTACCTGGAACTGCACAAGAATGGGGCGGTATAATCCGTCATGGTGCGAAAATACTCTATGCTTTTGCAGAAGCCACAGTACCGAAAATCACGATAATCACTCGAAAGGGGTATGGAGGCGCCTTCGACGTAATGTCATCAAGACATATCGGTGCTGACTTGGTCTATGCTTGGCCCACTGCAGAGATTGCAGTTATGGGGCCAGATGGAGCGATTAACATCATCTTCCGCAAAGAGATTGAAAAGGCAAAGAACAAGGAGAAGAAACGCGAAGAGCTTGTGAAAGAATATCGGGAGAGATTTGCCAATCCGTATATCGCCGCAGGATTGGGCTACATTGACAAGGTAATCTTTCCATACGAAACTCGATCATTAATCTGCAAGGGATTGGATGTTCTAGCAAGTAAAAGGCAGAGCAGACCACCCAAGAAACATGGGAATATGCCTCTTTAATTCATTTCACACATCAATTCTGGAGAATTGGTTTAACGAATCTCATGGAGAAACTTATAGACTCACACTTCTGCTCCTTTCCGTCTTGGGAAAAAGCTAAAGAACAGTCTTGCTTTCAGATTTGACAGAGGAGCGCCACAGCACCTGTCATGATTGGAGGTGGGAACTTGAAGGCCAAAGGTTTGATTGGAATCTCTTTTGCAATCATTGTCTTGCTCCTGGTCACCACTCCGATCACTGCAAGTGAAAATGGCGAAACGTACATCGCTAGATTACTACCAAGTTTGGCAAGAGATTCTTCTGCTCTGCCAAGCACCTTAATTGAGGAAAGCAACAGTCCTAGAATTGCAGTCGTAAAACCAATCTTCACAGCCACTGCCTATTCATATGCCTTCTATCAATTCTATAGCAAGTACATATCAAGTACGCAACCTTTCATCACCACTGACCTCCATTACCTCAATGTGACAGTGAAGGATGGGTGGGGATGGAGCAACCGGTTGAACAAATTCCTCAGCAGTTTCAAAGCAGAGAGTGCAGGTCTATCCCTTGGCGAAACCTTCGCACTCATTGATGAAATTGATGTATTAAATGGCGCATTATTCAATGAGGAAGAACGAGTCTATGATGTAGTGATTCTTGGATTCACCGAATATGTCACTCTCGAAGAATACTATTACTACAAAAGATTCGTTGAAACCGGGGGCACTCTAATCATAATGGATGCATGCAATTTTCTGGCCGAAGTGAAATATTATCCTCCAACAACACCTGGCGAACCAGGGTACCTCAGCTTGGTCAAGGGCCATGGATGGGAGTTCAATGGAACTCATGCTTGGAAATCGGTGTATCACCGGTGGCCTGAGGAGAACAGGAATTGGATTGGCAGCAACTATTGGAGATGGTGGACAGGGAAACACTATGACTTTTTCCAAGCCAACACAACCCATCCAATCAGCGTCTACATCAGGAATAGCTATGGACCAGAAACCAATACGCACTACAAGGGACATGAAGAGAACAAGCTGGAGAATCTCACAGGAACTGAAATTATTGGATACTGGCATTTCATAAATCCTGAGGAGGCGCCTACGGATCCAGTGGTTGCATACCAGCACAGATACAGAAATGGAAGTGTGTTTCACACCGGCATAATGGCAAGTGATGTCATCGATATCCAGGAGTTCTTGCAGGCATTCCTCATAAGTGCGGTAAGAATGGGTCTGTATGGCGAAGTGGGAGATTGGACCTTCTGGGAGGACTCATCATTTGAGTCTTCAACCAAGATGTTATACGAAAATGGAACTCAAATACCACAAGAGGGATGCATTTCCGGAGTAATTACTTTCCTAGTGACTTTTGACACAAATATCATTGCTCGAAATCAGAAACCATACCTTCTGAGTGATGTGCATGTTCGCATCTATCATCTGGATTCTAATTCATCATCCGAATCGACAACTGTTGCGGGTCGGATTTTGCGTAGAAATCCTCTCAATTGGAGCATCGAGATAAACACATGCAATCTTACTGATGCAAGATATGTGTTTGAAATCGGTTGCAGGTTCATATTTTCGTCCGATGAGTTGGATTATGTTGATTCGATTCTTATGGTCGCAATACACGAAGTGGATAACATCGATGATGACGTAGTAGATAGCACCGATGATGAGATCTTGAAAGGGTTCTACCTGACTCTTGGATCACTTGGCACAGTTCTGGCTTTTATTTGCGTATATATTGTCTTGAGCAGCAGGGTCACTCCAAATCCTGGGTAGTGTTCCTTGCATGCCCCTCAAAATTGACATCAGAGCTGGACGCCTAAGCAATATTCCAATTTATGGCTAAGATTTATTCCTCGGAAGCATGATTACCATGCTTGCACCCTGCTGATGATCCCCATCGACGCGGTCCTCAACCCATATTCGTCCGCCATACCGGTTAATGATGCGGCGAACTAGAGTGAGGCCCAAGCCACTTCCACGTCTCTCTCTATCTCCAAACCGTGCGAGAATTGCCTTCTTCAGAGTATCATTAATTCCCGGTCCCCTGTCTTGGACTCTTATAGCGAGAAAGCTCTCTCCTTCTTTGTCATCTGCAATGACATCGATGACAATGATGTCATTCGTGTCCATTCTGGCGGCATTGTGAAGCAGATTATAGAACACATCAACCAGAAACTCATCAGCCATTACTGAATATTGCTCCTCACCAAAGTTGATGTTGATTCTGATGTTTAACGACGGGTATGAATCCTTGACCATGTCAATTGCTTCAGTGAGCGCTAGATATGGATCCGCTGGAACCAGCTCGGACTCTTCTCCAAGCGCCGCCAGTTTCTTAACATTGGTCACTAATTTTGCCCCTCTCTGAGTCTGTGCCAGCGCCGACTTTGCTAGGGATTCCAATTCCTCAGAAAGGCTGCCGCTATCAAGCATCAGCTCCATGCTTGACATGATTCCCTGTTGGAGATTGGATATGTCATGAGCCATCAGGTCATTGTAGAACGCAGCTGTCGCCACAGCTTCCTCCAACTGGCGTTCCGTCCTTTTCCTCTCTGTGATGTCACGAGCAATGCCTAGTATTCCAATTGGCTTATCCTTGTTATCCCGAAGAAACGCCCGCGATATTTCAGTCCAGAATCTTGACCCGTCCTTGTGAAGGAATTCAAGCTCAAGTGGTGGTGCATCATAACCTTCTTTTCCAACTTCCTCTTCAAGTCTAAGCGTTTCAGCAAGAGTCTCTTGAGTTATCTCAATTGTATCTTTGGGCATTATTGAAGTGACACTTTTGCCTATGAGCTCCTCAGGTTTGTACCCAAGTACTGTTTCACTCGCCGGGCTAATATATGTCACTTTAAGATTCAGGTCTGTTGTCCATATGACATCCTTTGCACTCTCTGCCAACAAACGTAATCTCTGTTCATTTGAGCGTAGAGCTTCTTGTGCCAAATGTCTTGCCAGAACTGTCGAGAGCATTCTTGCTATTATCTGGAACAAGGTTCTGTCTTGTTCTGATAGATCTTTCCTCTTTCGAGCTGCAATATTCAGGACACCAAGAAGCTCCTCGTTGGGTCCAAGTATCGGCCAGAATATTAATGCCTGAATTCCCATTTGGTCCAAGACGGCTTTTCGCGGCTTCAAAATTGAGCTACTCTGAATGTCTGATTCAAAGATTGGCTTCTTTGTGCGAGCAACATGTGCAGCGAGATATTCCTGATCATCTAGAGGCACTTCACTTCGCGTGCCAGCAGGGATGCCAACGACTGCATGCAATTTCAGTATTTGATTTACATCATCATAGAGTCTAATGGTTCCAAGGTCAAAACCCAGAATCTCGACTAATCCTGATATTATCCTGTGACTTGTTGCCTGTGTATAGGTCTGTTCTAGCGCCGTTTCCGCAATTAGCTGGAGTGCCATTCGCTCCCGCTCAAATGCATCTCTCGCCTTGGTGGACTCAGGTTCGTCCATCAATTATTCACTCCGAGTTACATGCACGCCAGTATGGTGCCCTCATGAAGGTATCTATTCTCAATTCACTATGATGAATCATGTTGTTATAATCATCGGTTGAGCATCTAAGGAGTTATGTGAGTCGAAATCCGTCGCCATCAAGCAACTCTTTTATCCAGCAAAGGCACTCCAACGGAAGGTGTCGCTTCAATGTCCCACGGTGAATCCGTTCTGATTACTGGAGGCACAGGCTTCATAGGATCTCATTTAGCCCGCAAACTTGTTCGTGATGGGCATGAGGTTGTTCTCTTTGACCTCTACCCGAATCCCCATGGTATCGCAGATATCACGGATCAAGTCAGTGTTTTAGTAGGAGATGTAGCTGACTCCAAGGCAATTGCAGATGCGATAGACCAATACAAGATTGGATCGGTCATTCATACTGCTGCAATGCTCTCAGTTGCGGCTGCAACCGAACTACGAACCGCCTATAATGTCAACATTGATGGAACTTTCAATATCCTTGAGGCCTGTAGAGTAAAAGGAGTAGAAAAGGTCGTGTTCCTTAGCAGTCTTGCCGCGTTTGGACCCAACTCTCCATTCCCCTTTCATGAAACGACATACAGAGAACCAGCCAGCTTCTACGGTGTGAGTAAAGTCTGCGGAGAAGTCTTGGGCACGTTCTATCATCATACGCATGGTCTGGATTTCAGATGCGTCCGGCTCGCTGTTGTTATTGGGCCTGGGAGACGAGGCAAAGGCGCGACAGTATCATTCTCAAAATTCGTTGAGGATGTAGTCCTGCAAAGGCCGGGAATCATATTGGTTCCAGACTATACAGTCCTTCCAATAATCCATGTTGAAGATGCCACAAATTTGCTCTTGGCGCTATGGAAAGCCGATAGCGTGGACAAAAGGATTCTCATGTCTGGAGGAGTGCCAATAGCCATCGAGGAATTCGTCAGTCAGGTCAAGAAGCTGGTCCCCGATGCTGATGTGCGATACCAGGAAGACCCAACGGTTGAAGAGGTTGCTGGAACTTGGACTCTACTCACAACAATGCTTGTGCAACAGGGTCAAGAGAAGGTCTATCGAGAGATTGATGATATTGGATGGAAACTGACAATTGATGACGCTGAGAAGCTAGCTACGCATTTCGTCGATGAAGTCAGGACTAATCGTGACATGTACGAGTCATACTAGGAGGGTATGGATCTTGAAAGAAATCATGAAGACCTTAGTTATAGGTGGAGGCGCTATGGGCCATGGTATTGCACAAGTCTTTGCACAATCTGGATGTGACGTGGTCATTGTTGATATCAATGAAGAAGTGCTATCGAATGCAAAGAGGCATGTTGATGCCAATCTCAAGTTCCTTGCTCAGCATGGTCTGGTAGAGGCGGTGTCAATTGGAGATGTCCTCAATAGGATTCAGACTGAGCCTGATATCTCAAAAGCTCCATCGGACATCGATTTCATCATCGAGGCTGTCCCAGAAGATGTTGAACTGAAGCAAAAAGTTCTGAGTGGTGCAGAAGCCCACTGTTCCGATGATACTATTCTTGCCACAACTACATCCGTTATTCAGGTTGGAGACATAGCAGAGGGTATCACCAAGCCTGAACGCTTCATCGGAGCCCACTGGATGAATCCACCATATGTTCTCCCTCTAGTTGAGGTCATCCCTGGACCAAAAACATCTGATGATGTCGTAAAAAGAGTCAGGAGTTTCCTAGAGGACACATGTGGGAAACGCACAGTCACCTGCGGAGATGCACCTGGATTTCTAGTCAATAGGATGGCAGCCGCTGTGTTGGTCGAGGCCGCGAAGATGGTGCAAGATGGAATTGCATCCTTTGAAGACATTGACAGGGCATGGAAGGAACACATGGGCTACATATTCCTACAGTTTGGTCCCTTCGGGAATATCGACCACATAGGACTGGATGTGATCAACATGGCGGCGAATTATCTTGCGTTTGTCCTCGAGGACGAGCGTTTCCGTCCGCCTGCCTGGTTGCAAGAGAAGGTCGAGGCAGGACACCTCGGGACCAAGAGCGGTAAGGGCGTCTATGACTATGGAGGTAGGTCTCCAGAGGATCTCCGCATCGAGAGGATTGAGAAGCTCCTCGAGGTCATCCGAAGACGAGAGGGCCGAATTCAGCCCTCTGGAGTCGCAGCTAGAACTTGACTGAGAACACTCTCATATTCACGAGAGACTCTAATGTCTACTACTGCAGGCTTTCCAGAGTCCAGGGCTCGTTGAAGCGCCGGTTTGATGTCTTCAGTCTGTGTGACAGTTTCTCCATGAGCGCCCAAACTCTGTGCAAACAAGTCGAGCTTCACATGCTCATTGATTATGGTGCTTCTTCTAGCTAACTCCTCTGACCCGGTCTTGATACGTCTTGTGTGGTAAACGAGACCCCAGGCAAGATCGTTACAGACCACGATGATCACAGGAATGTTCTCTCGTACTGCGGTTTCGAGCTCGACGCCGTTGAAGAAGAAAGACCCATCTCCAGTAACGAGATAGATGTCCTTCTTTGGTTGAGCCACCTTCGCAGCCATGGCGATTGGTAGACCTGCACCCAAATGGCCTAGTGGTCCTTGTGAATCTATAATCTGTCCTGGATACTCTGCCTTTAAGTACAAGAACGCCCAAGCTGTAGTGTCGCCGCCATCAAGAACGAACAGACTCTCCGGCTTAGCAAACTCTCTTAGCTCCCGCATAAGTCGATGCGGTCTGATGGGAACTTCTACAGGATCCGCCTCTTCGTCGAATCCCTCAAATATCATCTGAGAACCCATCTTCACTTGGTTAGCAAATGCGGTGTCAGTCCTGCTAATATCTGAAGCCTTGGCAAAGTCAAGCATTGAGCCCAAAACTGCTTTGGCATCACCATGAATTCCTACCTCAATAGGTCTATTCTTCCCGATGACAGAAGAATCGATGTCGATATGAATCACCTTGACATCTTCCGCATATGTCGATGGATTGGTACCAAAGCCAAGGAAGTTGTCAAAGCGGGCGCCTACTGTAAGGAGAACATCTGCTTGCCTAATGCTGAATGTGTTGGCTACCGCATTGCCAATTGACAGTTTATGACTTTGCGGAATGCATCCAAGTCCTAGGAATTCACATGCAACTGGTGCAGCCAGACGCTCAGCTAAAGATACGAGCTCTTCTGCTGCGCCTGACCAGTAGACACCGCTTCCCGCGACTAACATAGGTCTGTCTGCATTTGCAAGGAGCTCTACAGCCTTCTTTATTGATGCTGGGCTACCTGTAGGGCCCTCTGCAGGTCGATACTCTTCTGGGGAAAAATCCTTTGTTGGGCATGGACTCACCTGCACATCTTTCGGAATCTCCAGAAGAACTGGTCCTTTCTTACCTGATGTAGCATGAGTAAATGCCAGTCGCACGTACTTGTCAACCAATTTCGGTGTCCTACAACGTGCAGCCCATTTGGTGAAGGGCTCAACCATCTTGACGGCGTCTATGTCTTCGAAGGCATCCATCTCAGACATATCCAGAGGTGCCGCTGATGTGATGGCAACAACCGGACTACCCGCTTGGTTCGCTTGAACAAGTGAGGGTAATAGGTTCACAAGTCCTGGCCCCATAGCGACTAAACACACACCAGGAGTGCGTGTTACTCGTCCCCAACCATCTGCGGCATTCCCAGCTGCTTGTTCATGTCTTACACTGATAACTCTGACCTTGTTGTCGATTAGCTCGTCGAGGATGGGTAGTATCGACCCGTCCGCTAGGGTGAAGACTGTATTGACGCCTTCTGCTATGATTGCTCTTGCAACAACCTGAGCTCCGGTTGGCTCAGTCACTGGGTCAATACCTCCTCCTCAACTCGGCTCATATCAATTCCAGCAGTTTCAGGTAGAGTAAATGGAAGGAAGACCATTAATACAAAGCCAATGATCGCAAGCATCATACCAAGCGATACACCCACCATTGTAGCCAATATGCCAACAAACCAACCACCAAAGGATAGACCTCTCGCAAGGCTGAATATTACGGAAGTGGCTGCAGCCCTTGATTCGGTCGGGAACATCTCAGAAGCCCAAACACCAAATAGCGCATGACTCCCGAATCCTGCAGGAATAATAAACAATGCCATGACAGCTAGGTCTCTTACTGGAGTAATTATCGCAAATACGCCCAGCATAATTGTAGCAATGAGTCCAACAATGGCTGATAGCACGAAGCTAATCCTCCGTCCAAATTTATCACCCAATAATCCGAATACAGGCAGAATCAGCATTGCAACCAATGATATTAGTGTGATAATTAGGCCCGCTTCTGTTTCAGTATACGCCAACTCGACTCGTAGGAAATAGGGTCCCCAATCAACTATTGCATGATAAGCAAACTCTGCAGCCCAGAATAGCACCACGGCAAGGATCAATAGCTTTCCTAATCCCTGTCTGAAGACTTGACTTATCCCAGTTCTTAGCGGAACCCCCATCTCTCTTTCTTTTTCGTCCAGTCTTTCCCATAACTTAGATTCAGGTATGGTGAAGTACAGAATCAAGATTAACGGAATTACCAAGAGTGTAACAAGGAAAGTATTCCTCCATCCATAAACAGGAGCGATTGTTGCTGATGCAACTGCAGAGAGAATGTATCCAACAAGGAACATTGAGTGCATCAAACCACCAAAGAGTCCTCTACGCTTGGGCGCGAAGACCTCACCAAGAAGTGCATAGGCAATGCCCCATGAAACCCCCATGCCTGAAAGGATTCGTAGAATTGCCAGGATCTCGAATGTAGGTGCAACAGCGGTCAGCGCAGTGAGTATAGCATCCCACAGCACTGAGAAAAGAAGGAAATTCTTCCTGCCATATCGGTCTGCAAGATTCCCAAACAGAATCGCTCCTGGTACTGTCGCTACATATTGCGCTGAGAAGACGAAACCTATTGCCGCCTCGTCAACAGCAAAAGCTGTTTGAATATCAAGTGATAGCATGTTTATGATAGTGAGTCCTACCGCATCAAAGGCCCATCCAAGAGCACATGCTAAAAAGACTAGGATTTTCTCGTTTCTACTATACGTATCCTCGCTCATTCTGACACTTCCTGCTCTTCCATCAGTCAACTTGGGAGTCGGAGCTGAACCGGGGTAATTTTGAATCCAACTAAAAGACCTTTTGGAGAGCTTGGCCCCTTGAAACGCTACCTATTTAGAACCCTTTTGGAAGACGTCTCAACCCTATGAGATCAGCAGCATGGAGGATGAAGATTGTCAATACTCGACTCAATCAAGAACCATGTTCACCATCTCTCTGTAGAGATTGGTCCAAGAGGCTCAGCGACTCCTGAAGAGAAAAGAGCAGCTGCATATGCAGAAGAAGTCTACAAGGGTTTGGGGCTAACACCTATAACCGAGGAATTCAGAAGTGCAAAATCTGCATGGCATCCCTTTGCAATTAGCACCTTTCTTGTGCTCGCATCTGAACTGATATTCCTATATGGTGATTTCTTGGGAGCAATTATAGCGTCTCTCATCACAGGATTGATGCTGATTTCTCTTGTACTAGAGCTATCTTTCAAAGCTAATCCTCTTCGTTGGATTCTACCAAAAGGGCAGAGTCAAAATGTTTCAGCAGTGATAGAGCCATACTCTGAAGTGAAGCAGTCTATCGTCCTAGTAGGACACTTAGACACGCATAGGACTCCAATATCCCATCGATCACTGCGCTGGTTTTCAATCTTCAACAGATTGACAACTTTGACTTTCGTCAGTGCTATTCTGATGCTGATTCTCTTCCTTATTCGAATCTTCTTCATCCTTGAGATTATCGTTTACATCACTGTCATTCTCAGCATCCCAGTGCTGATACTCTTCCTCATGGCGTTTACCGCTGATTTCACCTCATACACTACTGGTGCAAATGACAATGCATCTGGTGCCGCCATGACTATGGGTTTGGCTGAGAAGGTGACCAGCGAACCATTACAGAACAGTCGAGTTTGGGCAGTCAATGTTGGGTGTGAAGAAGTTGGAGCTTATGGATCAGCAGCATGGCTTGAATCTCATCTTGATGAGATAGGAGATGCTGTGTACCTGAATTTAGACAACATAGGAGGCCCAAAAGCAGGGCCCTGTTATCTTACAAGAGAAACCATGATTTTCCCATTCGTATATGACACTGAGCTCATAGCGTTGGCTGATCGCTTGGCGGACGAGAATCCGGAGCTTGGGGCTTATTCAAGAGAACAGAGGGCCGCTTATACCGACGGAGCACTTGGAATCAAAGCTGGATTGAGCTGTCTAACTTTCGTGGGCTATACGCCAGAAGGTGTCATTCCCCACTGGCATCAACAGAGTGATGTCTTCGAGAATATAGACTGGGATGTCATGGAACGCACATTCAATTTCGTCTGGCTCTTGATGAAGGCAATTGATGAAAGGGTCGCGTAACTAGCTTTGAAACTCTGCCTTGACCTGTTCCATGAGTTCAGAGTCAGTAAGAAGATCAATTGCTGTCATGGCGAGGGCTTTAGCAGCACTCAGCATTGCATTATTCCCTCGTTCTGATACGGAGGCTTCAGCAAATTCCTTTGAATGACCAGCCACGCTCTTATCGCATATTGAAATGTAGGGGTGAATTGCTGGAACTACTTGACTGACATTGCCTATATCACTGGACCCGCCGCTTCCTTCTGGCAATTCAGTCATTGGTTCGCCAATAGCCTCCAGATTCTTGGTCCATGCCTCTCCCATAGCTTTGTTCATCTTTCTAGACTGATAGGATGGTTCGACTATCTCGAAATTCAGAGTTGCCCCCGTCGCACTTGCTGCCCCCTTGGCACAATTCTCAACTTTTCCTACTAGTTCAGCACAGTACTCATCATCTGGAGCCCGGACATAAAAATCCGCAGCAGCATAATCAGGTACGATGTTGGGCTTTACTCCGCCATGTGTAATGACTCCGTGAATTCTGGACATGCTTTTGATGTGTTGACGTAGCGCATTGATTCCATTGAAAGTCTGAATGACGGCGTCTAGTGCATTGATTCCTTTCTCTGGACTAGCAGCAGCATGCGAGGATTTCCCGCGGAATTCGATTTTCACTTCAGTCAGAGCGAGACCTTGCCTGCCAACCACAGTGTATCCTGATGATGGGTGGAACATCATTGCCGCGTCGACATTCTTGAATATGCCTGCGTCGACCATGGCAATCTTTCCTCCAATGTCCTCCTCAGCTGGCGTACCCAAGAAAATCAATTTGCCAGGCAAATCCTTCTTGATGTTTCCAAGAGCAAGGCAAGCACCGAGCGCAGCACCCGCAATCAAATTGTGACCGCACGCATGACCTATCTCTGGCAAAGCATCATATTCTGCCAAGATAGCTATTGATGGTCCATCTGATTTGTCAGGATGGACTGCACGAATCGCAGTATCCATCCCTGCTACTCCTTGCTCAACTTCAAACCCAGCTTTCTTCAACTCGTCTGCAAGGCGACGACTAGCCTTGACTTCTTCGAATGCAACCTCTGGATTATCATACATCTCCTCACTGACATCAATCAAGAGATTGCGATTCTCATCAACGATTTCTATTGCCTTGTCTTTCCACATCGTCATACACTGTGGTGCGAGCAATCCGCATCTTGAAGTTTCCCATATATGTGCCATGAATGCTGGTTTAGTGAAGCGCTAATTTGCTAAACTGATTCTCGAAACCAAAACCTCTATATTTAATATCGAAACCCAGCTCGACGGAGCTCTGCATATGACCAATGCCTGCCGGGACGGCGAATGCCGACGTAGGATACAAGATATTGACAATGCTATTAGACATGAGAAGCATGTATGGTCTATCATACTTGAGAGTTCTCAGGACTTGGATGATGTGAATCATGCTCTCCGGTTCTGCGAGGTGTTTCGTTTGGAAGCCAAGGTCATGATAGACTCACGAGGTCTTGAGGTTCTAGTCAGAGACGATTTCATTCGACTTCCTTAGAGTCTGGCAATTATTTCATGCGCTTCTTCTCTTCCCTCTGAACCTTCCACAAAATACGCATGAATAGCTGATTCAAGACTCTGCGCCACTCAGTTTCTCCTTGCGTCAAATTCTTCCCTTTCATAACCTCCTTGTGCAATTTCTCCAGGTCGTTTCCTGCTCGGTCAATAATATCTATGGCTTTTTTGCTAGCTTCAGCTTCGGTTGCATCTTCAAGAATGGCCAGCATCCTGTTCTTCATCATGTTCCAGTCTATCCCAGGGCCAATTGAGATTATGGGACCAGAAATAATCAGAACCTTCAAGCTGTCCACTTCCTTTCTCCAGGGCTGGAGTGCTTTGGAAGTGATTACTTCTGGCAGGAAGAGAATGAAATAATCAGAAAGAGAATCTACTGCTGATACGAAGGATTTGCTTTCATGAAACTCTTTCATCCCACACATCGTGGCTGCATTCGATTTTCTGATATAAATCTCTGTTCTATCAAAAGCCTAGCAACGATTCTCTCTTCGCAACTGAATCAAGCATTCCTCCACCATCAACATTGATCACTTCACCAACAATGAAACTAGCAGCGTCTGAAGCCAAGAACAAGATAGTATTGGCAATGTCTTCTGGTTTACCAACACGCTTCAATGGGACCTCTACTCGAACGTAGGCGTCAACCTTTTCTTGGGTCCATCCTCCTTCCCGGTTTCCGATTTCTTCAGGTGTCCATGTTTCAATAAGCCCTGGAGTGATGCAATTGACATTGATGCCAAAGGGGGCTAGGT
>JBHLLF010000060.1:0-13722 GCA_048885865.1 Candidatus Hermodarchaeota archaeon
ATTGTTGCAGCTAGACTGGAGAGACCTAACTCCATCAAAGGTTGTCTAATTGGATTCGGTAAAGGTATCCATGAAATGATTAGTAGATAAACTGATACGCCAACCAACGCGGCACGAGCGATGCCCAAGAGCATACCGGTCCTTTCACCTATAGTCAGTCTCGGCATGAACCGGAGGATTTCAAGGGCGACCAACACGGCAAGCACCAAGTTGATGGTCATGAATGGGCTCAAGACTAGTGCTATAGCAATCCCAGTTGAGGCTGCAAAAACAGTCCATGTTACCTTGGTCCGAAGCTGCTCAGGTATTGAGAGAAGCATTGATTCAAGCGCAACATAACCAGCAACAACAAGCGCCGCGTCGAGTGTATACAAATAGAAGTGCCAAAACAGGAAGGCGAGCAAAGCACCTGTGACAACCGGATAAGCAAGAAGCACTCTATTGGCTTTGCTGAGAACTGGCGTCGCAATGAGCCCAAGACCAAATACGGCTAGAAGTGCCTTGGATATGGGGTCGAATGGTGCCAAATAGAGACCTAGCAGCAATGCAGCACTGATTGCGAATGCTGCAAACTGAGCTTTTTGCTTAAAGAGGAGCGTCAGAGGTGTCGATATTGAGAATAGAGCTGAAAACAGAGTAACTGCGCCAAGTATGTTCAGAATTGGATCTGTGATTTGAAGCAGCACAATCAAGTCAAGGCTGACTACTGCACAAAGGATGATGAGTGCTATCGAATGGAGCCGCAGATTCTCAGACCTGCGAAGATGGAGAGCAGGAAGCCAGATGCACATACAGGTTAGGATGAAGGTAAGTGCTGTTGGTGCTATGGGCACTGGATAGAAGGAGAATATTGGCACCAAGTAATAAACGAGTAATGAAGCGATGATGACTGAGAACAGAGCAACAGCTGCCACAAGATGGATTGCAATGTACGCTAGGAAAACTTGCAGTGCCATCAACGCAGCAGCACCAAATGAAACAATTGCGCGCCAATATTGCCTGTAGGCGACCGGAATTGGCACCAAGAGCAAAAGGATGAAACTAAGAGTGTAGTTTGCAAAGTATAAGTGCGCCAACAAGGTAACGGAGGGAACGGCGAGCGCGATATAGAGGGCATTGACAATTCGAGGGGATCCGCCCATCAGTCTCAGAGGCAGCAATCCGAAGCCAAACAGAGCCGATGCTGAGAGAGCTGACTGGATTTCTCCAAAACTCATGACGGTTTCTAGGAATATCCATGAGGATACCAGAGCAAGTATCATGAGCCAGGTTGTTGGGACGAAGTAGACTCTGATGGTTTCAGAGAATTTGCTTTTAGCTAGGGTTACCGCAAGGCAAGTGGCGGATACAGATGCAAGAAGACGAATTACAGCATGCAGCAGTTCCGTATAGAAGAACACGAGAACTCCAAGTCCCAAAGCCGCTCCCAATATGCAGACTTGCAGGAGATAGGAAGGAGATTTTTCAGCTCGTCCGATAGCAGGCGCATACGCTAGGAAGAATGCCAAAGAAATCCAACCAATAATCGGTAGCGGGTCGTAACTGTAGAAAGGCGCAAGCCATTGCCAAGCTACGAACGCTAATCCGGCAAGCACAAACACGGCCCATGATATGAGAATGAATTTCAGCAAGAATTGGCCTATGGAAATGAGTGCACGATGAAGGGCTGCTCCAAGTCTGCGAACTCCGAGCACAAGTGCTCTTCCAGCCCTTATTGCCGCAGCTGAAATCCATCTTCCAGCTTTGCGGTATTCGATATGGAGAATGGGTCCAGGCAATATAGCAACAAGCAGCAGTGTCAGAATGGGGAGCTCGTTCGACTGTATGGGGTCTTCGAACATCAGGGCCAGGAATAATGCTGCAAGTACCCCGGGCAAATATGCCAATCCAGTGTGGACTCGATTGAATCCAAGCCTCAATAAAGCAATCGAGCCTAGGAACCAGAGTAAGGAATAGAACACTGAATCTAAAACATCGATTGCCATAAAGTAGTAGAATTGCCAGAATGTGATTAAAGCCAATGAACCAAGAAACAGGATGAGCGCTAATGATAGATAGCGATGACGGTTTGACAGGCTTCGAAAGACTAGGAGACCGACAATCCCCACTCCAGCAAACAAAGCGGCAAGTACACCTAGAATTGAAATCGGATATCCTGGCAATGGCTGCAGCATTGGGTTGATGTAGCTGAATAGAATAATGCAGAGCGTCAGATCGGCGATAATTCCTGTCACGAGCATATTGCTCATAATCCATGCCTTGAGGTCTCTAAGACGACCTACTATTGAAAGCCAAATCCGTCTCCAGATTCTTCGTATCCATCTGAATAGGCCTGTCATTCCTGCGACAAACAAAGCAACCGATATTGTGAAGGAAATGAACACTGGCCAAAGATAGTACTGAGTCCAAAGAAAGCCACTAACCGAAGCGATAGATACTATTGCCACGCCTATCGCTCTTACAGCCATATATTCTGAATCTCTAGTTAATCGCTCGCCCAACCTGAAGAGAACTGGAGATGGCGCAAGGATTAGCAATCCGATGATGAATGCGATTGGTCCTATTAGATGAATTTCCGTCCCCCATATGCTTGGCTCGGATAACCAAAGGAAGATGGATGGAATGCCTGCGGCCACAAGAATGAGTGAAATCCCTGACAGCGTATTGGCGTCCTCAGGAACGATTATCCTTTCTTCAGGAACTGGTGGGCTCTCCTCATCCTCTTCGACAGCGGCTGCTAGCCCGATTTCTTCAAGAAGAGTGGTTCTGCGCTTCTTCTGCGATTTGCGAATCCATCTTGTACCTGCCCATGATTGGACACGCTTGGCGCATTGGGAAGTGATGAATAGTGTTGCGCCAAGCGTCACCAGAAATCCGGACACCAATAGAATGGGTGACAGAGCCGCGGAATTGATCAGGAAGTCAACAGTCAACATAGGTGGAGCGAGTGAAATGATGATTACATTAGGTACACCCAATCGAGCATACTTCTGCAAGTATTGGAGTGCAATCGCGTAGATGGAAAGAGCCCCAATAAAGCCTGCCAGGATGAAGTAGATAGCGGTAGTGGTTTCCAAAAGCCAAAGCGCAAATGCAAGTGGGCCCGTCAATAAGATAGCTGGACCCAAAACCCACCCGACTCTATGAAACGTCTCATCTGAGATTCCTTCCCTATTTCGTAAGCTATTCAAAATCATGATCGATGCTAATAGAAATCCATGAAGACTTAGAATAGAAGCCTGCATTGATTGCCATAATAGAGCAAGTGAAAGAGCAACGACGCCTGCACTCATGAACAGGAGAATTGTGCCTGAAAGCACCCTTTTCCTCCACACCAAAATGGACCCTGCAAGTGCAAGGCTGACTGACGTAGCTATTAACATCTGAACAAAGGTATCCTGCACAAAAGGCTGAATCAGGAAATAGGAAGCAAGCCAGACTGCTGCTGACACAATAAGAAGTACGGCAATAAGGGCGAAGAGCTGAATCCTATCTGCCCAACGACTCGCTCTCTCGAATCCGTTTTCCTGCATCTACATCCCCGAATACCATCGCGAATCCACAGAAAATTGGCGTCTTCTGAGGCAGAAGAAATCCTGTGGTGGCATCTAATATTAGGGAATTTGCATTAATAAATTCGCTTCGCTTGATTAAAACACTTCAAGCAATCCTTTTATCGACAATTTCGAAGGTTCAAATGAATGGTTCCTTCACGAGGATGCCAGCTGAGGGGTGAAGCATGCCAGAGAAAGTTGAGTGCCGTTATTGTAGTGCTATAAATGACCTAGGCGATGCGGAGTGTGCCAATTGTGGAGCCAACCTATCTGATGCCATCACACATGTTTCATGTGACAGATGTGGAATCCTCCTCAGAGAAGGGATAGATCCGGTAGGGCATTGCGTCGTATGCCAAACACCTGTTTTCCTCTGTGAAAAGCATAGGAAAAGAGTGGAGGATGATGAGGTCTACTGCAGAGAACATGAAACAGAGTGCTTTATAGCTACAGCTGTTATTGGCACTCCACTTCATCCGAAAATCGACCTTCTGAGAGAATTCCGAGATGAATGGCTTTCTGGCAGACTAATAGGCCGCATCGCAATTCGGACCTACTACGATGTATCTCCGCCCATTGCTCGACGTGCAAGGCGAAATGACCGAATTCGGATGATTCTTCAACAGTTGATAGTGGAACCAGGTCTCAAGCTTGCACGAATAGTTCTCGGAAAGGAAGCCCATCCTCATCCCTTGAAAAGACACAACTCAAACTGAGGATAGGCGCACGAAATCGATTAATAGCAAGATAATCGCCTACAATTGAACGTGGTGAGTGAGGACCTGCCGATAATGAAGGAATTTCCTCCAGAAACGAAATTTCGCTATACCTGGAGACCATATCAAGCACGTGTTCTGAGTGAGCTTGAAGAATACCTAGGCGACAACCGACTACACGTCGTTGCGGCTCCAGGGTCTGGAAAAACGCTTCTTGGATTGGAAGTTATGAGAAGGCTGAACCAACCATCGATTATCCTAGCTCCTACCCTAGCAATCCGCGATCAATGGGTCTCAAGGCTTGTGGACTTTTTCATGCCTGAATGCAATGAAACACCGGATTGGATTTCAACTGATATCTACCATCCGAGATTTGTGACAGTTTCAACGTACCAAGGCCTCTACAGTGCATGCTCTGGAGTTCTAGACGACGACGAAGATTTCGACCTTGAAGAAATCGAATCAGAGGATGAGGATTCATTCAATAATGATTACTCAGAGGATATCGGAGAAGAACTCAATGAGTACAATATAACCAGACTGCTACAAGAGTTATCGGTCAAGACAGTTGTCTTGGACGAAGCGCACCACCTCCGATCAAATTGGTGGCGTTGCTTGACGAGAGTTGTGCACGGACTGAAGGAAAGCACTGTTCTGGCGCTGACAGCAACACCCCCATATGATGTTTCGATGTTTGAGTGGGAACGATACATGGAGTTATGCGGCCCGATAGATGCGGAGGTTTCTGTGCCTGAGCTTGTTCAGGAAGGGAATCTTTGTCCTCATCAAGACCTCGTTCTCTTTACATATCCTAGTCTTATTGAAGGAAACAAGCTCAAGGAATTCAAGCAAGCAGTTGATGAGTTTGTTAAGGACCTTGAGTCAGATGAGGAGTTCCTAGGAGAGGTAAAGAACCACCCCTGGCTGAACGACCCCGAAACGTTTGTGATTGAAATTCTAGATGACCCATCATTCTTCTCTAGTATGCTTGTCTACCTGAAACATCGCAAGGTAGTTCTACCAAAGCAAGCTATCGAGCTCGTTGCCGGTGAGCAGTTTGGAATTCCTTGGTTCGGCAAGGAATGGTTGGAAACTCTGCTCGAAGGGATGCTATTTCCCCCCGATGTTGACCCTAGGGACTTGTCTCCAGTCCTGAAAAGAGTGAGGGATAGGCTCTATCGAATTGATGCTCTTGAGCGAAGAGATGTGAATCTGCATAGTACTAGGAAACTGGATGCTGTTCTGAAACGAAGCATCACAAAGCTGTATGCTGTTCAAGCAATTGTGTCCATGGAACTCAAGGCGCTTGGTGAGAACCTTCGTATGGTCATCCTTACAGATTACATAAGGAAGGCCTATCTCCCCAAGAGTGAACATGACCTTCCGAAATTGGATAGGATTGGTGTGGTGCCAATCTTTGAGGAGATTAGGCGATCGAATCTCAGTGGCATAAAGCTTGGTGTTCTTAGTGGTTCCTTGATAGTTGTTCCTACTGAGTCAACTGAACTCCTCCTTGAATGTGCTGATGATTGTGAAATCCTTCGCGAATCAGTTTCAGTCAAACCCATTGCTGACCCAAGATTCTCAATGGTGACTATCAAGGGCATAGACAGGCAAAAGGCAGTACAGCTCATCACAGAGCTTTTCTCTAGGGGCGGGGTAACTGTCCTTGTAGGCACAAAGTCACTCCTAGGAGAAGGATGGGATGCACCATCAATCAACTCACTTGTGCTAGCGAGTTTCGTTGGATCCTATATGTTGTCCAACCAAATGCGAGGACGAGCTATCAGGACTGACCCAGAGCAGCCTGATAAGACATCCAATATCTGGCATCTGGTCTGTGTGGACCTCGACTCTGAGAGTGCAGGAAATGACTACCGCATTATGGAGAGACGCTTCAAGGCGTTTTTGGGAATATCCTTTGTTGAATCAATTATAGAGAATGGTTTTGGCCGCCTTGGGGTTGGAGTTCCGCCATTTGACAAAGACGAGGTCCGGGAAATCAACTCATCAATGACAGCAAGGGCGAAGGACAGAACAGCTCTACAATTGGCCTGGGAGACTTCTCTTAGGCGAGGTGAAGAAGGAATCCGACTTGTAGAGGAAGTGAAGGCCAAAAAAGCACGACTTCCAGTCCCTCGAGGATTTGTTTTCAGGAATACCATCTCAGCACTCACCTGGGAAGTTCTGTTCCTATTCGGCTTCTTTGTTGCTCGGCAGATATTCTCGTGGGTTCTTCCGATTGGCAACCTTGGCTTGTCATTTCTATCATTTCTACCGATGCTTGGATTTCTCTACTTCATCCTCAGGTTTGCCCCAAAAGCGCTGAAGGCGATCTGGCTGTTTATCATGCACGGCCCTATCAAATCTAGCCTTGCTCAAGTCGGGAAAGCTGTGCTAGCCACCCTTTGCGAAGTTGGTGTAGTCAGAACCTCATTTAATGATATGAGAGTTGTAGTGGAAGAAGGAAAGAAGGGTGAAGTTTTCTGTCATGTGGAAGGTGGCACAAGAAGAGAAAGAGCGACATATCTTAGTTCACTCAGGGAAGTACTGGGTCCAGTCGGATCTCCTAGATACCTTCTTCTAAGAAAATCAATGTTGGGAAACTCATTTGTTAGAAAGGACCTTCATGCTGTTCCGACTGTTCTAGGAATCAAGAAGGTATATGCTGAATCCTTTGCGTCTCAATGGAAGAAGTACGTCGGTGAGATGGATTTGATTTATACTCGCAATAAGGAAGGGCGAATTGTACTACTCCGTGCTCGGAATCATTCACTCTCAGCTGGATTTCGACCTCGCTCTGAAAGGATCAGCCGTTGGAAGTAGAATAGAAATCAGCTCTTTGGCCAGTGAGTTCCTTGTGACTAAAAGGCATTTCATAGATACGAAACTCAGAATCTGGGTGGAGCTACCGATAGTATCATAGGACCCTTTAATGCCCCGAAAGCCATGCAACTCACACCGGATGCCATTTTTGGAACCGCTATTGGCTTCCTCGCGGCATCCATGTGGGCGGTATCTGTTGTTGTATATCGGTCACAGAGTGACGAGATTAGACCTTTAGCTATTGGGTCCGTCAAGATGTGGGTAGCACTCGGATTCATGACCCTGCTTGTCATAATTCCATGGCGTCCAAATGCATTCTCGGTGCCGTTCGAGTCAATCATCTATTTGGCCCTCTCAGCAACGCTAGGGGCAGTTATCGGTGACACAATCCTGTTCATAAGCCAAGAAAGAATCGGTGTCTCTTATGCATTTCCAATTGCGATGTCATTTCCAGTTCTTACGTACATTCTAACAATTCTGATTCTTGGGGATGATGTTTCGGCGTTCCGATTCTTTGGCACCATAGTCGCAGTTTTGGGTCTCATTTTGATATCTCGTGAGCAAAATGAAGGTCAGGATGGTGAGGGTAACTCCCAATTTGACCTCTTGGGAATCGGAATGGCCCTCTTCACCATGGTCTGCTATGCAGTTGGAACTGTACTTCTTGAGATAGGAGTAACTGGGGTTGATCCAATTGACGCAAATTTCGTGAGAATCGTCATCGGCTCTATTGAATTCGTTCCGGTCTATGTTGTTGCAAGCCATATGGGGATGCCAAGACCAACAAGACAGGCAACAAAGATTGTTGCAGTCGCAGGATTCTTCGGAATGGCTTTGGGCTCAGTGCTCTATGTTGTGATGGTGAAATATATCGGTGCAGCCATGGGATCGGTCATAGGTTCAACCTCTCCGCTATTCGCTGTGCCAATATCAATGATCTTTCTGAAAGAGCGACCAACTAGACTAGCGCTTATTGGCATCCTAATCGCTATTCTTGGTGTCATACTTGTAGTAGGAGTCATTTGACGATTCTACTATGGTGCGGCTCCTAAGGTGACATAGACCTCGAAGATGTCATTTCGTCTTTGGAACCTGATACGGACCTTGTCGCCTGTGCGTTTCACAAGGATTTTCTTCCTGATATCCTCCATCCCTGTGATGTCTTCGTCATCAATTGCCTGAATGACATCCCCCGCTTTCAGTCCAGCCTGTGAAGATGGGCCACGAGGCACTTGGACAAGCAAAGCTCCCTTATCCGTGGACAATCTATAATGTGATGCCACGCCCGGATTAAGAGTGACACCCATTACTCCCAGCCATGGACTTCTGATAGTCCCTGTTTCCACAAGCTCATCAAATGCGCGCTTGACCCAATCAACAGCTATAGCAAAGCCAATCCCCTGACTCCATGGAATCATTGCAGTTGGTACTCCAATAAGTTGACCTTCAGTATTAACTAAAGCCCCGCCAGAGTTGCCAGGATTAATCTGAGCTGATGTTTGGATGAGGCCTTCAAGAAAGGTTCCGCTGCCTTGAATCGTTCTCTCAACGGCGCTGACCATCCCGAAAGTGACTGAGCTTCCCAGTCCAAGTGGATTTCCGATTGCTACTGCTATCTGTCCTACCTGCAAGCTATTCGACTCTCCCAACTCAATTGGTGTCAAGCCCTCAACCTCGATTTTCAAGACTGCGAGGTCTCTGACTTTTGACTCTCCAACGACGACCGCCTTGAAAGCACGCCCGTCGTTCAATGTGACATCAACATCTCGGACTCCGTCAACCACATGCGCGTTGGTAACTATGAAGCCATCGTCTGTCAGAATTACACCAGATCCCTGCCCCTGAACAGGAACTGCCCTTGAAAGCTGGTCCCTCGCCATTCTTGTGGTTGTGACGCTTACAACACTGGGTATAACTTTCTCAACTACGGTGATAAGTTTCTTCTCTAACTCCGCAAGCATTATCTCCACTGAAAGTTTGCTATAGTTTTTCACTTATTAGATTGAGCATTCGGTCCTGATATTATCCAGATATCATCATCCATTTGTTTAGATAACCAAGATATCCTTTTCAAAAGATAACGGGCTCGTTTATCCCTTGAGTGGTGCTGGATGAAAAAGAACCAGAAGCGAGCACTGGCGAAGATAGCTATCTTTGTTCCATTGGCATTGATAGCCACAATTATAGCTATTGGAGGCTTGTATATCGTTTCCACTACAACCACCTCCCGTGTAGGAGCTCATTCCCTTCTATCATACTGGGCATCAATCCCAGCAGCCATCCTGGTTCTAGCATTTGTTAGGCGTCCCTCCAAATCCTTGGCAGCATTCGCAGCCGCCCTCCTCTTTCCCATTATGGTGAACATTGGAAGTGCAATCAGCTACTTGACTGGACTTATAGCTGCTCCCGAAGTGAAGAATCTCGCCAATCTTGTGACAGATATATACGAGTTTGCAGTTTTTGGTGCCTTCATCCTGGTAGCTTTGACCACGCGCCAAGATCCAAGCCAAGAGAAGAGAATGACAGCTCGTTTGGGCTTTGCTATTGGCTTCGCTTCTGTATTCATCCCCGGAGCACTTTACGGCGTCATATGGTTCTTACTAATTCCACCTATGACGACAGATATTCTAATCTACTTCGGAGCCTCCACAGCGCTCTCTGGCGTCATAATCACTCTTGCTGCCGTCTACCTCTTGATTAAACACGGATACAAGGAGCTCTCCGTAGACATTGGGTATTTCGCTAGTGCATGTATACTCTCTGCAATTGCTATTTGTGTTTTAGTAGCAGAAATGTTCCTTTCATCGGCCCTCTGGATATACGCTGAAACAATACAGATGGCATCGTACTTTTTGATTACAATTTCCCTTTCTGTTCCCTTTCTTAGAAAGGTAGGATATGATAGGATGACGGCATATCTCATTATTACTGCACTGGTTTTGCTCTCCTACTTGCCATTCACCATCACAATTGGCATTGAGGCTGCAGGTTTCCATCAGATAATCGAACCGATGAACACTCTAGCATTCTCTATAATCCATATTGGAGTGGCGTCTCTCTCAATCATGATGGGATTCCTTCTCTTTGCGTACTCAAGACGACGCCCTTCAAGGAACCTCTATGCTCTCATCATGCTATTTGTGCTCTGGGCCGAAGTGGCTACAGTTTCCGTGCTAACAGTATTGCCACTTGAATTCGCGCCTCGGGGAGAGCCAATCGTATCATATCTAGTTGGCAGCATTCTATCAATCCCACTCTTGTATCTCGCTGCACGTTGGACTCCAAAGAACCATCTGCAAGAAGACAGGCCTCCTTCATCATGGCTACTTCTTGCAGGGTCGTTTGTCATGCTGGGAGCTGTCTTGGCTGGAGAGATTGGAAATCAGCTTGTTTTACAACAATACCCGCTGCTTTCTGGAAGCCCCCTAAGTAATTCCATGCTTCTGTTTGCAAACTTGCTGCTAATCTTCCTGATAACATACTTACTATTCACACAGGTTGAGATATCTGGGGGTCAAGCCTCAATCGGAGTCTATGTCGTCCTATTCTTGTCGATGTGGATAGTCCCGAACGTGCTCAAGAGCTACTACAATATATGGACTGCAGGCTGGTGGGTCTCAGAGATTCTGATATTGCTTGCCCTAATGATAGGCCCAGCATTTCTAGGCCTTTTATACATGCGAGCAATGCGGGATGCAGAAGACTCTCACTCAAAGGCAACCCTTTATGCAGACCTCCTTATGCATGACATTAGTAATTACCACCAAATGCTTCTAACCGCCGTCGAACTATTGGGAGAAGGAGAAACAACAATCGAGCAGCGAGAACGTCTCTCAGGTGACGCGTATCACGTAATCTCTCTTGCAGAGCAGCTCATCACCAATGTACGCCTAATAACTGAAAGCGAAGATCTTCAGAGAGAATCACTCAACCCGCTTAATCTGATGGAAACGCTAGTTGAATCCCTTGATAGGGTTATGCGAGTCGCTGGAGGCAAAGGTGTTAAACTGCAACTAATGCCATTCAGTGCGCAGGCTTATGTTCTTGGTAGCGGCGTGCTGAAGCATGTCTTCATCAATATAATCCATGGTGTCCTTTTGCAGCCTATGGAGGCATCAAGCATCAAAATTGAGATTCAGCCTCGTGTTGAAATGGGCTCTGAATATTGGATTGTCCGAATCTTCGTTCCATCCTGGTGGACGGATATTGGGAGTGATGTGTCTCCCCCCGAATCTCAAGAAGATTACAGTGGCACTGCACTTGGACTTCTTGTATCACGGCTAGTTGCAGAGTCGTTGGGCGGAACCATTACGGTTTCAAAGAAAATGCAAGAGCCGGATATGGGCACTCTATTTCAAGTTCTCCTGCCTGCATATGGGAGAGAGTCTTGAGCTTCAAATAACATCTTCAGAAGCATCCACCTAAGATTGGCTAGTTCATTTTATGCCCAGCAAAAGCTACTCTTTGCATCGGATAATCGATTACTAGCTCATAATCCCTCAAGAATGGATAGCCAATTACACCATAGTCAAGCTTTTGACCATTTGGAGAGATCACCCCGAGATCAATCACTCCCATGACGGTGTCAGAGAGCACTGCGGAACCTATCGAGATGCTTCGGACCATTGCACCATAGCCCATCGCTCTCCCGCCCACTCCTATGCATTCGCCTCCTGAGCATCCTTTAGCAATGATTGGCTCGCTCGACGGGGTTGTTATACCAATCTCACTTGCCACCGTTGGAGTCATTACATTGCCACTCGAGCCAGTGTCTAGGATGTGATCAAAAGGTCCTTTGCCATTAATGTATACTGGAACACCAATAAGGTGTGAGTCCATTAGATACTTGAATGGAATCCATTCAAATGCTTTCATAGTGTCAGATCCATTACTCTCCTCAAGACTCAGTTGAAGAGTGCCGTAATTAAGACCGACTCTGAAATTCTTGAGAATTGTGTGTCCAATAACTCCTGCAGTCGGACCGCAACCAGTGGTCCCCAACACATTGGCGAAGTCAATTACACCAACTTCTTCATCCTGAAATTGTAGGAATCCTATTTCTAGCGATTCAATCTTCGCAGTCAAAACAGGGAGTTCATTCCCGCCGACTCCGCGTGCCTTTTTCTTCTCTCCCACATAGGTAGGTATTCCTAATTCCTCAACAAGGGAGCTGGATACCGTAGTTATACTTGCACCAGTATCGAGAACAAAGACAAAGGGCCCCTTTCCATTGATCATCACAGGCACATGAGGATGGCCCGACCCTGGACCTAATTGAATTTTCATCTGCATGGTTGCATCCTCTAGATATATACCTATCTCACGTCTGAGATATATTAACCTATCTCAATGTAGAGATATATTAAGTCTCTGTTCTATGCCGATACGCTTATTTCCATCTCACTGGAACTAGGTAGTGATAGCAGTGAGAATCAAAGCAGTCCTTCGCGATAGTGAGATTCTCAAAATGGAGCCCGCATCCAAAGTCAGAATCATCGCGACTGCAAGGAAGAATGTTGACCGAATTGTTACCCTAAACAGCCTACTAAAGGTAATGGGACTAGAGGCAGAAAACCGAATCGAGCTTCTTCAAGCTCTTGAGGATTCGAAATTGCATATCTGGCTCTTTCAGGATTCACAACAAGACCTTATTTTTCTGAGTGAGAGTGAAAAGATACAGGACTATGGCTTTCGTGGCTACAAATGGCGATGAAGAAGCTAGAATCCTTCTATACGAGCGGATCCTTCTTTGACAGCATTTTGCAATTGCCTGCCAAGGGATGTAGGCAAGGTGAAACCTCGTTCATTAATAACTCGAGAGAGATGATCCAATTCACCAACAATTCGTAAATACTCTTCCTGCATATCCGTCGCAAGGGGCTCTTCCATCCCTGAGAGTGGACCGACATTCTTCTTGATTCTCATCATTACATCAAATTGCTCAAGGAGATTCACTGTTAGCTTTTCCAGAGTTTCATTATCCGTTGATTCACTGATATAACCTTCACAGAGTTCATCCTCGACTATCGCAAGCAGGTATCTCAATCCATCATATGCTTCAAGACAATTTGGGAATCTGTTCGCATGTGCTCGAGCGACTTCAAGAGCCTCTAAGTATTGACCTTCTGCAAGTAATAATCTGCAGAGGTCATCAAGTGCACAATGACTTGCAGGAGACTCAGTCAAAAGTCTTCGATAGACTTGCTCAGCTTCCTCAGTTCTCAGCGATTGATCTAGCAAACGACCCAAAGCGCATGATGCACCTTCGTGGAGAGGATCATCCCTCAGCACCCCCCTCAATGTTACCTCTGCTTCGTCCTCTCTATGTAGCCTAGCTTGTATTTTTCCAAGCATCGTCCGAAGGTCTGGATTCTCCGGGTAGCTCCCTAGAGCATCTAATATCACTCGTTGAGCCTTCTCATCACACTCTTCATCGCAGAGTTTAGAAGCTCGATCAAGTGAGTCTCTGACACCCGGGTCCATTATGCGTTTGCACCAGTCTGGGATTTTGTGCTAGCCCCCTTATCAATTCGTGTGAAGAGAATTGAGGGCAATTTTTGCAGGCGACTTTTTATGCGAATCCACAATTGCGAAAATGGGTAGTGACAATGCTACAAGTCTACAAC
>JBHLLF010000061.1:0-13689 GCA_048885865.1 Candidatus Hermodarchaeota archaeon
CTCCTACGGTGGATTAACGCCAGTTTCCCGGCGGTGTCCACCTCCACAGGGTAGGTTAGCGACACTACTGAGCCGTTCGCGACGGACTCGGATGCGAGCCCGTTCCACTTGCATGTCTTAACCCCAAGCCGATAGCAGTGTCCTCTAGCAGGATCAACTAGAGTTGATCACAATCATACACCTTAGCAAGGTAGACCTGAGTAGTAGAAGGTCTAGTGTACGACTTTTTTACACACATGAACTTAGCTTGATGAAGTACAGGCGTAACGGGGATAGTTGGTGAACTTACCCAATTAACCTGCACACTGCTGAGCATATCTTAGACAAGAGGGGATTCCAGCACAGTCGCACCGGTCTATCTCGTGTCCGCATCTTATTCTCGCGCCTGGAAATCGCGGACCATCATCGCTTGGCATTCGCCGACAGCATCAGGTCTGACACCGTTAGGGCGCGAAGGCAGTAGCAATCCCGCGGCATCCGAATAAAAAGCTTTCCAAGGGTCCACTGTTTCAGCCCCCTTTGCGCAATTCGAAACACAACGAAGGACCCTTGGCACATGATTAGGTTGTCATCGTTTGTTCTGGAGTCTTTTCCCGACCCACGAAACCGACTATACTGACCAGCAATAGCAGGGTTGGTCCAACGATTAATCCAGACCATGTGAAAACGGCAAGGCCAGAGAATAAAGCTAGCTTCAGGATGCCGCTGGAGTCATTCTTCCACCCGGTCTTAAGAGCCCTCAGCGTAGCTATGCCAATTAATATCGGGAATGATGCGAAGAGTAGCGTTACTACCACCTGAGCGTTTGCAGTAACTTGAAGCAAGGCCCAGACCATCTGATACAGGAGTGCCAGTCCACTACCAATGAACAGGAGTCCAGAGATGACACCAGCCCATGTCAGAGCGTCATTCTCGATTCCTTGTTCTTTGCCTCTTCTTGAGTAGAAGATGATGCCAAGAATAAGAGTAATGAGCCATGGAGATAGGATGGCCAAAATGTGCTGCCCTTCCCATAGATGGATTATCATTACATTGAAAGCCACAAGAATCCACTCATCAAATGTGAACTCCTCTTGGAACCCAATAGCAAGGGCATATCTCTCATGTTCTGCCTCGTCATAGATTGCTAAGTAGTATGTCCCGGTTTCAGGAATTGTGGTGTCAATGTCAAGGATTTCGAAAAAGGCAGACGGTGTGAACCCCTCATACTCTTGAAGGAGTGAGAGGTCATCGTAGATCACATAGCCTGCACCTTGAGGTATCTCGATGTAGTCTGGAGCCGGAGTGGTATTAGCTATTCCCGGCCCAATTAGAATAAGGATAGGCCGAAACGCAGAAGCCTCTAGTTCTGCAGGTAAGTTCAGTATGAGTCGTAGCCGATCTCCAGCACTCATATCAAATGTGTAATAGTGAGCTTCACCGGCTTCATGTAGCTCATGATACATGACCCAAGACTTCAAGGGGTCCTCTATTTCTAGTGCTGTGTCAAGACTGCTACCCGGTTCACCTCCCACCGGTACATGTGCAGTAGCACCTTGGGCAAGAATGAGTAGAATCACAGCGGCGGCTAAGAATAAAACAGGGCGATTTCGCATAATATTTCCATTAACTATTGTTAATATAAGAAGTTTGCTATTGGTATCACTAGGAAAGGCTCGTTGATTTCAACATGGATTAAGCAAAGCTGGTACTGGTCGATGAGTAATACTTCCATAGAATAAAAGGTGATGGAAGGGCGGGGCGAGAACCCCGCCTTTCATTAGCAGAGCCTGGAGGTTATGGCTGCTGCACGCAGTTGTCGAGCTTCTTCCATCAAATCTGTATATCAGACATACGAATCGTGAATATAAAGGCAGGATGAACGATAACTCTGTATGATTCGTCTAGCAAGACTCTCCGCAGAAATATGACTGAAAATCGAAGAAATCGCTTTCTAGCAGCGGGGATTAATCACCAATTCACTCAATTGTCATGGATGAATCATCCAATCACAATAAAGACGCAAGAGGAAAGTCTAGGAAAGGCGTACGTCAATGCAGGCAGAAGTGATCGCATTAATCAGACTCGACCTGCTCTTTGAGAGCATCAGTGGCATAATTGCCATGATAATCGCATACTACGCTACGAAGGCCTACAACCTGACTGAACAGAAGAGGCTCTCTGACCTATCCACGGGCTTCTTGGTCCTTGCAATTGGAATGTTCAGCCATGTCATTGGAACATGGTGGTTCTTTGTAAGACTTGGAATAGAAGGCCCAGTCCCTGATTTGGAAACGACTATCAATGTGGTCACTCTTACATACCATTTCCTGCAGATCATGGCCTATGTGTTGTTTGCCATTTCCACAAGAAGAGGTGGAAGAATCAAGCAACCCGAGATGGTCATGTTCATGGCACTGCCCATCCTGATTGATGCGAATCTCGAACTGATTACGGTATTCCTGATGTTGGTTGTTGTCTTGCAGGCATTGCTTAACTATGCAATGGGAAGGAGCAGATTCGGGCTGTATGTGCTAGGTGGATTCTTCCTGATTTTTCTGAGCCACATATTCCTTCTTACTGCAGGAGAGAATGTCATCAGATATCTCCTAAGTCAGGCATTACAACTCCTTGGCTTCTTGACACTCTTGCTCATGCTGTATAAGGTAGGCAAAGCGGAATGAGTAGAAAACGGGCGTATCGCTCCAAGATGCGCATCCTCGCCGATATGATGCGCGCCATCCAGAGTGAGGGTGAGGACGGAGCAGGTCCGACAAAGATACTCTATGCTGCCAATCTTTCCCATGATAGATTGACTCAGTATCTTGATGAGCTTGAGGATAAGGAACTTATCAATCGGATTGGAGATGGTGAAAGCAACAGAGTCTATCATCTCACAGAGAAGGGGAGAGAGTTCCTGAGTGAGTTTGCGAAGATGGAGAAGTTTTCCGAGGCATTTGGAATCGAGATTTAACGATGCCTCAAAGGTTTTAAGAAATACATCTTGGAGTCTCAAAGCCATGGGCCGGTAGATCAGACTGGTAGATCGTCTGATTCGCAAAATCATAGGATTTTCCCTGTGAATCGGGTCTTCAGAAGGTCGCGAGTTCAAATCTCGCCCGGTCCACCACTCTTCAGCCTCTGCCGGATGCTAATGCATTTTAATGATAATCTCTCAATTTGTGCTATGCCAGAAATTCTACGAAAAGAACTAGACATGAGTTTCGAAGATGCTGTCAAGAGAGTCGAGAAACTCACTGAGGAAGGAGGCTTCACAATTCTGCTTACCAAGGGTATGCATGATATGTTCAAGAAGAAATTGGGAATTGATGACTATCCTCGCAGAACGTTTATTCTTGCATGTTCTGCAGACTTAGCAAAGAAAGCGGTTGATGTGTCTCCAGATATGTCCCTTGTCATGCCATGCAGCTTCGTGATTGCAGAGGAAGACGACAAGGTTGTGGTCACACATTCCTCAATAATGAAGATGGGCGTAGAGCTTGGTTTTGCTCCAGAAGGCCCAATGAAGCCAATCATAGAGGAAACTGGAGAACGCGTCCATAAAGTATGGGACAGAATTTAGACTCCAGACCAACCAAATACAGCGGGCGAAAGCTTCACTAGATACCATAATCTGATTATGGACATGGTCGACCCAATACAGAGTCAGTGGGAAGCCAACTCTCGGGCCTTCGCTGATTTAATAGATCAGAAGGGCACCCCACATCACCAACACATCCTCAATCCCTGTGTGGAATATCTAATGGGAGATGTGAAAGGGAAGATACTGCTTGATGCCGGATGTGGAGAGGGCTATTTATCACGACACTATGCTCAAAAGGGAGCCATCGTCACCGGAGTGGATATCTCAAATGGACTCATCGAGATTTGCAGGTCTCTGCCAGTCAATAATGTCAACTATCATGTAGGCGACATCTGTGACCTCGATTTCATTAAGAATCGTAAATTTGACATTGTTCTCTGTAATCTGGTGTTGCTCAATACGCCTTGTCTGAATGAGGCGCTGAATGAGTTCTATCGAGTCCTTAAGCCGGGTGGGACATTGGTCTTCTCGGTTGTCCATCCATCATTCAACTTCTATGGGCCGGGTAAATGGGAAATGGGTGATAGAGACATTGATACTAAGAGAAGAAAGGGATTATTCTTTAGAGTGGATCGATATTTTGATGAGCGGGAGTACGAGCACATATGGAAGACTCGAACAGGAGAGTATTTCCCGCAGCCGATAAGCTTCTTTCATAGAACGCTCACAACCTATATTCGCGCAGTCATCGACTCTGGTTTCATCATCTCTAGAATTGAAGAGCCTCGACCCGTGGTTGATGATGATTTCTTTGAGAGAGAACGCAGAATACCATTCTTTTTGGTTGTGAAAGCCAGAAAACCTTCCACCGATAGCACCTGATAACCATAAATGTGTGTAAGTCTGCTTGCAATAAGAAGGGGTTTTGAAAGGAATGCCACTGAACCTAGACGAATTGGATTACCTGAGCATGGGACAGAGAGTCAGACTGCATCGTCTGATGTATGAACATGGCCCAGGCAATGGCCGCATGCTTCTTTTGCCTATAGACCAAGGGATGGAACATGGCCCAGTTTCGTTCTTCCCTAATCCACCGAGTGAAGATCCTGAGTTTCAGTTCAAACTCGCTGACGAGGGAGGCTACTCAGGAATTGCCTTGCACCTTGGACTTGCAGAGAAATATGGTCCGAAATATGCTGGAAAAGTCCCAATCGTACTGAAGGTCAATGGGAAGACAAAGATACCTCCCGACTCTCATGCTATGTCTCCAATGACTGCTTCTGTTGAGGATGCGGTCAGGATTGGTGCGGACGCCATTGGATACACATTATACGTTGGCAGTCCTCGCCAAGTTGAGGACATGAATCAATTCAGGAAGGTAAAGGCAGATGCAGACCGCTATGGAATGCCGATAATCCTCTGGTCATATCCTCGTGGTGAGGCGGTTGACAAAAAGGGAGGAAAGAAGTCACTCTATGCAATTGACTATGCCGCTAGAATAGCCAACGAACTAGGAGCAGCTGCCGTCAAGCTCAACGTGCCTGAGGAGGACCCGAAGAAACGTTCTGAACAGCCGGCTCCTTATGACACGCTAGAGCTCAGCTATGAGGAAAGAGTGAGAAAGGTCATCAAGTCTGCAGGAAAGACCTTGGTGCTTTTCTCTGGAGGAAGCATGTTGAGTGACGAGGACCTTCTATACAGGGCCAAGGTCTGTCTTGAGGAGGGAGCAGCTGGACTCCTCTTTGGTCGAAACCTTTGGCAAAGAAAATGGGAAGATGCCTTGGAAATAACCGAGAAACTCAAGAAGATGATGTTGAAACTCTGAGAAGCTGGAATGTGCTCATCCCAAAGCCTTTTCCTATGGTTTGGTTCTGGTGCACTGAGTGAGAGGAATGGCTGAGGAACCAAAACATTACACTGTCCAAGTGAATTGGGACCACGACAAAGGAGGATATGTTTCCGCAGAAGGAAAGCAGAGCATCAAGATGGTCAGACCGAAGGGTGAAGAAAGCGAACTGGATTCCTATACACCAGAGCATCTCTTCGTCGCTTCAGCTACAGCCTGTTTTATGAATTCATTCATCTATTTCACCAGAAAAATGCATATCGGATTCAAGTCATTCGAATGCCAAGGAACTGGCATGCTGGAGCAAATTGGAAAGAGTTTCGAGGTCACGAAGATTGAGATCAAGTCAAGAGTGGTAATCGAGTCTGACGATCTGCGTTCGAAGATTGAAAGAGCCCTCTACCTTGGCCATAAGTACTGCTTCATAGGAAACAGCATGAAGGCATCCATTGCCTATGAGGACGAGATAATAGTAGATTGAACAATGAGTGTTCTCCTATTCCGAACTCTTTTTCCGAATGGCTCGTAGCAGGAAAACTAAGTGAATCAAGATGAGCAACGAGTCACATGAATACAATGTGAGAGTTAATTGGATACACGGAAAAACTGGCAAATTCATAATA
Organism: Candidatus Hermodarchaeota archaeon; assembly: GCA_048885865.1. Taxonomy (GTDB): domain Archaea; phylum Asgardarchaeota; class Thorarchaeia; order Thorarchaeales; family Thorarchaeaceae; genus SMTZ1-83. The sequence goes on from JBHLLF010000061.1 coordinate 5,993, forward strand.
GGGAGGAAACCCGAAATCACGATTGCATCTCCTCCTGAATTTGGTGGACCTGAAGGAATTGTGTCTCCAGAGGACCTCTTTGTTGGAGCTGCTACATCCTGTTTTATGACAACCTTTGTTACATTCACTGGGAAGATGAGATTCGACTTCAAGTCTTTCACTTGCGAAGGCAAGGGAACACTTGAACGGGTCGAGAAAGGCTTCCAATTTACTAAGATAGAGCTGGATGCGCATGTGGTTGTGGCTTCGCAAGACCTTATACCAAAGGCAGAGAGAGCTCTGGAATTGGCAGGGAAGTATTGCTTGGTATCTAACAGCATGAAGTGCCCCACGGAACACCAGAACAATGTGTCAGTCGGATGATTCTCATTCATCTGGGAGAGGAGTAACAAAGATTACTTCCTCAGACTCAGGAAGCGTGACCTCAGTGCCTTGGCCTTTTGGATCAGTGAAGTGCAGCTTCTCAATCCCATGCATCGCCTGAAGGTCTTTTGCCCATGGCTCTAGGTTGGGGGAAATCCATGCTTCAGCCAGCCCTTTGCGCAAGGATAAGCCGTTCTCCCGCTTGAACTTCCAAAAACCACCGTTGGTCTTGAGAAGAAGATCAGTATATTCGGTCAATTTCGACTTCCAATTATCATGTGTGGATGGATAGGCCTCCCCATGAATCCCCTTGCTGGAGTATAGCTCGCGATAGATTTTGTCCGTGATGTAGGGTGTAATCGGAGCCAAGGCTTTTAGTATCAAATTCAGGGTTGTGTGAAGAGCATACCATCCTGACTGTTGCTCCTCTTTTGAGAACCTGCCCTCTGAATTGAAACACCGTCCTTTCAGCATCTCAATGATATGATCCGCAAAGAGGTTCCAAGTGAAGCCACGGATCTCAATGGTGGGTCTATGGAAGTCCAAGACGTCGCAGTCTGGCAGAATCTTCTCAATGACAGCATTTGACTCTGCGAGTATCCATTGGTCGACGGGTGTGAGTTTCTTGAAGTCAATTTCTTCAGGCACAGGAAACATCGAGATGAATCGAGCGATGTTCCAGAGCTTTGTGATGAACTTGGACACCCCAGCCAGACGATCTTCTGCGAACCGGATATCACTTCCAAGTCCCGCTTCCATCACGCCAAATAGCCGCATCGAGTCTGCGCCATATTTCTCAACGAATGGCATGGGTGGAGGTGAATTGCCCTTTGACTTGCTCATCGTTTCGCCTTTCTCATCCACCACATGGCCCGATATCCACATCTCGCTGAATGCAGGTTTTTCCGTGAGCTGGTATATCCTTAGCAAAGAGTAGTATAGCCAAGTCCTCACAATGTCCTTGCCCTGAGGTCGCATGACATTTCCAAAAGCTTTCTTGAAAAGCTTCATGTCACGTGGGTATCCGGCAACATACATACCACTGATTGATGAGTCCATCCATGTGTCGAATGTACGATCCTCTCCAGTGAATCCTTCCTCAGCATCACACTTTGGACACTTTGAGAATGGCGGGTCGTCTTTCCAAGGTTGATAGTACTTGAGTTCACCTGCTTCTGGTACTACAGGCGCTTTACAGGAGTTGCAGTACCAGATTGGAATCTCTGTTCCGTAGTATCTTCTCCTAGACACCGGCCAATCCACGGTCACACGGTTCAACCAGTCAATGAGGATTTGTCGGTGATGTGACGGAAAGAAGGTACCTTGCTTTGCAATCTCCATCAATTGGTCAATGAAGTCCACCTGTTTTACGTAGTACTCCTCCATAGCGATGAACTCGATGGGTGTCTTGCTTCGCCAGCACAATGGTACTCGCTGCATAGATTGCTCTTGGTCATAGAGAAGGTCTTGCTTCTTAAGCTCAGCAATGATTGCAGCTCGAGCCTCTGCAATCCTCATTCCAGAATAATCGCCTGCGGCATCAGTCATTCTCCCATCAGGAGATATAGCGGCGATCGGCCTGAGGGCATAATCACGGAATGCCATTACATCAGCTTGATCGCCGTAGCTGCATACCATGAGAGCCCCAGTTCCAAACTCCATCTGTGCAGTTGGACTCTCAATGATTGGAACTTCCTGATTGAAAAGCGGCACCTTTGCTTTCAGTCCCGCATATCCCTGATAGCGAGAATCATCAGGATGAATGAACACTGCCCCACAGGCACAGAGCAGTTCCGGGCGTGTTGTTGCTATCTTGATGGGGTCTTTGCCTTCTACATGAAAGTACAAGTAATGTAGCGTGGTTGGCCGCTCGGAGTATTCAACCTCTGCATCAGCAATTGTCGTGCCGCAGTCGAAGCACCAGTTGTTAGGCCTATAATCACTGTACACGAGCCCCTTATTCCAAATGTCAATGAAAGTGTCCTGTGTCACAGCTCTATATTTGGGATCGTCAGTCCTATAGCTGCCTTCGTCGTCGTAAGTGTTGAAGCCAATCCCAAGCCGCTTGAACCCATCAACAGTAATCTTTTCATCTGCATCAAGCCGCTCTTTGCACTTCTGCAGGAATAGGTCGCGAGGGGTTTCATGCATGCTAAGACCAAGATCTTTCTCCACTCTCACTTCTACTGGGAGACCGTTACGGTCAATCCCGAGAGGAAAATTCACCTCATACCCTTGCATTCTCCGGTACCTTGCATTAATGTCAATCTGAGTGTAGTGAATCACCTGGCCGACATGCATAGGACCTGATAGGTAGGGGGGTGGCGTGTCTACGCTGTAAATCGTCTTCCCAGAGTTGGGATTGAACGCGTAGGGATCTTCCTTGGACCAAACCGCGAGAATCTCCTCCTCGGACTCTGGCTTCCATCTCTTCGATTTTATTGCAGGTTCTAACTTGTCTGGCAAAACATCAATTCTCCTTGATGTCAACAAGGCTCAGCTGGTGCTGATTCAATCCGCTGAATGGAGTGTGGATTAAAAGGCTTATGGGCAAATCCGTTTGACCACGAATCCTAAGCGAAAAAGAAGCCAGGGGGACAATGAAAGAACTGTTTCATCGCCCCCGCAGGGTATTCTTAAGCCCAAAGTCTTCGGCCTATCAATAGGCCTACAATGAGAGTGACAACGCCGATTCCAGCTGCTACAACCAAAGGGACATCCATGCTTAGATTAAGTCCTCCGCCAGGAAAGCCTGTTGTTTGCACCAACTCGTACGATTCGGTCACGTCGATTGTCGTGTTCTCGTTCTCCCAACTCGTGAATTCAGTGTAACTCAAATCAATCAGGACGCCATCTTCATCAAAGCTTGACGTGTAGGTATAGATTCTTGTGCCATTGAGATTCTCAGCCAAGTCTTCCATTGACACTTCGATTTGGAATGCGAATCTTCCATCACCAATTGACTGACTAATTAGTGTGGATGAGTTATCAGCTTCAGTATCATCGATTGCATCGTTCCAGTCCGTTTCATGAGTGCTCCAGATCGGATTCACAAAAAGATGCGCTCCCCAGTCGTTCCAACTGTCTTGGGGATATGGAACAACATTTGCGCTCTCTGACCGATTATTTGAGTTAGAGTCACTAGTTGAGAGATCCCAGTACACCTTTTGATTCTGAAAGTCAACTGATTCGTTGTGGTCTACGTAGAATAATGCACCCCACCAGACATATCCCTGATAGTTGTAGTTGATGACATCCTCGCCTCCAACTTCGCTTATATTATAGACATAGACCCTGAAATCGCCCGTGATCGAATAGTCATATGAAGGGTCATTATCCACCTGAGTAGATTCCTGATAGTAAGTCGCGCTGTAGTAGTAGATCCTTCCTTCAACGTCAGCTCTGACAGGTACTGCCGTCAGAGTCGCCATCAATAATCCAATCGCCATTGAAACGAGAATCATCTTCCTAGAGATCATCTTTCGTCACCATGCGAAAACTAGCTGTTAGATTCGTTTATGTTCTTATAAAATGGAGTCAGATGTCTTATACCCACGGTACCGAAACAGTTAACTCTTAAATCTTAACTATCGTTATTGGTGGCATGGATGGATTATGTAAAGCTCGGCCGCACAGGATTGAAGGTATCACGCTTTGTCTTGGGGACAATGCAGATGGGATGGATAGTAAAAGAAGATGATAGTTTCAAGATTCTCGATGCAGCTTTGGATGCAGGAATTACAGCACTCGACACTGCAGACATCTATTCGAAATGGGGTGATGGGTCGTATGCCGGGAAGTCTGAAGAAATCCTAGGAAGATGGATCAAAGACCGAGGAAATAGGGAAGATCTCATTCTAGCGACAAAGGTTCGTGGAGAGATGAGTGAGATGCCAAATGATGCAGGCCTCTCACGCACGCACATTCTCAACTCGGCGGATAGGAGCTTGGACAGATTGCAGACTGAATGGATTGATCTATACCAGAGCCACTGGTTTGATACAGATGTGCCTCAAGAGGAAACTCTGAGAGCTTATACAAAACTCATCGACGACGGTGTGGTCAACTATATAGGTGCTTCAAACTTCACAGCTGCTGAGCTTGTAGAGTCATTCTGGGTCAGTGACAAAAACGGGCTAGCGAGATATGACTCACTTCAGCCACCTTATAGCCTAGCAAGAAGAAGGGATTATGAGAAACATCTTGAGCCAGTTATTGTCAAGTATGGTCTAGGCGTAATCAGTTACAGTCCACTGGGGGGCGGGTTCCTAACCGGAAGATACACCAAAGATGCTTCTCCAGACTCTAAGAGGGCGCCGACAATTGGGACCAGGTATGGAAAGGAACGAAACTATAGAATCGTAGAAGTTCTTGAAGACCTAGCGGTCGCATATGATGCATCGGCAGCCCAGATTGCATTGGCATGGATATTGACTAGGAATACTGTCACCGCGCCCATTGTTGGTGTCAACACCTTGGAGCAGTTGAAGGAGAATCTTGGCGCTTTTGAGATAAAACTCTCCAATGATGACTTAGAAAGGCTGAACACTGTGTCAGACTGGGAAGAGATGGACTATTTGGCACGATGATTAATTCTAGTAAGCTCAATCGCCTTTCGAAATATCGTCAATCCTGTCCATTCAAGAAAGCTTCTTTAATGCCGCGAAGAAAATGTAGTTGTTCGGAGATTGTACCAGGGGACTCGAAATGCGAGCTGTTCTGAAACTAGGAGGTTCACTCCTTTATGATGACACGGGCCGGATTCTCATCAACACGGTGAGAGACTATGCAAAAGGAGTGGACTTCATCGTTGAAGACGGTCACAGCATGGTCATCGTAGTTGGAGGTGGAAGGCCAGCACGAGTCTTCATATCTGCTGCGAGAGCACTAGGAGCAAGCGAAACTCAGTGTGACTGGTTGGGAATCAAAGTCGCACGTAACAATGCTGAGCTGTTCTGTGCTGCCCTTGGTGATATTGCATATCCAAAAGTTGTGGAAACGCTAGACGAACTTGAGACCGCCATCCAATTCGGAAAGGTGGTTCTTATGGGCGGTCTAAACCCAGGTCAATCCACCAATGCTGTTGCAGCTCTTGCCGCTGAAACTGTAGAGGCGGATTTGCTGATGAATGCAACTAACGTGGATGGAGTCTATGACCGAAACCCCAAGATATCAGGTGCAAAGAAGCTTGATACCGTGACTGTTGATCAGCTGAGCAAGATACTGGCGGAATCGGGCACTCGCGCAGGTGAGTACAAACTGTTCGATCCTGTTGCGATTCGTGTGGTGGGAAGGTCTAAGATTCCAACCGTCATCTTCAATGGAAATGACCCTATGAACTTCCGTCAAGTGATGAAGGGTGCAAGAATTGGTACTAGGATAGTACATTAGCCGAACAAACCATGTCTGAAAGGGGAAACCAAGAGTTGAGAAAATTGCTCGAGAAAGTATTTGCATCACGGGCTCAGACACGAGTAGTTCAGCACTTTCTGGAACGTCCTAAGGAGTTCTTCAATCTTAGCAGAATTGCCAAGGAAACTGGCTTGGCACACTCGACTATTCATCGCGTGATGCAGCCTCTTGTGGATATGGGTCTCGTGAAGGAGATCAAGGTCGGACAGCAGATTCGACTCTTCATCCTCGAAACTGAAGAAACAAAGAGCAAGATCCTTGCAGACTTTTACGAGCAAATCAAGCCGCTTTTGGAAGAGATGCCACCTGAGAGGAGCTGAAAGGCGCTATACTATTTTTCAATGAGAAACTCGATCAAGGTCTTGTTGAGTTCATCAGTCATCTGAACATTTGGCGAATGACCGCACCCCTCAAAGACCTTGAGTCTTGACCCCTTTATCCCTTCATGAAGTGTTCTTCCTAGTTCAAGATTTATGATTCGATCTTCCTCTCCATGGATTACTAGAGTCTTTGATTTAATATTGGACAGTTGCTCCGTGAAATCAATCGTAGAGAATCCGAGCCCCGCTGCCAAGACTCCTTCAGGATTTGTGTCAGCTGACTTATCCTTCAGATACTGAACCATCTCGGGGTTATTCTCAATCCACTCATCACTGTAGCCACTTCGAAGAGAGGTCCAGAAGTAGGCCTCGTCACCACCATCAACCTGTGCCTCTCTCCAGCTATAGACAACATCAATCAAATCCTCCGTTATCTTAGGAGTAGTATCAATCAGGACCAACTTATCGACTCGTTCTGGGTACCTGATAACAAAGTTCTGGGCCACCAAACCTCCCAATGAAATGCCAACGACATGCACTTTTTCATGGCCAAGATGCTCTAGCAGCGCGTTCAGGTCATCTGCAACCATATCTGGTGGAATCATCATTCCAAGCTCTTCCACTGTTGTCTGCCCATGCCCTCTTAGGTCGGGCATAATAAGGTGGAAACGTGCTGCGAGGGCTTGTTCTTGAAATTCCCATCCGCGGTGGTCTCCACCAAGACCATGAATCAATAGAACCGGATCGCCCTCACCTACGGTCTTGTAGAACATCGATATATCATCGTGGTCAAAGCGAGGCATGATATCCGCTCCTGAAGTATTCGGGCGCAAATCCAACGGATAAGCTTGTCGAAGTGGTGAATGCCAAAACTGCTAAATATAGACTCGACTGAAATCCATACACTGCCGAGGTAGTCAAGAGGCCAAAGACGGTGGACTCAAGATCTAAGGCTTTGACGCCCATGGGATATCCACTCCCGTAGGGGTTCGCTGATTGGCTGCCAATCAGCGCCCAAATCGCGAGTTCGAATCTCGTCCTCGGCACCACATCTTTCTGAAACTTATCATGTAGTGCTATTCAAAAGAAGGAGGGCCACTCACTTTGCATCCAACGCGAGTACTTCTTGAAGGATGAGAGAAGATTCATTTCGGGGTTCATCTGCTTCCTTCTGGGAGAAGGGAGGAAATCAGCTATTCTTCAGACGGAAGTTTATGGGGAGGAGCATCATCCAGAGTCAACTCGCGTGCAACTAATGCACGTAGGTAGGAATCAATAGACCTGAGGCGCTGTTCATAGGTCAGATCACTATCCTGAAAGGCTCTCCGACTCATAGCATGATAGCGTCCTTCAACCTTAATGACGATTGTATTGCTCTCAGTCCTGACCAAGCGTATCAGTGGTTGCTGTTGAATATACATAATCAGCTCTAACCATTTCTCAGCAGTACTTGGATTCAGACCAATATCCTTCAGCTTGGACTTTGGAATAGGATCATTGTTTTCCTCAAGAAGTCCGAAAATCGCCTGTGCTCTTTCAAGAAGGGTCCGTCTTGAACTCAATCGATTCATCTCACATTCCAGTACAATATTGTATCTATAG
>JBHLLF010000062.1:0-13631 GCA_048885865.1 Candidatus Hermodarchaeota archaeon
CAATTGAATTCAGATTCTCTTTCGTCCAAAGAAAATGGCGATTATGAGGCAACCCTGCTTTATTGTGGATTATTATTCTCTTCTCGATATGGTTACATACTGAACATTCGTTCCCAAACAATTCTCTTCTCATTTCTTCAACACTGAGATTTTCGGTTTCGAAATTCATACGATTCCTATCAAGTGTTATTTTTCCATGGAAATCGTGATTTTTCATTTCGAGATTTTCTAGAGTTGACTTTCTAAGCGATTCAATCTCACTCCATTCCATGCCTAGTTCATCAATAGTCCAATGTGACCCTCTATGACAAGCAGTGCATAACCGCTGCCATTCTTCTGGATCAATCTGCTGCAAATCTCTCAAACTCCACAGATTGATGCCTTCGTGTTCTGAACCATCCTTCCTATGTATGAACGATTTTCTCGATTCACTATCAATACCACAAAACCTGCACTCTGAACCGAAAAGCTCCTCCCTAAGTTCTTTGATTTTCTCATAAGTTGCATGTCTATGTTCTCTTCTGGCTTCTATTCTTTCTTCATCAGCTTCAAATGTCCTCATTGTTATTCCGCGGCGAGGTCCTCGTGATTCCCAATCCATTTCTTCGAAAACTCGAAGGACAGTATCTTTTGAAATCCCCATCTCTTTGGCTACTTCTTCTTGAGTAAGTTTCTCTTCAAAATAGAGATGAAAGATGTCATCTTCTATACCATCCATCTTTCTGGAACGAACCTCCCATTCATTTCGCTTAAACACATCTTGAACCCATTTAGTAGACATTCTAAGTTTTTCAGCCACTTCGGACTGGGTAAGCTCTTCATCAAAATACAGCTGATGGGCCTCTTCTTCTAACTCTAGATTTCTCTTGGGGCGTGTTTCCCATCCTTGTTCTTCGAAGATTCTTCTAACTGCTTTCACTGACTTTAATCCAAGCTTGTCAGCTACTTCTTTTTGTGACAATCCTTCATCGAAGTATAGTCTATGGACGTCGTCTTCGATATCAGTAACCTTTCCAGCCCTTGCTTCCCATCCCTCTTCGCGAAAAACCCGTTGAATTGGCTTTGTTGATTTGTGGCCAAGCTTATCTGCGATTTCAGAGTGAGTCAATCCCTCTTCGAAATACATTCGAAGAATGTCTTCTCTTGTTTCATCGGCAGCGTCTTTTTCGAGTTCTGACTGAGCTTCTGATGATTCGAGCTTCTCCAATGCGCGCTTTATTCTCCGTTCCATTTCAAATTCTCTGGCAATCTCCTTGGCGATTTCTTCAGCTTTAATCTCATCAACTTCTTCTGTTTCCTTAATCCTCTCAATACGAGAGAACCTTCTTCTTTCCATGGATTACACCCAAGAGAGTTCTATCCTCTTCAATTTGTAGAAATGAACACGCTATAAGCGCGTAAAAACCCAGCGACCTTCTCGGTGTAAGCGAGACATCATAGCCGGGCTAGACTACCGGCCCCTAGCATTCTCGGAGGTTTCAATTGAAATAAAAGAATTGCTCAATGTCGAGTGGCTATCAGATGTATCTCCTGACGGGTCTTGTCAAGGGTGAGATTCAGAATTTCGACAAAACCCAGTCTAGAGACTTGCCTACGCAACTCCTCTATTGTTTCAGGAGTGCTTCTTGCTTTGAAGGCTGCCACAAGTCGACTGCCTTTCTTCATGAGAGAAGAGAATCTCTGGATCAAGCTTATTGTGCCATCTGGGTCAGTAGTGACATCCACAAGTAGCAGATCCAGTGTGGCATCGTTGCATACAACAGATGGGTCCATTGTGAAGGCATCGTCAATTAGAATCGAAATGGTTGGATGGGTTTCCACAAGTTCTTCAAGAGTTTCTGTAAACTCATCAGAAACTTCTACACCAATAGCACGAATATTCCTCTCACCTAAAAGAGTCAAAAACCCCCCAGCGGAGCTACCAATGTCGAGGGCCAGACTGATATCCCGTAGCAGGTTTCCTTCTAAATAATCGTCAATCTCCTTGAGTTTAGCATATCCAATTGGATTATCTTGTATTACAGTTGATACAACGACCGAGTCCGTTTCTGTGATATTTTTCGACGGCTTTGAAAGAACATTATTCACTTTAACATGACCCGCTCGTATGGCGCGTTTCGCAGCCTGTCGCGATGAGAAGTAACCTTGTTCCACGAGCCAAATATCAAGTCTTGGCATGATACTTCTCTCCCACCTCGTCCGGAATAAAGAGATGCATTGGCACGCCCCTCAGTTTTGGACCAATGGCCGCCAATATCCCAGATGCCCGTGTACTTCTTTTACATCTGAGCGAATACTCGAAGCTACCAAGTCTTTCCACTCGATAGATGTCTTCCAAGTGCTTGGATTTTTCCAGTGCATTATCCAACATCTTTCTAGTACAACCTAGAATGAGCAGCCGTTCATGATCGTCTTCCACCCACCGATTGATTTGATTGAGAAACGACTCAGCAAGCTCGGCCTCGATTTTGGGACCTCGATTGTCGATGTTTGTTATGCTGACATTGACGGGTAGGTTGTCTACAAAGATGACTGTCTTGGCAATTGCACGTAGTGGAATTTTCTCCATTGAAAGCTGTTCTCGAAGACGAAAAAGGGGAATCAGAGTATCGACTTGAAGTGGTGTGGTTATACCAATATCGACGTATAGACCATATCCAACCTTTCCAACATCTACAAAATGCCCGGAATATGCGGAACCAACTGAGATAGAATCGGTAGTAGTCACTGTACCATATTCTTTAGAGAGCACATTGCCAACAAATTCCTCGTCCTCTCCCTCGATCTCGATGATTATACGGTTTCTATTGTCAGTCTTTAGCCTTGCAAGACTCACTTCAAGTTCTCTTGTCATCTCAGAGATTTCCGACTCTACGGCTTGGAGGATTCTTCCTCTAAATGGGCCATAGGCACGGGCTTTGAGAACCAGATGCTTCACCAGTCCATCTCCAGATGCCTTCTAATCCTTGCTTGCTAAGTAGGTTTCTGAATCAGGTCAGGTTTCTCTATGTTGTAGATGTAGCCTCTAGATCCGCCTTTAGCTCCTCTACACGTTTCTTGAGAAAGTTGATGGCCCTCTTGTTGTCAACATACTCTAACTGCTCGTTACACGAAGGACAACGAAATGATAGATTCATTGCCTCTTCGAATGGAACTGGAGATGAATCACGGTTAACACAAGCATAAAGATCGTTGTTGGTTTCGTGTTGCAGTCTCTGTTCGAGTAGGTTCAACACCATACGTTTCTTCCGATTGACAAGGGCTTGGGCCTTTTTCGGGTCGATTTTCCAGTAGTAAAGGAACCAGCCAGTGTTAGTGTCACGAATCCTACGGTATGAAGCGAGGTGATTATCGTGTAGTTTGTAGAGAATTCTGCGTACAATGTTCAATTTCAAATCGGTCTTAGTAGCAATTTCCTCATCTGTGGTTTCTTCCGCATTGACAAGGACAGACGCAACGTCCACACCTTCCTTGCCTGATATCTCTTCAACTACAAGGCGGAAAAGGTCATGATTTATGTTCGCATGTGCCATTTGAAGTAATCACCCTAGCGAATGGTAGCTGGCTAGTCGACTGTGTCTTAATGTAACCAAAAGCCCTGCGTTTGGAAACTAGAACTTGCACTTACTATTATAGTATAGTATAATAGACTATTTATTCACTTCGTTTGGGTCCTATCTCATTCAGACTTCTGGGACTTCTTTCGCTTGACAACCACTCTGTCTCCTAATGTAGGACCACTACCAGAGCTTCCTCGAGATGTCTTGATGGGAACGGCATCGATTGGTTCAAGCAACGAGATTTCCAATTCCCTCTCAAGACCTCTGATTGTCCTACGGGTGGGCTTGATTCGACCAGCTTCTATTGCTTGCAGTGTCGATATGCGTTCACCCACTTTTTGCGCAAGCTCCTCTTGGTTCAGTTTCTTTTTCTGCCTTGCAGTTTGTATTCTTCTAGCGAAGTCTTCCACCAACATCATGTCATCAAGGAGAGTCCCAGCCGAGCTTGGTCTAGGTTTCTTCTTGGCAGGTGATGGTGACCTGATCAGAGGAGCTGACGCTGGTTTCCTTGACTCGCCAACCCAAGACGGTTTCATCTTTGGCGCGGATGAGCCCCGATGACCAGAAACAGACTCAGAACCACCAAATCTGCTAGCACATTGAGGGCAGACGTTCATTCGAGCGCCCTCAATCTCGATATTCCGTCCACGACCCTTCATGTTTCGGCCACAAAGTTCGCAGCTGGGCACGTTGATTATCCCTCTTCAGGTCCTTCAAAATCGGATATGTAGATAAAAGTAACTGACTGGACGTGGGTGTAAATTGGTGCATATAGACCCTCAAAATAAACCTTTTAACATCATCAGAGAATTGAGCTGCGAGGTGCGTTGATTGCCAGGAACTACTGATGCCAAAAAAGACGGCATCGATGATTCATCCCTAACAGAAAATTACACTCGACATCTTGAACGTCGTCTTCGTGCTCTTGAAACAGAGAAGCAGATACTTCAGGCTGAGCGTTCAAGGTTGGAGAAGGAAACGCAGACTCTCCGAACCGAGCTGGAAAAGCTTAGGCAGTCACCTCTAATCACTGCGACAGTGATTGAGATGCTGGAAGATGGTAGAGCTGTTGTGAAAAGCTCTACAGGACCAAACTTCGTAGTACATGTTTCTTCATCAATAGTCAAAGAGAAGATTCAGCCCGGTATGAGAGTGGCCCTCAACCAACGGTCTTTTGCAGTCACTCAAGAGCTGCCTCCATCAAGAGATCCAATGATTAGAGCGATGGAGATTGAAGAAGCTCCTGAGGTATCATATACTGACATTGGAGGCCTCAGAGATCAGCTTCTTGAGATCAAGGAAACTGTAGAGCTGCCGCTCGTGAAACCGCATCTGTTCGAACAGGTAGGTATTGAACCACCAAGAGGAGTTCTCCTCACTGGACCACCAGGGACAGGAAAGACGCTTTGCGCACGTGCTGTCGCAAACGAAACCAATGCAACATTCATTCGTGTGATTGGGTCCGAACTAGTACAGAAGTTCATTGGAGAGGGAGCCCGTCTTGTACGGGAGATATTCATGCTTGCCAAAGAGAAAGCACCAGCCATCGTTTTTGTAGATGAACTGGATGCTGTGGGTTCACATAGACTTGACATAGCCACTTCAGGGGACAGAGAGGTACAGCGAACTCTGATGCAGCTTCTTAGTGAACTGGATGGTTTTGAGAATCGAGGACAGGTGGCGGTTCTTGGTGCGACTAATCGCCCGGATATTCTTGATCCTGCATTGCTAAGACCTGGTCGCTTTGACCGAATAATCGAGTTTCCATTCCCTGACGATGACAGTCGAGAGGAGATTTTCAAGATTCACACTCGTGGTATGAATTTGGACTCAAAACTTGACTTTGCCAAACTGGTTTCCGCCACAGCTGGCAAAACAGGTGCGGATATCAAAGCAATGTGCACTGAAGCGGGTATGTTTGCTATTCGTGAAAGTAGAGTCTGTGTACTCCAGGATGACTTTAGCAAGGCAATAGCCAAGGTCCAAAGCCGCGGTAGAGGCGACGGGGCTCCTGGCAGCATGTATTGCTAATATGTGGTCTAACCTGCAAGATATTGTAATGCGAGAAAGACAAAGTGAGAAACATAAATCGTAGGATAGGTTATCCTAGCACCAATGATTTATGGGTTTGGCCATGATAGGGAAAGCCAATGCAATATCTGGAATATCTCAGAACTCGACTGCATGGGATTATTCCTGAGGAAACTAGACTCCCATCAGGATTTCATCTAATCGGACATGTGGCCATTCTTAGCTTAGATCAGGATTCTGTTTATTTCGCGGGTGAAATTGGAAAGGCGACGCTAGAGTATGATGCAAGGATCAAATCAGTTGCAATGAAGACTGGTCCTACCAAAGGACGTGTTCGCAAACCGGATTATACCTTGATTGCAGGAGACTCAAATACTCTCACAACACATGTTGAGGGAGGGGTGAGTTTCAGAGTCGATCCACTACGATTTACATTCTCTGGAGGAAACCTTGCAGAGAGAATTAGAATGGGCAGAGTTATTGAATCAGAGGAAAAGGTCCTAGACATGTTTGCTTGCGTTGGACAATTCTCACTGCATGCAGCGAAGACTGGAAAGGCCGAAGTAACCTCCATTGAGATTAATCCCGAAGCATATGAGCTGCTGATTGAGAATGTCGGTCTGAACGATCTGACTGATAGAGTGAGTGCGATTCTAGGTGATTGTCGCGATGTGCATCCGACCAACTGTATTAATCGTGTGATAATGGGATATCTTCATGACACTCAGGAGTACTTGATTCATGCACTGGAAGCTTTAGTGCCAGATGGGGGAGTAGTGCACATGCATATTGCACTGTCTGAAAACGACCTTTCTAGAACTACTGAAGTGGTAAAAGGTATCTGCTCAGGTCAGGGATTTACATCTCAAGTTTCAATTCGCCAAGTAAAGATGTATGCCCCAAACATCGGTCACTATGTATTTGATATCGTAGTGAAATAAGAAAACACTGTTCAAGCGTAAGCATTTTATCTCCTCCTTCGAATGTCAGATTGAATACCTAGACTTGAGGATTGAACAATGTCACGCAGACGTGGTCAACGTGGGATGTCACCTAGAGCAATTGCTCGAATGATGAAACAGATGGGTATCGAACAGCAAGATGTGCCTGGTGTCAAGGAAGTGATATTCCGTTTTGCAGACAAAGAATGGGTAGTTAATGATCCTCAGGTGTTGCTGGTGAAACAAGCTGGTAGTGAATCGTTCCAAGTATCAGGCACAAAGCTGGAACGTGGTTTGACTGCAGCTGCAGAAGGTGGCGAGGAGGCTGCTCAAGAACCAGTGAAGGAGATTGAGATTCCAATGGAAGACGCTGCACTTGTTGCAGCACAGACTGGAGTTGATATCGAAATAGCAAAAGAAGCTCTGCAAGAAACTCAGGGAGATCTTGCAGCTGCAATTTTGAAGTTACGGCATACATAGCTGTAATACAGCTAATACATATCTTAGCTCTCAGACTCCATCTGTTCTTTGAGGAACTTGAGCCTGAAGAAGTCCTCACGTTCTCTCTCTTCAAGAGCTTGCTTTACATACCGTGCCGTTGCATCCAGTCTAGGAATCACAATAGTTTCAAGAGCAGAAACACGTCTCTTGGTTCGCTCAATTTCAATCGCCAGTCGTTTGACGGTCGAATCAACCTCGGCAAGACGAACTACAGCTTTCATGGCCTCGTTAAACCTAGTTGACATGACATCGAGCTGGACGCTTGAATCTGGAAGAGAGTATGGGAGCTCGGGAATGTGTTGTTCTACGGACAGTACTGGAACTACTACACCCATCATAGATCTCGTAGAGATTCTCAGGTCAGCTTGGACTTTGCTTGCATTGGCAAACTCAACGACCTCAGCTGGACCCATGACCATCTTTGTCTTTGTTAGTGCGGAGAATGCTGAAGCAAGAGCCGCTTCCACCTCCTCCCGAGTCTTCTTAATTTCTTCAATTGAGTTGAAGAACTCCATGATTAATGAGTCGCGTTTCTCTTTGAGAAGATTGTGACCTCGTTCTGCGAGTCTCATCCTATTTTTCAGTCGCAGAAGCTCCATGCGAGTCGTCTTTGTTCCAGGTAGAATTTTGCTCATTGATATTCACTTCGAAGGATGAGATTGGTGCAGTCAGTCGTGCTATATTGATGTCCTAAAACTCTTGTGATGCACATCATGCAAATGTAATGACTAGGGCACTGACAAGAATGGCAAACGCACAGATGATCAACCAGTCTCGGAGATACTTCTTAACCAATCGGGGTCTGTCGTTTATCTGTCCAGTTGTGATAAGTGTCGTGAGGGAGATAAACAAGAATGCGAAGGGGAGGGCAACTGCTGGGCTTGTTAGCTCCACATCTGCGATTAGGATTATTGCTGCCAAACCTCCGAAGATTAGGAAACTGAGTATCATCAGAGAGTTCAGGACGTGCCGTATTCGATCGACATCCATTCGAGGATTCTCCTGTGTGATTGACGGGTCATGCCCGACCGTGCATTCATGCCTATTCATTCTGTTCAAAAAGGTTGCGTCTTGGAAAAGCCAGACTGAAAGTCTACCACACTACTTATTAGTGGGCATCTGGGTGATTGTATTACAAGAAGTACATGTGATACCATGAGGTTCACATCATGACAATAGCAATTCACGAAAGTGCATTGATTCGTCACTTCAACACGCGCAAGGAAGTCTTGCGAGCTTGGGAGGAAAGAATTGGGTGTAGGTTTTCTCCATTTAGGGGATACAAGATGCCTGACTCCAGACTATATGTGGAGCACCCTGATTTTCTCGATAGCATTGTTGATTTGATAATCACGAATGAGAGACACATCTTTCTCAGAGGGCCGGTGGGTTCAGGAAAGAGTACTCTCATGTTGCTGGCTCTCAGAGACCTGCCTACCCTAGCAGATCGTCGAGGAAACAAATTCGTCACCGGATATGTTGGGATGACTGGCCTCTATGAGAAACAGATGTCAGCGGCAATAGCAGACTCGTTGAGAGTGAAATACCGTAGATCTTGGGAATCAAGTCAGATTGTAGAATCAATTGCCCAAGAATGTGTGAGAAGATATACTGAAGAGAAAAGCCGCACGGCCCTATTTGTGGAAGATGTTGCTGATAACCAAGAAGCAGCATTCCACAAGCTCAGATACCTTGCAGACCTGCCCACTCAGGAGATGAAAGAGGACAATCCAGAGGTATTAGATGAGCCAATTATCACTCTGATAATGTCAGGGACTGCGGTTTACTGGAACGCAATGCTAAGCTTCTTGCCGCAAATTGCTGATAGAACTGAGCCACTTGATGTTCCTGCTTTAGACGATGAGAAAGCCAAGGAGTTCATTGGCAGAAGAATTGCATATGCAAAGGGACAGATTGACACCTTTGATGCGAACAGCTATGATATCTACCCATTCGTTGATGATGCTGTGATGGTCATCAATAGAGCAGCCAAGGGCAATCCACGTGACATTCGTATGCTGTCAAGAGGATGTCAACAGGTGGCTGCAGAGAACTTTAGGCAGAATGGCAATCCGGAAGTTAACAGAGAGATTGCAGAACTTGTATCGGATGCCTATGCAACAATACTGAGAGAGGTGCGTTAGGTTTGAGTGTTCTGAAAAAGTATAGGGATGCTGGTGAAGAAGAAAGGGAATCGGTTGCAGAGTCACGAACGAGAGTTGCAGTAGAGAAACCGAAAGCAATGATTGCTGTACCCAATAAGGAAAGGAAAAGTCCAATCGTGTCATTCTCGTTCACGACCGAGCTTCGATCTTGTCTTCAGGATGTGCGAAATGAAAGGGCAATCAACCTGAGTATGTGGGTTGAAAGAAAACTTTGGAAAGCACTGACCGAAGAGTTCCCAGACATAGCCGACAAGCATCATGAGGGCTGACTGCTCTCAGCATGAAGAAACAGCATTATTGTTATAATACGTGTAATACAATCATATCTAGTCGTAACTAGACCTGCTCAATCCCTTTTGGATGCGTGCATCTCTGAGTATTCCGTAACTCTTGCAATACACAATGCAGCTATGGCCGGGTCGTCATAACAAGGAATACGATTCATCTCAAGTAGATCCTTTCCTGGTTTTCCAACATCACCTGCAAGCCATACTCCAACAACGGGTTTCTTGACGTCTGCAGTTCGTATCCCTTCCAGGGTGCCTGCAGCATGTTCTGTTTGAGTCATTCCGGCAAAGGTCGGAACTCCGCATATCACCATTAGCATGTCTATGTTAGGATCTTTGAGCATCAGTTCTGTGGTAATTCGATATTCCTTTCTCCCTCCACTTGCTACAACATCTACAGGATTCTCTACTGACGCCATGGGAGATAGAACCTCCCTTAATTCCTGGCTTGTTTCTCGTTCTAGTGAAGGGATGTTCAGCTCGAAACTAGCTGATGCGTCTGTCGCAAGAACGCCTGCTCCTCCTGTATTACTGATAATACCAATATTACGTCCTTCTGGTAGAGGCTGGTAGTCAAACAATTTGGCAACCTCAAGAAAGGTATCAAGAGAAGGTGCTGTTACACAGCCGGCTTGTCGAATCATACCATCAAATACAGCTGTTGAACCCGCTAGGGATCCTGTGTGAGACTGGGTTGCCCGACTACCAGGCTCGCTTCTCCCACCCTTAAGCACTATGACTGGTTTCTGTCTAGCGGCTCTGCTGAGGGACTCAAAGAAAGCACGGCCGTCATCTACCCCCTCTACATAGACCATAATCACAGTGGTCTTTGAATCGTTAGTGAAGTAATCCAGAATCTCTACAAAGCTGACATCAGCTGAGTTACCAATGCTGGCAAACTTACTAAGACCTATACGCTTGACACGTGTGTTGTAGATGAGCATACCACCAAGTGCTCCACTCTGGGAGATTAGTGAGATATTCCCTCTCTCAGGCATCATAGTGAAAGTGCCATTGAACAACCTGCTGTTGGAAACACCTACACAATTAGGTCCAATTATTCTGACTCCAGCCTCTTGGGCGGCTTTGACAAGCTCGTCCTCAAGTTGCGAGCCTTGTGGACCAGTTTCACTGAAACCGCCCGATATCACCACTGCAGCTCTCGCACCTGCTTCTCGGACCTGACTCATCAAGTCCGGACAATATTCTGCTGCAACAGCAACTATGACCAAGTCGACAGGCTCAGGAATATTGGCAAGACTTGAATATGCCTTGACTCCAAGGACTTGTTCTCTGCTGCGAGTCACTGGATAGATGTCGATCTCGGACGTGAGGAGATTCATGAGAATGGAATTGCCTAGCTTCCGATAGTCAGATGATGCACCAACAAGGGCAACCCGTGAAGGATTGAAAAAGGAATCAATCTCATCGAATCTCTTTGGGCCCAGACTGGTCATGATTCTGAACCAATTATCACTTGATTTATGTCTACCGAGCGAAACGAATGAGTATTGTATTACAAGTAATATCATTCTGGGGTGCTTCTCTTTTGGAAGCGTCTAAGATGCCTACGGTTCTTGCATTCAGACTCCAGAGCATCTTTGATCACCGTCATGGTTTCGGGAGACTTCGTCAAGATGTTGTCAAGAGCAGTCAATGAAGCATCGATGACTCGCTTATCCATACTCCTACAAATCAGGTCGACAATGGCATGAGCGGATGATTCATGGTAGAGATTTCCAAGAGCTGTTATCGATGGCGTGATGATTCTTTGGTCATCAGTCCTCAATAGCTTCTCAAGGTGGGTAATCGAATCCAAATGGCGGACAGCAACATGACCATTGATGCATTGTAGAAGCTGTCGATAGGCCTCGCTTGATTTAGAGCTCATGTATTGAGTGACTGCATTATCTAGCATTGCATTCAGAGTTGGCAAGGAATGAATACTGCCCTTGGAGATAAGACCTTCAATGTCTTGATGCATGATGTGTTCATGAAGTTCTTTGTACATTTGATTTGATGGTCCGATGGAGCCCATGCCAGATGCTTCTACTGTTTCAGAAACTGTTATCCTTTGTTTGACTTCTGGTGATACTTGTATTACTGATAATACCATATCAAACTGATCCATTGATGTTTTGTTTCCCTTTATCCCAAGATCGGACAGAGCGAGGCGACCATATTCAGAATACCATAATTGTGTAGCATCCACAAGATCGCCAGTTCGCTTTAGATTGAGATTAGCTATCTGTTCAACCCGGATTGCCTCAAGCTGTTTGTTGAACTCCTCGAACTTGGTATCTGGAGGGAGATTGAAGTATAGTGTGTCACCGGATTCTATTTGTTTCATAGCAATCTCTTGAACATGGAAGGTGAAAGACTGTGATGCTTCAGCTAGAGATTTACTCGATTTCAGCGTTCGAAGAAGACTCACAGTTTCATTCTGTACAGGTTCAAATCCATTGCATGACAACAGGTCGAAAATCATTTCACGGTACTTCAGGGGCTCAATAGGCTTCTGTTGTTTTCCAAAGCCAGCTGGGGTAGAATACTCCATATTGCCTACATCAATGAGATATTCCAGGGCTGTGTTCCATCCCTTGTCTTGTTCTACAGTTGCAACGATATCAAGCAAATCCCGGGATCTTCTCTCGCCTATTGCGTTCACGATGTCCTTCAGCGAATTTTCCATCTCAGCTTTTTCTGCACGCTCACGACTAGCCTTCAGGAACCACTTGCTATCTCTTTCTTCGGACACACTTGGCCTTACTCCTATAGCATGACTAGAATCATTATCCTGGGTGATAAGACTTTGTCGAGCTATTCTGTATTGTTTGTATCTTTTGTAATACAATAAATATTCTACATATGAAAGGCACATTTAGTGAAGCAAGACAGAGGAAATGTCTGCGTTCTAAGATTAGAACTATGTATACTTGTGACCCTGTAAAGTATGAGCATGTTGTGTCAATGATGGCAACTAGTGCTACGGGATTTCCATCCTTTGGCACCCTCAAACGCCCGTCGTTGGCATCTCTATCTCCTCAAGTAAAAGTACCTCCAAGAAGATCCAATGCCGGTAAGAGTTCGGTGCTGGGAAACCTGAGCTACTTGCCGCAGATACGACATGCTCGTGCCGTTTCTTTTCTATACTCCTGGTTCAGCTTTGCGTTTAGACAGCTCGGACTTTAGAACTGTTGATGAAGTGAGTTCTTCCAACGCCGATAGAATTGTACGTTCTGCTGTACTATAGCTCTCGATTTCTTCGTCGGACAGATCTGCCTTCCCTGCTAGTATATCACGAATCTTCCGATAATCGCCAATCCTCGAGGCTATCTCCTCAAATGGCCTGAAGAGTGTGAATTCGAACAGACCAAGATACGCTAGAAGTAGCATTGTGTATAGACAACGCGTCACGTTTGTTCGAGCCTGGCCTAGGGTTCTGTTAAACGAACCACGCGAAACTCCACTTCCCTTCCTTTTCAATCTGAGAGCTGCCTTCTCATCATATGGGATATGACTCCCATGTTCGTCTTCTACAACGAGGTCTATCAGAAGAGTTTCTAGTTGGACCTTTGTCAGTGTAGATTGATCGAGCAGTGCTTTCAAGATGGGCTCTTGCAAGACCCTCTGTGCTCCATCCGCAAGTTGCTTCACAGTACCACGCCGTTTGATTTTGGACCTTTTTCGACTCATATTTGACAGGCCTCATAAGGGTGGAAATTGCAAAAAGAGGCTTCATAATGCTTTTTCCAGACCTCAGTCTTGTACATCTGTACGGATACAATTTTGTATACAATTGAACACATAAACCTTGCCGGCGAGGATTCGTAATATGAGTGTAATACAACAATTAATAGTAAAGAGCTACCTAAATCGAAGTTTCCATTCTGACTCGGGAGGGGTCAACACAAACCCCAGGATCAGATTGCCGCGTATCTCATCGAATTTGAAAACGCCAAAAACATAGTTCGTGTTGTTAGTTGACCACTCGACTCTGCCTCGTGTGAGATAATGCTGGAATATGGCGCGGCATTGTTTCCGCACCTGTGCGAATAGGTTCCGATACCTTTTCCTCTGAGAAGGCCGAATGCCCCATCTCTCAAGGATGAACCTATTGGCGAGACTATTGCTCGATATGAGTGT
>JBHLLF010000063.1:0-8676 GCA_048885865.1 Candidatus Hermodarchaeota archaeon
TAGCACAAGACCCAGACCAGACCAATAGAACCAAGGACTGGTTTCCTCTGGGGTGTCATATTCATTTCTCGTTGTTGGCTGACCTATTTCAGAAACATCAATTCTTCTTGCTACATGTAGAAGGTAGGTAGACGGCAGATAAAGTGCAATTGCCACTGCAAGAATAATAGCTTGGTATGGGATTGTTGCATTGTCAAGGTAAAGCATATACAAAGACAAATCGAAGGAGAGCAGTCCATTTGAAGAGCCCATCAATGGTGCCATAAAGACTGCCATCAGCAGTCCTGCGCCAAGTCCGAGGACGGCCAGAGCTATTGACTCCCAGATAACAGCAGAGAAGATTTGGTTAAAGGCTGCACCCTTTGCTCTCAGGGAACTAATCTCGCCTCGTCTATATGATATCGACGTTTCTGAAGTGAAGACTGTAAGCATCAATCCCATGAGAATAATAGGCAATCCAAGAACAATCAACACCTGGCTGCGTAGATATATCGCAATATGGGCTTCAAGCTCCTCAATAGTCGTATATCCAGTTACACGGAGGCTTGGAAACCGCTCCTCAAGCTGAACCTTGAGGTTTTCCAAATTATAGACGACTTGTGTCACGCCCGCTGCAACTAGGCCATCGCGGGATGCTCTGATGAATCCCACTGGGGAGAAATAGCCCTTGGTAGAAACATCATCGACTACTTCTTCGTCTACCTGCTCGTCTAGTACTATCACTGCATCACTTATACCCAACACCGGATCGCCGCCACCTAGCGCGTCCCAGTTTTGCCGTATTATTGATAGAAACGATTGACCAATATTGGAAACTGCTACAATCCGGTAGATGCCAACAACCTTGAGACCGCTTATTCTAATCCGACCTGCTTCATCTGGAGTTGTCCAGTCATCATCCTTTATACTCTGCTTGGCAGCAAATCGCAGCAGATCAATGTCAATAAAGCTACCCAAAGTTATGTTAATGCCATGAACATCATAAGCCGTTTCCACAAAGTTCTGTGACACGACTGTTTCTCCAACTTCCAGATTCATTCTCCCTTCCCACTCAACTTCCTTGGAGAACGCATCAAGAACCTCGTTATTTGCAAGGATTACCCTTCCATCCTTTATTCCATCAAGATAGTTTCTTCGAGAGATCATGTTATACTCGTACCAATCCGGCCAATTGCCCTGCAAAATACAGACTGTCGAGGGTATGACATGTGCGTATTCGACAAGGCCGCTCGCTAAGGCGAAATCACGTGCCTCCGACAGGCTGGTATAGTCTGCTATCGCGGAGTCCACCTGCATGTTGATTTGGTAAGCATTCTCGTCGAAATAATCCTCAACTGCCAAAAGGGACCCTGTGCCAGTCCATATGAAGACCGTTGTAGGGATGGAAATGCTTACGGCCAAAATTAAGGCAATCCCAATATTTCGTGTCTTGTGGGCCTTGAGTGAGGTGACTGCGTATGATGGAGCCCACCAGAAGTTTCCCTTCATGAATTCTCTTTTAGCACTCAATCATATCACCTCACAAATTCCTCAAAACAATCGCGGGGTCCGTCTTGCCTGCTTCTCTGGCTGGGAAGTACGCCCCAATAATCATCGCTATAATTTCAATAACTAACACTAGCAGCAGGAAGTTCATCGGGATAGCGATCGTCGCTGGAAGCGTTCTAGAAAATGGACTCATCTGGAATAGAAAGAATCCATTGACATAGGCCAATGCAGTTCCGAGAACCAGACTTACCGCCAAGGAAGCCAAGACAACGCCCGAGAACTCGGAAAACACCATTGTGACTAGTTGCCGTCTGGATCCTCCCAATGCACGAAGGACAGCGTACTCTTTCCTTCTTTCTCGTACCACAGACCCCAAGAAGAGTGACAGTGCGAACAGACTCATAACGAGGCCCATTACAAACCCTATTGAGAAGAGTCCTTCAATTGTGTTCAGAAACAGCGCCGTGCCGTAGGATTGTGTCTTGAGGTTTAACGTTTCTGGCGTGAAGACATCTACACTGCTGTCAGTCATTAGAGACTCAGCAAACGCAGCAAGATCAGTGTCTTCTTCCAGGCTAGCTATGAATAGGTCAGTTTCCGACTTGCCAAGCTCAGTTGACACGAAATCAATGTTTGTCAACATGAATCCTTCATAGTCAGACTGAAAACCGAAGCCAGCCCCCAATCTAGATGGAGGCACATCGCCCTTCCATGAATAGCCGAAACCAGGAGCAGAGTAGACAATCCCGGTAATGTTGAAGTATATCTCCCTGGTAATCCCAATTCCACTCACTGCAATGCGCACAAGATCGCCAATCACCTTGTTCCAACGTTGAGCATGATAAGCGCTTATGACTACTCCATTTTCCAGATTGCTAAGATCTGAGAGAACCTCTTCGGCGCTGGCATCTGGAAAACTAGTTTCATCAAAATGACCAATCAAGGAGTATTTGGAGGCATCAAGAGCCGTGACGGCCAGCTCGTCGGAGCCAATTCTTCCAAGGGCTCGATAAACGGGGGTTACTGATGAAACCTGATCATATGCCTCAAGCGTATCGCTGAAGGCAAATGGAAGAGAGTCAGTTTCAATTCGCATATCTGCCCCGACTGCATAGTCCACTTCACGTTCAAGATCATAGCGAAGACTCTCAGCCTGGACAGAGAAAGCAATCGTTGTGGAAATCGTGAGTGCTAGCACAAGCATCAGTGGAATTATTCTCCCCCTTCGCATTCGGAGATAGGCCGCGGTAATACGATTCTTCTGACCCAGCACGTTAGAAAGCCTAGAGGAAATTCCCGCTAAGCCTAGTCGTGAAACTCTGGAGCCGTTATATGCAATGAAGAACCACGCTGCTGTAGCCAGTGCTAGATTAAACAGTAGGATGAGTGGATTCCGTGGGAAGTAGAGAGCTCCAAATAGGACTATTGCCAGAAGTACAACTGACGCCCCAAGTGTAAACCTATAGGCCACCTCTCCGGAATATGACTTCTCTAGAGAGTCTTCCAGCATTGAGCCAATCTCTGCTTGAGCTGCTTTCTTTGAAAGATAGAGAATGAAGAGCATAGGAGGTATGATGCATAATACGACAGCTGCAATCAGTGTATCAACCCTTACAACGGAGTTGAGCAAATAGAATTCATACACTGACCAGTCAAATGTCATGAAGCTTGTAGTTGCAGGAATCAACGCCGCAAACACAGTCGCCAGAAAGACGCCAAGAACCAGACTAAGCATCGCGAGGAAGAATGTTTCCCAGAGGAAGATACCATAGACCTGACTGGAACTTGCTCCCTTTGATCGAAGCACACCCACCTCGGTGGATCTCGGAGCCATGAAGGTATCTGCGGCAAAGATAGAGAGTACAAGTGCCAGGAGGAATATTGGTAGATTCAGCATTGAATATGACACTGAGTTGAGATACGAATTGACTCTCCGTTGTATGTAGTCAGCTTGGTCCAGTCCATCAGCGTCAACATAATACTGCTGCTCAACCCGAGTAGCAAGAGCTCGTATGCTTCTAGAGATTCTACTTGGACCATCCTCGAGAAGGCCATCTGCATCTGTTCGGACTAGACTATGGGCAGGAAACCAACCTTCAGCGTCGAGATAACCTGTAGGAATGGAAGTGTCAAGAATCATCACACTGTCTCTGAGGCCCAGAACTGGAAATCTTACGTTTGTGTAATTCCAGCTAGCCCTCATATACGACGGAAAGGCCTGTTCTATCAGGGTGTTGTAACCCTGTGGATGATAGATACCTGCGATTCTGAGATTCTCGATACTGTATCTATCCAGGTTTCCTATCTCGAGAGGATTAGCAACAACTTGGGCGGGCTCATCTCTGCCGAGGAGTTCCAAATCGATAGTGTCGCCAATACTCAGCGTCAGATTGAACACCTCTTCCGTGTAGGCTACAAACTGGCTTGATACGAGAACCTCTCCATCATACAGCTCAAAGGAACCGTCATATCTGAAGTCGACTGAAGCGAGATTAAGAAAATCGTTGTTGACAAGTATTATGCGGCAATCTTTCACTCCTGCAGAGTAAAGGGAATCATCTACATCATATTCAAAATCGTCTGGAAAATCAGTCCCCCAGAGAAATCCCAGTGTCGAGTCAGGCCTCATCACGGTATCTACTAAAGGGTCCTCCTGTAGGTATTCAAATGCTAAGGCTCCTTGAATGGAGTGTTCATCGTATGTCTTGACGAGCAGCTGGAATGCATTGTTCTCAAGATAAGTATCTACACTTACTTTCACGCCCGTATCAGTCCACACAATGTTAGAGGTCAACAGACTTATTCCAAGAGCAAGAGTAAGTGCCAGACTGAGTGATCGAAAAGGATTAGATTTCATTGCACTCAATGCATACGACAGCGAGTAGAAACGACTCCCTTTTGAAAATGGCCCATGACTCGCTGATTTAGCCACTGAGGTCACTTCCCAATAGAGGCCTCCTCATCAGCTTGAAACTTTGCCCGAGCCGCTTCGATGTCAATCCCGCTAGGCCTGAAGAATTCAGTCACTAATTCCTCCACCAAGACACCATCTCGAAGTAAGAGAATCTTGTCAGTCATCTTTGCAACTTCAGGGTCATGCGTGACTACGATTATCGCTCTGTTTTCTTCCTTCGCAAGACGTTTCATAAGCTGGATGATTTCGCCTCCAGTAGTATGGTCAAGGTCGCCCGTTGGTTCATCACAGAGAAGAATTGCCGGGTCATTTGCAAGAGCACGGGCAAGTGCGATACGAGAACGCATACCACCAGAGAGTTCATGAGGCATGTGTTGAGCACGGTGGTCAACACCGACAACTTCGAGGAGTTTCATACCTCGCTCATGGCGTTCTTTCGTGGGAACATTGTCAAGTAGCATTGGAACCTCGACATTCTCCAGAGCTGTGAAAATAGGGAGAAGGAGCTGGTCTTGGAAAAGCACACCAACCTTATGGCGTCTTACGGATGAGATTCCTTCATCATCGAGTGCAGTGATATCAGTTCCGTCAACAAGAATCTTACCGGATGTAGGTCGGTCAAGACCCCCAATAAGATTCAGGAGTGTGGTCTTCCCGGATCCTGAGGCGCCCACTACGGCTACAAATTCACCTTTGTGGACCTTCAGATTGGTCCCTTGGAGCACATGGATGACTCTTGAGCCGTCTTGGAACTCCCTATGAACATCTATGCATTCAACTGCAACGTGATTATCTGCCACCAATGGGATGTCACCCAATGCCTCTCGCAGACAAAGGCCATTTAAGGAGAGTGCTTTGAGCATTTGCATACAAACGAAAAACGACTGCTGTTCTGAATAATAAGACAGAATAGCAGTGCATCCAGGAGTGAAATGAAGTTTCATGCGAGTCTTTTCGATTGCCGGATACTCAAGCACAGGCAAGACAACACTACTAGAGGCGCTCATCAGAGAACTGACTAGAAGGGGATACTCGGTTTCAACAATCAAGAGCACCAATGAGGACGTGACTGATCTAGAGGGTACAGACACTGAACGGCATCGATTGGCTGGAGCTAGGTCCACAATGCTTGTGGGACCTGATTCAATGATGATTCGGTCAGAGAGGCCATCGAGTCTGAAAGCGTATCTCTCCTCATTTCAAAGCGATCTGCTACTCATCGAGGGCATGAAGGAGAAACCCATTCCCAAGATTTGGTGCATTGGTAAAGATGTGTTGCCGAAAGCACTGCCGGACGGGGTCGTGGCTGTGTTCACATGGGATGAAACATCATCTGGCGAGGAAGGGCAGATGATTTCACGTTACACTATAGAACATATAGGGGAGCTTGCTGATCTGATTGAAACAGCCTCAGTAGACTTGGATGAGATTGACCTGTGAAGGTTTCATGTCAAATCAAAATACTCTTCAAAGGTTTCAGTCCCGCGTACTATGATGCGGACGATTAAAGCTGAGAATTTCAGCCTGGCAGACACAATTGAGTGTGGTCAGACCTTTAGCTGGATTAGAGAAGGAGAGGGATACATCAACGCTGATGTTGGCCAGGTAGTATATGTAGAGCAACAAGGGAACAGAATACACTATGAAACCTCTGAGGGGAGTATAGATCTACGGAAACTTTTCAGGCTAGATGACCCACTTCCTCAAATCCAAGAGGAGATTGCTAAGGACGAAATAATGAGGGAGAGCATTGCATTTGCTCCGGGGCTTCGTCTCGTTTCGGACGAATTCTTTCCCTGTCTGATATCGTTTATCCTATCGATACAGAGCAACATCCCAAGGATGCATGGATGTATTCATTCTCTTAGACAGGAATATGGACCGATCTATGAGTTCCGCGAGAAGACCTTCTACGGCTTCCCTAGTCCAGAGCAATTGAGTATGGCATCTGTGAAAGACTTGGATGAACTCATGTTTGGATGGAGATCTTCATTCATAGTCAAAACCACCGCATCTATTCTGTCTAGAGAAGTTGATCCTCAAGAACTGGTCGGTCTAAATTATACCGAGGCTCATAGACGATTGAAGTCCCTGCATGGAGTTGGAGACAAGGTCGCTGATTGTGTTTGCTTATTCTCACTCGGTCATCTCGAGGCATTTCCAATCGACATGTGGATTGAGAAAGTAATCAACCAGCATTATGACATATTCAAAGCTTCAGGAAAATCCTACTCTAAGAGGTCGTTGGCTGCTAGAGAGTACTTTGGAAGGTATGCAGGCTACGCACAGGAGTATCTCTACAATTACGCTAGATCAAGAGAGGCGAAACTTGGACTGTAAATCACTAGAAGACCTGCTTTGGCCTTCTTCTCCGTGCATACCACGAATGATCTGTGATACCCTCGCTCATTTCCCATGCCCTTGTGTTATAGAATGCAAGAGGATGGAGTATGAATCGGCACAGAGGATCGGAGGCGGTCCCAAGTTGAACTGGACATAGACCTGCGTTTTGTAGCTTCTTGCATCCAGGAGGCTTGTACTCCTTGCGACGAATATGATCTACCTGATACGCAGCGAGACTCCTAGCAAAATCAGGTGAACCCTCAAAGATCTTCATAATGGACTTCATATCCATATTGATATTGAGAAGGAAGGATGCCAGAGCAAAACGGCCTTCGTGTGACACGTTCTTCCCATCTAGATGGTCCTGATGTAGATTGGCTATACACGGGGGGAACGCGGTTGATGCATCCTCGGGTAATTCGATTTCTGAGCGCTCCCGAACATAGCTGGGCATTTCGGATTCAATTCTCTGCACGGCTTCAGTTAGGCGCATGGGTAAGTCAGGGACATTGATTTCGCTCTGCTCGATGAGATTCTGAAATTTCCCGGATATTAGTCTATGAAGCTCTGATTTCCTGATTGATACCCAGCCACGATCAAGATGACGGTTGATCAGTTTCCATTTCCCGGTAGCATCTTTGAAGGAGGGAGCAACTTCAAGAAAGTCCTCGAAACGAATCCTGTAGTCGAAGCTTCTTAGTGAAAGGGGTAGTCTTGCCCTCTCAGATGGCGTTCCAGTAGATTCGACCTCCCATCCTAGTGAATCGGTGCATAGACTCATGACATATCTTTCTCGCTCGGAGCTTAGATGCTTGTTGACTGCTTTGGACTCTGCGACAGCTTGAATCCCTCTTAGTGTCTGCCTTCCAATCTTTTCGACTATAAGACGAGCCGTCTGATACACAAGCAGAGCTTCCTCGCGAACAATTGAGGGAAGCTGAATCTCTGATTTTGTGAGTGCTGCATATACCCTACCCTCAGCCTCTTCAATTATATCGTAATTGCGCTGGTCCTCCAATATCTTGACCATGGAGCCGATGTCACGTGCAATCTTCTGAACCGATGTCCTGGCTTCCACTGAAAAGGGATATTTCAGTAACTCGATTGAAACGGCCAAGTTCTCGCGCCTCTCACCAGTATTCTATCAGACACGTTAAATAAACTGTCCTCGACGACGTCTGAAGAATCTCCTGCTAAACGTCGGAGTATAATCGTCGATTCCTCTTGTATAGTACTTTCTTCCGCATGAAGCACATTGAAACATCTGGATTCCCCTAGTCCGACCCCAGCGGTCAAAGATGCGATGTACATTTTCGCTCTGACAGCGAGGACATGAGATATTCGATGTCTCATATGCCCATGGTGAATGATGTCGTTTTGCTCTCATTGACATCCTCACATGAAGAATGAAGGGGTGAACCCTAGACCCGACCTAGAACGTAATCAGATCTCATCAGTAAGTTCATGAATTCACCTAGGCTCTGCCGTAGGATTTCTGAATCACTGTAAAGTTTTTTGAGCGCGGCTTTTCTGTCTTCTAGGGCTGGCTTGGAGCCCTGATTCACCTGCTTATAGGCTGCATTGGGCCTCTCAACCCACCGACAGATCTCCTGGTTCTCCTCACTCATGAACAGCACGACTGGAGTCTTTCTCTTTCCGTTGACCTTGTATTGCTGGTGGAGTTTAGCGTACTTATCGCTGTCAAGGACGCGTAGCTTCAATCTTGGAGAGAGTGCCGCCATCCGCGCAAGCACGGGAATGTTTCCTGCAGAATCATCACAGCGGTCAGTGCCAATAACAAGAATGCGAATCTCATTCTGAATGCTACTCAATGTTTCCTGCTCACTCTCGTTGAGCATGAGATCGGCATATCGGGCTTTCATAAGCTCGACATTCTCCCGAGCATTCTTTAGGAACATATCGTATTCCAC
>JBHLLF010000063.1:8776-11422 GCA_048885865.1 Candidatus Hermodarchaeota archaeon
AACGAGTTCTTTGTAGCGAAGGCAGTTGGATGGGTTCTTAGAGAATTGAGTAAGAGAGAACCAGACCTCGTTCGTAGATTCATTGATGACAATAGAGATAGGATGAACAAACTCTCGATAAGAGAGGGTAGCAAGAAACTGTAGTGAACATCTCAGGGATTCCGAGTAGATGATATAAGACCCGGGGTTGCTAGAATAAGTGACATGACAGCTAAGATGATGGCATATTGTGGGATTGTCTGCACGGAATGCAATGCGTACATCGCAACAAAGACCAATGATGATGAACTCCGAAAGAAAACTGCAAATGAGTGGGGCTCACCTGAATGGCCCGTTGAAGCCGCAGATATCAATTGTCAGGGGTGCAAATCAACCGGAGATTATCATTTCAAGTTCTGTTCGACTTGTGGTGTCAGAGCCTGCGGTAGCCAACGCAATGTCCAAACGTGTGCACACTGTGAGTACTACGGATGTGATACTCTCGAGGAATTCCTCAAGATGACAGGAGAATCATTCAGAGAAAAACTCGAGACCCTCAGAAGTAGCCTTTAGCGCCCGGTGATACACAATACTTTCGGTTTCCTGTTGGGTTTATCTAAGTTAGTCTTTCATTATACTTTGGAGTAGAGAGAATGAAGAGAGCAGGTGTTGCTGACCTAAAACTGCATCCAGGCAAAGCACCGCATTGGCTTGTCAAGAGAATGATGCCTATGGCTAGTGCGCTCAGTGAATTCATAGTAGATGAATTTGGCACACTTGAGCTTCTGAGGCGACTCTCAGATCCGGTCTACTTTCAAGCACTGTCAAACGTCTTGGGTTATGATTGGGACAGTTCCGGATCAACCACTGTCACATGCGGAATCCTGAAGTCCGTTCTGAGTTGGGAGAAGCACAACATGGTGGGCATCGGAGGGAAGGGACTTGCCTCAAGAAAGGTGCCAGACCAGCTGAGGGCGTTGGAAGACTTCGGACTCGATGGATACGGACTTGCTGAAATAAGCAAGGCTGTGGCGAAGGTTGACAATGCTGCAGTTCAGGACGGATATCAGTTGTATCAGCACGTTTTCTTTGTGGACCCTGAGGAGAATTGGACAGTAGTACAGCAAGGGATGGATAACATTTCAAACGATGCACGCAGGTACCACTGGATCTCTGAAGAGGTAGACAGCTTCATTGATGAGCCTCATACTGGAATGATATCCGGTCAGGTGAAGAAGGCGACTCTCGATCTCACCTCCAAGGAGTCAGATGCGTGTCGGAAGACGACTCTAGATGTAGTCAAAGAGGAACCGCGGAAGGTCAAGAGACTCTTTGAGGATGTGAAAGCGTACGGTGAGAGCACGCTAATCCCATGGATTGAGGGAAATGGCCCAGAGGTTTCAATGCCAGCGTACAAGGTAATCCCCAACAGAATGGACTGGACTGCGGTACGCAAGGCCTATGAAATGCAGCCTGCTGGCTATGAGGACATGCTCTTCATTGACGGAATGGGGCCCGCTACAGTGAGAGGACTGTCTCTTATCTCAGAGATGATCTATGGGTCAGCACCATCTTGGTCAGACCCAGTTCGCATGACATTTGCATTTGGGGGGAAAGATGGAGTGCCGTATCCAGTTCCTCGTCAAGACTATGATGAGGCAATCAAGTTCATGGAGCAGGCTCTGAACGATGCAAAACTAGGTAGAAGAGACCGTGTTGTAGCCCTCAGGAGACTGAAGAAATTTGCACCGCCCGTCCTCCATGCGGTTTCCCAAGGTAGCTGACGCAGTTAGTGCAGACCGAAGCATAGATTTTACCGACTTGCACAGCCAAACCCATGATAGAGATTGATCCCTATGACGATCTGGTGACATGCATCAAGACTGGATCAGAATTCAATGGCAGTGTTGTGATGTGGACAAATGCCTATCTGATTGGGGATACTCTGTTTGATGCTGGATGCCCAAATGCATCAACGGAATTTGAGGAATTTGCAGCCAAGAATCCAATCAGACGTGTTTTTGTCACGCATACCCATGAGGACCATCTTGGCTGTTGTTCAGTCCTCGCACCTGAATCTGAGGTGTATGCAACACCCCCCGTTGCCGAGTTTCTGAAGAGTCCGAAGACACTCCCTGACTTCTTTGTGAAGGTCTGGGGCCAACCGAAACCAGTTCATGAGGCCTTGCCGATGCCTCAGCAGTTTGAGATTGGAGATCTATCATTTGAATGGTTGTTACTGCCCGGTCATACGAACCATATGATAGGCTTCTACGAAAAGGAAAGAGGCTGGCTGTTCTCTGCAGACGCCGTCCCATTGCCATCAAAAAAGGAGCTGGCAATGCCTGATGAGAATGTTCCAGAGATGATAGCCACTATGGAGAAGATTCAGAAACTCGAACTGAACATTCTCTTTGATGGTCATAGGGGACCTGTGGAAGATCCTCACGACTATATTCAGAAGCGAATTGATTTTCTGAAGAACTTGCATGAATCTGTAAAGGAACTGCATGGTCAGGGGCAAGACATTCCGAAAATCCAGGAGAGTCTTGGAATAGAGGCGCCTTGGTACGCTGGCATGACTGAGGGGCGATTCACAGTGGATCACTTGATTAAATCGCTGATTTTTGATGAAGTTCCCTAAGCTGAGAAGTAATAAGGGCAGGA
>JBHLLF010000063.1:11522-13491 GCA_048885865.1 Candidatus Hermodarchaeota archaeon
CGATTCACAGTGGATCACTTGATTAAATCGCTGATTTTTGATGAAGTTCCCTAAGCTGAGAAGTAATAAGGGCAGGATTCATCTAATTCGCGAAAGTGAGTTGAGTAAGAGATGCTTATGGGAATCGTAACAATTGCAGTCATCATCGTTATTGCTGCTGCAACTCCACTCATTTTCCCTAGCATATATGCTGACACAATTGGTCATTTCTTGGCAGCTAGACCTGACGATTACGAGGGCTGGACGTTTTATGGACAGATTCTGACCCGATTAAAGGACTATGACTTCGCACTGTTTGCTTTCAACAAAGCAGTTGCTATCAGGCCGGACTATTCAGACGCATGGGAAAAGATGGGAAACCTCTTCATGCTGATGGACGAGCCCGAAAACGCAAATCAAGCATACAGAATGGCAAAGAAGCAATAATTCACCATCATACATCTTTAGGCATACGTCTTCTCGCATAGACCTCTTTGTCACTCATCTCGCGACCTGTCACATCTTCACGACCAACAGCTCTGAGCCGAACAAGTGCGTGAGGATATGGATCAAGAAACTCCTTCTCAACTCCGTGCCTCACACTTGGATGAATATCATTCAGCCGGCCATAGATGGCTCTCTTCTCTTCGTCTGAAGTGAATCTAGGGTCTATCACCACAGCCACATGGAATGACACACCTGCATCCCATAGACGCTGAGCCGCGATGAATGGGAGGTCGAGGAACGTGGTTGCGCAGCCAGTCTTTTCCATAAACGGATCAGGCAGCCCTCCACGAATCGAGAGCCGAACATGCCCAACGGTTTCACCATCCCGTGAGGCATATTGAGCCAATCTTGATGCTAGATCTTCTTCTGTTCCTATCACTACTCCGTTGGTTTCAATTACGAACAAGTCAAAAGCATTGGCCTCTCGATGGACAAGTTCAAGGATACCACAGATATGATCTGGGCACAGAGTAGGTTCAGCACCACTTACTCGAGCACGCCTGAGTTTCTGGACCTTCATGATTTCCCTGAGCTTGGAATAGACTTGGAAGGGAGAGTAGAACTCTCCATACAGCTCCGGCCAGTCTCGGCTCCAATCTACCCAGCAGAACGTGCATCTGTAATTGCAGCCGACTGAATAGGCAGTAGCAATGCCCCCATAGACTCCTACAGCATAGAATCTCGTGTATTTTCTAAGATGAACTCCATCCACAACTTTGCACACAATCTTTCTAGTTGACTCCGTGAGCTTAACAGGATTCATAGGGAATGGCGGGTCGAACTGACCGTCCGATCCAGTCCTCGCAAATCGGATTGGCCTCTCATCATGGTTCGTCATTAAAACACCCTCAGAAATGAACAGGTTTTAGGTTTTGCAAACATGAAGACATTCCTTTCATCGTTTCTTCTTGGGCGTTCTCCTGCGTTCATCAAATCTGTCTGAGAAAGAACGAGTCGCCTTTTCACGTTCCCGTTCTGCTCGAGCGGCTTTCTTTTGACGTGAGCAGTTGATGCGTGCTGCACGCCCTAGCTCTGCAACGCGTTTTGCTTCTCTACCGTCGCCACGTTTCTTGTAGAGCCTTCGTGCCTGTTCCCAAGCCTCTGATGCGGAGCAGAAATCCTCCAGTCGGGCAGAAGTTGTTGCTTTTGCATCGAACACCTGTGGATCATCCTGGACTATTGCAGTGAGCCGGTCCCAGGTCTTGTTAGCCTCTGACCAGTCCTCTAGGTCCATCTGGACAAAGCCCAGATTCCGAAGCGCCGTAGTATGTTTTTTATCACGCACAAGTGCTCTTCGAAAATGCGCCGCCGCATCCTTAAGACGCCCAGCTTTAAACTCCACCATACCCATAGTGTTCTCTACAGAAGCATCACTCGGATCTATTTCTGAAGCCTTTTTGAGTGCCTTCATGGCCGCTCGCTGTTTGCCATATCTGATGTTCACATCGGCAAGAACACGCCAGGTTTCTATGTCGTCTGGTGC
>JBHLLF010000064.1:0-13010 GCA_048885865.1 Candidatus Hermodarchaeota archaeon
AAGGGGATATTCAAGTGGATGGTGATTCCCTCATCAAGACTCCACCCATCTATCGCACCATTGAATCGATACTATGGTGTCTACACTAACGGGGGCATCAAGACACGAGGTATTGAAACCAGACGACGAGACACCTGTCTGTATGTGGGTGATTGCCAGGCTTCAATGCTCAAGGTGTTTGCCTGGGCCCAAAACAAGGCCGAATTCATAGAGAAGATACCGGAGGCACATTTAGTATGTCAGGAGTTCATTGAGAGGCTCTATAGAGGAGATGTTGACATCCGGGACTTGGTCCTACATAATCGCCTCACACGTGAACCACACGAGTACCGTGCGACATCAAGAGCGGCAATAGTTGCTCAGCAGCTTGTAGAGAGCGGTCGAGAATTGCATGCAGGACAGAAGGTACGCTATGTTCTCGTGAGTGCAGACTCAGAGAGCCCTCTGCGCCGTGTCAGGGCACTTGAGTTATTTGATGATGCCACGAGATATGACCCCAAGGCGTATGCGGACCTCTGCCTAAGAGCATTTGAGAATCTGATACCACATCAGTTTCTTGACGAACAGGATTTACCCTCAAAAGAGGATGTTCTAGCGCACGCGCCAAAGCTCTGAGGAGTTTCTATTCAGTGATAGCGTGGGCTTGCATAGCAATTCTGGGCTTGAGTTCACGCACTGGAATGCCAGTTTCCTTGGAAACCTTCATGACGTCATCGGCTTCAGGTTTGATGTTGATTATACTCCCATCAACACCTCGTGAAACCTTCACACGAACCATGAACTCCATGCCCTCAATCTCCATCTTGCACACAATGGTCTCTCTTGCCGCCTTGAGTCGATCCCAAGTTGTGTATCGAATTCCCAAAGTTCCGAGATGTCTGATCATGATTTCTGCGATATTCTGCAAGCCGGATTTAGCTGCAATCACCTTGACCACATAAGCAGGACGATTCTTCTTTCCATAGGCAGGAATCATCACAACATCATAGGCAAGGCCTCCTGACAGGAGGGTATCGAACATGGTTCCCATTATTTCGCCATCAATGTCATCAACAGTGGTTTCGATAACGACTACTTCATCCGCACTCCATGAATCAATCATCCCAGCTCTATCCTCCTTTTTCTTTGGTGCATCTCTTTTCTTTGCAGGTTCTTTCTTGGGTGGTGCTTTCTTGGTTGCCTTCTTTAGTTCAGGCTTGGTTTCATCAGCAAACTCACCGACGATTACTCTCATTCGGTTAGTCACATCGCCAAGGTCACGAGAACCGAATCCAACACCCTGTTGCTTGACCATGAACCCTTCAGATGATTCCACAAACTCAGTTGCCAGTGTGGCCAGAAGAGCAGCGCCTGTTGGCGTGAGGACTTCTGTTTTTGCCTCACCCATTATGAATGGAACCTCGTTTGTCACGAGTATTTCAGCTACAGCAGGGACAGGCACTTCGAGCGGGCCATGTTCCGTTTCTATTGTGCCGCTCCCAACCGCTACATGAGTTGCAATTATCCTAGTATCAGTTAGAAGGCCTGAACGTTCCATAAGATAGGCAGTTCCAATTAAATCGAGGATGGTATCGACCGAACCCGTTTCATGAAGATGTAGCTTGTCAATCGGGGTTTCATGTGCTCTCGATTCAGCCTGCAGAATCTCATTCAATGCTCTCTGAGCTATTTGCTTCGCAGGTGGTGATAGCTCCAATTCCTCAGCAACTGCATCCAACATTTCAATCAGGTCATTGGGTCTGAATCGCATCTCGGGGTCCTTTGAAACCTCCAATCGAACTCCTGACTGGTCATCTTCAGTCTTAGTGGTGAATCGAACCCTTAATGCTGGATCATATAGCAATAGACTTGCAGCCACGGGAAGAAGAGCATCGTCTTCACCCAGAAAATCGACTAGTGCAGATAGAAACATGTCCCCTGATGTGCCAGCAGTCCTGACATCAATAAGGACGGTTTTTGTCAATTCGTCATTCTCCGGTATGATCGATTGTCCAACTCATGGCGCAACTAAGTCGCCCTTTTCTTTCTTTCGAGGGCGTAGTTGACTGGGCTTTGCGGTCAGACTAGAATTCTTGCGGGTAGCCTAAATAATGTTGCCAGCACGAATAATTGAGCTCTGCGGCGAAAGTGAGTGTACATCCGAACATTAGAGGACTCTTCGATTCGGATTCATTCTTTGAATGTCATCCGCGCATTTCTTTTCGTCGCAGAGCCACCTCGCCGCCATTGTTCAAAGATTGCCATGTACATGCACTCCTGCGGACTAATCCACATATCAGAAGAGTCAAACGACTCATCGATGAACTCGGCTGGTGCAGAACGAATCAAGGCCGCAGGTATTGATTCATCGGACTCACCCATCACTGCAGTACATGCAGAAGCAAGATTGTCTGCAATTGCTCGTCTAGTTATCCTCATTTCATTGCCAAAGAGATCAGTTCGTCCTCTGTCATCAGCCACCGGTCGAAATCCAGCCACACCAAGTGCCATCCCAATATTCCCAAGGCGGAGTGGTTGAGTCCTGCTATCAATAATCATAACTCCGATGTCTATCCCATATCGATTATGTGCTTCCCGTCTGATTCGTTCAGCGCTCCCCTTAGGGTCGGTCGGTAACAGAGATGCGTATCCGGGTGGCACATTGGACTTGTCCACCCCAGCATTGGCCATGAGTGTGTTGTTTTTGATGGTTAGAATCACATATGGAATCCCACCGAGAATCTCGTCCGCCTCTCTGAGCACTAGCTCTGCAACCTCAGGCAAAAGATCGTACTCATCAGCAAGCTCGATGGCTTCCTCACTAGGGTCAACTCTAGCAAGTTTGACTACCCGTCCTTCAGCAGTTCCTAATGGAGTTTCCGCAATCCCGAGGATGTCGTGATTCTTCAACTCGAGACCCTGTGATTCTAGTGCACCAATGAGGACTTCAAGAATGTCATCATTCTCAGAGATGATACGCGTCTTAATGGGAAAGATTTGCATCAGTGACACCTCTGCTCCGGCGTGGAGACACACTAAGATAAAACCTCTCAATGAACATAATTAAGCCTTGGATTTCTTCGACCGCTGAAGCTTCATCCTGGCATCCATTATGCATTTGTCACCCTTTCGACCGCCCATTGGATTGTGAATAGTACCCATAGAATTCATACACCGAGCGGCAACAGCCGCCCCCATTGCCAGACCATCCTCGACTATTAGCATTTGCCTTGATTCAGTCCATTTTCTGCCGCTGTCTGTAAGCAGTTGTGAATTAGCAATTCTAGGCTTATTTCCTGTTGTGATGGCCCTTCCTGTGAGCCCCAGAGAAGTACCCTCCAGAATTAGACCTTCTGAGAATGCTAGGTCCACCAAGCGCTGTACCACTTGAACCTGCACGCAATCTATTACGGCTAGCAAAGCATCGGTACCGAATTCTTCAGCAATGTCCTTTCCAATCATCCCCAAGTCTGAAAGGCGAGACCCATTCACTCCGGAGTCCACGCCTATCAGAGTTACCTCAGATTCAATAGCTGCTTTCACATCAACTGGAACCATCCCAAATCTAGTAGTTCCCTTTGATATCGCCTCAACTCGAATATTGGCATGAACTTCATCTATCAAGTCATTGTCGACATCAATCCTTCGAGGCCGCGCTGAGTCGCGGACATCAAGCAGAGAGCCAGTCCGTTCCTCCACGATTCCTGTTCCTCTGACCAACGCATCTGGTATTGCTCCAGCTAGGCCAGCAAATGATCCAATGGTCTTTGCATATGGATGTCCATCATCTGTTACTCTACCAGCAAGAGTAGTCCCGAAGTCAAGGGTCATAACGGGGTTTCTAAAGTCCACATTTGCAATCTTTGCAGCTCCTTTCAATCCAGCTGTGACGAGCTCGCCCTCCATCTCATTTGCGACTATCTCAGCATTAGAGGGGGGAAGAGAACTGGCTACAGCACCGTCAAAGTATACCTTATGGAGCCAAGTGAAGTCTCTCAGACTTAGCGGAAGATTCTCCGGTGAAATGGAAGCAGTCATCTTTCTTGGAGCTACACCCGTAGCTAGACAGCCCTCCGCAAGCGCTTTGACGATGGCTCCGACTTCCTCCGGCTCCGCGAATCCTGCATTGACTCCTGTAGAACGAACAACAAAATGGAGGTCCTTATCGATGTCAAGTCGTGCGCGGGCGAGTGCGGTTCTAAGTATATCAGACACCATCTCAGCAACTGACTCTTTAGTCAAGTCTATGCCAGTGAGTGTGTGACCAAAGACCTCCTCGCCATTTAGTGGAGGGCGAACATCCCTGGTCATTCGAACTTCCTTTTCGATTTCGAAGATTTCAGCAGTTTCGAGATTTGTCGATACAATCACACATTTTGTGGTGGTGTTTCCAAGTTCAACTGATGCAACGGTGTAGTAAGGTCCCATTCGAAGACTAGAAGGTCCAATGCTACGCGGGCGAATCAGTTTCAATTTTCCTTCTCCTTTTCCATCATTCATAGAAGTTTCCTGAAGGGGTGATTCGCTGGTGGCTCTAGACCCATTTCCATCTTTGCAGACTCGGCCGAAAAGATATCTGCCATTGCTACCGCTGGAAACACTCTATCTGCATTGCCTATAGGACCGTAAAGGAGAAAATCAGCTCCCAGTGACTGAACAACTAGATTCGAGGCAATATCACATATCTTGTACGCTTCTCGGTTCTCCTTTCTATATTGCTTTAGCCAAGTCCATGACGATGCGGCATTATGAATCCCCGAACCTGTAGGATGACCATACAGTGTTTTTGATACAAATGTGAAAGAGACCGCGGCGCCAGCTCCAGCCCCCATAGCTGTTGTAGCTGTATCAATCAAGGGTTTATTCACCCCTACATCTTCTGCGATGGACAGTAGTCCCTGCTTCAGCGACGCAGCGCCTTCGTCAAGTATAGCCCTACGACCTGCTGTCGATGAGTCTTGCGGATTGAAGGCAAGCACGATTGCACACTCATGTTGGATATCACGCAGAGCATCAATCTCTTCCATAGTCACGGATATGTTGATAGAGTTGTAGATTGCCTTGTCGATGAGTCCAATCTCCTCAGAATAACGCAATCCTTCCACGCGTACCATAGGGTCTGTAGAGTCAATGATGAATGGCGCATCCGTCAAGGCAGATACAAAATCTATGTATTTCTCCATGGCACTTGCCGACTCAGCGAATATCTGAACCATTGCAGGGTTTCCTGTCATATCAGACATCGTTTCTTGCCCGTTGATCAGATTCTCTGCTGCACTCGTATCCACTATCCCTTTGGAGGCATCTTGTACTATCTTGTGTCCTCCATAGAAGATGGTCCCGGCCAGAACTGTTGGCGTTTCTCCGGGATTGCCCCCTATCTTTACGCCACCAACGTCATAGATGTACTGTTCTTTCTGAAACACAAACAATGTCTACAACTCCTTCCCAATTAGAGCCGTTCCAGACTCAGTGGAATGAACTTCAATTCCGATAGATGACGGATGAGCAGTGATTATAGCACCGGCTTCTTGAGAAGCAACCAAGAAAGAGAAAGGGTTCAGTGACACCCCATATTCTGGAAGCAGAGTAATTGAAGCCCCAATTCCAATTCTTTCTGCTGTGCTTGCAGCCCCTCTGAAATCAATAAACATGGGTTCTTCATCAAAGGACCCTGGATTCTTGGCTTGCAGCTTTGCAGCCTTTTCAGATATATCATCAGCATGAGAGTTGTTCATCATGTCCACGAATTCAATCTGTTGCCTAAATCGCTCCACGCCTTCAAGGGGCACATTCTCAATGTAGGGAATGGCTCCGGGTGCGTCCACTATCTTACGTGTATCGGCGTCAACGCCGTTTTCGTAGAGAGCCTTCATAGATGAGCCAGTCAAATGACCAGGAACCTCAGGCCCTGCAAGAATCAAGAAACGAATGGAAGGATTGGAGATCACATTGATGATGACCCGCTCAATTCCAATATTCTCAGTCTTACATGTACCAATTATGGCAAAGTCTCCGGGAACATGGAACTTCTTACCTAATGTACAGATTGCTACAGAGTGATCGGGGTCTCCAACCTCGAAATCTCCAGGCACATGAGGCCAATTATTCGCAGACACGATGAAACCTCCTATTCCCCCGCCTTTGGCTCGAAGAGATGTTTCGTTGTTCCAAGCACTTGGCTAGCTTCCTCAACCGCAGAAAAAATGGCGTTCTGTATTAGCGCCACAGCTGCAAATACCTCCTGAGACCTTCTCATGGAGCCATACATTATGCAATCTGTAGCGAATAGTTGGGCTGCCACTATTGAGGCTACTACTGATGAATTGACTATATCCTCCTTATCTAGACCCTGCTCCGTGATGAACTTCCAAGCCGATGGTGCATTATGTGGTGCTAGACATGTAGGCAAACCCAGCTCAGACTTTACTGCGACATTCGTTCTCAGTTCTAATCCATATCCTGCTCCCACAGGCATCGTTCCAGGATCAATAACGAATTTCTCTATCCCCAATCCCTTCGCATCAGAAACTATTGCCTCAATTACATCCATCCGTTCCTTCAGCGAGCTGGCCTTCGGGGACCATCCTAGTACAACAGCCATACTGAGTTGACTGTCTCTCAAGAATGCACGTTCATCCTCGTCCATGGACATATTGATCGAATTGTAGATTGCTCTCCCTGTTAAGCCAGCCTCATTGCAGAAGTCGGTAGCCCGCTTCTTGGCGCTAACATTGGGGGATTCATACATGAAGGGGCCATCGAAATTCTCAGCTAGCCATGATAGATGACGCTCCATAGCAATGCCCGATCGCCCATATACTTCCACAATCATTGGATGACCTGTTCTCTCGGACATGCCAATCCCAGCATCAAGCCATTCCTTTGCGGTCTTCTTGTCAAAGAGACCCTCTTTTGTGCTCTCAACAATTGATTGTCCTTTAAAGAAGAGTCCCCCCACAAGGACTGTTGGATTCTCTCCTGGATAGCCTCCGATTGTTATACCACTGAAATCAAACGACTTCTGTTCTTTCTTAAAGACAAACATTCTTGTTCAACCTCAACCGGGACGCGGATAAAGCCCTGCTAACTTGACGAGTTCTGGTACGCAGGACTCCCAGCCTACAGCCATTATATGAACACCGTCCACTCCATCAATTGTTCTCAATGAATTGATAGTTTCAGCAGCAATAGACAGACCTTCTTGCTGGATTGCCTGTTCCTTTTCCTCATCATCAAGCCCCTCAGCAGCATTATCTAGGCGTTGAAGAATCGCATCAGGAATTGTGATGCCAGATACATGTTCGGTCATAAACTCGGCCATTTCTAGTCCCCGCAAAGGAACAACCCCAGCTAGAATATACGTATTCAGATCCGCAAGGGATTCCACAAATTCTGCTAGGCGAGATATGTCAAAGACAGCTTGAGTCTGAAAGAATTGGGCACCAGATTCATGCTTCAGCTTTGCTCTTTGTATCTGATGCTCAACTGGCTCGACAAAGGGATCGAACGTCGCTCCAAGAAGGAAGTCGGGCACCCCCTCAATCTCCTCATCGGAATGATCTTTGCCAGCCATCATTCGAGAGGCCAATCGAAGAGCTTGAATTGAATCAATATCTGAAACAATCTTGGCTTGTGTATCTGACCCAAAGCCCGGAAGATCACCCGTAACAAAGAGCACATTGCGAATTCCTAGAGCATAAGCGCCATAAAGATCACTCATCAAAGCCACTCTATTACGGTCTCTCATTGCCATCTGCAGGATAGGTTCTAGTCCTGCATCAAGTGCCAACCGTGCTCCTGCAATGCTGCTCATTCTGGGGATTCTTCTTGGATTGTCAGGTATATTAACTGCATCACAGAAGTCCTTGACGACACTCGCCTTCTCAATCAACGACAGGTGGTCGGCTCCTCGAGGCGCACCTATCTCAGCTGTTACAACAAACTCACCGCTTTGCAGCATTTGCCCAAGATGAGATATCGGCAGTTTTGGGGACTCCCTGTGTGTAGATAGTGAAGGGTCAACCGATGTGAACCTCTTAACTACTTTGGTGTGTTTTCAGGAATCTCGCTAGTCAATTCTCATAAGAGTCCCTTCAGCGACCATCTTGGATAGTTTCTGAGCAAGTACAGCATCCAATCTCACGTCAACAGATATTGTGTCCT
Source organism: Candidatus Hermodarchaeota archaeon (assembly GCA_048885865.1). Taxonomy (GTDB): domain Archaea; phylum Asgardarchaeota; class Thorarchaeia; order Thorarchaeales; family Thorarchaeaceae; genus SMTZ1-83. The sequence goes on from JBHLLF010000064.1 coordinate 8,146, forward strand.
TGCTGTACTCCTGATTAGAAACGGAAGTAACATCATGAAGCCAAGAAAGCATTGACATTGACGTATCATCATACGGAAGAACTAGGCGGTACGTCGCAAGTGGCATAAGACTTCGCTCCACTGCTTCAATTAGATCTTCCAGATTCGTTCCAATCATTGCAGAAATTGGGACAACTTCTGGATTGGTGGATTCGATCAATTCGATGCGTTGAGCCATCTCGTCTTCATCAAGAAGATCAATCTTGTTTAGGGCGATGATAAGAGGAACGCCATTTGCCTCAATATCCACAAAAGTTTCCAAACAGGTGTTCAACTTGCGCTCAATCTCTTCCAATGAATCAGAACCGTCAACAACTAGTATAATGACATCGGCCTCACCGATTTCCATCAGCGTTGTATTGAATGCCCGAAGTAGCGGACGAGGTAGATCACTAATGAAACCAACAGAATCGGTTAGAACTGCTTGATGACCCGGTAGCGGAATTGTGGAGGTTTTGGTTGATAGTGTGGTAAACAACTGGTCTGCAACTTCGGCTTCTGAACCAGTTAATGCATTATGGAGGGTGCTTTTCCCAGCATTCGTATACCCTGCGAGTGTCACTTCCTCAAATCCTTTCTTTTCCCGACCCCTTCGCTTCAGGCTCTGTTTCCTTGAGATGGTTTCGAGCTTCTCTTCAATGACAGCAATGCGTTTACGAATATGCGAAATATGTATGTCCAATGGATTCTCGCCAGGTCCCACCTGATCTGCGATTGGTCTATCTCCAACATGCTCCTGCTGGAGCTGAATTCGAATCTGGTGACGCTGGAATGGTAGCTCATATCTAAGACGCGCCTGCTCTATTTGCAGCTTAGCCTGAGGAGTACGAGCATGACGGTCGAATATTTCTAGAATTACCTGAGTCCTGTCACGCACCTCAATCTCCCATTTCTCCATGAGGCGAAACATTTGACCAGATGTCAAGGTAGGTGAAAAGAGGACAAAGTCTGGCTCGTTGACTTGAATCCATGTTTGGATTTCCTCAACCTTTCCACTTCGGATGCCATATTTCGCTGATGATGCACCTACGATATCGAAGGTTCCTAACACCTCATAGCCTGCTGTGGTCGCCAAAGCCTCAAACTCACTAAGCAAATTCGGATCTTTGTAATCCCGCCTCTGTACGAGTAGAGCTTTGACTTCGGTCATTGTCATTTAACCGGAGTGAACCATCTTAAAGCGTTCCATTCTATCCATAAGGAAAGATTCATGGGCATATCCGATGGCACACCAAAAGGACTAGAATGACCCAATTCGAGATTCGTGCAAAGGATGGACTCGCCCGGTTAGGGAGATTTACCACAGCCCACGGCACAGTGAAGACTCCGCTTCTTATGCCTGTGGTGCATCCAGGAAAATCAGCAATTACGCCACAGGAACTAATTACCGAGTTTGGCTTCCAAATGGTAATCACAAACTCATACATCATTCGATCGCATGAACGATTCCGCACAAAAGCAATTGACTCTGGAGTTCATGGACTTCTAAACTTCAATGGACCTATCATGACTGACTCTGGCACATTTCAGATGTATTTCCATGGTCTGGCTGAAGGAGAGATTGACCCTCTCGAAATTATTGAGTTTCAGAAGGCCATAGGGTCAGATATAGGAACCATCCTTGATGTATTCTCAGATCCATCGGTTGGAAGAGCCAAGGTTGAGCAGGATGTTGCCGTTTCGTTGGAACGAGCACGGCTCTCAGCGCATAAGAAAGGGGATATGATGCTTGCAGGAACAGTCCAAGGCGGCATCTACGAGGATCTCAGAGAGAGCTCAGCAAAAGAACTTGCGTCCTTGGACATCGATGTGCATCCAATTGGAGGTGTAGTCCCCCTAATGGAGCAATATCGCTATTCAGAGATGGCCCGGGTAGTACTTGCTTCAAAGAAACACCTTCCGCCTGATAGACCCGTCCATCTCTTTGGATGTGGTCACCCAATGCTCTTTGCGCAGGCGTCGCTTTTGGGTTGTGACTTCTTCGATTCAGCATCCTATGCGAAATTCGCAGAATCTGGTAGAATGTTGCTACCATCAGGGACTGTGCACTTAAAAGACCTAACTGAGCTTCCATGTAGTTGTCCAATCTGCAGTGCGACCTCGGCTGATGCTCTGAAGAGTGAGAAGAAGGAGGAGCAAGAGCTACAGCTTATGAAGCACAATCTCTACGTCAGTTCAGCTGAGATGCGGAGAGTGCGTCAGGCTATTTCAGAAGGCAAGCTTTTCGAATTGGCTGCATATCGAGCCAGAGGACACCCAACCCTCTATGATGCACTGGCGGTGATTCTAGAGCAACATCATCAATTGGAGAGCGAGGATCCAATAGGGAAGAGGTCTTCAATCTTCTATACAGGTCCGGAAACCACAAAACGACCAGAAATCACTAGGTTCCTTTCTCGGTTTGTTTCTCGGTATCCCTACAAAGAAACAAATACCGTTCTACTCGTATCGGACCCAGGTCTCAGACCATTCTCTGACACATCTGGTGAAATCATCAGGGAAGTCAGGAAGAGAAGAGCAGATGACCTAGTGCTACTATTTGTTACTCCAATGGGCATCGTACCCTGGGAATTAGAACACGTGCATCCAGCGCAGCAGTGTCTATTTCCAGAGCGTCTAGATTCAGAAACAATTGGAATAGTGTGTGAGAGGACGAGAAGAGTCCTTGAGTCGATGACATATGAAAAAGTCATTTGGTTCAAGCGAAAGGTCAATGTGGATATAGCGCTTTCAGGACTAATCAATGAGCTTTCTATTGAAACTGTTTCGAGTGCGACTGATGCAACGAATAAGTTGCCTCCAGCAGATGAAGATGTCTCTTGGACTAGAAGAAAACTTAGGGCACTCCTGATGCATCAGTGGGGAGTAAATGCGGGAAAATTGGCAGACCTTGATGGCCTGAAAATTGACCTCTCGAAGAGTACAGGCAAAATTAAACATTGCAAGATCAATGATGATATTCTTTTCACTTTGGTTCCTACAACTGGACTCCTAACTCCAACGTATCTAGGAGGGCAAGAGCTGCTACGGATCGGTCTTAATGACATCTACAAGGTTGTCATTGATTCAGATGTTTCAGAGTTCGTAGCAACTGGAAAGTCCGCCCTGGCCAAATTCGTGAAAATTGCTTCAATAGAACTCAAAGCTGGAGAAGAGGTATTGGTCCTTGATGAAGACCAGAATCTCCTAGGCACTGGAAGAGCTCAAATTAGTGGTCGTGAAATGACCGCATTCAATCGTGGTGTCGCCGTACAGATTAGGCATCCGCGGAAGGGCTAGATGGTGCAGCCGCAAGTGCTAAGGGATGGCCGGGAACCTTGCGTAGAGCATCAACTCCTCCTAGTGGAAGTATCATTACTTCATCTGAGGGTGCAAAGAGGTGAATATCATCACCTTCCTTGATTTCAGAATCAGGATCAAGTAGAGCCTGAGCCGAAATATCACCCACTTGGAAGTAGACCTCCAAAGAATTTCCAACGTATATTGTCCTTGTGACTTTGCCCACAATCTCGTTATCTGAGGCGCCTTCCCGCTGTAGATGAAGGTCCTCAGGTCGTATGGCAACTTTGACTTCCTCATTTAATTCAAATGGGTAGCCATCAATCGTGGTTTGGCCAACAGCAGTCTGATCGTTTGGAATTCGTGCAGTAATGCTATCATTATTGACGCCCTCAACAGTCCCATCAATAAAGGTGCATTGCCCTATGAAATCAGCAACAAAAACGGTCTGTGGTGTTGCATAGATCTCCCTTGGTGTATCGAACTGCTGGACATATCCCTTGTCCATGACAGCAACCCTATCTGAAATACTGAGTGCTTCATGTTGATCATGTGTAACATACACAGTTGTGATTGACATCTCCTTGTGTATTCTAATAATCTCCTCTCTCATCTCAATCCGAAGTTTCGCATCGAGATTGGAAAGAGGTTCATCTAAAAGGAGCACGTCTGGTTCAATGACAAGTGCACGAGCGAGGGCCACACGCTGCTGTTGCCCACCGGAAAGCTGGTGAATGTGTCTTTGTCCAAGTTCCTCCATTCTTACGAGACTCAGAGCTTCGTTAACACGACGGGCAACAGCACTCTTTGTGTACCTCAAGTTTTTCTCAAAACGTTTCAGTTTCAATCCATATGCCACATTGTCAAATACCGACATATGTGGCCATAAAGCGTAGTTCTGAAAGCACATTCCCGTGTTCCGTTTGTGAGGAGGAACAACTGTCATATCCTTATCATCGAAGAAGATTCGGCCACGATCAGGGATATAGAATCCAGCGATTAGGCGAAGAAGAGTGGTTTTTCCACAACCAGACGGCCCTAGAAGTGTGGCAAGTTCACCCTCCTCAATAGCAATGTTCACTTCGTCTGTAGCGACAACTTCACCAAAGGTCTTTCGCAAATTCTCAGTTCTAATCACGACCATATTTCACACCTCATATTCCTGTAATAGCTGCAGACCTAGCTCCCAGTATTTTGTTTGTGAGCGTAATTATTATCCATTGCACAACCATCAATAATACCCCTAAACATGCTGCACTAGTTGCCCCTCCCCATTCACCTATCATCTCCAGCACCCTAGACGTCCAATATGTAATGGGTGCCTCCGAATGCCCAACACTACCTAATAGAAGGCTCGTGCTAACCTCGCTCACTGAATATACAAATGAAAGAAGTGATCCTGCAAGAAGACTCACACCTATGAGCGGTAATGTGATCTTAACGAATGTCCTATTCTTACTGGCACCCAAGTTTTGTGATGCTTCCTCTAGAACCACAGGCGTTGACATCAATCCTGCGTATGCAGCTCTGACAGTAAATGGGAATTT
>JBHLLF010000065.1:0-3871 GCA_048885865.1 Candidatus Hermodarchaeota archaeon
CTCTTGTACATCTTCACGTTATTCTTGTAAATATTGAGAAACTCCTTGAACAACTCATCGTAGAGCGCCCGATTGTCAGGATTCGGGGTGAACTCCTTCTCAAACTGAATGAGACTTGGGATTTCGTCAAAAGAGCATAGTCCAAGAGCTACAGCTCCAATGAGCGCAGCGCCCCTTGCATTAGCATAGATTGGGTCCTTCACTCTGCGAATAGTGCGATTGAGAACGTCGGCATAAATCTGACACCAGATGTCAGACTGGGCTCCTCCACCAATGATGTTTAGCGGGTCCATCTTCCTCTTGATGAATTTCTCAACCAGTTCCATGAGCCATCTGCTATTGTATGCAACCCCCTCAAACACAGCACGAATCATATCCTCCCGCTTTATGGGAAGCGATACATTGTGGAAGCCGCCCCTCAAAGTATGATCCTCAACAGGAGTTCGTTCTCCATAAAGCCAGGGTGTAAAAATCAACTTGTTACTACCAGCTGGCACCTGCTCAACAATGGAATCAAACTCTTGGTAGACCTCATATTTGCCGAAGCGTTTGGGATCATCGGAGAAAAACAGGTTATCCCGGAGAAATGTTAAGCATGCACCAGCCGATTCTTGCGTGTTCGCAATAAAGTATCTTCCCGGGATTGCAGAAGGTAGTGAAGCCATGTTATGTGATATATCGGTCTTTTTGAATGGAACATGACAGACCACCCAACTACTAGTGCCAATATAGACATGCCCCTCGTAGTTCTGCACTGCTCCCGATCCGACGATTGCAGAATGAATGTCTGCTGAGCCTACTACGACCTTGGTCTCTGGATTGAGGCCAATCTCATCAGCAACATCTGCTTTCAGATCACCTAGAATGTCTGTAGAGTGCTTCAAAGGCGGGAGTTTCTCACGATGGATGCCGAGCTTTTTGATCAGTCCATTGTCATACTTCATGTTGGAAATATCACGTATATCGGTGACCCAATGGAGCATAATAGAATCATAGGAGGCAGCAAACTTCCCTGTCAGCTTGAGGTTGAGGTAGTCCTTGCATTCAAGAAAGTTGAAGGTCTTCTCGTAGACCTCAGGATGCTCGTTCTGAAGCCAGAAGATATGGGCGATTGGGTCTTTTCCACTATTCGTAGGGATTCCGGCTGTCTTTCTAAGCCAGCGTAGTATATTGAGAATGCCATAGCCTTGAATGTTGATGATACCTCTCAACTTCTTTGAGATGTACGGTTTTCCTCTAGTGTCCATCCAGATTATAGCCTTCCAGAGGTGATTGCCAGCTTCGTCAACAGCCACGGTGCCGGACCATTGGCTTGAAACCGATATCCCCGCAATCTGATCCACTGGAACATGTCCGCCCTCAACAAGACGCTTGGAGCAGTTCTTGAGAGCAGTCCACCATACCTCTGGGTCTTGCTCAGCACCACCACCTTCTATTAGCTCAAGTGGGATTTCTTCAAACTCAAATGCCAAAACCTCTCCGCATGAGTCCGTCAATGCGATCTTCATCGCAGATGTGCCATGATCGACTGCAAGGAGGTATTTGTTATCACTAGTCGCCATCCTGAATCCCAGTATGGCTTGTCAAACCTTCATATATGAGATTCGAGAGGACTAGATGTCGATTTTCTCAACCTTCCCTTCATGATCGATTGACTCGATTATTAGTGGCGAGCCTTTCCCTGTGACTTCCTCCAGACCAAGAACATCCTTCATCATGAGGAGTAGGTCCATTGGGACAACACAGGCTTCCGGAGGCAGCACCCCCTTTCCTGTTACTTTGCCCCTTTGCATGAGAATTGCGCCAAGTGCTGCTGGAATGCCAGTCGAGTCGCCCATGGCTCGTCCCACTGATGCCATTGTGAAATCATATTCATGGGGTTTACCATCAAGTGTTCCACGAACCCTAATCTTCAGGGCGCCTCTCTGTTCTCCAAAGTTTGTTTCCCTAAGAATGCGTTCCCGTTCTTTGAGAATAAAGGAGATAGCGAAATTGAAGGGGATGACTGGCTGGCCTCTGACATCAATCGGCTCCTCACTGACAATTCCAAGCCGTACTATATCTCGAATCAGATTGTAGTATTCAGGCGGGATGACACACCCAAGATTCGTTACTCTGTTGCACTTGATGTACTTGGGCAACGTAATGGTTTCAGGATGAGGATAGCAGTAACTGCGATATTTCCCTATCAAAGGGTAATCAATTTCCTCCTCCAATGCAATACCACTTTCCTCGAAGTACTTGACAGTGGTAAATTCGCCGTTCAGATACATTGGGATATCTGCTAGCATACTGTGAATTCTATGTGCAATGACTGCAGGCCCTTCTCGCACATCACCTCCATGCACGTGAAGGATATCAATTGAGTCAACCTCATCAAGCAATACGTCAGCACAGAACTTCGCAAGGAGGTTCGCTATGCCTGGTGATCCACCCATTCCCGTCAGAGCTATAATACCAGCTTTCTTAGCCGCCTCATCCATCTCCAGCAGGACCTGGGTTGCGTCGAAATCATCACAGACATCAACGTAATTGATACCCTCCTCAATTACAGCCTTGAGAACTATAGGCCCAAGCTTGTAAAACGGGCCACAAACATTGAGAACGATGTCCGCACCTCTGATTACTTCCTTGATATTATCGGGATTAGTAGCATCAACTAGAATAGCTGAGCATCTGTCTTCATCCACCTCTGCGGCACAGGTCTGTGCCCCTTCATAGTCAAGGTCAGCCACCACTATCTCTGAGAAATCATCATACGCGGCCAGCGTCTTCACTGCTATGCTTCCGACTGTTCCACATCCGCCAATTACTACAATGCGAGCCATACTGCCTTTCGCGTTCTACAGGTATTTAGGTCTGATGCCTGAATCAATTGAGGAAATGATAGGTTAGGGAGGAGGTTTAGCAAGCGTCATCATCAGAGAACAGGAAACCCCAGACCTGCAAATTGGACTGTAAATCAAAATCATGCCCACGATTATCATGTGCGATCAGCCTAGAAAGTATTCAGGTAGCACTCTCTCTCGAGGGTCAAACTCGACTCCTTCCATTGAGAGGATCTGTCGTTTCATCTCAAGTCCGCCTTGATATCCGCCTAAGGTGCGGTCAGACCGAACGGCTCGATGACAGGGAATTACGATGGGAAAGGGATTCCTTGCCAGTGCGCTGCCAACTGCACGGACTGCACGAGAATTCAAATGATTGGCGATTCGCCCATATGATGAGGTCTTGCCTCGAGGAACTGCATGTTCTTCCTTCAAGACTGACAGCTGAAAGGGCGTACAATTGGAGGTATCAACAAGACTCAATGGAATGGGACTTGGGTCCCCTAGAAAGAAGTTCTGAATCCGCTCTGTAAGCTCTGATACTCCATCACCATCCGATTTCAGTGCCTGAGGAAACAGCGCTTTGATTATGCTTTGCGTTTCTCTTCTGCTCCGAGGTAGAAAGAGGTTTACTGCCTTAGCAGAAGCGCCATTCGTCCTGTATACGATTCCCATGTACCCGAAGGCGGTTTCAAAGACTGTGTATTCCAATTAGCTCACCACTAGCTCAATAAGCTCAGTTTGCACCGATTTAGATACTAAGCTCTGTCCTGCCGAGCTTAGAAACTCGACGATATCACAAATCTCAATAAAGAGATGATTAGGCGTTCAGAACGGTGATACAGATTGACAGACAAGTCCGCGACTCACGATTTCGCTTGCATGATTTGCGGTGAAACTCTTGTCTACAGCGACAAGGGATCTGAGCACATCTGTGACTATTGCGGACTTGATTTCATCTCCACAATCTATTGCCCAAAAGGTCACTTCATCTGCGATGAGTGTCACTCAGCAGATGCGCTTGAATTGTTGCGGAGAATGGC
>JBHLLF010000065.1:3971-12990 GCA_048885865.1 Candidatus Hermodarchaeota archaeon
ATCTATTGCCCAAAAGGTCACTTCATCTGCGATGAGTGTCACTCAGCAGATGCGCTTGAATTGTTGCGGAGAATGGCCGAGGGAGAAAAAAGCACAAGCCCACGGAAAATCTTGGAGGAGGCCTTCAATCACTCATCGTTCACTTTTCATGGACCGGAACATCACAGTCTGGTACCTGCGGCGTTACTCATTGCTATGAAGAATCGTGGAATTGCTCGGCCAAATGGAGAGAATGTGACCTTCGAGATGATTCTTGAGGGCATAAGAAGAGGCTCAAAGATTCCTGGTGGGTTCTGTGGCACTGCAGGAAATTGTGGAGCTTGTGTTGGTGCTGGGATTGCTATTGCCTTGTTTCTCGGTTCTACTCCGACGAAGGGACCGGAGCGGCTCTCGGCTCATATAGCTACAATAGCAGCACTTGAAAGAGTGACTGATGGTCTGATACGCTGCTGCAAGAGATCCTCATTATATGGAATTGGTGCAGCCATTGAGATACTGAGAAAGAATCATGGAGTGGACTTAGGTCCTGAACCAGAAGTAGGGTCCTGCGAGAACTGGAAGAGAAATCGAGATTGTGCCAGAGAAGCGTGTGTCTTTTTCCCAAAGATGTGACTATTCGATTATTAGACGGTCACCTATTCTGAGTGGAAGAATTTCTATTGCTCGACCGTTTTGCGTTGAGAGTTCCAGAGTGTCTGAGCTACCTGTAACAACGAAGATTCCGTCCTCGGGTCCTTCTGCATAGGTACGACAATGAACTGAATCCAGTTCGCTATCATTCGTCCTAATCTTCACAGGCCCCATGTCTGTTGGAGGAATATTGGTAACAATATTCCCGAATCTGTCTATGCGAACTACCTCTCCCTCTCGGCCCTCTTGATGGAATGAAATCTCAATATCCAATGCAGTCTTGTATGGACCAAGATGTCTTCCAACAACGCGCCTTTCAAGATTGGCTGCAGTCACAGCGAAAACATCCCTCCCATGAAATGTGTCTGATGCGTCTTCATCGATGCTAAGACTGAATATCTGTCTGATTCCATCTTGCATAATTGCAGGATACATCAACCCATTGTCGGGTCCGATGAACATGTAGTTAGTCGTGTCAACCAATACAGCATCACGATCTGTGCCCACTCCAGGATCCACAACACAAACGTATATTGCATCCCTAGGAAAGTGTTGATAGTTTTGAAGCAAGACCCAAGCTCCTTCTCGAACAGACTGAGGAGAAATTGAATGCGTCAGATCGACAATCTGTGCGCCTGGAGCGATAGACAGTATAACGCCTTTCATAGCTCCAACGTATTCCGACTCGCCAAAGTCAGTCAAGAGCACAATCATAATAGTTCACTCATTGTACAAGTACAGTGTTTCAACCTTCGGTCACTTCTTTAGTCTTCACGGCCTAATAGAAATTGTTTCCTATCAGGGGTGGCCTATTTGGGAAATCTCTGGCATATTCTTTCCTCATAGGAGCCAAGTCTAACTCTCCTCTCGCCCTCCGCCGACCGAACTGGGCCACCCCAAACCAATCATATCGCATATTTCTTTAGCGCTCAAGCTCCAACTGGAGATGTTTGTGATGTCGAGGTCGGCTATGTTTCCATTCGCTTACATCTGCATAATTCTCATGATAGTTGAACTGTTGCCAGTCTATGCATCACAAGACACAGCTCGTTCCATCTCTGCTGATTTCCAAGATGTGCCAGAAGTGCCGGTCAATGTGACTGATTGGAAACTTCAGGTCACTGAGATAAATGGTAGATTGGACTTGATGGTTGATATTCTCTATTCCTACAATTTCACGGAAGATGAAAGACTCACTACTGCGGCTTTGTTTCTCTCTCTAGACAATGAAACCTTCATTCAAGCTCAGAAGCATGATTTCGACCCTGAGCTGATGTCAGCTACGGGAGAAGGAGGATTCTACTTTGCGAACGCTGTTGGCGACCCGCTTCCCTTTGATGTATATCAGGGAGACATTCTCTATGGGTATGTTGAATTCACAACCACCTTTGAAACCTATGTTTCGCCAAGAGTTGCTCTTGAGATACCCATCGATGTTATCCGATCCTTCCTTTTCCGAATTCCGCCCATCGTATTCTACATAGGAGGATTGGCAGCTGGGATACTCCCTCTGGTCATCATAGCTTATTGTGTGACTAGAAGGAAGAATCAATGAGGAGGACTTACACCACTTTCACAAGTCGAATCTCGTTATAGTCTGTGATGACGCGAATGTAGCCCCTTAGCATCTCATCCACTTCACTACTGCCTGTGTCGACTCTCAATGTCCCACCTTCGATGCCATTCAGCTTTGAGGGCGTGGAAATAACCAGAATCCGGTCTTTGCCCACCATCTCTATTACCTTTGGACTGATTTGCTGATTCCCCCTACCAAATAGCATTCCTTGATGGCCTATTGGCGAAACAACAATCCACACTTTTTCAAAGTCTGCTATCATTTCAAGAATGTCGTTTTCATTCACATCATTGCGCATACCATATCGCGAGTATACATCAACCCCAAGTGTAGTCTTCTTGACTTCCAGCATATCCGTTATAGCCCGGACAGTAGTTCCGGGGCCAAGAATATACCAGTAGTCGGGTTCCATCTCGTCTATCACATATCGAGCAATTGCTTCCTGTGCCTCTTGTTCATTTGTTGTTTCAGGACTTGCCTGTTTAGCTCCCTGAAAGCGAGCAGGCACTGCAGGACCTTTGAGGTATCCATAGAGTTTGATGATGAATCGATCCTCACGGATGGCATCCTCATCAGCATCCATGATCTCAAACTCTGCAGACGATGTACTTCCCTGAGCAACTAGACGAATCACCTCTGCGGCGTCTCGAGGATTTACGACAAAGATGCCGCTATACATCTTCACTCCGGATGGGACTCCAAGCACATGAAGGTCGTCTAGGCTGTGTTCATTGACTGCGTCAAGAATATCACGTGCAGTTCCATCCCCGCCAACAAAAACAAGGAGCCTTACACCCTCAGCGTACAGAGCAGTCACACACCTTCGAGTATCTTCAGGCCCTGTTTCTGAGGCTATTGCTGCATCAACTACCTCAAAAGGCAGCCCGCTGGCTCTAGCTACTTGTTCCCCCATCACATCAGGACATGTCACAAGACTGAACTCGACACGTCCAACATTTCGCATTTGTAACAGGGCATCTAAGAAATCAGCTGCTCTTCCTGCTGCAACAGGCTCTGCACCCCTCTTGATGGCCTCCTCAACCACACCATCTGTGCCTTTGAGACCTACGCGTCCACCCATGCCAGCAATTGGATTAATGAGTAGACCGATTTTCAAAGAATGCTCACATCCACACGAGCCAGTTGTGATACATGCTCGCTTTAGGGTTTCTGATTGTGAGGCGATTGACCAAGATTGTCCTTTCCTACATTGCAATGCATTTCTGTGCCATAGTTTAAATGCGTACCTTACCTAATCCGGGGTTGGGAATTCGTGGTGGAAACCTGAAATTGGGGGGAGTCCCTCTTAATCCAATTGAAGGGATTCCCTCTACCTCTTATTCATGCCTACCAAACTAGTAGTCCAGAGCATTGACTTGAGCTGCGGACTGCATCCAGAAGGAAACCCTGACAAGGACCTCCTCTAAGAAACGGCGCCGGTTGTCTGGTGTGGCATCCTTGGGCCAGTTGGTCTTGCGATAGTCGTTGAATTCATTGAAGGTCTTGCCGTATTTTGTCGTGAGGGGCAAAGCCACGCGCTCGTTGCATACAGTATTGAGTGAACGTATAAGCGTCCTGAAGTCGAGGTCCATCCGCATTAGCCATTTCATCATTGTCTTGAAGAATGGACGTATATTGATCTCATCCCAAGGAAGTTCTTTGAGGGCATCACGATCATTTCCATTCACGCGTTCAGTGTTGACTTTACAGTCCTTCTTGAAATTGCACCTTGCTCTGGCGTAGATCCTGCGATTTGAAATCCAGACAACTATCTCGTGTTCTCCCTTCTTGATCATGGTTTCTTTATGATCTCCAGCCGGAAAGACAACCTCGAGTGTCTTGTCTTTGAAGCGAGCACCAGTCTTTAGATACAGATTCAGTGCCCATGCGATTGCAGGAATTGTATTTACTGCGTAGTAGTCGTCAGGGTCAGTCATTTTGCTGAGCTTGAGGATTGCATCCATCCTGATATGGATTAGGATTTGCACAGATTCGGCTGAAAATGAGTTTCTAGCGATTTACATTTTGACGCATTCTGACGAGAACAGTACCTAGCTCTTCAAAGATGTCAACGACTCCCTCGCCAGTCTTTGCCGAGCTCTCCACGTATGGCATGCCATGAGCATCAGCAAATTCCCTGCCCTCCGAGGGCTCCACAACTCTATCTGGCAGGTCTGTCTTATTGGCCACAAGAACCAATGGAATCTCCTTCTGGATTGCCTTATGGAGCTCATCTAACCACTCTTGCAGCAACATGAAGGTTCGGCGTCTAGAAACATCGTAGACAAGAAGCCCTCCGTTCGATCCACGATAGTACATCGGCCGCAGTATCTGAAATCTGGACTGGCCGGCGACGTCCCAAATTTGCAACTTCACAACTTGATTCTCGCCATCTGGAGCGACTATGTCGATGTTCTTGACAGCGAACTGAGATCCAATCGTCGTCTTGTAGTCGGTCCTGAAAAAGCCATGTGAGAAGCGTGTGACGATGGCAGTCTTTCCCACAGCACCTTCACCAAGGACTACAACCTTGAAGAGGTAGTCGTATGAGCTGCTCACGATTGAATCCTCCGAAATTAAGAACTGCCTGAACAATTGCTATGGCATGTGGGGACAGTTCTACGAAGCGTTAAGAGTTCTAGGGCACTAATAAGGTTTCGTTCTACATCGCGTGTGACCCAGAGAGGCTTCAGTGGTATATGAGGAGGGTGCCCGCTAGAGTTATTAAAAATAGTATGAAACTGATACCGGAGATTGCTGTGGTCAAGTTTGTGCCATATGATCCAGCCATTCACAAGGATGACTTCCTCGCACTAAATATTGAGTATATTTCTTGGATAGGTGAAACAATGCTTGAACTATCCAAGAAACATGGAATTGACATCGCCTTTATCCTTGATACAACAGCGGAGGTTTATGCTGAAGGACATCTCGAGCAGTACGGAAGCATAAAGCCGCCCGATGGAATTGTCTACATTGTAGAAGTCGATGGAAAAGCGGAAGGGATGGGAGGACTGCAGAGGCTAGATGCCAATATCGCAGAGATCAAGAGAATGTTCATTCGTTCCAAATGCAGGGGCAAGGGGCTTGGAAGAGAGTTGTTCAAGAGGTTGGTTGAGAAAGGAAAGGAGTTTGGGTACGATAGAATTCGTCTTGAAACCGGGACCTACATGAAAGTCGCACAAGAAATCTATCGCTCTGAGGGATTTAGGGAAATTGAGCAGTACGAGGGTTATGAAACACCAGAACCATTCTTGCCTTTCGCTCTCTTCATGGAGAAAAAGCTATAGTGAAAGACTCTACTTCTTGCACTTCTCCTCTACCCATTCGAGGAACTTTCTGAGAAGCTCGTTGAAGTGCTCAGGATTTTGAAGCATGGGAACATGGTCAGATTTCTTCACAACTGCTATGTCAGCTCGGGGTAGAGATTCCTCAAACTGCTTCGCCATCTGAGGAGTGACTATGTCATCGTGCTCCCCAACAATGACGAAGACTGGTATGTCAATATCGGCCACGCAGTCAGCCACATTGAACTTGTCTGCTGCAGCGAGGTCCCGACTGATTATTCGAGGATTCCGTCTCTTGATGTCCTCCTCTTCACGGATGATATCGTAGGGACCGTCCTTTCCTCGTTCCTTTCTACCTCTGAACAAGTAGAGTTGGGTCTCAATTGTTTCTATAGCAAGCCCAGTGGCAAGCCTGGATAGCTCTAGTGTGGGATGTGTGTCAACGAGTGTGATGGCAAGAGGCTTCCGATACTCGGCGTTGAGGACATAAGACATCACGACGCCGCCTCCCATAGAATGCCCTACAAGAACAAAGTCCCGGAGGTCTAGGTGTTCTATAAGAGTAGCCAACTCAGCGGCGAATCCTTCAATGCTGGCTTCATCTGGACCGGCTTCTGACTCTCCATGTCCAGAGAGATCAATGGCGAGCACGCGATGAGTGAATTCGAAGGCCTCAGTCTGCATATGCCATGTCCTACGGGATGAACCTGCACCATGCACGAAGACAACAGGCAGACCTCTTGTTTTGTCCTCGCGCTTATCAGACTCCTGATAATAGAGGTGCATGTTCTGATGATGAAAGACTGGCAAAACAGATGAACCTCCAAAGTCTAGTGTACTCACCAGTTCGAAATTATATAGAGGTATTTTGTACACTGCGCGTCTAGTAGGTACCTTTTTCTCCAGTAACGATAGCATTCACTCTGTGTGAAGGATGACTGGCAATCTCTTCGGTACTACAGGTATTCGAAAGGTCTACGGTACTGAATTTGATCTCTCGATGGCACTAAAACTGGGAAAAGCTCTTGGGACATATCTTGGGGAAGGAACTGTTGTAATAGCAAGAGATGCTCGCACAACTGGACGCATGATAGAGGATGCTCTTGCAGCAGGCATTTTGTCTACGGGTGTCAACGTTGTAAAGGGGGGCATGATACCAACACCTACTCTCGCATTCATCACAAGACGGCATGGCTACAATGCAGGACTTATGGTGACCGCATCCCACAATCCTCCTGAGTATACTGGTGTAAAGTTCTGGAGTCCAGATAGTATGGGCTACACTCCAGAGATGGAGAGAGAGATTGAGCGAATCTATACTGAGGAGGAGTTTCAAGTCGCCAAATGGAATGGCTTGGGTGAAGAACGAACCATAGATACTGCTGTGGATGAACATGTTGAGGCTATTCTTGAACTGGTCGATTCCAAGAGAATCGATTCCAAGGAATACAGCATCATCGTTGACCCGGGCAATGGTTCCGGCTCTGTGTTAACTCCATACTTGATGAGAAGGCTAGCCTGCAAAGTCATCTCAATAAATAGCCAACCAGATGGTCATTTTCCTGGAAGAGTGTCTGAGCCCGATAAGGAGTCGCTCACAGACCTCATCAAACTTGTCAAGGATACTGGTGCA
Organism: Candidatus Hermodarchaeota archaeon; assembly: GCA_048885865.1. Classification (GTDB taxonomy): domain Archaea; phylum Asgardarchaeota; class Thorarchaeia; order Thorarchaeales; family Thorarchaeaceae; genus SMTZ1-83. The sequence continues at coordinate 11,098 of JBHLLF010000065.1, forward strand.
GATCTTGGTATTGCACATGATGGCGATGCAGATAGAGTAGTTTTTGTTACAGAAAAGGGAGAGGTGATTAGGGGAGATAGGACAATTGCCCTCCTTTCGCGAGAAGAACTCAAACGCTCCAAGGATAAGCCAATTGTCACAACTGTGGACAGCTCAAGAGTCATTGACGAAACCGTCGAGAAGTCCGGTGGGAAGACAATTAGAACTCCTGTAGGCGATATTCAAGTGGCTCTAAAGATGAGAGAAACTGGTGCAGCATTTGGTGGAGAGGCGGCGGGTGTGTTCATCTTCTCAGAGTTCCACAATGCTCCAGAGCCGTTTCTGACTGCTTGCAAGATTCTTGAACTAATGGCATCTAGTGGGAAATCCTTTGGAGAACTAATCTCTGAAATCCCAGTCTATCCACTACGAAAGGCCAAAGTGAAGTGTGAAAATGAGAAGAAGAACGCTGCTATGTCAGCCCTCGTTAAATCACTTCCAGAAGCGATGGAAGATACGGCAGAAGTCTTTACGGTGGATGGAATTGGCATCTCGCTCAAAGCAGGATGGGTTCTTGTTCGACCATCCGGAACTGAACCAGTCATTAGAATTACCTGTGAGGCTCCTTCAGATAAGCAGGTGGAGAAGATTCTAGCAGATGCCAAGGCAGAAGTGGAAAGAGCCACAGGCAATTTATGACAGTCAGCTGCACGCGGAATATGTTTATAGACAAAACTCCCACTTTCAGGCGCTAACGGGGTCAATGAAATGAGCAAAGATGACGAAGACTTCATTATGGATGAGTTTGAATGGGCTTTGAAAGACCCGACAGAAGAGAAATTGCGTGCTCTCGGAGAGGTCGTCAGTATTATCACAACAAAACTCACAGAAGCTGTCAGCAAAGTCATGGAGGATGTCTACGAACTCCAGACTCAGCTATCTAAGCTTGAGTCTTCGTTTGACGCCAAAATCAGCGCACTACAAAGATCCGGCGTCGCTGCAGCTGGTCCTTCACCAGCAGCGGCAGCGGCAGGCGGTGAACCTATAGCTTCGGCCCCCATCGCAAAAGCTCCGCCTCCAAAGGCGCCATCTGGACCTGGAGGAATGATGGGCGAACTCAAAGCGTTGCTTGCTGCTAGAAGACGAAAGGCAGATGGAAGTGGATAGAAGCACTCTTGTTGCCTCAGACTAGCCTATCAACTGCGTTTTTCGGATAAAATGGACCCGCATGGGTGGGTAGAGTGATTGCAAATGCTTCTGCTCTATCGCATGCAGCTTGAACTCCTCGTAAACGTGTTCTTGCGTCATACAACTTCAAGTAGTACTGATCAGACTTAGGAGTCTGGGACTTGTGTTCTTTCAAAGCTTGAAGAGCCATGTCATAGGTGCTCCCAATATCGACATGGACATTGGGCATTGACAGGAGATTATTGACCTCCATATGATAGATTCGTTCAACTCGATGTGCATTGTCAAAGATTGTCGCATGAGAAGCCCATTCCACTGAGTGTGCGACTATTTTTGCACACTCGAGATGGTTTTTGTTGTAGTCTTCCAAAGAGTGAGTAATCACAATGGTTGGACGCGACTTCAAAATGGCACCAATTACTTCGTTTGTCAAGGAGGAATCGATAGCGAAGTCATCTCGCTCACTGAGATACAGATGTCGAACTCCCAAAACCTCACACGCTCCTTTAATCTCGGCGTTCCGAGTGTCATTACCTGTCATGCAGTGAACATCAACTGGAACCCCTTGCTCCACATGCTTCCTGATTGTCCCTCCTGCTCCCAGCGATTCATCATCTGGATGTGCAACGACCACAAGGATGGAGTTCTTTGATGGGCTGCTCATAGGGCGGACTAAGATTGCGGTTGCTAATCAAGCTTTGGCACATCACAAGCCATTAATGTGAG
>JBHLLF010000066.1:0-6394 GCA_048885865.1 Candidatus Hermodarchaeota archaeon
GGGATGTGGTCAGGATTTGTCGATTGGCCGATGGTTGCGCTTGTAAACGATCCATATATGAGATTCAAGATTCTCTGGTCTATTGTTGCAACCCAAATGTACATTTTCGTCATAATACTTCGAGCCAGACTCGGAGACAGGGTTTGGGATAAGACCTCAGGTTTTCTCGCATATGGCATAACTATAGCAGTTGCAGGAGTCCTAATGATCATCATAGCCGCAATGGGCGGCATCGCAGTCTATGGTGATTCGATTCTAAAGCCAGTTCTTGATTGGATAGGACTACCTTGGCCCTAAAGGGGGATCTTCATGGGAAGCAAGACCTTTGAGCAACTAAAGGCAGAATCACTTGACATAGAGCCAATTGTGTGCGCAAGATGTGGCTTCTGTACCTTCGTGTGTCCTGCCTATCTCGACACATTATGGGACTCGCAGTCTCCACGAGGGAAGCTGTATCAACTGAAAGACATGGTCAGAAAGGGGCAGAAAATCACCACTGACTTCGCCGATAGAATCTTCAAATGCACACTATGTGGCGCGTGTCAAGAGATTTGCCAAACAAATATCCCTCTGCTTAGATTCTGGCAGCTGATTCGAAATGAGATTGGGAATCTTGGCGAGTGGCCAGAGATTGTCAAGTATCTCGATGAGTCCCTGAGGAACACTCAGAACATCATGGAGATGGACCAATATGACCGGATGCTCTGGGCGGACATGGTTGACGACCTTGTCGAAGGCAAGGAGATGGTTCAGGCAGAGGTAGCTTATTTCGCGGGGTGCAACATCTCATTCAAGGGAACCCTAGCCCACATGGGAGAGAACACTATCAAAGTGTTTGACCACCTTGGCATCGAATTTACACTTCTGGGCGAGGAGGAGAATTGCTGCGGTAACCCATACTTTGTCGCAGGCGAGTTCGAAAAAGCGAAAGGACTTGCCAAGCAGAATCTCTCAACTCTGAAGGACCTGGGTGTCAAGACCGTTGTCTTCAACTGTCCCGGATGTCATCGTGCATTTGCTGAGGAATATCCCCATCTTCTTGGTCAGGACGCCGTGGAGGGAATGGAGTTCCTCTCATTCTCGCAGTTTGTCCTGAAAATGATGAAGGAAGGGAAGATAACCTTCACCAAACCCTACAACCATGTTGTGACATGGCATGATCCATGTGAGCTTGGCAGACATCAGAATATCTATGATCCTGCACGCGAAGTTCTAAGAGCTATACCCGGTCTTGAGCTTAGGGAAATGAAACACAATCAAAACAAAGCCAGATGCTGTGGAGGAGGCGGCTTGCTGAAAGGAACAAATCCGCTAATGTCAGTTCGAATATCTGGACGTCGAATCGAAGAGGCTGAGAAGACCGGAGCGGAGATCTTGGCTAGTGAATGTCCATCTTGTACAATGTCGTTTACGGACGGTATTGAGGAAAAGGAAGCTGAGATCAAGTTCAAGGACTTGTCGCAGATTGTAGTGGAGGCATTGGGACTCTAGGGGTGATAGATATGCTGACTGCACAACAGATTCAAGATCTTGCGGACATCACTGGTGAAGATTATTTCTCAGCTGAAGACTTCATGAGGAAGCTATATTCTCATGATATTGCAGCTCTTCCCGGACTTGTCAATGATATTCTCATAACTAAGGCAGAAGCGGTTGCTCAACCTGTCAACGCCAAAGTGGTTTCTAACCTGCTGAAGTACTGCATTGAGCACAAGATACCAGTTGTCCCTAGAGGACATGGTACAAGTGGGTATGGTGGAGCTCTACCAACCAGAGGGGGCCTCGTCATTGAAACAACCAGGATGAATGAGGTCCACAATATAGACCGAGAGAATATGACTGTTGAAGTAGGCTCAGGCATCATTTGGGGGCGATTGCTTGAGATTCTTGAGGATGAGGACCTAACTGTTGGAGCGTATCCATCCAGTGCGCCATCAAGTACCGTGGGAGGCTGGGTTGCAGCCGGGGGCACTGGAATCGGTAGTACGAAGTATGGAGGAATTCGAGAACAGGTTGTTGACATGGAAGTTGTGCTTCCAGACGGCCGAATATTCAGAACTAGTGATCCTCCAGACGATATCGCCACTACTAAAGGCAAAACCTACCAATACTTCCCTGGCGATGATGCATATGTTTGGGGTTCACAAGAAGCCTCTATTACTCAGGATGATGACGTGAAGGAGCTGTTAATCGATAGCAATGGAGCACTTGGAATCATCACGAAAGTCGTGCTCAAGATAATACCGCTTAGGACCATTCACCCCGTCGTTGCATCGTTCCGTAGCCGCGATTTGATGCAGGGAGCTCTAGCAGACCTGCTCAAAGCAACCAGACCGTTTTACTTGCACTTCATCACAGACTCATTTCACCGCATGCTTGTCGAAGTAGGTCAAGCACCTGACACAACTGGTGAGTGGGTCATTCTCTGCACATTTGAAGGCACAGAGGATGAGATTGCTGGAGAACTAGAGAAGATGAAACATGTTGTAAGACGCCATAATGGAACGATAGAGTCGGAGGAAATTGCACATCATGAATGGGATGAGCGATTCTATCCAATGAGAATAAAACGATTGGGTCCGAGCCTAGCACCTTCTGAGGTCTATGTGCCTGTTGAGAGATTGAGCGAATTCTTGGAACACATGGATGACCACTTCAAACGAGAGAAATGGGCTGCCGAGGGCGCAGTTTCCGATAAGGGTGAAGTTGCAGTACTTACTTGGTTTTTGGATGATGAACGCAGGATAATACCATTCCTAATGGGATGGTATCGTTCTCTTGATGTCATTGATATTGGCGTCAAATATGATGGGAGGGCTTATTCTATAGGAATGTGGAACGTTTCACATTCTCGTTCATACTTCGGGAAGGAAACCTACGCGAAGATGGCGAAGATAAAGAAACAAACGGATCCAAAGGGGTATATGAATCCCCACAAGGTCTTTTCCGGTCCACTGAAGCTATCACTTCGATTTAACCTATTGATAATGCTTGTAGTGGCTGTGGCAGTGCCTATTGTCATATGGCTCGCTACATGGATTGTCCCTGATATCATCAATGCCTACGTCCCGTGGCTGGGAGTGACCGATTTAGCGAGTGCACTACTCGCATTTGGACTTGGACTAATAATAGGCGCAGTAGTGGTCGAGGTAGCTAATATAATTCCTATCTCGTTCATGCTGGCAATAGGCGGTCCATTCCTACGCTTGGGTAGACGAATATGGCACTAGTCCATATCGTCCACTCTCAATCTGCAAGGGTGGTAAAATGTTCGGTCAACAGATATGGTTCGAGCCGCTACAGGCCGGGGTAAGCTTACACTTGACAATATATTTGGGACTACCAGCAATTATCTTGCTGGCCATTGGAACGCTTCTCTATCAGATATCAAAGGAGAAATACACATTCGCACATGGTGTCTGCGCTGGTCTTTCTCTCATATTGACTACAATCAACATTGTTGTAATTCTACCTGATGCGAGAATTGGCATTCTGCTAAGTAATCCGGCATTGGATCTCTTTCATTTCATCCATATTGTCGTAGGAACATTGGGCTACTTGTTTGGAATTCTAGCTTTTCTCACAGGAATAAGTGGAATTCGAGTGAAATGGCCTGGTTTGACAGCATTGACCTGTTGGACTCTTGTCTTTCTGATGGGATACGTCCAGTTTCTGATGTAGGAGTATGATATGCCATGACTGAATCAAATGTTATTGATCTGAAGAAGCTGGAAGATATTGATTGGATCACTGGAAATATGGTTGATCGGCTTTCAGCAAGTGGAGACACAACTGGGATTCCATACTATCATTATCGCTGGAAGAAGAAATGGTTGGCTGATTATGTAGCGCGTCCCACCAACGCTGAACAGGTTGCGCAGGTGCTTGAATTAGCCAATCAGAAGAAGATCCCTGTGATTCCAAGGGGTGGCGGTACTTGCTACTACGGATCAGCAAGTCCAACAAGAGGCGGAATCATGTTGGATGTAAAGCTGCTCGATAAGATTCTGGAAATAAATGAAGAGGAGATGTGGGTTCATGTTGAGGCTGGTGCGGTTTGGGAAGTACTTGATAACCAGCTAAGAAAACATGGCCTAACACTCAGAGTTGCACCGCAGAGCGCCGTCGCATCAGTACTTGCAGGATGGCTATCCATTGGTGGAAAGGCAGGAATAGGTACGCCGAAGTTCGGAACGGTATTGGACAATATAATCGAGATGACCGTTGCAAGACCGGATGGCACAATAGAAACGATAACGGGCGATGAAATGAAGGTCTTCTATGGAACATCTGGAATCGCCGGCGTTGTGATTTCAATGAAGCTCAAGATACGTCCAATTCCGGAGGCTTTCAAGGGAGTGATGTTTGCCTTCGTTGATCTTGACAAAGCTATCGAAGCAATTGAGCGCATCTGCCAACTCAAGCATAAGCCAGTGTATCTGAGATTGACAGATAGGGAATATGAATGGCGTGTAGCAGGAGGACTCCCAGCCTATGTCACTGGGAGATTCTTCATCTTGGTGGCTTATGATGGAAAGCCGATTGACGTTGAAGATTCTGTTAAAGCTGCCCGAGGCATCTTCGGAACTGCGAATGCACAAGACCTGGGAGAAAAGTACTTCCTTAGAAGCTGGGAAGACCGATTCATCGTGGAAATGAAGCTCAAGCTGGAAGTACCCACCCTCTCAATGCAGAATATCTGGATACCAATATCGAAAATCAAACCGATCACTGATAGAATGTATCAGATAGCCAAGAAGTACAAGATCAACTCGTGCTTTTATCTGGTCTTGGGGAATGAAACCAGAGCAAGGCTCTGTCTCTTTGCACCTTCAGACCATAGACATTGGATGCATTTCATGGCTGGAAAGACAATGCTACATCGTCTCGCGAAGCTAGGCTATCAGCATGATGGAGAGCTCTATACACTTGGTCTACAAAATACCGTGTATCTGAAGAAGTTCCAGCCTGACGCCTACAAACGCTTTCAAGAGATACGGAGCCAGTGGGATTCGAAGGGTATCATGAATCCAGATAAACTGACCCACGCCAATATGACATATAGACGGATGAATCTCATGTTTACGATGAACGGGAACGCTAGGAGAATACTGAGTGTCCTTCGGAGAGCGAAGAACATCTTGGAGATTCCTGCTGAGGAGGTGCCATAGAAAATGCCGAGGTTTTTTGGACCAGAACTTGACTTTGACCCTGAGAAGATAGTATTGTGTGCCAACTGCTCAACTTGTAGATGGACATGCACCAGCTACGAGGAGTTTAAAACAGAGGCAATGTTTGCAGGTGGAAGGCTTAGACTCCTTCGTTCATATGTTGAGCAGAACTTACCTATTGACGATGAGTTCGTTAGGACAGTTTATGCCTGCAGCACTTGTGAACAGTGTGTAGAGCGATGTCCAATCAAGCTCCCCTATGTAGACATAATCGAAGACGTCAGGAAGAAGCTCGTGGAGCTCGGGAAAGGACCCTACGGACGTCTTCACCTAATGGGGGACTTCGTGCACAAAGTGAAGAATCCGTATGCATCTGATAACGCTACTAGAGCGGACTGGATTCAAGATGATACAGAGATATCTGATGATTCAGAATGGGGTTATTTTGTAGGTTGCACAGCATCTTTCAAGCGGCAGGAGATAGGAGACTCCACTCTTCGAATGCTCAACTACTTCGGCATAAAGCCCCAGCTTCTCGGGCCTGACGAATACTGCTGCTGCAGTCCTCTCATCAGAACCGGCCAGCTTGACAAGACAGTCTACGAAGAGCACGAGGACGGAACAAAGGAAGACATCGGAAGACTTCGTGTTGAAGATATCATCATGCATAACATCGAGGAGTTCAAGAAGAGAGGAGTCAAACACCTCATCTTCTCTTGTTCAGGATGTTTCCGGACAGTCACTCTAGACTGGCCGAAGTTCTATCGTGAGAAGCAGGGTATTCTTCCCTTTACCACACAACATCTCACACAGTTCCTTGCTTTGAAGATAAAGAAGGGTGAGCTCAAGTGGAAAGGAAGCTATCCTGAGAAAGTCACATATCACGATCCCTGTCATCTGGGACGCCACGTAGGTATTTTCGATGCGCCTCGAGAGGTTCTGAAAAGCATACCCGGCCTTGAGCTAGTTGAAATGGAACGCAATCGAGAGAATTCAAAATGCTGTGGGGCAGGGGGTGGCTTCAAGGCGGGTTTCGGTGACAATGCCATCAATGTAGCTGCTGAGAGGATAGATACTGCACTTGAGGTTGGAGCAACAACCCTTGCATCATCCTGTGTCTTCTGCAAGCTGAACTTCATGGATGCGATTAAGAAGCGAGGCAGAGATATCAAGGTGCTTAATGTCGAGGACATATTCGTGGATTTGATGGGCCTCCGCTAGGC
>JBHLLF010000066.1:6494-12806 GCA_048885865.1 Candidatus Hermodarchaeota archaeon
ATCGCGGCTCTCCTTTTACCAAGCCTGACCACTATGGTCAGCTTGCCAGCTGCCTCATCTGCGGTTGCATCGGGAAATTCATTGATATAGAGCACCGCTGTGATTAGGAAGGCGATGGGCAAAGAGGCAATCACAGGTTCCCAAGCAAGAACCAGAACCTGAACATAATAGGAACCAAGTACCATAAGCACGCCAAAGTTCAGCCCGATAAACACCTCTCCAAATCCCCGAGATACAAATCTGAATGGGGGAGCTGTATAGAAAAAACCTGAAGCTGCGCCAACAATACCAAAGACAAGAAGAAGCATATCTCTTGTAAAGGCGAGGTAGAGTCCAATTATTGCCGCAATTCCAAAAGCCACGAACGACCCTGCTAGAACTTCACGCGGAGAAAGCCATCCAAGCTGGATCATTCTGCTGCCTCCAGTAAACGGCCGCACATATTCCACGTTAATATCATCAGCTGTGCTGATGTGGTCAAAGTAGTCGTTGCTGATATTTGCGCCCAAATGAAGACACACGCCAACTACCAGAGTGAGAAGAAAGAGGTCCAAAAGGAATATGCCATGCATGCCCCATGCCATAGCTGTGCCGAGCAAGACGGGGGTGATACTTGCGGTAAGAAAGGGCAGCCGCATCTCAAGCATCCAAATCTTGAGCCTACTCGGCTTTTCAGGTATATCCTGAGGGGATAAGTCACCGTCCATCGTAATCACCAGCGGAGGCACCAAACTAGAAGTACCAGAAAAGACTTCCTGAACCTCAGTTCGTCTTCTCGCATCTCTGAAGCTTTGCGCTTTCCCGAAACGTTTAAGGATGCTGTCGCCATGCCGAAGCGTTAGTTAGACCAAATCAATGGTCTTGGAGATGGAGCTTTGCGCGGATCCGAGAGACGAACGACAAGTGGACCTCAGCAAGATGATGAAATGATGTCAGTTGAGGACCTTCTTAGGGATGATAGCTTACAAGCGCGAATGACACTAATTGATCATGAGATGAAGAAGTTTCTCGACAAGTATAGAGGAGAACCATCTGTTCTATACGATGCAGCCCATCATTTGCTGCTCGCCGGAGGAAAACGGCTCAGATCATTGATCACACTACTTAGCTGCGAAGCTGTAGGTGGGGATGTCCATAAGGTCTTGCCGTTTTCATTGGCAATGGAATTACTCCAGACTGCCAGTCTGGTCCATGACGACATTATAGATGAAGATTTGATCCGAAGAGGAGTTGAAACAACTCACAACAAATTCGGTGCGAAAATCGCGGTCCTTGCAGGTGACCTGCTTATTGCACAAGCGGTTGAAATCATTGGCGAGCAAGCGACCCCGGAACTGCTTATACACCTAGGAAGAGGAGGGATTCGCATGACGGAAGGAGAAGCTCTTGACTTCCTAATGTGCGAAGATAGCCCAGACTCTTTCAACCGTCAGAGGTACCTCAAGGTCATCGAGCATAAGACTGCGACGTTTATGAGAGAAGCGGCAAGAGTTGGTGCCCTAGTTGGAGGGGCATCGGATGATCAGAAGCAAGCTCTCACTAAATACGGCGAAATGCTAGGATTTGGCTTTCAGATAAGAGACGATATTCTTGATGTGATCGCATCACTTCAGGTCGCAGGAAAGACTGTCCAATCGGATCTAAAAGGGAGAAGATGCAATTATCCGTTGGTTCACGCTCTTGAGGTCAGTTCAGAGGCAGAACGCCAGGCTGGCATTCAGGCCTTGAAGGAAGGAGATCTGGCGCCAGTACTTCAACTCATCAACGAAACCAAGGCGTTGCATCATGCTACTGAGCTGGCAAAGATGTATGTGGAACGCGCAAAGAGTGCACTCGAGGTGGTTGACCTCAAGAACGACATCCTTCTGAACAAAGTTGCGGACTTTGTACTTGAACGGATTCACTGACTCAATCATTCCAAATAACTCAGTACTCTCACAAGTGTCTTTGACGCAAAATCAACAGGGACTGGAAGTCTACATCTTATCAGATGTTTGAGATATCTGGAGCCAGCAAGACGCATGCATTGATCGGTTATCCTGTCAGAAGGCATCACTTGGTCAGCTATTCGGAGGATTCTTAGTGCAGTATAGAGCTCATTCCCTATCTCCTTCCTCCACTGCTTCTCATAGGATGATAGCGGAGTGCCAGCTATCAAATAACTGACAACCGACTCTCCTGCTATCTCACCGCCTACTAGAGCAGTTGGAATACCTCCGCCATTTGACGCCATGACGTGACCAGCCGCATCCCCAACAAGAACCGCATTTTCAGAGAACGTCCTATCAACTGGTCCTCCAACAGGAATGATCGCTCCAACTCTAGAAGCAATTGTGGATTTCTTGGTGCGTGGAGACACCAGTGGATGAAACTCCATAAATCTCCGAAGATATTGCTTCAGCGAAACTTCAGGAACTCCGAAGGGTCGTCGCATCCCGAAGCCTACATTAGCCATGTTATTTCCTTTGGGAATAATCCATGAATACCCTCCTGGAGCCACCTTATTTCCGAAGTACATCTCAGTGGTTTTCGAATCACACTCGATATCAGTAACGACATAATTCAGGGAAGGACAAAGGTCTCTTCCAGGATTGTAGTAGTGATTGCCCATGGATTTAGCAATGAGAGAACTCGGTCCATCTGCACCTATTACTACCCTAGCCTTCAACTCAACATTCTGACTTTTTTGCCTAATGATGAGTCGATTCGTTTTAGTGCGCTCAATGGCTGTCGACTCCAAAACGATCTCGGCGCCCGCAGCCCGCGCTTTGCCTGCAATGTACTGATCGAACCTTGTTCGGTCAATCACTCGGGCATCAAGTTTGAAGTAGAACTTGTTGCTCAATGGGGAAGCGAGCATCAGTCTGTTTGTTCTATTTGTAATGAGATGATTAGGGATGTCAACAAGCCGTGATGCTCTAGGAGAATCACGCAATAGATCACGCATCTCTCTGGGAGTTGGTAAGAATTCACCACAATGGATTGGAACTCCTATCTCTCTTCTTCTATCAACTATCAGAGTCTTAAAGCCTGCAGCAGCTATCACTCTAGCAGCTGTGCAGCCAGCGGGACCTGCACCAACGACAATTGCATCATAGGAGTTCTCAGCCATGCCCTACGGCGCATCCGTCAGACTAAAAAAAGGGTTGGGTGCTCCCACAATGACTCGTGTGAGGCATTCCAAATGGTATCTATACAAGTTGAGGGACTGACTCGACGCTACGGCTATAGAGTAGCATTGAAAGATATATCTTTCAAAGTCCCAATTGGCGGCGTTCATGCTCTTTTTGGAAACAATGGTGCAGGGAAGACCACGCTCATGCGAATCATTTCCACACTCCTTCAGCCACATGCAGGAAGGGTAGAGGTCTTCGGATTTGATACCGAGGAAGAGCCAATCGAGGTTAGAAAGCGGATTGGTGTTGTCGGAGACAAGCCTCTATTATACGGTGAGTTGACTGGTAGGGAGAATCTCAAATTCTATTCTGACCTCTATGATCTAGATGATGATTCAGCTAATGCCACTATCGAAGACTTGGCAGAGCAGTTTGACGTTAGGCAGTGGCTGGATGAACCAACCAAGATTCTTTCAACTGGACTGAGAAAGAGATTTGACATAATCAGAAGCCTGTTACATGATCCCGATTTGTTCCTACTTGATGAACCCTTCTCAGGTCTCGACAAAGACTCTACTGAGGTGTTCAGAAACTACATTGATGCAAAACGGCGGGACAGAACTGTAATTCTTACAACACACAACCTAGCTTTAGGGTCAAACATGTGCGATGATTTCATCACATTGAGAAAAGGGGAGATCATAGGTCAAGGCCCTATCTCAGCGTTTGATGGAAACATATGAGGTGAATGAAATGAGTTCTGGTCTATCATATGCACTGGCAATCGCGAAGAAAGACTTAGTCACTCAAATGAGAAAACGATTTGAAGCGTTTTCGATGTTTCTATTTGCCATCATCGCAGTCTTTGTGTTGGGTCTTGTGCTTAGTTCTTCGACATTTATCATTCCAAATCCTGCTGCTAGGCTCCAAGTAATGACGGAGATAGGGAGTGGAATGCTATGGGTTGTCGTGTTCTTCACCGGAATGTTTGGCTTCTCGCCAGTATTCATCTCTGAGTCCGAAACTGGAACTCTAAAGGGATTATCTCTCGCTCCAATTCCGGGATGGTCAGTATATCTAGGGAAAGTCATCTATGGATTCGTGCTTATGGGTCTGGTTGAGGTATTCTTAGTTCCAATCGCCATGGGTCTACTAGGCTTCTCATTTGCCCCAGGGATGTCACCGCTCTTTGTCCTAGTCACATTCATTTTGGGAACATTGGACTTGGCCGCAGTTGGAGCTATGGCCTCTGCACTGACAATGCCAGCTGAATCGAAAGCGACGGTGTACCCAATCGTCTACTTTCCAACTGCAACGACAGCCCTGATTCTGCTTGTGGAGATTACACGAATGCTGGCAATCGGGATTCCAATCGTCGGTCCTGGAATTGCTGAGTTGCTATTCCTGCTATCCGGACATGCCTTTGCAATGGTGATGCTATCGGCTGCGGTATTTCAATTCACACTTACGGCCTGAAACCGAACTACAATCATAATGTTCATATTGATGTGTTTCTTCGAACCGGCCGACAAGGGACGTGAAGAAGTGAACACAAAACGAATGATACTGTATATTCTATCTTTGATAGTCACGTTCGTTTACCTATACATGGTTTGGATTTTTGCACCACCTGAAGTGGAACTTGGAGAGAGGATTAGGATTTTCTTTCAGCATGTTGCGCCTGCACTGATAGGTTACCTCGCATTTGGCGTGACCCTAGTATGCGGAGGGATGTACCTCTGGAAGCAGGACTTGCGCTATGACCTAGTGGGTGCCGCATCAATCAAGATTGGACTCATCTTCACATCCATCACCTTATTGAGTGGTATGATCTGGGCCAATGCCACATGGGGTGTATATTGGAACTGGGATCCAAGGGAAACAACTACATTGATTCTATGGATTGCTTATGCATGTCTGATTGCTTATCGAGCATCAGTCAATGACCGAGATGTACGAGCACAATACGGCTCAATCTTCGGAATCATAGCTTTTCCCGCAGTCATCCTTAGCTATATCTCAATTCGAGTATGGGAGACTCTGCATCCAATTGTTATAACTGGTGAGGGGCTGCAGATGGGGATAGAACATGGGATGACTCTGATGGTTAGTCTATTTGCTATTGGCTTAGTTTACATATTGATCCTTGATTTAACATACAGAATAGATTCAGTCAGTGAAAGACTGATGGAGCTACGAATGAGGAGGAGTGAGTGAAATGCAGTCACCAGAAATCGTGCTTTCTAATGAACTCTTCACCGTTGCAGTCTTTCTATGGGTAGGGACCTTCTCTCTACTCTTCTGGTTGTTCATCAGAATGAATGGACTCAGCAAGACCATGAAGATGCTTTCTATTACAAGTGCACAGGGCATGGACGTGACTAACATGCCAAGCAAGCTGCTAGTGTACTTTGCACTTGTCCTCGAGCTTATTGGTGTGACGGTCCTGCTCGCAGGGCTCTTTGTGTGGATACCTATTCCACTTTTTGCAATGTCGATGGTCATTTGGGCTGGCGTGTTTATACTGCTATTCTGGCAAATGATTAGCCTTGCGAGTATTGAAGAGTCCTTGAACGTACTTATTGCAGGTGCAAGTCAGGAGTGAGATTCTATGAAGAAAAAGACACGCATGTTATTGATTGCGGGTGTCCTTGTTGTTGTAGTTGGTGTTGTCGCCTATGGAATGCTAAACTTCTTTGTTGACCCCTACATCAGTGTTGATGCTGTGATTGAGAATCCTGATGCATACACTGGACGATTGATTCAAGTAAAGGGGACTCTTCAGCCGGGCTCAATCTCGATTAATCCTGAGAATGTAACACTGGTACTTGATGGAGACAGCAATAGCTTGTTGGTCGTTGTTGAAGGAGACTTGCCGACATTGACTGACGGCCAGGACATGGTGGCAATAGGAATTCTTGAGGATGGCGAAGAGCTGCTAATACGTGCCTCTCAAATCCTTGCACAATGCCCAAGCAAATATGAAACATGAAGCTGATATCACAAACACCTAGCTAGCTGTCCGCCATTCATCGCCGAACCTCGCCTTCTCATCAACAGGTCGGGGCTCATAATACCAAGGAACGGGGACTTTGGCCACTAGGTCTGAAAGAATCGCAACGCGTCTGCCCATCTGATAAGCCATTCGCATGGCTTCCATATCATTCCTGATATCGCCTACATTCATGGCAAATCC
>JBHLLF010000067.1:0-12731 GCA_048885865.1 Candidatus Hermodarchaeota archaeon
GTCTTTCATGTACTGTTGAGTGAGACCGGATAAGACCATGAGGAGTTCAGGAATTCCTGTACCGGTCTTTGCACTTGTAGGTACGATAGCTACTGTCTTTGTGAAGTCTTCAACTCTGTCGAACCTTTCCGAGTCATAACCGTTGGCTGAGAGGGCCCCAACAATCTCATACAGACGTCTGTCAACCTCAGATTGAGTAGTTGTACCCTGGGCCTTGATGGCCTGGAAGAGATTCATACCTTCTTTTTCTCGCCACCCAGGCACCTTGTCCAACTTGTTTGCTGCAACAAGAAACGGAGTTCTCCCTGATTGTAGAATCTTCAACGATTCGTAGGTCTGAGTTAGAGCCCCTTCGTTGATATCAATAACAAGTATAGCGATATCAGCTATCGCTCCCCCTCGACGTCTCAAGTTCAGATATGCTTCGTGACCGGGAGTATCAATGAACAGAAGCCCATCAATAGTCAGTTCTGTCTTTGTGCTCTCAAGAAGATCTCCACATATTGCCTTGATGGTTTCGGTTGGGAAGAATGAAGCGCCAATGTGCTGAGTTATTCCAGCAGCCTCACGGTCCTGCACTGCAGTTCCACGCATCTTATCGAGAAGAGAGGTCTTGCCATGGTCTATGTGACCCAGCACAGTAACTATTGGAGAACGTAGTTTGGCTTTGTTACCTTTCCCGGAATCAGCCATTGTTGAAACCTCACAAGAAGACTTGCAGCGGGGCACGTGTTGATGTTTATCAAATTGTCGCTCTGTCCTGTCACAATCCTAAAATAGGTCTGTCTTTGTCGCGGCGATAAGATACAGGCAGACGTGATAGTGATGGAGCGTTCACTCGTAGTAATCAAGCCCGATGGCACCATAAGAAGAACTGTTGGCGCCCTCGTTCTCAAGGCCCTCATGGAACGTGGATTCCGCGTGAAAGCCTTCAAGGAGATGAAGGTTTCTGAGTCGTTGGCCAAATTGCATTATGATATACATAAGGAAAAGCCCTTCTTCCCTTGGCTGGTTCAGTTCATCTCTTCAGCTCCAGTCTTAGCAATGATCCTAGAGGCTGATCATGTCATACAGGGTGTCCGTGATGCACTTGGCGCTACATTTGTGCAAAAAGCCGAACCAGGCTCTCTTAGAGGAAGGTATGGGATTTGGTCTGGTATCAACATAGCACATGCCTCAGACGGACCTGAAACTGCAGCCACTGAAACCGCCCTATGGATCAAGGAAGGCGGCTTAGAAGAGTCTGAGGATGCCGAAGAAGCAGCCCAAGCATATGTTGAGAGGTATGCCCCTGCAAACATAGACTTGACAAAGGAGATTCGTGACTTGGTCGAGTCATCCATTGATGTGAATGATACATCAGCTGCAGTTCTAGAATCCCTCGAAGACCTATTCGGAAGGGACTCAGAGGGCATTGATGAGAGTGAAATCAAGGCCCTTGCATTAGCAGTCTTTGACTTCATCAAGGAGGAAGTCGAAAAGAAAGAGTAGAGACCTTTGGTGGTACCAGTGTTCCACCTAGGTCGTCCTGATTGGCTGAGAAGCGCATTTACTTGGCTTTTCCACCTTTTTGGAAGCCTTTCGTCCACTTTGTAGCTCTAGGCTTCATCCTACGTTTGAGTCTAGCTACTTTGCACTTGTTTGAGCAGAACCACAGCACTGCGCCGTCCTTCGTCTGTACGAAGGCAGACCCAGTTCCAGGTTCAATGTCCTTTTCGCAGAAACTACAGCGTTGGGTGCCTACCAATCCCTTAGCGCCTCCTCATCTTACGTGCTTCACGTTCAGTTTCACGCAGAATGAGAATGTCACCCATTCTGACCGGCCCCTTCACGTTTCGCGTGAGGACTCGTCCCTTATCCCGGCCTTCCATAATCTTGACTCGAACCTGAGTGATTTCTCCTGTCACTCCTGTTCGGCCCAGCAATTGAATGACTTCGGCGGGGATTGCTGGAGTTACTTCTTCTTCTTCTTTCTTGCTCATCGAAAGCCATCACCTAAGACTTACTTGCGCAGAGCACCAATCTTCTCGACAACATCGGTCAAGAGATCTTTGGCTTTTCCTTCAACAACAATAGCAACAGCAGCTGTGGGTCTTTCAATACCGGCGGCATTTCCTAAATCTCTCTTGCTGGGTACAAAGATGTAGGGTGCTTTCCTATCGTCACACAGACCTGGGATGTACATAATCACCTCTGCGGGTTCAACATCCTCTGCAACAATCACTAAACGAGCAAGTCCTCGCTCGATGCTCTTTGTTGTTTCGTTAATTCCTTTCTTGATTCTGCCAGTGTCTTTGGCAACTTCAAGTGCCTCTAGGGCTTTCTTCTGAAGCTCTTCAGTAGCTTCCCATTCAACGAATGACGGCTTTGGCATTTTTCTACCTCTGTTCTCACTTCATTGGTATGAATAAGACTTACACATCCAATCTAGGATGCGTTCTCATCGGCCCAATCTCCAACTTCTTTTAAAACTGTCGAAGTGTCATGCCGCTCAATAGTAGTTCAAGTCTTTCAAGGTCCGAAGAATCTCTGCATCACTAGGGTCTTGATGTTGGAGGACCGAATAGCGATTTCGTCGAGTCATTATGTCCAATGCATGATGGACATTGTCAAGAAATTGGTCAGATGATATGCCAAAGTCATCTAGCTTGGAGGGCATTGCATGGTCAATCAAGAACTGATGCATATTCTCTGCTTTGTAGTCTCTATAACCTGCCTCCTGGAGATAGTGCACACACAGTGGCATTGTAAAGGCGACCTGGAGACCATGTAGGTCAGTAGGCTCTCTATCCATTGCATGAGAAATTGCATGTTCTGTGCCAGAGCAAGGTCTTGAACTCCCAAAGATGCTCATTGCTCTACCTGCGTCAATCTCTGCTCGGACTAGAGTCTCTAGACTCTCATCCTGTAGTATTGATTCAAGTGCTGATTTGACCAGACTATAGACCCTCTTATCGAATGGCTCATCCCTTTTCTCGTAAGCAAGGCGCCACTCACCAAGGCTGGAGGCTTTGCAGACGATGTCACCGATTCCAGCTAGCCTGAGCTTGGGAGGCGCCTTTTCAATGATAGAGAGATCCGCAATCACGCCTATAGGGCCTTTACATTTCTCTGAGTATCTATATCCATCATGACTCACTGATGCAACATCACTGGCTATTCCATCGTGAGATGCTGCTGTTGGAACTGCGATCCAATTGAGATTGGTATCCCTCGCTAGAAGCTTAGCGGTATCTATGCTTCGGCCTCCTCCAAATCCCAGAATGACGTCCTTTCCACTGGCCTTCGAAGTTTCGCCTTTTTCAAACTCCGATACTAATAACCAGGTGACTTCTCCCCCCATGAAGTCTTCAACAACCTCTCTATACTCAGCATGCAATAGCTCATCGGTCACAAAGATTGGCTGTCTGTAATCCTCCAAGAAGTCGTCGACCTTAGTCAGAGCCCCTTTTCTAATCACTATGAAATGGGGATCCACAATGGGCATGTCAACAACTCCAAAGTGGTGGCTGTTCTTCCCTAGTTAAGCTCTTCTGTTGGGCGCCCAATTTCAAAAAGGTTTGGCCTCTCTCAGTAGCCTTAAGTATCACATCGACGCGCTCCGAGCAGCAGTCAGTGTTACCTGGGAAATACATCAGCTGATATGTTTGCTATCTAACAGCTGATGTGATGACCACTTAATTGGGAGTCTAGAATCATGACCCGATACGTCAAGGTCGCTCTCATGGGCTCTGGTTTCGCAGGCAAGTCCACCCTGATCAAGCTTCTTACTGATGGCACACAGAAGCTAAAGGTGAACTATCAACCAACAGCAGGGATGGATTGCGGAACAATCACCCTTGACAGTAATACCAAGGTTTCACTAGTCGAGATGGGTGGCCAGTCTCATTTTGAGTTCATGTGGGCAGATTTGATGAGGGGCAGTACAATGGTGGTATTGGTCACTGAAAGTAATCCTAAGGCTGTACTCAAGACCCGCCAGCTTCTTCACAAATACAAGGACAAATTCAATGAAGCTCGCGTGATTGCTATAGCGAATAAGCAGGACGTTCCAGGGTCCATGAAGCCAGAATCGGTACAGGATCTGCTTGGAGTACCAACATACGGAATGGTGGCGATCGACCCCAAGCAGCGTATCCATGGATACAAACTAATTGTCAATGGTCTAAAAGACATGATTCGTGTGGCTGCATAATTCATTCTTAGCTTTAGGAGTGTTTCAACGCTCCTGAAACGAAGTCCTAAGGTAATGCTTTTATACAGACCACCGTGTGATGAAATCGCCCAGGGCACGGGCGAGAGAGCTATTGGGCAATGCCTTGTAGCGAGTCCGTCCGGGATAATGTGTTTTGGGTGAACACCTCCACGGTCAGGTGAGCCAATGGATATAATGATCATACACCGGCAAGATGATGTCCTTCACTTTCTTGTGGAAGGCATTGACGTTGCATTTGCAAATGCACTTCGGAGAACAATGCTTACCCGCGTGCCTGCAATGGCAATTGATGAGGTGCTTGTGCTTGAGAATACCAGTGTCATGTATGACGAGATTCTCGCTCACAGACTTGGTCTAGTGCCTCTCATCACTGATCTAGAGAGCTATAATCTCCCTCAGGATTGTGACTGCGAGGGGAAGGGTTGCAGTCTATGTCAGTGCACGCTCACTCTTGAGAAGGAGTCGGGTGGCGAAGAGATAGTTGTTTACTCGGGAGACCTTGTTTCACAAGATCCCAAAGTGTCCCCCGCAAGTGGAGAGATTCCTCTTGTCAAGCTTGCTCCTAACCAGAGGCTCATTATAGAAGCGTACGCCCGTCTAGGCACTGGCATTGAGAATGCGAAGTTTCAGCCAGTAGCCACTGTGGCATACAAGTACGTTCCCATAGTTGAAGTTGACAAGGACAAATGCACAAAGTGTGAGGCATGTGTGGAGGTCTGCCCAAAGAAGATCTTCGTAATCGATAAGGACACACTGGCTACTCAGAACACCTTGGACTGTACCATGTGTGAGTTATGTGTTCAGGAATGCGAACCAGGGGCAATTACGATACGGTCTAAGAATGACGCCTTTCTTTTCAAAGTCGAGTCAACCGGTGCACTTTCTCCTGAGGCAATCGTTGAGAAAGCCGCAGACACGTTGAAGAACAGAATCAGAGTATCTCTCGACTTTGTGGGTAAATTATGAGGTGAATGCAATTGGTAAAATCAGGACCAACTGACCCCAATACTCGTGCACTCATCAATGCACTGAGAAAGACATCTACTAAACATGATGCAAAGATATGGAAGAGGGTCGCGGAGCTGGTGTCACGTCCCGCCAGAAAACGAGCTACAGTAAACATTGGAAAAATCGGACGCCATACACAAGCCGGTGACGTGGTAGTGGTCCCAGGAAAGGTGCTGGGCTCTGGAAACCTACCCCACAAGGTGACAGTGGCAGCGTTAAACGCTTCTGCTTCTGCCCGATCAGTGATTGTTGGAGCAGGAGGGTCACTAATCACTATTGACGAGCTCCTGACGAAGGTTCCAAAGGGGAAGGGAGTGACAATTATCGTTTAGGTGGTTTCAATGAGCGAAAAAGAAGTAAAGGTCTACGATGGCGAGAATATGGTCATTGGAAGATTAGCCTCGAAAGTGGCAAAGGCTGCTCTTCTTGGCGATAGAGTGGCTATAGTGAACGTTGAGAAAGCTATAATCACTGGTGACAGGTATACGGTCATTGAAGCCTACAAGGAGAAGTTCAATATTCGTACTTCCTATAATCCACGAAAAGGGCCTTTCCATCATCGTCGTCCAGACAAGATGGTCCGGAGGATTATTCGAGGCATGTTACCATGGCCCACTCCTCGTGGGAAAGCGGCTTACAAGAGAATACAATGCTTCATCGGCATACCAGAGAAGTATGCGGAATCAGAGAAGATTGTTCTCGAAGGCTCTAAGTACAAGAGTCTGCGGCAGAAGTACATCACGGTCGAAAACCTGAGCCATGAGCTCGGATGGAGAAACCCGGAGGTCGTCTGAAATGGCAATTAGAGTAGTCGTTTCAACTGGAAAGAGGAAGACGTCCCTAGCAAAGGCCACCATCAAGAATGGTCGTGGGCGTATCAGGATCAATGGAAGACCTCTTGAGATACACCAGCCCGAGGTCGCAAAGATGAGAATCATGGAGCCCCTAATTCTCTTCGGCGAAGGTTGGAAGAAATATGACATAAGAGTGCGTGTTAGTGGCGGAGGCGTCATGAGTCAAGCTGATGCGGTGCGAATGTCCATTGCAACTGGTCTGTTCCGAATGAGCCAGGACTATGAAGCACGCTCTCGAATGCTGGAGCATGACAGGACCATGCTGGTCGGGGACCCCCGACGAACAGAGCCAAAGAAGTTTGGAGGGCCTTCAGCACGCTCCCGATATCAGAAGTCTTACAGGTGAGGCAAAATTATGATAATTCCAGTTCGATGTTTTACGTGTGGAAAACTAGTAGCTGACAAGTATGAGCAGTTCAAGCGTCAAGTTCGCCAAGGAGAAGACCCAGCAGTGGTCCTAGATAACCTGGGGCTTCATAGGTATTGTTGCAGGAGAATGCTGTTGTCTCATATCGATATCATTGATAGCTTCATGGCGTTTGCCACAACAGAGGCTGCGGAGGGTAAATAGGATGAGTGAAACAGAGATTCCAGAAGCTGAGCTCTTGACACCAATGGACAAGTACTTGGCTGCGGGATGCCATATTGGAACGCAGGTAAAGACCCAAGACATGGATCCTTTTGTCTATCGGCAGCGCCCAATCGGACTCTATGTCCTAGATGTGAGAAAGACTGACGAGCGAATCAGAACCGCTGGCAAGTTCATCGCACGGTTTGATCCCTCCAAGATAGTTGTGGTGTCAGGTCGTGTTTACGGAAAACGTCCCGTAGAAACCTTTGCCTACTACATTGGGGCGAATGCCTTTACTGAACGATTTGTACCAGGGACTCTTACAAATCCCAACATTGCTGGCCCCCGGGTATATGTAGAGCCTGAACTCGTTATCCTCACTGACCCACGTACAGACCAGCAGGCCCTTTCTGAGGCGGCAAGGATTGGAGTACCAGTGATAGCACTGTGCGATACTGACAATCAGACAACCAATGTGGACCTCGTGATTCCATCGAACAACAGAGGTCGTAAAGCATTGGCGCTTGTCTATTTCCTACTCACGCGTCAGGTGTTGCTAGAACGCGGGACCCTCACAGAGGAGGAGGAAACCGCATTCACAGCTGAGGACTTCGAGCCTCAGGTCCAACGGTTCTAGGCTTCATGAATGGAGACGATGCCTCGATCGGCGTCGACCTCCACTCTTTGTCCTGTTTTTATCTTTTCAATCTCGATACTGTCTACAGTCGGAATCTCAGATATTATGCTGCCAACAGCAATGACTGGATCGGTTTCTCTGTTGATTATCGCCGCAGGGGCTTTCTCAGCCTTCTTCAATGCATACAAGACGTATGAGCCAACAGTCGATCCCTTACCGCTCGGCATCACCAATACCTTTCCAGATACTGACTTACCTTCCAAGGGGTGATCTTTCTCAACCACTTCACCGGTTTCCGGATCAACTCCTCCATAGAAACTGATGTCAACAGTTGTCACTAGCGCGTCTCCCTCGGCTTTCCCCTTGTAGATCTTGCGTCCTTGAAACTCAGTCATGCGAGCGCCTCCTTGATACATTCATCCACAGTTCTAATCTTGATATCGAACTTGTTCTTTCCCCTTGCATAGAAGCATGCCTTTGCAGAGTCGGTCATAAGTCCCTTGAATCGGCCTTTGAGCGGTGCAACTGCACAACAAGCGTCACTCACTAGATATGCTCCCGCTTTCTCTATCTTGTCATAATACCCCATCTTGATGGCAACGTCTTTAGTTGGCTTTGCTGTAGTAATCCAGACAGTCTTTCCATCAGCCACTTTCTTTCCATCAAGCATCTCTGCTATCTTGGCAATATCGTTTATACTCGCGTGAGGACAACCAACGCTGATGAAGTCAATCTCTGCAGATTCATCGTCAAGTTCCCGTCTTGCTGTTTCAAGGTTTTCCTGAGTCACTGTTTCGGTAATGTCGGGTACAGTTGTACGGTTTGGTGTAATCCCTTCCATATGGAAAAGCGCAACTCCACCATATGTGGCCACCGAAGCGCAAAACGATCTCAACTGGTCAGTAGTCGCATGAGAAACGCAGGTTATGTAGGGAATACTCTTACCAGTTCTATCACCAATCACCTTGCCAAGTAGACCGAAGTCATCTGTGTTCTTCAATTCAGGTTTGACTTCATATCCCACCTGTGCCATCCGATTCTTCTCAAGATGAAACCCATACTCTGCGGTCTTCCCGGTCAATGCAGAGGCTAAGGCACTGGGGCCTCCTTCCCTGTTAGTAAGAGCGCCAATCACAGAGTTGGCAAAGCATACGGCTGAAGACTCAGCCCACGCGATGTGTTCACCATAGTGGGGTAGATTGCCAATCAGATAAGGTGTGCACGTACAGGTCGTCACAACCCCCATCTTGGCAAATGCATCGACCACCCTCTGTTGGTTCTCGGCGAACTCTTCACTGATTCCATGTTTCTCCCACTCCAGCATATCCATCCCAGCAGGATTAAGTGTGGTCAAGACTTGAGTTTGGCCGTCCTCGGCCATCTCTGAGAGGTATTCCAGTCCTGCCTCTCCAAGATTGTGATAGGAAACTCCTGCGATCTGAACGCTTGTAACAGGTATTAGCCGCTCAGCTCCATAGATCTCTCCCAAGGTCGTGATTATCTCCATTGCTTTGCGGGTTGCCTTTCCATGCTTTCCTTCAAGCATGTCCTTCTCATCATCTGTGAGCTTCAGTCCCATCTCAGTCACCCAAGAACTTCTTCAAATCAACTTCCGGAAAATCCGCCTTGTCAAAGCTCTTTCCCTTAGTATCCAAGGTCTTAGTACAGTCAAAACCAATCTTAGTGGTCATCTTTGTGCCCGGTTCAGCACTCGGATCCAACGAGCTACCTGGCTCAGGGTCCTTTATTAGCAGATCCACATCACCCTGAAACCTAGTCGCCATCGCCCATTCCCGCTCCTCCTCGTTGTAGATGTCTATGTCTTCATCATAGACCCAGACATGTTTAGCACTCTTATGCCCCTCAAAGGCGCCCTCAATTGCCTTCAGTCCATCATCATCGTGTTCCTTCTCTACTTGAACAGCGATATGTAGCCAGCTCGATCCGCCTGGAGTGATATTGACATCAAGGACTTTGACGCCCTTCTCCTTGACACTCCTAAATACAGTTGGTTCTCTAGGCATTCCCATCAATACCTTATGCTCAGACCGCCCCGGCAAAAGACCCTGCCATATCGCGGTCTTACGATGTGTTATTTTCTTAACTTCAAAGATGGGCTCTTGACGGACAACATCAACTGTTTCAGTCAGATCAATAAAGGGCCCCTCGTCATGTTTTTCCTCAAGTACTACCCTTCCCTCAAAGACGAACTCGGAATCTGCAGGTATCATCAAGTCTACAGACTTAGCTTTTGTGACCTTGATTGGCTTGAGCGCATTGGCGATCTCTAGCTCATCAACTCCAGTTTCTACAGATGTCGCAGCAGCCACAAGCACTTCTGCAGTATTCCCGATACAGTATGCCACCTCAATCTCGCCATTTCGTTCTAGAAACTTGTAAAAATCGCGGCCCCTCACTACTCTTGTGACCATCTTGTCCTTGCTGATTTGCATGGCACGATGGAAGTCTAGATTCTGTCCATACTCCGGATCCTTTGCTACAACGACACCTGATGATATGTAGGGCCCGCCATCGATCTCATTATGCAGGAGAATTGGATACTTATCGAGATTAACACCATCAGCAACAATCTCTTGACAAGCTGCCTTTTCTGTCACCTCTGGAGGGCTGCGATTCTCAATTGCAGAGGCAAGAGTGGGGATTAGCTTGCGGGTTTCTATTCCAAAATAGTCTGCAATCTGTCCCTTTGTGCAGAAGAGATTTCCAGCCACCCTGAACTCAACTTCCTTAACGTTCTCGAATAGGACCGGCTCAGGCTCCAATGCCTTTAGAACACCAGCAATCTCAAGTTTCTTCGAGATAGCCTTGTGAATAGTTGTGAGCTTTCCTGCCTTTGCTAGATTTTCTATATGCTTTTCAAGTATCATTAACACACCTCAGCTAAAGTCCGAATGTAGTATTGTAGACAAATGGTGAACCCCACTTTTCAAGAGCGCCTGAAACCTGTTTCTGAGTTTCTGCATCAGGAGCCACCGAGATCATGTTCCCTCCCCGCCCTGTACCAGTAACTTTCGAGCCAATGGCACCGGTCCTTCTAGCTATTTCAACCATCTCGTCCAATTCCTTACATGAAACAGTCAGTTCTTGCAGGAGTTCATGGTTTCTGTTCATTAATGATCCAACTCGATCTATGTCGAGTCTAAGAAGAGCATCACGTGCTTCATGAACCAAATCTTTGTACTCTGAGGAAATTTCATCGAACCATTTGGGGTTTTTCTCCTTCTTAGCCCGAACATCCCCCACTACTTCTGTGGTACTAGCTGTGAGACCGGTTGATGCTATTGTCAAATGCACTGAATCAGCGAGCTTCATCTTCTCAAAGGTCGGAGGCCCTCCATCAAGGTCTCTTATGTACCAGATGAGCCCTCCAAAAGTAGACGCAGTGTTATCAATCCCCGAAGGGGTGCCATGGTATCCTTTCTCACCCTCAAATGCGATCTCGTTTATCTTGTCGTCATCAAATCCAAGTCCGAACTCGTCACTCAATGCACGAGCCAAAGAAACACAACTGGCTGCACTGGCTCCAAAACCTGATGCGCCGACCAAGTCGCCCTCATATTCGATAAAGATTCCCTTGTCACTGAGGTCGACGCCTGCAGCTTTGATCACATTGTCAATCGAAACGACCTGTTCATCTAATTTTTTTGCCTTGTAGCCTGGAACCTCAGGTCTTCTGTCATCAAGCTGCCAGCCAAGATCCTTGGATCGGCTAACGTATGCTATGGTCTTAGAGGATATCCCTGCAGCTAGTGCTGGAAGACCGTAGACGACAAAGTGCTCTCCGAATAGGATGCTCTTACCGAATCCTACGCCTTCGCCCATTCTCTCACACTCAGTCCCTGAGATTTGCAGTCGGAAGGCGTAGCGTCACTTTTGAACTCTTCCTTATTCCCCAATCAGCTAGTCTAGTACGCAAGACTCTTGTTCTTCGATAAAGATGGAATACTCAACATGAAAGTACTGGATCTCTTTTCGGGTGCTGGTGGCTTCTCCTCGGGCTTTGCAGGTACAAATGATGCACATCTCGCTGTAGACATTGATCCAGTAGCTATGGAAACCTACTCTCTTAACTACCCCTCATCCATGGTAATTCAGCGAAACATTAGAGACCTTCACTCGACTGAATTGGAACATGAACTCGGAGGTATACCTGACATCATCATAGCATCTCCACCATGTGAGGAGTTCAGCCAGGCCAATCCAGACAGTGCGAAATCTGCCGCTGAGAGAATATATGGGACTGGCACTGCGCGTCTCCTGCTCGACACAATCAGGATAATCGGTGATCTATCACCTCAAGTATTCGTGATTGAAAATGTAGCAGCTCTCATTAAGGCTGGAGGTAGAGAGATTGTTCGTCGGGAGCTTGAAAGAGTTGGAATTGATGATGTAAGGTTCAACCTAGTACGGGCGCATCATCACGGCAATCCATCCAAGCGCCTTCGACTGTTCATTAGCAATGTGAAACTGAATCTTCCTCGTGGAGTTTCTCCCCGGGTGATGGAAGCTATCGGAGATTTACCTCCATTAGACCAAGATGCTCTCTTTTCGCCTACAAATGAGGTCCCAAACCACGAACGACACTCAGTGACTGAGGACAAGCTGAAAGAAATCAGAAGAACTCGATGGCGTCATGGTGCCAAACGTTTCCGAGCTAGTAAGAAGAGAAGTCTACCCAATTGGGTTCGGTTGACCCCTGATCAGATAGCCACCTCAATCATTGGTCTGTCTCGTTATATACATCCATTTGAGAATAGACTTCTCACTGTTCGCGAACACGCAAGACTCATGAGCTATCCTGACTCATTTGTGTTCACAGGACCAAAGGACAGCCAATACAATCAAGTGGGTGAGAGTGTTCCACCCCTGATATCCCATCTAATTGCAGAGGAGGTCCGAACATACCTTGAATGAAACAATGAAAGACGTCTACGTTGTACTCCACAATGTCCATGCTGTGAGCAAGGTGATTGAAACTGCTCAGGTAGTCTATGGACTCGGCTTTCCTAACTTCATAGTGTCGAAAGCTGAAGGCTCTGCAGCTCAGACTGGAGTGCCTGAATCAAACCGTCTTGCTATGAAAATGAAGGGGAGCTTTGCAGTCTTGCCGGACCTTCGCGATGTTCTTGAAATGTTGGCTGTTGAAAGTCCCATCATGATTACTTCGCCAGTACTTGTGAAGGAGCGCGCAGATATCAATGGAATTGCAAAGAGGATTCGGGACGGAGAGCGAATTGTGATAGCCCTCTCGGGAAGTAATAGCTCGTTTTCTCGGAAAGAAATGGACATGGGAGCGTGTTTCAGTCTTGAAGCCAAGGTGGACATAGGCCCTGCAGGTTCGGCAGCTATTCTTCTTCATGACATTGCTTCTGCTCTTTCATAGCATTTCTAGTCTGAAAATGAAGTGGTGGGCCGGACGAGATT
>JBHLLF010000068.1:0-5645 GCA_048885865.1 Candidatus Hermodarchaeota archaeon
ACAAGAAGAAGAACATCACACTGCTTGAGCTCGACACCCTCAAGCATCTCCATGGGATCATCGAACATCTTTGAGGATGGAGCATCTATCCGATGCATTCCAACAATGTCCCCGACGTAAGTCCCGTATCCAACCCTACAGTCACCACATGTGGGAGCGCATCCTTCACAGAAGGTCTTGAAGTTGATGAGATTACCGAGTACTCGCTCAGCAAACACATCACCATAGATTGTTACCAACCTCATTGTGAACACCCATGTAACAAAAGTGAGCACTTCTGATTACACTAAAGGTTGGCGGTTGGGGAATCCTCAGCTGCTCTCAGCGAGCTCCTTCATCCTGGCTTCGACTATCTCCAAGACTTCTTCCTTGAGTTTCTGGCCATTGCCCAGAATCTTCTTCACTTCATCACCCGTCTTCTTGACAAAGTCCTTGTCTTTGATGTTGCCAAGATTGATTCGAACGTTGAGTGCAGCTCCTTCAATTGCAGCCATGAGAGCATGGGCAGCGACTCCAGCATCGGTGATTGAGTTAATGTTGCCCTTCTCCGCAGCTGCCTTGGCATGTGTGAGGGCATTGAATGAGTGACGCATTGTTGTCAATGGCACCTCTGCAGCATGGATTGTGGCAGCTTCAGTAGCAGCCTCTTTCTGTTTTCGCTCTTGAGGCGTTTCATCGGCCATTTTGAATGTGGCCATCACCTCATCGAATGCGGCCGAGTCTTTTTCAACCAAGTTCATGAGAACACCTCGGTCATTATCAACTGAATGACGGTGTTTCAACATCTCCTCCTTTATCGCCACAAAACGTCTACCTGACAGTGAGAGTCCTGTCACCATACCAACTAAGGCTGCACCATAGGAACCCATGGCTGCAGCTACACTTCCTCCTCCGGGTGTTGCTCGTGCCCTCTTGACTTGATTGCCAAACTCAATGAGTGACATCTCACTGAATGTCTTCTTCTTTGGATCTTCTGCTCCTCCGACATAGTAGAGGTCGAGGATCATGGAGTCATCCAGTTTTTCGGGTCGAAGATAGTACCTGAGTGCATCAAGAAGGGCAAAGAGCGGAACCATTCCTACTATCTCCGTTTCGATGACAGTAGCACCAAATCGCTGGGCTTCAAGCTTGACCATCTCAAAGACCTGGTGAATCTTCGTGCGTCTAGGATGTGTAAGGTTTACAGAGACTTGTACACAGTTCTTCGCTGGGAGGTCAAGTCCAATACCTTGGACGTTCACAAATCCACCAGTGAGTGCCCTAACCACATTTGCACAGGACTTCGCCACCTCAGTGTCTGTGGTGTTGAGATTGAAGTTGATTGCAATCAGGAAGTTGCGTGCGCCCGTGGCTGTGGCGCCAGCTGTGGGGTGAATCTTGTTTGGACCATAATCAGGATCTTTGCTAGGATCATCTCCAATGAGATCTCTAAGTCCTTCAAACTCACCCTCTCTGATGTTGGGGAGGTCGGCCCTCTCAGGACGAGTAGCAGACTTGTTGTATAGATAGACAGGTACATTGCATTTGCTTGAGAATTCCTCAGCAAACTCCTTTGAGAGCTCAATGCATTCTCCAATGGTCGTGCCATGCAGGGGAATGAATGGGACAACATCCACTGCACCCATCCTTGGATGTGCACCCCTATGCTTCGTCAAGTCTATCTTCTTGACAGCGAGTTCTGCAGCTTTCAAAGCGGCCTCCTTCACTTTCTGAGGCTCGCCAATGAAAGTGAAAACTGAGCGGTTGTGATCCGGGTCGAACTCAACGTCTAGGAGTCTGACTCCTTCGACACTGCGTATTACATCCGCAAGAGCATCGATGACGTCCTGTCGCGTTCCTTCTGAGAAGTTGGGTACACACTCGATGATTTTCAAGAGATTCACCGGTGCCCGCTCGGAACGGCGATGCACAAAAGCATTTGGGATACTGTCTAAGACCCACGAAATTTGAGCACGCAATGAGACATTGGCGCATTTATGCTAGCAAGTGAATTCATTCATTTTCCTTCCAGAAAAGCACCGAGCTTCTCAGTATCGATTTGGAGATTATATGCCTCGAGATGTAATTTGAAACCTAGGCGCTCATTGATTGAAATCATAGGCGTATTGGAAGTGGCATTACTTGTAGATATTGCCCCAATGTCGGGAAATTTCTCGCGAACCTTCAGAAGCATCGCGGCTTTTACCCACTTACCCTTTCCATGCCCACGATATTTCTCATCAACTCCTGTTAGAATCTGAGTCAATAATGGAGCCTTTGATGGATGATAGACAACATCCGTCATTCCAGAGATGTCTCCATTCTTTTCTTGTAATATTGCTTTAAGCCAGGTTTCACCAGACTTCACACAGGTTTCCTCATATTCCCTCACTAGCTCAGGAGTGTAGACCAAATCACCAACATCGAGTTCATCTAGAGGCATTTGGTTATACACTTCTGTATACTTTTCACAATAGTCTTCAAGAATCTCATCAGGTATAGATTCATAGAATTCCAGAGAGGCATCAGGCGATCTCTCTGCCCCCTCGCGATTCCATCTCTCAACCATCTTCCAGTCAACTTCATCCAGACTCAGACGATAAACACGCATCTCTAGAGCTTCCGTTCCTCCGATTTTATGATTCAAATCCCTACCTTCCTCGTCCGTGGTACTTCCAATTATGACGGATTTCTTGTGTTCCTTGGCAAACTCATAGACTCTTTTCAGTAGAGAGAGCCCAATTCCTTTCCGTCTATGTTCTTTAAGCACAGCCAAATTCACTCTGACCAAATGCTTGTTTCCGGGGTAGGAAGGAGAGCTTTCTCTGAAAACAGACATACGAAGCCAAGCGACCATTTCACTGGGATCTGCCTTCAATACAGCTGCATAGCATTTGATGTCGGTTTCTTCAAGAGATGTTCTGGCCCACTCTTCATATACGACATCCTCTTCAACTGGATCTCCAGGGAAGACCTCTGAACTCCTCTTTCTACGGTATCTATGGAATTTACCCCAATCCTCTTGAGAAGCATCTGCTATGTCGAATCGCTGAATAACATAATCCTGCATGAATTAATCCTCACCTTAATCCAGTTGAGTAATTGGCCAAAGATATGGAGTCATCTATCTAATAAATCGTGACAGATGATGTCATTTTGGACTCAATGCACCTAGGCGACTTGAGCGATGAATGCATCAAGCACATTCTGGAGTAGCATTGTGATTGTCATTGGACCGACTCCTCCAGGCACTGGTGTGATGCAGAGTGCCTTCGCTTTTACCTTCTCGAAGTCAACATCGCCAAGTGGAGTTGACACATCTATAACAACAGCCCCCTCCTTGACCATTTCGGGAGTTATGAAGAATGGATCAGCCTCTGATTTTCTTCTGCCAATCGCACTTACAAGAACATCAGCCTGCCTTGTAAAGCTCGGAAGGTCTGCAGTTCGTGAGTGGCACACGGTTACAGTTGCATTCCGATTCAATAGGAGGAATATGAGCGGCTTGCCTACAATTGTGGACCTATTCACTATCACTGCATGCTTTCCAGATAGGTCACCCCATCCAATATGGTCCAACATAGTGACAATACCATGAGGGGTCGCAGAACTGAGTTTCTCCCCCCCATAGAAGAGTCTGTATATATTCTGTGGAGAGAAGCCATCTACATCTTTCAGGGGCTCAATAGCTCCAATGATCGCCTTCTCGTCAATATGCTTCGGCAAAGGCAATTGGACCAGGATGCCATGAACTTCAGAGTTATCATTGAGCTTCCCAATTAGCTTGAGAAGCTCCTCCTGTGTTGTGCTTTCAGGCAAGTCATAATGGTCTGAGAGAATTCCTGCCTTGTTTGATGCCTTATGCTTCATTCGTACATACATCTGTGATCCCGGATCTTCGCCGACGATAATTGTCACTAGCTTTGGAGCAATACTATACTTCTGAGTTAGTTTCTCAACCTCAGCCTTCACATTCTTGCGGATTCTGTTTGAGAGGCGCTTACCCTTTATGACATGTTCCTCACAAATTGGTTTCAATTCCTGCTCATCTGTCATATAACAACACCCCGCTAGAACACTCCGGTAATTTTTCCATCCTCATCAACATCCATCCCGTGTGCCGCTGGCTCTTCGGGGAGACCGGGCATCAGATTGATGTCGCCCATATAGATGACAATGAATCCTGCGCCATTGCTTACGTCGGCGCCGACAACCTCGACATTGAATCCAGATGGACGGCCCCTCAAGCTCTTGGAATCAGAGAGGCTGAATTGTGTTTTGGCAATACAAATCGGGAGATTGCCATATCCGCGCTTCTCAAGCGAGCGGATTCGCCCGCGAGCTCCCGCGGTGTAGTCTACATCATCAGCCCCGTAAATCTTCTGTGCAACCTTCGTTATTTTGGTCTTTGTTGGATCTTCGAGATTGTAAGTGTAGTTGATACCACTGGTTGGATGCTCATTGATTGTTTGGATTACTGCCTCAGCAACAGACTTGCCGCCCTCACTACCATTGGCAAAGACCTCAGAGACCTCCATCTTCCAACCTTTCTCCTGGCAGAACTTCCGAAGAAGGTCAATCTCCTCTTCGGTGTCGTCTGGGAATCTGTTCAGAGCGACAACTGCAGGGACTCCAAAGTCGTTGATGTTCTCCATATGCTTCTCAAGATTTGGGAAGCCCCCCTCGAGATCATCCTTTCCGTGATACTTGAGTGCACGAATTGTTGTTATTATGACACATGCATCAACATCGAACTTACCAGCACGACTCACAATGTTGAAGAATTTCTCAGCCCCAAGGTCTGCACCAAATCCAGCTTCGATAACTACATAGTCAAAGAGTCGCAAAGCTATGTCAGTTGCGATGATTGAGCTAGTCCCATGGGCGATGTTTGCGAAAGGCCCAGTATGAATGAATGCAGGTGTGCCTTCTATTGTTTGCACCAGATTAGGTTTGAGTGCATCACGAAGTAGGACTGTCATTGCGCCCTCAGCTTTCACATCCTTTGCGAACATCTCCTTTAGCTGCTCTGATCTTGCGATGAGAATGTTTCCAAGCCGCTCCTTCAAGTCCTTGTAGTCTTTTGAGAGACCTAGAATAGCCATCACCTCTGATGCTGAAGTGATGACAAATGTGTCCTCCCTCGGGAATCCATCATATCTTCCACCCAGACCTACTATCACCTTCCTTAGAGCGCGGTCATTCATGTCTAGATTCCGCGGCCAATAGGTGCGTCTCACATCAATCTCTGGTTGGTGATCGTGATGTATGTAATTGTCTATCATTGCGGAGAGAAGATTACCTGCTGCGGAAACTGCCGGAAAGTCAGCTGTAAACATTAGATTGATTTGCTCGAATGGCAACACTCTGGACTTGCCGCCTCCAGCTGCACCACCCTTCACTCCGAACACCGGTCCGAGTGAGGGCTCCCTCAGAGTCACGACAGCTTTGTGTCCCAATGCATTAAGAGCCATTGAAAGGCCAATTGAGTTTGTCGTCTTTCCCTCTCCTGCTGGCGTTGGATTGGTTGCAGTAACAAGAATCAATTTGCCTTTCCTGTCGCCCAACTCCTTCCTAAATTTCAGGTCAATCTTCGCCATGTAATTTCCGTACGGCTCTATGTATTTCTCAGGGATACCTGCCTGTTTGGCAATCTCAGATATGTG
>JBHLLF010000068.1:5745-12419 GCA_048885865.1 Candidatus Hermodarchaeota archaeon
ATCTTCGCCATGTAATTTCCGTACGGCTCTATGTATTTCTCAGGGATACCTGCCTGTTTGGCAATCTCAGATATGTGAATCATCTTCATGCACCTAAAACCTGCAATCCTGCGGTGATTCACCAATTGTTCTCACTGATAAACCAAACTCTATGGCCGATTCGAGGCAAAAGATGGACTTGTTAGGAAGACTATTCGAAATGCGGGGCCTTGCTTGAATTGCCACCTTTACATAGGAAGATGCATGTATTGTGTGCATGACTGGAAAGAGGATAGTCGCGGGATGGCTCCTAATTCCACTTCTGCTGTTTGCGACAGCATTAGCTAATTCTACAATATGTGCAGCTGCTCAAATGACAAGAGACTATTGGCCTACGGATGACTGGAGGACAAGCACTCCAGCAGAGCAAGGAGTCAATAGCTCACGGTTGGAGGAGGCGTCACAGTATATCGTTGACTCCGGAGCCCGCGTGAGAAGCATGCTTATTGTACACAACGGCTATCTGATCTTTGAACGATACTTCACTCCAAGTCTCTATGACGTGGATGACACTCACATCATCTATTCCTGCACCAAGAGTGTCACTTCCGCTCTAATTGGAATTGCGCTTGAAAAGGGCTACATTGACAATACCAGCCAATTGCTAGTAGACTTCTTTCCTGACATTTACATCGATAACCTCGACTCAAGAAAGGAGTCCATAACTCTGGAAAATGTGCTTACAATGACCTCTGGTCTGCAATGGGATGAGGAGAGATACGATGAGCCAAATGACTACTTTGGAATGACGGGCTCGGAGAATTGGGTCCAGTATGTATTGAATAAGACCATGGTAGCGGACCCCGGTACAACTTTCTACTACAACACCGGAGGATCCCACTTACTCTCAGCAATTATCAATAGAACAACTGGCATGTCCACCCTAGCTTTCGCCATTGAGAATCTCTTTGAGCCCTTGGGCATAGCAACACATCCTTGGCCAGTGGATCCTCAGGGAATCCATTTTGGAGGATCAGCATTGGCACTCAGGCCTCGAGACATGGCTAAGTTTGGATATCTCTATCTGAATAACGGCATTTGGGACGGGGATCAGATTGTTTCGTCAGATTGGGTTGCGACCTCCAAGTACGAGCATGTTCCAATATACGGTGGTACATTCAGCTATGGCTATCAGTGGTGGATCAATTCGCCTAGTGGCTATTATTGTGCAAGGGGGTATCAAGGCCAGTTCATCTTTATTGTTCCTGAGGAGGACCTTGTTGTGGTCTTCAGCTCTGATATGGATGACATCTACATCTCAACGGATTATCTAGTAACAAACTACATTGTCCCTGCAGTCCAAGACGATATAGTTCCACACGGCTCTGATCCCCTGCCGGCAGTCCTAATTTCCGTCGGTATAGTTGGCTCCGCATTCTTTGCGGTTCTTGTCGCATATACTTTGAAGCGAAGAGAGAATCCTTGAGTCATTCTTCGTCCTAAGGCCAAAAGGACATAAGATGGGGTTTGCTCCAGTCCCTGTGGCTGATAATCATGGATAGAATGCCCTTGGAAGCAGAACCTGAAGCGTTACCAGATTCGATTGATGTTGAAAAACATGTGATTTGCACCTACTACACGAGATTGCCCCCATTTCTGGATGTTAGAGAGTTGGCAAGAGGGGCGGCTGTCGAACAGAGCACGGGTACTTGGACACTTGTTCCAGGAGAAACTCCTGCAGTAAGAAAGAGACATGTAGCTAAAGTCATTGGCATCTACGAAGCTCCGCAGTATGAGTTTAGCCTCCCGAGTGATCTAGATAGACGGCATTACATCATTCAGATAGCATTTCCATGGGAGAACTTCGGTCAGCAGATACCGATGCTGCTCTCCACTGTGATAGGAAACATCTCCTTGGGACCCATCAAGTGTCTGGACATGAGGTTCCCAAAGAGCTGGCTGAAGGGTTTCAAGGGCCCAAAGTTTGGGATTAAGGGGCTTAGAAAACTTCTCGGAATAAAGAAGCGGCCATTTGTCAACAACATGATCAAGCCATGTGTGTACACATCTGCAAAAATGGGTGCAGACCTCTGCTATCAGGCTGCACTCGGAGGCGCAGACATAATCAAGGATGATGAGCTTCTTGCAGATGCAAGCTTCAATACACTGGAGGAGAGAATTCCGCTCTTCATGGAAGCCATCGACCGTGCAGACTCCGAGAAGGGTGAGAAGACGCTTCTTACAATCAATATCACGGATAGTGTGCCCAAGCTGTTTGAAAATGCAGAGAGAGCCATAGAGCTTGGGACCAATGGTCTTATGATTAACTTCTTGGCAGTGGGCTATTCGGCGTTTCGACACGTGTGTGAAGACCCGTCAATCAATGTCCCGGTCCTAGCGCATATGGACATAACAGGTGCAATGTCATATGCTCCAAACATTGGCATAGGAACGAACATCGTAATTGGAAAACTTCCACGTATATGCGGCTCTGACATCACTGTATTCCCAGCACCATACGGAAAAGCCCCAATGCTCAAGGAGAGGTTTCTGAGAATGGCGCACGAGATGGTGATGCCGTTACATCACATTGAACAAACAGCTCCTATGCCAAGCGGCGGAATCAGCCCGGGTCATGTTGACGAAGTGATTGACGATTTGGGCCCGGACATTGTCATTGGAACGGGAGCAGGTATCCATGCGCATCCAGATGGCCCAACAGCAGGTGCCAGGGCGTTCAGACAGGCAATCGATGCCAAAATGAACGGTATATCACTCAAGAAAGCGGCAGCTGAGCATGAAGAATTGAAGAAAGCCATGGACGCATGGGGCACTGGCAAGACTGGCTTTGACCTATAGACAGCCATGATTGACTCGAAGGTTGAAAGAGGAGATATGCTAATGGTCGACCTTTCTGAACCAATCGATATTGGAAAAGTGCAAGTGAAGAATCGCTTTGTCCTACCCCCAATGGTGCGAAACCTCTGCACTGAGGATGGCAGAGTCACTGAAAAGACAGTAGAACATTATGCAGCAATAAGCAAGGGCGGAATGGGGCTCATCATCGTCGAGGCTGCAGCGATAACATGGGAACACCGTATCTTGAGTAGGAATGTAGGGATATACGACGATAATCTCATTCCAGGTCTCAAGAAGCTCGCAGATGGAATCAAAACTCATGGTGCGAGTGCCTTTATTCAGATAAATCATTCAGGGCCAAAAGCACATTTCCAGAAGCGATTTGTTGGGCCTTCGAACATACCTGTGATAAAGAACAAGATACCCGAACCCCTATCTGTTGAAGAGATCGAGGATATTAGAGAAATGTTTGTCGACGCCGCCAGACGGGCGCAATTGGCAGGCTTTGATGGGGTAGAGGTCCATGGAGCACACTTCTATTTGTTGAGTGCATTTCTCTCATCATACACGAATAGACGAGAGGACGAATATGGCGGCTCAACAAGGAACAAAGCGAAGTTCACCGTTGATGTCATTCAGAGAATTCGAGAAGAACTAGGGGAATTTCCAATCATTCTTCGAATCAATGGGATTGAGAATGTTGTAGATGGAATCACCCTTGAGGAAGGTATAGAAATCTCTAGGATTGCAGAGAAGGCAGGAATTGATGCATTGCATGTTTCTTGTGTTGTCGATGCGACCTATAATCCAGGAATTCCACCAATATTTACCGAAGCAACGATGCCAGAATTTCTAAAGGGATATCCGTATGACTGCTGCATTCCTGTGGCACGTGAAATCAAACCACATGTAGGAGTCCCTGTAATAGGAGTGGGCATGGTCAGAGATCCTCAGTTTGCGCGAAGAGTCATGATGGAAGACAACTGTGACCTTTTGGGTGTGGGTCGCGCTCTCTTGGGAGATCCTGATTTCGTAAATAAGACGCTAGAGGGGAGAGACAACGAGATAATAGCATGGAAGGATACTGAGTAAAGCGCTATCGGGCATTCTTATTAGCTCTGAAACTCTAGTGAGCAGACATGAGTCTTGAGGAGTTCCTCAATGAGGAAGTGCTTGAATGGCTCTTGGAAGAGGAGAATCCAAGTGTGAGATATTGGGCGCTTCAGCAACTTCAAGATAAGCCAAATTCAGACACAGAAGTAATAGAAACACAAAAGCAAGTCATGCAGTCAGAGTGTGTAAAGTCGATTCTTGTGGCTCAGACCGACGACTACTTCTGGGGAAACCCGGATGACATGTATAATCCAAAATACAGGGGAGCTACACATAGTCTTCTCATTCTAGCAGAACTCGGTGCAGAAAGAGCACCAGAGATTGAGAAAGCTATAGAGCACCTATTTCTTTTCCAACGTGACTCTGGTCACTTTCTCGGAGACCTGCCCAAGACTGCAAAGGGAAAGGCCAGTGTTGTAAAGGATGGTTGCTGTCTTGATGGGAACATCCTATACTACTTGCTGCACTTCGGATATCTTGAAGACACTCGGGTTCAGCGACTAATCGACTTCCAAGTGGACTACTATGATGACACAAATGGTGGATGGAAGTGTAGGGCGTTTCCTATTGACCCATCGAAGGTGTTCCCAGTGAATTGCTTCATGGGCAGAGTAAAGATGCTTCGAGGGCTCTCTTCCATTCCAGAGGAAGCAAGATCGAAAGAGATGAGTGCAATCATTGACAAGGAGATAAAAGGCATACTTGAAAATGAGGTCTACAAATATCTGAAGAATTCAGATGGAACTAGAAAGGAAAAGGCAGGGTGGAAGCGCTTTGGGTTCCCACTCTTCTATCAGTCAGACGTGCTTGAAGTCTTGGATGTCCTTACCGTTTTAGGAGTCAAAGACAAGCGGATGCAGCATGCTATTGATTATCTTATTGAAACACGAGGGAAAGATGGCAAGTGGCTACTCAAGAACAGCTACAATGGGAAGATGCTGTGCGACATTGATGTCAAGGGACAGCCATCCAAATGGATAACCCTTCGTGCACTTAGAGTTCTTCGTCGATTCCTGGGATCATAGAAACGTAGCAGCAAAAAGAGATGGATGGGGCAGGCAGTGCCCCAAATTAATTCTACCACCACTCCTGTTCTGCCACTCCAATTCTGGACCGCAAATCCTTGTATAGCACGGCTTGGAAGACATTGGTTATGGGACCAACAAGCAACAAGGAGAGATAGGTGCCAATAGTCATAGCAATCGTTGTATCAGAAAGATAGAGCGCTATGACACCAAACGATAGAGCTCCGCCGATGAGCAGTGTGACTATCCCAAGGAGAAGGCTCGCTCCAAGAACATGCCAGAAATTACCACCAGTCAGATCCCATGCCCGCTTAATCGAATCGATCGCGGAGAGATCTTCAGCAATCACAACACCGGTGGTCACAGTAAGCCTGACTGCTATGAAGAAGACCAGTATGAAGCACACAAGGAGTATTGGTAAGAGTGCTGCAATTGCTGCGAGAGATGCATACGGATCGAGGGGATTAAACGCGATAACTGCCCCAAATGCCCAGAAAATCACAGGCGACGTGATTGCGAGAATGATGAGTGAAATAACAAGCTGTGTAAGGATTAGTGTGAGAGCTCGTCCCAATGCACGGGAGAAGCTTTCGCCGATCTCACCGCCCTCACGATTCCCGTAGTTATCAAGTGCATACTTCACACCAGCCCCATTGATTATGGCGAGAAAGACGGTGTTGATTATGCCAATTAACACAATGTAGAAAATGACAATTCCAGTAGGGCCCAGAAATCCTAAGTAACTCATCAGCAGTGAGATGGGATCAAAGCCGGTGACGCCGGGATAGTAGTCATAGCCAGCCGCTCCGAAAATAAGCACAAAAAAGACGAGTCCAAGAATGCCAATTATAACACTAGGCAGCCCGACCATGAGAATGTACGCGCCTATCCGACGGATGTAGACACTGATTGTCCTCGAAACAATCTCACCTGCGCCAGCTTCGAAATTGGCAGATGCTTGCTGAGGTTCTTCATCGATGCCTGGACCAGAACCAATTTCCATATCGAAAGCTCCTCCTAGAGTTAGACTACCGTCTAATGCATTATTAAAACAATCGACCAATTGATGGGTTTTCAGCCCTCTTCTTTACAATCTACCAGAAGGGATGACTACCTTGTAATCACCTTCAATATGCTCTCGTCGGAGCTCCATGATTCCAATTCCTACACCATAGCAGAAGACAGTAGGCTCTGGATTAATCTTGATGAACAGTGCCTTCTTGAGAATCTCAGGGTCGACTCCCTGATTCATCCTCAGTATCCTCTTCTGATTAAACGCCCATTGGCCATCTGAGTCATCTAGGGGCACGAACTCAGCAGTTCCTCTGAACATCACGTAGCTTGCTGGTGCAAAGCGGATATAGTAGTGGGGAAAGGTCACGGTCAATGATACATTGGGATTCCGTCTTATATGCCGGACTTTGGCAGAGCTTTCTGAGGTGACTACAAATAGGGCAAATTTCGATTCAGGCGGTGATACTCCATACAAGATTCCAGTGGAATGTGGTCGCCCATTTGCATCTACTGCAGAAAGAACCCCGAATGTCTTCTTTCTGACCTCCTTCTCAATGAAATCAAAGGAGAAATCCCTCCTAGGCACAATTACCCGCTCCTATTCAGTCTCTTGTACATCTTCACGTTATTCTTGTAAATATTGAGAAACTCCTTGAACAACTCATCGTAGAGCGCCCGATTGTC
>JBHLLF010000069.1:0-11980 GCA_048885865.1 Candidatus Hermodarchaeota archaeon
TCAGTGCGGTTAATCCTCCTTCGAGCCGATAACAGCACATACCTCGCAGAAGTCAATGGAACAGTCATTCGTGATTCAGATGGAACGCCTGAAAGCTTCGTGGTCGTTGTGCGGGATATTACAGGCAGGCAAAAGATAGAGATGGAACTGCGTGAGTCAGAAGGCAAGTATAGAGCTCTTGCAGAGCAGTCGCTTCAAGGGCTAGCAATAATGGCAGGAGATGGTGTTGTATACTGCAATCAGACCTACGCGGACATCATGGGTCGTTCAGTTGAGGAAATTATTGACGGAGACGTAGGTTCTGGGATTTGGGATGTTATACATTCTGATGACCGCGAACGACTCAGAGAACGATACACAGAATACATGAAAGGCGGAAAGCGATTAGGCAGCACAAAATACCGCATCCTTCGCCCTGATGGCGAGATTAGGTGGGTTGAGTCCTTTGTAAGTATCATCGATTATGCTGGCAGTCAGGCGATGCAGTCCTCAATCATCGACATAACCGAGAAACATCAAGCGTCAGAAGCACAGAAGCGGGCAGAGGAGGCTCTTCGGGGCGAGAGGGACAGGGCTCAGCTCTATTTGGACATGGCAGGAGTGATATTTCTTGTTCTCAACAGAGAAGGCAAAATTACTCTCCTTAATAGGAAAGGATGCGAGGTCTTTTCATGTAGTCCTAAAGAGGTCCTAGGATCAAGCTGGTTCGAGCTGGTGCCTGAAAGGGAAAGAATCGAGGTACGTGCAGCCTTCAACCAGTTGATGGCGGGTAGTCTTGAGGAGATTGAAAGGCAAGAGAGGCACATCGTCACATTCAATGATGAGGAAAGACTGATTGAATGGAGTTCTGTCGCCCTCAAAGATGATGAAGGGCAGATTATCGGTCTCATCAGTTCAGGGGAAGACATCACTGAGAAGCGCTGGGCTGAAACTGCTCTCAAAGAGTCTGAAGAGAGATATAGAACACTGGTTCAATCAATGCAAGATCTAGTGTTTGTCTATAATGATAAGGATAGAAATGTTGAGTTTTATGGAGCCGAAACGCAATACCTTGTTGCACCACCTGAAGAGTTCCTTGGTAGGCACATCAAAGAGATTCTTCCTGCCGAAATGGCTGACGCCTACCTAGAAAATGTTCAGGCGGTCCGAAGTTCTGGTGAAAGCAGGACTTATGATTATCCCCTTGAGGTGGAAGGGATTCGATATTGGTTTTCAGCTAAGATGAGCAGACATGAAGACGAAAAAAGCGTGATATCTGTTGTTCGTGATATCACGGCGCGCGTAATGGCTGAGGAAACGGTCAAACGAGAAAGAAGAGCTTTCAAACTTATTGCAGAAGCAGCAGTCTATTCCAAATCAGTTGATGACTTGTGCAGTCAAGTTCTTTCAGGACTAATCGAAACGCTTGGATTCGATAAAGGCTCAGTAAGCATCCCAAATCAAAATGAGTCGGAACTTGTCACGATTTCACGAATTGGTATGAAGGATGAGTTGCTCACGGACTCTATGCCACTCGATCCTGATGCCGGTAGGAGATTCGTTATATCAAATGTAGCATTGAATAAGAAGCCGGTTTTTGCTCCAGACATTACTGTGGATGAGTCTCTGGATTCTTTCCAGGACTGGCTAAGGGAATTGGAAATTCGGTCAGCAATAGTCTGGCCTCTGTTGGACAGCAAGAAAGAGTTGTTGGCTGTACTGGGCATCGCCTCGAAGGACAAACAAGAGATGGAAGAGGAGGCACGAATATTCTTTGAAATTGTCGCAGATATGTTTGCTCAAGTTCTTGAGAAGCTGAAATCACAGGAAGCGCTCGCGGAAGCCGAAGAGAAGTTCCGTAGCATCTTCAATGAGATACCAATTGGACTGCAGCTTTTGGAACAGGATGTGGAGGGAAACCTCCGACTAATTGAGGTCAACCAAGCGATTGATTCAATTTTGGGATTTCCGAGTACTCCTCTACTAGGGAGAAAATTGGAGGAAATAGCAGCAAGTCACCAAAGGGAGCAAGTTATCGAGATGTGTCAGACGGTCGTGAAGGAGGAAAGACCATGGCATACAGAAGATGTGATAGTTGAAGATGACCAAGTGATAAGGGCGGCCAAAACAAGTATCTTCCCAGTACTTCCTGGCATGATAGCGGTTTCGTATCTAGACCTAACAGAAAGGGTTCGTGCAGAGAGAGAAGTAAGAAGACTCAACGAACAGCTAAACCAGCTGGTGGAGGAGCGGACTGCTGAATTGGCTTCAGCCAATAAAGAACTGGAAGCATTTGCATACACGGTGTCTCACGATCTAAGAGCCCCACTGCGTACAATGGATGGATTCAGCCAAGCATTATTGGAGGACTATAAAGAAACCCTTGATGATACGGGGAAGGACTACCTAGAACGGATTAGACGCGCAGCGAAAAGAATGGCGGGTCAGATTGATGATATTCTCGACCTCTCAAGAGTTACGAGATTGGAAATGGACAGAGTTTCGGTCAATCTATCGCTGATGGCTGAAGAAGTGATTAAGGATTTGAGGGAGAGCGATCCCAGTAGGAACCCAAAGATTGTCATTCAGGAAGGATTGAGGAATAGATGTGACAGACGTTTAATGAGAGCGGCACTCCAAAATCTCTTGAGCAATGCATGGAAATTCACCTCTTCAGTGGATGACCCAATAATCGAATTCGGGTCAGTTGACGTCGAAAGCGAATCAGTATATTATGTGAAAGACAATGGAGCAGGATTTGAGATGGAATTTGCCGAAAAACTGTTTAAGCCGTTCCAACGTCTACATAAGGCTGACGAGTTCGAAGGCTCAGGTATAGGACTGGCAACTGTGGAACGGGCTATCAGTCGACACGGAGGCAGAATCTGGGCAGAAGGAGAAACAGGCAAAGGTGCAACATTCTATTTCACACTCAGAAAGAAATCGGAGGACTCCAATTGACCGACGATAGAATCCTCCTCGTGGAAGATAATCGAGACGATGTGCTCCTCACTAAGAGGGCCTTGGAAAAGGCGAACATCGCCAACCAAGTTGATGTAGCAAACGATGGTATGGAGGCTCTGGAGTACTTGAAGGGAGAAGGGAAATTCAGCAGCCGTGATACAAGAGAGATTCCAATGGTAATCCTTCTCGATCTCAAGATGCCGCGGATGGGCGGCCTTGAGTTTCTCAAAGCAATAAGGAATTCAGAGGAATTCAAGCTTCTTCCAACAGTCATTTTGACATCGTCCAAAGAAGAGCAGGACATCATAGAGAGCTACAATCTTGGAGCTAATAGCTA
Organism: Candidatus Hermodarchaeota archaeon; assembly: GCA_048885865.1. GTDB lineage: Archaea > Asgardarchaeota > Thorarchaeia > Thorarchaeales > Thorarchaeaceae > SMTZ1-83. Next base: position 3,281 of record JBHLLF010000069.1, read on the forward strand.
TATACAGAAGCCTGTGGACTTCGACCAGTTTGTGCAGGCAGTCCAGACACTTGGTCTATATTGGCTGCTCCTAAATGTCAGTCCCAAAGGAGGCTCTGGCAAGTGACAAATTGGATTCGCATCCTCCTGATAGAGGATTCAGAGGATGATGCAATCCTAATAGAACGTGAATTAAAGAAAGGTGGCTACAGCCCTGAGATTCATCGTGTATGGACCGATGAAGCGATGAGAAAAGCACTTGAATCAGACGTATGGGACCTAGTCCTCTGCGATTATATGTTGCCTGATTTCAGCACGGAGGAAGCGCTTGAACAGGTCAGGGCACGTAAACGGGACATTCCATTCATCATAGTGTCAGGAGCCATCTCCGAAGATGTAGCTGTGCGGATGATGAAGGCTGGCGTCCATGATTATCTCAAGAAGGACAACCTGGCCAGATTGGTTCCGGCAATCCAACGAGAAATCAAGGAGGCTGAAATTCGTCAGAACCAGCGAGAGGCCGAAGAATCTCTCCGCGAATCGGAAATGAAACATCGGATGCTTGTGAAATCACTTCGTGACATCGTATTCGTCTTAGACACCGACGGGAATATCTCAGAGTACTACTCTGCAAGAGGACTTCGTGCGGAACTGGATCCCACACAATTTCAAGGCAGGTGGATAGGAGAACTCATGCCAGCTGAAGTAACAGAACTCTATATGTCAAACCTCGAAAAGGTTCAGACTGATTCGACTGCACGCAGCTTCGAGTTCTTGATAGATGATGATGAGAGGCGCGCCTACTGGACAACACTGAGTCCACACGAGGATGGGAGCCGAATAGTTGCAGTAGTTCATGATGTCACAGAGCTCAAGAGAGTCGAGGAAGAGCTTCGCGCAACAAGCAATATTGCCACGCTTTACTTGGACATTTTGCAGCATGACATCAGAAACCAGCTCCAAGCTATAAAGATTGGTACAGAGCTCCTGATGCAGGAACGCAGCCCTGAACGAGATCCCAGGGTCCTCGGGGAAATAGCAAGTTCTGTGGAACGCTGCGATGAGTTGATTGCCGCTGTACATGCCACGAGAGACCTACTTCAAGAGCCCTTAAGAAGAGTTTCACTCTGCCGGACACTGATAGATTGCGTTCAGGAGTTTCAGGAGAAACAAGAAGGCGTTGTCGTAGAAATTGACTGTAAGGTGACTGAAGCCAATGTGAGGGCTGACAAATACATTCGACTCTTGTTGTTCAATATCTTGGAAAATGCAGTGAGACATAGCAAAGAAGAGGAAACACACATCTGGGTAAGTCTTGAAGCTCATGAGGATGAGTACGAGGTCAGGATATCAGATGATGGTCCTGGTATCAAGGACGAAATGAAGAGGACACTCTTCGATCCTAATAGACGATTCGGAGGAGTTGGAATCCACCAAGCATGTCAAATTGCAGAGAAATACGGTGGAGCCATAGAGGTCACTGATCGAATAAAAGGTGATTGGACTAGTGGAGCTAAATTCAAGGTCTGGTTCCCAAGATTGTCTAATGAAGTCTAAGAGGCTTTTGACTCAAAACAGCCCATAGAACCAATACTCTCACTCACACAGACCTTCACACCATATCTTTCGGGGAGGTCCATCTGGGATGCAATATACTCTGCAAGTCGTTCAGCTGTTGTTGCATCAACGGGCAATATGAAACAGTCTTCCCTGGGAAAGACATAGCGTTTGCCGCTCACTGTCACTTCATATGAGAAATCACTATCATCCACCTCGATGGATTTTGACTTGTTGGGCAGCAAGGTCTTATGATCAAGTCGCTCGCATATCTGAATCGCCTTTTTCTTAATATCCCTGAAATCCATTACCATGCCTTCTGAATCAAGTGGCCCTGTAACAGTGATATCAACGAAGTAGTTATGTCCATGGAGGGTTTCGCAATAATCAGCACCAATGACGAAATGGGCAGAACTGAAATGCAGCCGCTGATCGTTCACCCTAATACTATGCATCCGATGTCACTCCATCTATTGCACAGGAAGGACTTGCTTCTAAAACTGTCGGACTCGCATCCTTTAGCCTCTACTTCGCTGTCTGTCAAAGAGCTCAATTAGCTCATGCACGGACGTAGCCTGACGAGGATCCTTGTCGTCCCTCCATCGACCCGTGAATCTTGGGAATCGTATCGCGAGTCCTCCATCCTTGATTTGGCGCTTGCCTGCGGGGTGGATAGGACTGATAGTAATCTCGTCGCCAAGAACCTCAATTACCTCTTCAGGATTGAACCAGACTTCAGCATCCATTTCTGACTCAACCTTAGGACTCCGTGTTTCCAACTTGTGCCGATCCAGTCGCTCCTTGAACTCGCTCAACATTGCATCAGTAAATCCAGTCCCAATTTTGCAGACAGTTGGGAATGTATCTGAATCTTCATCGTAGACTGAAGTCAGAATTGCCCCATATAGACCAGTTCTCTTTCCCCGTCCGTGGAATGCACCAACAACAACTAGGTCCACGGAATCAGACATCCCTGCTTGGTATGATGCCTTCAACTTGATCCATAACCAGCTTCGAGATCCTGCTTGGTACGTTGAGTTCTCATGTACGGCTTTTGCAATGACTCCTTCATGACCTGCTTCAATAGCATTGGTGAATATCTCATCAAGTCGCTCTGGGTCAGAAGTCAACTCACCAACTGTCAGTGAAACTCTATCACTCTTTTCGACCGTCTTCTCAAGCAGTTCTCTTCTCTTGCTCATTGAAAGAGCTGTTACATCCTTGCCTTCGTGGAACAGTATGTCGAAGAAATAGACTGCAACAGGGACCTCCTCGCTCATCTCATCGATGTCTGTCTTTCTTCTACGCCTCATGAGTTCCTGAAATGGACGACTTCGTCCTGTTTCAAGATCTATTGCAACACATTCCCCCTCAAGGACACAGGTTTCAGCCCTAATTTGAGTTCTTACCAGTTCAACGACATCAGGATACTGTCCTGTGATTACTTCTTGGCGCCTTGAGAATAGAATAACGTCATCACCATTCTTATGCACCTGAACTCTTTCGCCATCATATTTGTACTCAACTAGAACCTTAGGTCCAGCCTTCTCGATTATCTCACTTGAGTCGGAGAGCTTCTTTGCGGCCATCATTCTAATTGGCCGGCCAACTGTAGTCTTGACCTTCCTAACCGCGTCAATCCCTTCAGTTGCGAGGGTTCGTGCAACAGCTGTTAGGTCGCTGCAGACATTGAATGCGTTCTCTATTGTTTCACGTGCCTCTTTCCCGCCTGCGAATGCCATCGCTAGAGAGTCCATAACACCCATGTATCCAAGCCCCAACCTGAGCTGCCCAGTAATTGTACGCAGTATATATTTGGCTTCAAGAGGTGATGAGTCAGATAGGAGACCTACAAGCTTAGCTGTCTTGTCCTTTGCACTGCCTTTGCCACTGATACGTGACATCGCGTCAAGAGTGTCATAAACGAGCTGGACTGTCAATTCTTCTGCGAAGAGAGAAGTCTGTCCGCCTTCGTGCAACAAAGATTCAGCTGCAGCGCCAATATCACCAATCTCTCTCAGTTTCTCCTTGACCAAGCTCTCTCTGACGGAAGCGGCCGCCGCAACAACTTGAACGGCCATCTTTTCCGCAATCCCGATTTCAGGCTCCCCAGCCCAATCTGGGTGGAGCTTAGCTATCGTTAGCGCCACAATTCTATCGACTTCCATAGGATCCGCTTTTTCCAATAGCTCAGAGAAGAGTCGTGTCTTCTCAAGAGTGCCCGCTGTGGCTTCAATTTCCTCATACGCAAGAGCAAGAGTTTCGTAATGCATTAGCTTATCGCCGCTCCCAAACGAGGTAGGCACCACATGCTTTATATTCATACTCTAGGGCACGATGTTTCAGTCACATCACACGGTGAGTTAGAATTGGGTAGCGTAAGACCACGATACATCAAAAATGCAGCAAGAACGTTGCTTCAGTTGTACCCAGACACCTTTACCGAGGATTTTGAGAGCAACAAGAGACTTGTAGAACAGCTCACCGACGTCAAGACCAAGAAGGTACGGAATAGGATTGCTGGATATCTTGTCAGACTCGTGAAGATCGGCATTGCTCGTGAAGCTGCTGAAAGCGAAGAGCATGGCGAAGAGCTTCCAGAAGACCTTGAGATGTAGATTCCACTTTTCCTTCGAGTCCCCATTCTACAAACATCGCATCTAAATCACTAGCTGTTTCTTTTCTCTAGTCAGCTCCTCAGCCTCTTTCATTGCTTCATCATAGATGTCAATTGGGAATCTGTCATGGATAGGCGAGATCCTCGATCCAAGAGATATTGACCCATAGAATCTTCTAGCCAGCCATCCAATGCCCCGCATGGTCACCATATCTGATGCACGCTTGAATTCCGTTACTGTTCGCGTGTCCCAAGTGCCAGTGAGTCCGCTAATGAATGAATACAGGTAAAGCGATGGAAGGACGCCAATGAAGAACAATATAGCAGATGTCACAATCTCACCTTGCCAGATGAACACCGCTAGTATCTCTAGGACGAGGAAGTTTGCGATTGCCGCCAAAGCAGGTCCAGCATAGCTCTGCCAGAGATAGAGCTTTGGAGCAGAGATGGTGCGCCTGATAAGAGCCCACATTGCAATGTCCTTGATGACAAGTGCTAGAGTATAGCCTGTTATTATCCCAGGCATTCCTCCAAGGTAGAGCCCGAACACAATCGGTTCTGTCAACACGAAATATGTCATGAATATTGCTCGCAGCGACTGTTCGAGAATCCAAACAGCTGCTGCGAGACCGGTTCGGTCTGCTCCAGCGAACATCCAGTCACCGAGCCAGCTCCAGAAACCAAAAAGCTGGAAGATAAGGAAAAATTGGAGGAGTTCAGCTGCATATGCCCACTCAGCACCCGCGGCTCCCAGAATTGCCCTCCAACCAAGGGCTGCTAGAACCGAAATAAGCCAGAACACAAAGAATGCTCCATATTTCAAGCCTTGAGCTGTATAAAGCTCGGTGAGTTTCTTCTTAGCATGAGAATACGCCTCAGAAACGCCACCAAGCATTCCCTCCATGAATAGACCTACTACTGAAACCATTATGGCGAGATCCCATGCCAGCTGAAACTGCCCTTGAAGAGCCGACCAATTCAAGAGGTTTGTGCTGATTAGAAGCATCTGATAGAACCAAACCAACGGAACTGCCGCTGCCCCTACAGTCCACTTTCCACCAAACTTCAGAGCCCTGGTGATTTGCTCTCTGCCAAAGTCGATTCGAAACAGTGTGCCCGTCTTGAGACCCAATCCACGGAATATGTAGAGACAGACAAAGAACGTGAGCCACTCAGATAAGTAAGACCCAATGGCCTGTCCTATAGCGCCTCCCAAAGCTTCACCGAATATAGGATTGCCTGCGCCCCAGATCCGAAACACGATAATCAACGAATATTGCCCGACTATGTCGAATACTATGTATTTCAGCACGTAAGTCACTTGTTGGTAGTCGATTCGGTTCATGCCCCGGAACACATGAATGAATAGCAGTGTGAATCCAGGGAATTGGAAAACAGAATGAGCAATGAAGACATAGGAGAGGTGCGCTAGGTAGGTGTGTGGAAAGACTATTGATCCCACAAATGCCACGATGGAAACCTGCACAACTCCGGTGATACATTGAAACCAGACGAATATCTGGGCATACTTGACTGCCTCTTCGGGCTGTGTGACTCTATATTCTGCAAAGTATTTTGCCAGTGCAACACTTGTGCCAAGATCAAATAGTGTCCATAGACCAAGAAAGAGGTTTACACTGAATGAGTACCATCCGGCTGCTTGGGGAAATGGCAGGATGAATAATGGATAGACCATAATGGTCAGGACTACACGTGGAATCACCAAGAGTAGAGTGATGAAGAGTTGAATTAGAAAGCCACCGAGTTGCCGGTGCATTCCAATATCTTCCCAATTGTCTATCTCTTCCTCTACTTCTACGAGCAATTCAGCCCGTTCAATCTCAGTCAGCACTTCTGGGTGACTCTTCGACCTCCTCTTCATCGTACGATAAGAAGAAAATGTCACTCCAGCCAAGACAATAACGATAATTCCGATTATGGCCTGCTGCTCAAATTTGGGAACCGGAGAGTAGTTCCATTCAGCATAAGTGAAGGCCGTTTCTCCGCCGAGAAACATGGTTGAGGAATATAGGAAGTAGTTGAAGTAGGGCCAAAGCACAATCTCATCGTTGATCTGGCCATTATCAGCCATCGTGTCAACTGTCAGCCATGAAGTGAATACCATGACATTGCCTGCGCCGATTGGAGTATGAACAAGAAGTGGTGCGCCGTAGGTTCCAAACCCAGTATCGTTCGCCAGAAGTACAGATGAAATGGCTGAAAGAGTTGGTAGAACCGTGGTCTTCTCAGTAGGAGGAGCAGACGACCAATCGTAGCCAAGGGCGGCATGAGTTGGATCGACAATACGCGTGACAATATTGGCGTGGTCGGGACTGCTATCAACATTGTTACTCAGAGTAATGCCCAGTTCCTGGAATCCAGTCCCGTTGGTAGAAGTAGCAGGACCAAGCAGCATGAGCAACCCCCCACCATTATTCAGGTATGTCAGAAGCGGAGTGACATCCGCTGGTCCAAGTGGAGTATCTATGAGGATAATCACAGACACACTAGAAAGCCCCAAAGCCTCAGAGATGGTATCAGCTTGGTCAAGCGTGATTGAGGATGAATCGAGTGTAAGAGAACCCACCACAGCAGGAGCAGCATCACCCCCAACGACTGCAGCATGTACTGTTCCTGGAGCTTGAGCAGGAGTAAGTGGTCCAGCTACAACTAAACCCAGAACAACCCCAGGGAGAAGTAGAAACATCATGAATGCTGATATCATTTGAGTCTGAGCACGATCCATCTCACAATGACCTCCAGATGCAGCTAGAGTTTGGAATGAAATCGGAAATATATCACTGCCGGAGAACAGTGCTTGAGTGTTTGATGCACTGAAAGGGCTCTTAAGGGGGAACCACAAAGCATTGCCCATGGATGGGTCAAAGAATCTAATCTATGAGGGCGATTGCCTTCAATTCATTGAAGATTATGGAACAAGTCTTCAAGGGCGAATTAGACTCATCTATATCGATCCGCCATACTTCTCTGGAACGGACTACACCCTGAAGAAGAGGGGAAAAGGTGCTCCCGAACATGCTCCAGAGCTCAGCGAAGAGGCTACATATACCGACAAATGGGAAGGTGGGCTTCAGCAGTACCTGCAATTCATGAGAAACAGAATAGAAGCCATGAAACCGCTCCTTCGAGAGGATGGGAGCCTATGGGTTCATGTAGACCTGCACGTGTCGCACTATGTTAAGACAATGATGGATGATATTTTTGGGGAATCGAATTTTGTAAATGACATAATATGGCGGAGAACCAACAGTCCAAAATCGCAGAGTAGAGGCTTTGGAAGTCAACATGACAACATATTACTCTACGCGAAGGACATTGCTAAATTCGAAACGAAACCCGTCTACCGCAAACATGATGACAAGTCCTTGAAGCCCTATAGGTACAAAGACAAACGAGGCAAGTTTCGACTGATAGAAATTGAGGCACAAGGAATCCAGAGAACTGAAGAGCGCAAGCAGTTTGAATGGAGGGGGAGGACAGCTCCATATCTCTACAGACGGGAAACACTGGACAAGTGGTGGAATGAGAATAGAATCTATAGGAGTAGGAATGGTCGTTATTCCAAGAAGCAATACCTATCTGAGGTTCCAGGAGTCCTGGTTTCGGACCTGTGGCTTGACATTAATCCGTTGCAGGGTTCCTCCAGAGAGTATTTGGGTTTCTTGACTCAGAAACCTCTAGCGCTTCTGGAGAGAATAATCGAGTGTGCAACCATTCCTGGAGATGTAGTTGCAGATTTCTTCGGAGGATCAGGCACGACAGCTGTTGCAGCGAGCAGATTAGAGCGTAAATGGATATTGTGTGATGTGTCACCAGTGGCCATTGAAATCGCCACAAAGAGACTTAGTGAGGTCAATGATACTGACTATGAATTAAGATTCTCCGCCAACTCTGCCAGGACTTAGTCATCTATCTTAGTCCTATTCCCTGTTTCCGATTAGGCTCTTGACGAGATCATCAACCAGCTCTCGTGGGAGCGTCTTGACTTGTTCAATTATCACTGAGATTTCTTCTCTTGGCAAACCTCTGGCTTCTAGTTGCTGTCTAAGCTCTTCAATCTCGTATTCCTTCATGTATTCTCGAACCGTAACAGGAGGCTCGTCCTTCCTAGACTCGATTGTCTCATCAATTTCAGATGGAGGTTCTTCGAACTCAATCTTGGCTTTCTCTTCAGTTAGGATTAGCGGTTCAGCATCAATCCTGGCGGAATCGATTTCAGAGATGGCGATGATATCATCGCCAACAAGTCTCCGTCGAGCCTGGCTGGCAACATCTTCAAGAACCTCTTCGTATCGTCTGTGTTCCAGACGTGCAACTCTGAGAGCTTCTTGATTGATGACCTCCTTCACAAATGCCGCTTGCTCACTCACACGCATTTTTGAAATATCTCGCCTGAAGTCCTCAAGCTCGGCAGCTGTTAGTCTTGTTAGTATGGCCAGTTGAATCAGGAGCTCTCCCATCTCTGGCACTTCTACAAGAATTGAATACTCAGGAACAAGTTCGGGTGAAGTTGTTATCTCTAGAGC
>JBHLLF010000070.1:0-11293 GCA_048885865.1 Candidatus Hermodarchaeota archaeon
TTCATGGCCGCTCGCTGTTTGCCATATCTGATGTTCACATCGGCAAGAACACGCCAGGTTTCTATGTCGTCTGGTGCCAACTTGGTGGCTTTCTCAGCTGACTTCACTGCCTCTTTTCCTCTCTGCATCATTGAGAGACCTATTGCTCGATGAACAAGAGCCGCCACCTTTTCAGGATCAAGCATCAATGCATGGTCATAGTTGCCGACTGCATCATTAAAGCGACCTTGCTCCAATTTGATGTCACCCATGCGAATCCAGATCGCTGGAACATCAGTGACTGTTTCGCTGAGCTTCTCATAACATGCAAGCTCTTCCTTGGTTCGCCCCAACGCCCGCATAGCCTTGGCCTTATCAAGGAGGGCCTCCCAATTGTCTGGAGAGAGCCGAAGTGCCTTGTTGAAAGATTCCAATGCACTACTTGCCTTGTCAGGACCTAGAGCCATGAGGACACGACCGCGATTAGTGTATGCCTCTGAGAGATTCGGGTCTAGGCGAATTGCCTGATTAAAACAACGCAGAGCCTCTCCAAACTCGTTCTTGTTTGCCAAAAGAACTCCCCGGACATTCCAGGCGGATGCATCATCTGGATTCTCCTCAAGATGCTTCTTCACAGCTCTCAGGGTATCATCCACAGATGCCATCCAAATCTAGATGATATCACTTGGATTAAAGAAAAAGGTTGACCAGCTAGACTCCTCTGCCGTCACATATAGATACAGGTAGGCAGATTGCAAATCCAATTGGCGGAATATAGATGATAGAAGGAATTGATGCTGTTATCTTCGACCTAGGAGGGACCCTCTACAGGACAGAGAGAGACCTTGGAGAGGTCCATAGGCGATTTCTTGCTGACGTAGGTCTGGAAGATATTGCAGCCATGTCTGACTATGAGCTTGAGGGAGCGCAATCCCGCGGCCCCGATGTGTGGCTCGATGATTTCATGCTGAAGAAGCAAGCCGACCTGCATTGGGAACCATCCAGAGAGGATTGGGTGGAGTATGATAAGCGACTGCTAAAGAGCCTTGGCGCAAAAGGGGATATTGAGAAAATGGCCAATGAGTTTCAATCATTGTGGGACGATTGGCTTCGCCTTGACAGATACATACCTCTGGATGGCTGTAGGGAAACACTCATGGAACTGAGGAGGAGAGGCTACAAGCTTGGAATGGCGTCAAATCGCTTTGGAGACCCTAGATCTATCCTCAAGCGTGATAACAATCTCTCCCTCTTTGGGTCTGTTGAGTATACAAATGTGCCGGGATACAAGAAGCCGTCACCATACATGTTGTTCAAGGTGGCTGACGAACTTGGAGTCAACCCTAGAAGATGCGCGTATGTTGGTAACTATGTGAGATATGATGTCGAGGCTGCAATCAGAGGTGATATGGTACCGATTCTGATTGTAGAGTGTAACCCTGAGGAGAGAGAGATTGCACCGGCCAATATCACGATTATCGAACATTTACCTGAGCTTCTGGAAATCCTACCATAATCCTAAAGACCACCAAGCAATATACCAGGGGTAATGAAGCTTAGACTATGCGGAGCTTTGCTGTCTGTTGCATTGCTTATTCCATTTCTCAGTGCTTCATCCGTTTCAGCCCAAAGCAATCATAGCCTAGAGTGGGGAGTGGAAGTAGGTGACGAGATAACATATGTTCTGCAGAGAAAACTGCTCGACGAGACATTTGGCTCATATCTCAGCGAGTTCATGCCCTTCATCTCTGAGGTTGATGAAGGCCAAAAGATAACCGCGCGAGTCACATACCTAGATCTTATACCTTCTTTGATTAATGAGTCTTGGCAGATGCCAGGATCCAATTGCACATTGATTCGTCAAAATGACTCTGAGGTCATCATGGAAGACATGTTTCTGGTAGTTGTGCCTATTGGTGATTGGAATTTTTCAAGTGAACTGGATGGATTCGGATTCTTTGGAAGTGTCAATGAATCAGAAGCGCCTAGCAACTTCACGGCTTTTGATGACATTGAACTAGTAGACACTGATACCAGTTGGGGCACTGTGATTGACACCTCGTTCGTCTTCGGAATATTCCCCATCTCTATCTACATGGAGATGCTCTACGAGAAGGTCAATGGCACCTTGACAAACATGCGAATGAGGGTCAATTTTGCTGGAAATGACATGATAGACCTCGTGTTCACTCAATGGTATCCAGGAATAATGCTCATTCTTCCTCCAGAGCTGCAGCTTCTCACAATTGGCCTCATTTCCACAGGAGTGATAATCATAGTCCTCATAGCCTTCTTCTACAGGCGTCGACGTATGCGAAGGGCTCTTCCTATTGCACCTTCAGAGGGATATGGTGAGTGATCTATGAAACCTAAGGATGCCGAGATGCGTCAAATTGAATGCACAAGGGCAATATGCGAGGTCAGGGTCCAAGTAGGCGAGCGCTTTTTCTACCAGTTTCATAGACATGGCTCTGTGGGTGAGGATGCTGAGTTTGAGATTGATGATGACACGGTCATCTATCTGGAGGATACTGAGACCGAGTATGTCAATCCAGAGAATATGAAGAAGCCAGGATGGACCGGAGGCGACGCTGAGAGGGGAAGGTGGATCTTTAGAGCACTACGCCCAGGCAAAGCAACACTCACCATTCGGATATTGTTCAGGTTCGAGGTGGAAGAGGAGCGATTGATAGACTTCACAGTAGTCTTCTAATCGATAGATTTCCTAGCCCACACATAGGTGTAGCCAGCCGCATAGTCTAACTTCTCACAATTTGCAATTGCTTGCTGGAGGGCTTTGAGACCTTCCTGATAATCGTTCTCAGGTATCTTGTGTAACATCGAGTAGCCTTTCCGTGAAACTGTGTCCAAATAGTCCTCACCTAGAATAATTGGAGCAAACTTGTATTGATTTGACCAAATGGTATCTAATCCTGCTGATTCCATGTGCTTCTCAATCTCAGGGATGTCTGGATATCGTGCTGTATCGATGGCAACAGTTGCAGGAAAGAACCGCGATGTCATCCGGTCCTCAATCTGCTTATGGGATTGTGTGACTATACACATGAAGCCTCTATCTAGAATCCTCTCCATTTCATGTATAGCTGATACGGCGTCCGGAAGATGATGCACCACCTCCGTCATGAAAATCATGTCGAACGTATCAGCAGGAAATGGCATTTTGTTGGCTGGGGCATGAACTAGCGAGATGACATCAGACTTGGATCGGGCTTCTGCAAGCATCCCACCTGATAAATCAAGTCCAACCACCCGAGCGCCAGTAGACTTCTGGAAGAGCAATGTGTTGTTTGCAGTTCCACAACCAACATCCAGAACTAATGACTCTGAATCAGGAGAGAACTCTTCAAGAAGATGAAATATCATCTCAGGGTCGCCCATGCGGACCTGATCATATACCTTTGAAACTGAGTCATAATCGATGCTCTTCTCGCGTCCTCCTTTCATGGTACAATTGGACTCAAGTCAGTCCACCATTTGAAAACACCGGTCGGATAGCAACAGGATATATACCGAGATTCAACTACTTTTGCCTGTGAACCGTGTTGAATGAAAGGGAGCATTTCTTGTTTGAGGACTCTCCTCCATATGACAAATCCCTGATTGCTGTTGCCACAATCATGCCCATTGTAATAATGACTCCAATCTTCCTGTTAATGGCATATTCTGAACCTGCATTAACAGCAGCAGCATTGATTCTCATTGTGTTGGTACCACTCATTGTCTTAACCATACCCTATGGTTTCGGGGTGCCGGGTTATGTGTCAGTTTCTGAAGCCCGTATAGTAGTGAGGCACGGTAGAGTGCTTTGTATTAGGATTCCAATTGGTAGTATAATCTCTACTGATCTAAGACCTCCTCCATGGTGGTTCAACCTGTACTATCTGTTTGCCCCTTCGCAGTGGGTACATGTGAGGAAGAGCACTGGACTCCTGAAGTGGTGGTACATCCCAGCCACATCAGCCGCCAGACTCAAGACAATCCTAGATTCACTCTGGCAGGGTACTCATTAGTGTACATCTAGCTGAACAGCTGGCTTAAACACCGATCACAAAGCAGCTCAGAACCACCCTCATCTCTCTGGATTGTTTGGTGACAGTTGGTGCATACGGGTCTAAAGCAGCGTTCGCATAAAGTAAGATCAGCCATCTTCCTAATGCGACCACAGACAGAGCACATGTTCTTAGTACCTCGACCTCTGTGTGCGAACAGGGTCCGTACTATCGCAACTGCATCCTCTTGATCTAGACGGCCAGCTTTCACCTCCGCCTGGGCTTTCTCCTCAATCTCATCGTGATTAACGTCACTCTCAATCTCAGTCCCTATCACATCGCTCATGGCCTCTGCGGATATCTCAGTGCATCTTTCCAGACGCACAGAAGCTACAGGAAAGAGAAGTGAGTTCTTGACCTTGTCGATCACAACATCTAGAACGGAAACTAGTTCTGCATCCACGAGAGGTTTGAGATGATGCTCCAGAGCTGCTCGTTCCAGTCCCAGCTCCTCCATGACATCGCCCTTGTTAGCCACTCGTTTAGTGAGAAGATACTCTAGAATTCGGACCCTCGTTGAATTGGAAAGTGCCTTTGAAACAGGCAGAAGATCGTTCATCTTGCTCTGACAGTAAATAGGTAAAGACTTCTTTATGTAGTATTGGACCAGAGCAAGGGAAACTTTTCCCTACACTCTGCGAGAGATCGTTTCGTGTTCATTCATATTAAGAAACGCCCTAATGCATACTGCAAATGGAGTGAAAGAAAGGTGACTTCAACAGACAGCCTCGTTGAGATCTCAGACCTTAGAAAAGAATACAGAATGGGCGAAACCATAGTCCATGCCCTAAGAGGGATTTCGCTAGATGTCGCAGATGGTGAGTTTGTAGCCATTTTGGGCCAATCAGGCTCCGGCAAGACAACTCTCTTGAACATGATTTCTGCCCTCGATACGCCTACATCAGGGGAGGTTTCTGTTCAGGGATCAGTCATCTCCTCAATGAAGAGAGATGAGCGGACCAGATTCAGACGCTCTAGCATCGGACTAGTCTTTCAATTCTATAATTTGTTTCCCACCCTCACCGCACTCGAGAACGTAGAGATTGGCATCGCCATGGAAATAAAGGACAAACACGAGATGCGCAATAGGGCTAGCAAATATCTCGAGCTAGTCGGTATACCCGACAAGGCAAACAACTATCCATCACAGATGAGTGGAGGAGAACAACAGCGAGTAGCAATCGCTAGGGGATTGGCTAAAGAGCCGCCCATACTTGTACTTGACGAACCAACAGGCAACCTTGATGCGGAAACATCCGAGGTGATTTGGGAACTTCTTCAGACACTCAACAAGCAGACTGGAACCACTGTCATCGCAGTGACTCACCAAACATCAGTGTCAAAGTTGGCTGACAGGTCGATCTTTCTGCGCTCCGGTTTGATATATGGAGTTTCAGAACGGAATGAGGAGGAATAGACCTTGGCTGGAACTCTCCTGCGGAAGACTAGGAAAGAGATCTTCAGTCAGAGAGGAAAAGTTGTCAGCAGCATGTTCCTTGTTTTTGTCGCTGTCTTGAGTTATGTCATGTTCTCAGCAATGATGCCAATGATGAGGGCCACAATTGACAATACATACGAAACCTATGCTGCACCAGACTTCATGGCAGTTGCCTATTCCGCTCCTCGAGATCATATCAGTGTTATTGGAAATATCGAGGGCGTTGAAGCATTCACAAGTCGCTACCATGTCTTTGGGGATGTCAGTTTCACCGGCACTTCTGAGAACCCAGCAGACCTCTATGGCATTGATCCAGCAAATCCCCCGGATGTGTTCAGGCTTCTCCTGTCCGAAGGGAATTACCTGAATCCCGCAGACAATCGTTCTGCATTGGTAGAGAAGACATTTGCAGCGAACAACGGAATCGAACTGGGGTCTGAAATCACAGTGTCAGTGTTTGGGGAGGAACACGAAGTAGAAGTGGTTGGTATAGTGATCTCTTTGGAGCATCTGTTTCCCCACAGAAATCCAAAGCAACTGATCTACGCCCCTTCACGTGTTTCATTCTCTGCAGTTGCACCGATTTGGATGGACATTTCAGTGCTGCAGGAGCTGGCCTATGCAGGATATGGCGAGAAGGATGTTGTGAATGAGGTAATCGTTCGTTTCGAGGAAGGCTATGACCATACTGAACTCTCAGAATTGGTTATTGAGGCTATTAATCCGTATCCAATTGTGACCACTCTGGACATCAGTGATTTGAGAAGCGCTGAACTCACACGTTTTGATGTAGCGGACGAGTTCATCGTTCTCTTCGCAGGCATCATCTTTGCTGTTGCCGCATTTGTTGTGTTCACCACGGTGAAGAGAATTGTCGAGTTCAACTCTCGACAGATTGGCATCACCAAATCTCTTGGCTACACAACCTCAGAGGTTCAAAGAGCATACCTTCTCATTTTGGGAGCCTTGGCATTCATAGCAACCATTATAGCTCTACCTCTAGGTGAGCCATCAGGAAAGGCGATTCTTCAGAGCTTTGCTTCTGTCTATTCATTAGAGATACTGACGGGCACTATGCCACCAATGGTCTTTGTTTGGGCGTTAATCGCAGGACCCGGCACTGTGCTTGTTTCTGCATACTTCCCGATTCGCAAAATCTCAAGGTATGAGCCGATAAGGGCCATTCGTGGGTGGATGATGGAGAAAGGATATGTTGGTGAAACAGCCCTAGAGAAAGTTGGAAAGCGGATTGGAATCCGAGGATATGGTTTCAAGTTTGTAGTTAGAGGGATTTCTCTCAACAAGGTCCGCGCAGGATTGATGGTCATTGGAATTGCCTTGGCAGCCGCAGTGGCCTCAATGGGCACAATCATGGTTGGGGGATTCAACACTAGCATCGTTGTCTATATGGATCAGAATGAGCACTGGGACATGCTTTTGGATTTCAAAGAACCAATGAACTCGACAGAGATTGATGCGCTGATGGCGCAGGTAGACAATATCGACAGCTATGAGCCATATCTCAAGCTCGGGACGAGGGCGGTTGTGTCTGACAGATCAAGGTTGGTCAGTTTGCTATGTTTAAACACAATGGGGCAGTTACATGATTTCAATCTCGAAATAGGCAGGACCATTCAAAATGATGATGAAGCTCTGATTGATGTCTCTGTGGCCAACTCGATTGGAGTTGAAGAAGGAGATGTAGTCAATCTCACTGTTGGTAGTTCGACCCAATTGTTCACCGTAGTTGGATTAGTGAGTTCTCCGATGAATGTGCTCTATATCTCTCTTAGTGAGGCATTCGACTTACTCGGCGCTGAGATGATTAGCGGACTGTTCGTCAAGACCTCCGGAGGAATAGATCCTGATGCAGTCGCCGAAGAGGCATTTGCATTGGATGATGTAGAGAATGCAATGACGATGGAACAGGCATCAAGTGGCGTCTTAAGCGAAGCTCAGGGACTCGCAGTTGCTTTAGGCATGGCAGCCATCGCAATGCTATTGCTATTTGCTGTTGTGTGGAATATCGTTTCGATAAGTGTTGGAGAACGAATCCCTGAACTGGCACAGCTTGAGGCTATCGGTTGGTCGAGAAATACACTCACACGGCTTCTATTCTTGGAGATATCAATAGTGACTCTCGTTGGCGTGATACTGTCCTATCCTGTGAGCTTTGCAATGTCTGGGATGTTCAACGCCTTCATGCAGTCGTACATATCCTTCTATGTTCCGTCGTACAATGTCTTGGTGCTCCTAGGAATAGCTGTTCTAACTTTTCTAACGTCTGTTATTGCAACGCTGCCTTCTGTAAGGCGCCTCAGGCATATTGATGTTGACAGAGTAATCCGTGACCGGCAGTTGACATAACAGACATCCCATTCAAATCTCTCAGTTGGTGCCGTAGTGTGCGTTTATTCGTTCTCCAGCTCGGGGAATGATAATTGCATATCCAGCTGCGAACCAAATCAGCAAGCCGCCAATAAGAGCCAGATAAAATGGGCTAGTGGGGCTGGGATCACCCCACAAATCAATCATGATTCCCTGTAGTAGAAGGATGAGGATAAATGGCAATATAAAGACCAACAGCAGAAGGACAATCTTCAGTACATTTCCTGTTGCCGCACCTCCTTTGAATTTGATTTCGCCGAAATCTTCATCATTCATTGAATAACACTCTCACACTTCACATATGTTAACCAAAAGGGTTAACATTCTTATATGTTTACCTAATATATCAATATCTGATATTGTTTACTAAAAGGGTAAACTTATAAAGTGTGACTTGAATGTGATTCATAACTAGATTGTGGTGTTCTCATGGGAATATATCAAAGGATTATAGGTCTACTAATAGCTCTGGTAAGCATCATTGCTCTATATCTCATCAGAGTCTTTCCAATACCCCCATTGTATTCAGAGTTCTCGACAATCCTCTTTGGATACTTATTGGCTCTCTTCCTACCAGGTCTACTAATAGACCTAGTCTTTAGCGGAATAGGGAAGGAGGCAGGTGAAGACATTGCCTCCAAATGTGGAGGGTTGAGGTATGGAGGATATCTTATAGGATACGCTGAGAGGAGTCTGATTTTTCTGGCTGTTGTTATTGCCTATTTTGACGCTGCATTAACTTACGCATCGATTCTAAGCTTTCTCTCGGTTATAGTGGCTGGTAAAGCAATATTCAGGTATTCGAGTAGAGGAACAGATGATCGTGCCTGCGCAGACTGGTATATTCTAGGCACGCTCATGAGCATAACAATGGCTCTGGCATTGACATGGGGCATCTTTAGGTTCCTATTAGTTGGTTGATGATGAAATGATTGCGGCTATCATAGACATCGTAGCATCCAGAGATGCCTCCGTCCGCGAGCGGAGAAAATTGGACAGAGAGATACGAGGCGTGATAGATGAAACATACAAACGGTTCAAGGAGTATTGTGTTGCCATACCTGCCTTGACGCAGGGCGATAGTATAGAGCTGTTAGTCAGCAGTTGGCATCCAATTGTATTTCTCCTTCATAAGCTCCTGATGAAAGACTTGGAGGTTCATGTAGGACTTGGAACAGGAGAGATCATAATCCATAATGAGATGGCAGATGATTGTGATGGACCTGCCTTCTGGAATGCCAGAGAAGCTCTCGACGAAGTGAAGCGCTTGAAACACATGAAGAGGCCAGCCAGCTTCAAAATTGATGAGAATGTTTCAGACAATGAGAGAACGATGATTGTCAATGTTGTTCTCTTGTTCACCAATCTTCTCAGTTTAAGCACAACTCAACTGCAGTATTGCTTCTACTACCTCTGGGATAAGAAGCAGATTTCTGAGATTGCCAAGGCTGTGAAGACGACGAAGGGGAATGTGAGCAGGACTTTGAGCAAGACACCATGTTATCTGCTCGAAGAGGTGATGACATTTCTGGGCTGGTAATTGACAAAGGACATGAATCGGCTTGAACCGTCAATATCGGCAGGCCATCGTCCTCTTCTGTTCAGAATTATCTTCTAGCACGCATCTCGTATTCATACATTTGGAGCTAAGAACAGTGTTCTGTTCTCTTCCTCAACCAAATACGTCAACTTGAGAGCTTATTAAGAGGACTGTGGAAATCAAGGGAGACCTTCTGATGAAGTGGAGTAGAGAAGCCCTATTTGCACTCATACTTATTGCGTTGATAATTAGTGGACTCTGGGTCACTCTCGCCTTCATCCATTCCCAAGGCACATCCCCCTTCGGTCCTGGTACTTATACTCCACATAGCTCAGATGCAACATCCAGACTAACAAGCTCTCTCTATGGGGGCATATCTTTTGACTTAACGAAGACCGAGGGGTACTTGGATGGGTATAATCTGTTCAATCTGCATGCGATCAATGCCAGCAAACATAACGAACGAATAAACAACTCTCTGGTCATCTTTGATATGGAAGGCAATCTCATCCTAGAGAATTCAGCTTTCAGAAAGCCGGTCGAGATGATAGATTCCACAACGATACTTGGTAATAGCCTGGACGGTGCCTTGCTATGGAATATGGAGACTGATGAGTATCTTCATACCAATATCAATGGACACCACGAGTTTGAGTATAATCCAAACAGCAACACTATCTTCACTCTGAATCTGACCAAGGTGGAGATTGAAGGTGAGATCTACCGATTTGATGAGATTTGTGAATACGCGCTCAATGGCTCTCTTGTTTGGAAGCTGGACCTTCATGACTTCATTGACCTTTCAGATTGGTGCCCTTTTCATGATCGAGAGGGAGGCAAGAATGATGTAACACACGCAAACAGCATCTTCTACAATGCAGATGAAGACACCCTCATTCTGAATGTACGTAATGTAAACACATTCTACAAAATCGATCATGCTACCGGAGATATAATCTGGGCTCTTGGAGAACATGGGGATTTCACTTTGTTTGACAGGGTCGGTCGAGAACGAGCCAGTCTCTTCTATCATGCTCATTCCGTTGAACAGATTGATGACAACCGATTCATCTTGTTTGATAATGACTTTCATAATCAGACCAAACAATATTCTTTCAGGTCTCGCATTCTCGAGATTGAGATTGATGAAGAAGCCATGACTGCACGGGAGGTCTGGTCCTGGACTGGTGATCTGAGTTATTTCTCTGCTTGGTGGGGTGACGCGGATCGATTAGCAAATGGGAATCGATTGGGGGCTTTCGGCACAGAGATCAAATATGCAGGCCCCTATGGTGCCCGTCTTGTTGAGGTGAATGATGAAGGCGAGGTCGTCTGGGAGATGTCATTCAGAAACACCGACGACATCATCTATGGTGTATACAGAATGGAAAGAATCCGATTCTCCCCAATTCTCTCTTCACATGAGGATGTCCTAGTCAGCTATGGAACAGACCTTGACCTATCTTGGCAGGCATGGTACAACTTCAGACCGAAGTGGACTATGCACGGTACATACGAATTGTATGTAGATGACATTCTCTCGAAAAATGGAGCCATTGAATATGACAAATACTGGCGCCCCACGAATATGAGCTTCAATATCGGATCCCTTGATGTTGGATACCACAATGTCACCATGACTATCAGTGATGAAGCAGGCCACAGTACCACTGATACAGTGAATGTGAGCGTGCAGACATTTCAGGTTGATCGTAGTGGTCCATTGTTCACGGAAACAGGGTCCTCAAATTCAACCATCCGATGGAGTGGTGTCACCTCCTTTCCAGTATCATATGAATTGTCAGCAAACAGCACCATTCTTGAGCAGGGTCCTTGGTATGGTTCTGATATTCTATTGGATCTGAACGACCTGGCAGT
>JBHLLF010000071.1:0-11199 GCA_048885865.1 Candidatus Hermodarchaeota archaeon
TTTGCCTTCGGTAAGAAACTCTTGATATTGCAAATCACAACCGTTTCAACGTCAGTTCCTTTAGTTGCGGCATATGCAGTAGGCGTGAAGCTTGGGTGGTCAAAGACAAACACACCCTTTGCCCCTGAGTCCTTCAATTGGAAATTCAGTTCGTTTGTCTTGTACTGGGGATTACAGGTCACAGCGGTTGCCCCAGCCTTCAAAATTCCAAAGAACACTGGTGGATACTGGGGCACATTAGGCATGAAAATCGCCACTTTATCGCCCTTTCCAATACCTCTGCTTGAGAGGAAATTGGCTATCCGGTCAGCATGATCCTTTACTTCAGCAAACGAATGCGCTATCCCATCGTATAGTGTGGAAGGCGCTTCAGGATGCTCAGCTGCGATCTTGTCCAATATAGCAAAGAGTGGCTCTTCAGGATAGTCTAGTGACTTCTTTACTGTTTCAGGCCATCTATGCTTGTGCCAAATCATTTCTTCCATAGATTTGTTCACTCCGTTCTCTCTCATAATTTATCAGGCGCAAAATGCCTTAGCTTTTGCGACTGGCATTACAAAGTTCTACAAAAACACTGCTTGATATAATCTTCTGCTCACTTCTAATGGGCTATCTGCGCCATAGAATTGCTCGCTTTCATCAAAATTCGTTCGAAGTTGAGTTGTAGCACAAGAAATAAGAAAGCAGAGGGGAGATTGTTCGCTATTGTTGATAGTATCAACGACTGAAACATGAGGTGTACCTGTGAGCTACCCGACTGTCATCGAACAATCCAATCAAGTCCTGAAAGCGCTTGTTGATGCTGGTGAGCAAGTTCTTGGCTACATATATCCACATCCTCCACACGAATTGATCATAGCTCACGGACTCAAGCCCTCTCTTGTCCGTACTAATCCAGCAGTAGTGGGGGCATATGAGGCAAGTCTACAGACATTTGCTTGTTCCTTGACTCGAAACCTGTTCAGTCAAAGAATCAATGACAGCTTTCCTCAACTGGCTGGCATACTCTTCTCAGGAAACACGTGTGACGCACTCCAGAATGTAGGCGATGTCTGGCGGAAGCGCTTCCCTGAAGACAAGGTGTTTCGTCTCACGTATCCAGTTGGCGACGCAGGTGAATCAAGTGTTGACTTCCTGGCCATGGAGATCAAGGCTTTCTCTGACAATCTAGCCACCACATATGGCAATGGTTTTTCAGAATCGATATTCAAGACCGCAGCATTACTTCTTCATGAGATACGAGATGTGTTGCAGTTGATGTATTGTACTCGGCTTCTCTACCCCTCTCTGATTTCATACAATGAACTCTCTCATTTTGTTGGAGAGTTTCTCACAGCTCCTACACAGGAGGTTTCAGAACGAATGAACGGAAAGTGGGAGGAGGTTGAGGAGAGTTTCGAGAATGATAATCAGATGAATAAGGTAGAACAGCTTCGCGATTCTCTGCTAAACCAAGATCTATCAGGCTATGAGGTCGAT
The DNA here is from genome assembly GCA_048885865.1 of Candidatus Hermodarchaeota archaeon. Taxonomy (GTDB): domain Archaea; phylum Asgardarchaeota; class Thorarchaeia; order Thorarchaeales; family Thorarchaeaceae; genus SMTZ1-83. Next base: position 1,480 of record JBHLLF010000071.1, read on the forward strand.
ATCAATACATCTAGCCCAAGAATCGCTGTGATTGGAGGAATGGTAGAACCAAGAACGTTTGCTGGACTTATCGAGAATATTCCCGGGGTCACTGATACAACCCTTGTGCTCGATATGTTGTCCTTTGGATTCAAGACAGTTTTCACACCCCGAGTGAATGCCGAGGGCGAACCTTTCCAAGAATCAGCGCGATCGATTCTTGGAGCACATAGTGAGCCAACTCAGGAGGGCTTGCCGAAACGTGTCGCATTCCTCAAAGATGTACTTACGAAGCTATCAATCCAGGGACTGATAGTATGTGAGCAGTCTTTCTGTGATCCAGATGAGTTTGAAGCACCGTCCTTGGAAAAGGCTGCAGAAGAAGTCGGCGTACCAACTGTGAAACTTCCTCTTGACTCTGAACTCTCTGACCGTGCCCGAATCGAAGGCAGAATTCAGACCTTTTTAGAAACCATTGATGCCAATTGAAGGAGTGAAAAGAATGAGTAACGACGAGAAGCCCTATAGAAAACTAGAAACCCAAGCCCTGCTCCAGCAGATAGCTTTCCGTCACGGAATGGAAGCCATGGCGGCCTCAGAAGAGGGCAATTTGGCATGGGTGTCATCTGGATTCCCCGTTGAGATTCCAGTTGCCATGAATGTATTTCCAACCTATCCTGAGCAGGCTGGAGCGATCATTGGTGCAACAAAGATAGGACCGGAAGTCTGCGGATTTGCCGAGGACTTGGGTTATTCGCAGGAGTTGTGCTCCTATGCCCGGGCGAGCATTGGATCAACAGACAGGCCCGATGACGTAACGATGGGGGCATTACCAAGGCCGCAGGCTCTTCTTGGCTGCAATAACATCTGCGGTACAATTCTGAAGTGGTACGATGCAAATTCCGAACAGACCGGTGCTCCTGTGTTTATGCTTGACACACCACCGCTGGAAGAAGAGCAGATGCCCCACCATCGAGCATACGTAAAACAGGGTCTGATGAGGCTCATTGATTTCTTAGCGAAGACCTTCAACACAACACTGGAAGAGGACAGATTTAGAGAAGTTTCGGACCTCTCAAGCAAAGCTATCAAGCTCTGGACCCAATCACTCAAGGCCTGCCAGAATAAGCCGAGTCCGCTCAATTGCGCTGATCGTTTTCTGACAATGGCCCCAGTCGTTTCAAGTCGCGGCATGGAGCATTGTACGGAGTTCTACGAAGTTCTATTGGCGGAGGTTGAGGACCGTGTCAAACAGGGTGTAGGTGCAATACGAGAGGAGAAGATCAGGCTATTGTGGGACAATATTCCTCCATGGTTCATTCTCAAATTCTTCAATAAGCTAGCTGCTCGAGGCGTCGTGTTTCCTGCAGATACTTACACTCATGCATGGTGTGGCGCCGTTGAGGGAACAGACACCAGCTCACTTCTTGATGGCATCGTTGACATCTATTCGAATGTCTATCTCAATAAGAACCTCGATGCCAAGGTCGACAAGATGGTCCAGCTGATAGAGGACTTCGATCTGGATGGATTTGTCATGTTCTCCGTCCGGTCTTGCAAACGCTATTCACTTGGTCAGCTTGTGTCAAAGGAGATTGTGACTGAAAGAACTGGAGTCCCAGGTGTTGTGATTGAGGGTGACATGGTGGACAGCCGACTCTTCAACGAGGCTCAGATTCAGACTCGTGTCGATGCTCTTCTTGAGATGTTCATCTAGGATGTTAAGACTGTGACAGAGAAAGCATTTGGAATTGGACTTGATGTTGGGTCAACAACGACAAAGGGGGTCATGGTAGACAGAAATGGATCTATCCTCGCGAGTCATCTCCAAGGCACTGGAGCCTCAGCTGCATCCGCAGTTGCACATGTCTTGGGAACTCTATTCACTGCATCTGGAAAGACCAGGGATGACTGTCGCATCATAGGTACTGGATACGGTAGAAACATAGTCGATATGGCTCATAAGACCGTGACAGAAATCACCTGTCATAGTGTAGGTGTTAATGCGCTCAATCCTGACATTCGCCTATTAATCGATGTGGGTGGTCAAGACTCCAAGGTGATTCGAATAGGGTCTAATGGTCGACCTGAAGACTTTGAACTAAATGACAAATGTAGCGCTGGTACAGGCAGATTCCTAGAAGTGATGGCACGTGTGTTAGAAGTGTCAATGGATGAATTGGGACCTTTGGCTCTTGAGTCCAAGTCACCTTGTACAATCAGCAGCACATGCACAGTATTTGCTGAGAGCGAAGTAATTGGTCGCATAGGTTCTGGCGATTCCCCTGCTGATATAGCCGCAGGTGTTCATCAGTCAATGGCCTCAAAGATAGGATCGTTATCTAAGAGGGTAGGAGTTGCCACTCCCATAGGGGTGACAGGGGGTGTTGCACTGAATCCTGCCTTTCGTCATTACCTTTCAGAAGTCCTGAAGACGGAACTCTGGATGCCGGATATCCCTCAACTCACAGGAGCTCTTGGTGCAGCAATTATTGCCTTGAAAGATATGGAGGCATAGTTGTACTATGTCATTAGAACTTCTGCCCTAGTTTCTCGGGCTTTTCCGAGGAATATTCATTTGAGCTACTGTTTGGCAGCCATTGCTGCCTTTCCTGCCTTCATTCCTAGGTCTAGAGCCTTGAGGTTCGTGTCCACAAATCGCGGCCATCTCTCTTCAATACGTTTCTTGAGACCCTTGACCGAGAGTTTTCCTGTTATAGCTGTGAAAGCCCCAATCATTACAACATTTGTGGCCTGTTTTGTTCCAACCTCTTCATCAGCAATCCTGGTGGCTGGTATCTTGTAGAGAGTCACCCCCTCCGGAAGGTCCCCCTCAATTGTCACGAGGTCTTCATCGATTATGAGAATTCCATCATCCTTGAGACCGTCGACGTACTCTAGGTAGGCTGCCCTACTCATGGCAATGAACACATCTGGTTCCTGAACCTTAGGATAGTCAATCTCTTCATCACCGATGACAAGCTCGCTCTTGCTGGCTCCCCCACGCGCCTCAGGGCCGTATGACTGAGTCTGGACAACGAACATCTTGTCATATAGGGATGCAGTTTCTCCCATCACCACAGCCATGGTGACTACTCCTTGTCCACCAAACCCACCAATTCGGATCTCATACCTGCTCACTGAGATCACCCTTTCTTCTTTAACTTCTCATTCATCTGTTTCAGAACAGAGGTATATTCCGGCTTCTCGATGTCTACGAACTCGCCACATACTATTCGTGTATCATATTCAAGTTCAGCTTCGTGAGGTGGAAGGCCATTTTGAATCTCCGCAACTTCAAGCAAGTGTTGATGCATTTCAACACCATCACCGAGTCTGTTCATCCTACCGAATTCAGTAGGGCATGCACCAATAATCTCGATGAAGGACAAGCCCTTCTTCTTGAGACCTCTCTCAATGGATTTGGTCGCTCTCCTCGCCTGGACAGCCGTCCACCTGGCGACGAATGTGGCTCCCGATGATGCAGCGAGTTTCACAAGGTTGAAGGGATGCTCTACATTGCCAATTGGTCTCGGGCTTGTTTGAGAATATCTCTCATGCTCCGTTGTTGGGCCGAATTGCCCCCCGGTCATTCCATAGTTGAAGTTGTTCACACAAATAATCGTCATGTCGATATTCCGTCTGCAGGCATGAATGAGGTGGTTGCCTCCGATAGCAGCGAGGTCCCCATCACCACTGACTACTATGACCTCCAGTTCGGGATTTGCAATCTTAACACCTTCAGCGAATGCAATTGCTCTTCCATGCGTTGTATGATATGTCCCGGTCTTGAAGTAGCCAGAGGTTCTGCCAGTGCAACCAATTCCCGAAACAACAACCACCTTTGAGAAGTCAAGACCCACGTTGTCGATAGCGCGTGCTATCATCTGTGTGACTACTCCAATGGAGCAGCCAGAACAGTAGATCCATGGTTGGCGGTCATCTCTGACATATTTCGCCATTGGATGTCGCAATATTGAGTCTGACTCGGTCATGATGAGGCCACAAGTGCGTTCTCTACGCCTTCCAGATATAACAGTTGTTGATGAGGACCTGTCAAAGCTCTCCGAAGAATGCTAATATTCATTCACCTTTACTTTTTGGAGCGAGGTGGGCTTAAATTACAGGACATTCCATCGAGGCCATTCTCATCACAGACAAGAGTGGTAGCCCTCGATTCTATATGCAGCTCGATCCGCGTGCATTTGGAATGGACCCTGTGATGGCATCAAGCTTTTTCGCAGCTATTGATATGTTCTCAAAGGAAGTATTTGAGCAGACTGCGCCACAATTCCAGATTGATTATGGTACAAGAATATTCACAGTCATAAGCGGGGTGCAGACTAATCTCATCTCAGTTGGTGTGCATCGCCTTACATATGATACTTTAGAGGTGTTGGACTCCCTCCTAGCGGAGTTCGAACTAGAATGGCTTCCAGCATGCAAATCCGTTGAGCTAGGCACCTCATTTGTTGATGCCTACCTGGAATCCTTCGGAGAGAGTGTGATGAAGAAGCTCTCCTTTGAGGAACTCTCGGATAACTGGGTGCCATATTTCACCATCAAGCCAGATGCAATTGCACTTGTTGATAGTGTGATAGCCCCCTTCATTGATGGTTCGAGAAACGTGAGAGAGATTCGCGAGGTAAGTGGGATAACTGAAGAAGAGATGATTGTTGAAACCTCAACACTATGGGCACATCGCGTCATTCGATTTCGCAACACACTCAGTTTCAATGACTTCGTGACATCACGCACTTTATTCCTAAGATATGTACAGTCGACATCTAAGGAAACAGCAGATCTTCGCAATCTGCACCCAGAGATGGTGGGTGTCATTCCAAGACTAGCCGGGCTTATGGATGGCCGACGAACTGTTCGAGAAACCCTAGCTGAGCTAGGCGGGTCTTATGACGAGCGTGAGATTCTTCGAGTGATGGACTATTTGCTTGAGAACGATGTCATCGAGGCCCTGTCCCCTGAGAAGCGGCGTATTCTGTTGGTTAAGGAAGCCCTAGAATCTGCTCTTCGTGTTGCTGAGGAGCATTATCAGAGACAGGCAACAGAAGCGCTAAGAAGCGTAATGAACCGGAGTGACACTCCCGAAACTCTAGGCCAGCTTCGATTCGTGGATGAGAGCTGGACAGTTGACTTTGACTTCAAAATATTGGAAGGTCTAAATCATCAAAGGCTCATGCTTCTATATGGCGAATGGATGAAGATGCTAGCCCAGTTTGTTGGAGAATTGGATAGAGATAGGCTGGATGGGTTCATCGCTGGCTTAACCCAGACATTTTATCATCGCATCCTCGACCGTTATGCCTCCTATGATCTTAGAGGATTTGAGGAGTTCACCTTCTGGCTTGAGCAGCTCAGTGCAGATCGATGGTCTCAGGTCAAGGTGATAAAAACTGGATCATTGCAGCCCACAAAAGTTGAGGCTGTGGAAGAAATGGTCTATGTCCTTGTAACTAGGGGACAGGTAATCTATGGTCCTGAACGCATCTCCCGGATATGCACTGCAGTTGGAATACCTCTAGCTGATGTTCCCCCGGATTTCTGGGTAGGATGGCAAAAAACACAGAGCCTTGAGCGCTTCCTAGTTGAGTATGGGAAGCTGGGCAGTGCTGCGAAGCTCACTCTACTTATACTATCAAGACAACTAGGGGTCGCGCTACCAAGAGGGATTTTTCGATAAGGAATCGTAAAGAGCCTCAAGATTAGAATCTGGATATGTCAGGACAATTATTAACTAAAAATCTGCTCAAAGAATACCATTAATCCGTGGGAAGTCTGATTATGAGTCCGACCTATCTCTTCAAGGTGGTTACCGTTGGAGCTCCATCAGTTGGTAAGACCAGTCTTATCATCCGCTACTCCACAGGAGTCTTTCGCGAGCATTATTCACCGACACTGGGAACTGGATTTGCCTACAAGAAGATGCGTATTGACAACAACACGGTAAACCTTCAGATATGGGATCTTGGATCTCAAGATTTCCTGGAGCGAGTTCGTGCTAACTACTACGGAGGAACACAGGGAGTCATTTTCATGTATGATGTGACTTCTTGGGAATCATTGACTGCGATTTCCGATTGGAAGCTTGAAGTTGATAAGAATGTAGAAGAATATCAAGCGCTGCTAGTTGGCAACAAGACGGATTTAATCGATGACCGTGTGGTATCTACAGAAGAAGGACAGAATACAGCCACAAGGCTTGGCATGAACTACATAGAAAGCTCGGTCGCACTTGACAAGAATGTCAATCGGGCCTTTGAACTGATTGCTCGAAGCGTCCATGACTGGCTTTTCTGATATATGGAGTCAATTCTCTTTCTTGCGGATATATGGCGACGACGCAACGATTTTCCTCATAGCCAGGCCCTTGAACAGCTTCGCAAGATACCGCTTGTATCCCAAGGATCTCTTGATTTCCTCCAAGTATTCGTCAAATGTTCTACTCTGATATTGAAGCAATTTCTGCGATTCTTCCGTGTCCAACCAGTCTGTGTAGAAGTACTCTTCTGGCTTAGACGGAGTTCTAAAGGCTTCTTCAGGGGGTAGATTAAGTCCAGAAGCAGATAGTATTTTTCTAATGAAATCAATCTGAAGCATTTGGCTATCCTTTCCTCCTCCGATTAGTAGAGTCTTTCCTTGGGTTTCAGCCGACACTGAATTCGCAAAGGCAACACCAACATCTCGAGTATGAACGAATTCTATCCGTTGGTCAAGAGGTATCTCAAACATTACAGATATGTCGCTATTCACTTCAAGTGGTGGGACTGCAGCCAGTCTCAGAATCGTCCATGGAATTGTACTCTCTCGAATCATTGTTTCACATTTCATCTTCGTCTGAGTATAGGTGTCAGTTGGATTAATTGGGTCAGATGCTCTACGAGGAGGCTGAAGATGCATTGTTGGCCCGAATATTGACACTGAACTCGCAATGATGAGCTTAGGCTTTTTCGGGCTTGCTTCAGATGCATTGATGATGTTTCTTGTTCCATCGACGTTTACGCGAAATGCAAGGTCCGGGTTATGGTCACTCATGGGTGGGATGATAGCAGCTAGATGAATGATGCACTCTATATCCTTTATAGCATCACTCATGATTTCCGAGTCCAAGATATCCCCCCATACAGTGTCAAACTCACCTATGTATTGAAGTTGCTTCTGCTTCTTCTCAGTATTCCTTGTCTGAAGATCGAAGCACCGAACATGATGATTTCTCTCAAGAAGCGCGATTAATGCGCTTTCGCCAATATTGCCAAATGCCCCAGTCAATAGAACGAACATGTCCCAGTCAATTTTGAGCGTATTTTAAGCATTTGGCCCATGAACTATCAGAGAGCCTTGATTTCCCTTATCTTAGCGAGAATCTCGTTTGGAATCTGTGGCATCCCAGCAGGCTTGGCCATCAAGTGAACCGGAGTCGGAGCAGCCCCAGCCCTGATCATGTGATACATTTGACCAAGATTCTGTTCAGCAACAATGATATGGTCAACTTGAGAGGCAAGTTCCGCTACCTGCTTTTCTGGAAATGGCCACACCGTCTTCAGACGAAGCATCCCTGCTTTGATTCCTTCTTCCCTGGCGTCTTTGATTGCTCTCTTCGCACTTCTAGATGGCGTGCCGTAGGCGACAACTGCTATCTTGGCGTCATCAAGCATGAACTCTTCAACATCGATTATCTTGTCAGCATTGTGGACAATCTTGTCATTTAGCCGAGTAATCAATTCAATCTGGATATTCTCCTTGTCACTCGGATATCCACGCTCATCATGGGTCAGACCTGTTGCATAGAATTGATATTTCGAACCAAGTAGTGCCATGGGTGGTACAAGATCATCGTCTGGCTTGAATGGAAGGTAATCCTCGGGCGGCCCTGAGGCCAGTTTCCTGTATTCGAGTTTGAGGTCTTTCTCATCAGGTATGACAAGGCGTTCTCTCATATGACCTACAGTTTCATCTGCCAGGACAAAAACTGGTGTTCTATATCTTTCTGAGAGATTGAAGGCTTGAACCGTTTGATCGAACATCTCTTGAACGGATGCTGGTGTGAGAGCGATGATCTGATAGTCTCCATGGCTCCCCCATTTCGGTTGCATCACGTCGCCCTGCTGGCCCTTGGTAGGCTGTCCAGTACTTGGACCGCCTCTCATGATGTTTACCAGTACTAGTGGAGTTTCAGTCATAACTGCCAAGCCGATGGCTTCCAACATCAGGCTAACACCAGGTCCTGATGTCGCAGTCATAGATTTCGTACCTGTCCACGATGCACCAATCACACTTGTAATTGATGCAATCTCATCCTCGTATTGGACATAGGCGCCGCCAACCTCTGGCATTCTGATTGACATCCACTCTGCAATCTCAGTTGCTGGCGTGATAGGGTATCCTCCGAAATATCTGCAGCCGGCACTGAGAGCTCCTTCTGCACAGGCGATATCTCCCATTGTGAACATGACCCTCTCAGGCAACTAGTTCTCCTCCTTAGACTCTCGATCGAACTCGGGAATTGCAGTGTTCTCCTCCAATGCTCCCGTGTCGTAGGCCTTCCGCGCCTCATCCTTCTTTGCCAAGAATATCGCCATGTCTGGGCATATTCGTTCGCAGAATTCGCAGTTCACACATGCATCGATGTCGCATGCAGTCACTGGGTGGTAGCCCTTCCGATTGTACTTGGACATGTCAGAGCAGAGAACATTCTTTGGACAAAACTCGATGCAGAGGCCACACTCCTTGCACTGCTCCTCTAATATCACCAAGACTTTCTCCCTTTCTCTTGCGGGTTTTGGTGTTATTGGTTTTCGAACGGCTGACACCACCGTATTCTCCTGCTGCCTTCCTGTCTGTTATCAGAGGATTGACTGAGACAGTTTCTTGACTGCCCTGCGCATGGGCGAACTGTCGAGCTATATGAGCCTTACCTTGGTGGACTATATATTGGATGAGCAAAGGGCCAGAGTTTAAAGCATGTCTTTACATTCTATCGATTACCAAAAGGAGCTGTGGGCATTGCCTGATAACGAGCCAACAGAGGACGAATTGGCTGAACAAATCAAAGGCAAGACCCTGCAGGTCTACTGGTACCTCTTACGGCATCCTACACCTTTGACTGCGCGAGAAGTCCAACGTGGAACAGAACTCTCTAGCCCCTCTCTTTCACTTCACCATCTCGAGAAGCTACGTCAATTTGGACTTGTCGAGAAGAACGTTCATGGTGAATACGAGGTAAAGCGTGACGTACGTGTTGGCTTTCTTCGACTCTTCATTGGCCGAGGAAGAACAATGGTGCCTCGCTATCTTTTCTATGCGACTTTCTACACTTCGCTGACTGCAGCTCTAATGACAATGCTGTATCTATTTAGCAACTGGTACTCTATAACCCTGATTCTTCTGCTAGCATCAGCGTGTGCGGTACTATGGTACGAGGCATTCAGCATTTGGAGGGAACAGCCATTTCCAGAACAGACCGAATGAGATCAAGAGAAACTCAACAGAAGCGAACAATCGCGAAGAGAATCATAACGATGGAGATGATTTCTCTTCTTCTATTGGTCCTGTTAGTTTCACCATTGCTTCTACAGATGCAAAAAATGCCTGATATAGCTCTTGAGAGGCATGTAAATGAATTTGCATATCCGTCGGCGGAAGATGTTGCTCTGAATTTGACATATTGGTCTCGAACCAACCGGAGTATAGGCCTTGTGAATTCAGGTGATAAAATCGGAGGCGATC
>JBHLLF010000072.1:0-11080 GCA_048885865.1 Candidatus Hermodarchaeota archaeon
GTCCCTGCATGTTGCACGAGTGTTGTTCAGTCACTCTGGCCCAAGTCCGGTCTTGCCATTCCAGTACTAAACACAGCGTTCATGGCTGCTGCTGCTACTGCATCTGGCGTCAAGGCTGCACTACGTGCAAAGGGCAACGACCATACTCAAGTAATGGTTTGGGCGGGAGATGGTGGTACCTTTGATATTGGCATTCAGGCTCTGAGTGGTGCCTTTGAGAGACGGACAGACATTCTTTATGTCTGCTACAACAATCAGGTCTATTCCAATACAGGAACACAGCGATCAGGAGCCACACCACTTCATGCTGAAACGACCACGACATGGTATGGGAAGACTGAGCCCGAGAAGATGCTTGACCTGATAGTTGCAGCGCATGAGCCCGTATACCAGGCTACTGCAAATTCATCCTACCCGCGAGACCTCTATGACAAGGTGAAAAGAGCGAGCGAACTTGAAGGCCCGAAGTTCATCCATATCTTCTTACCATGTCCTCAGGCTTGGAACTATCCAGTTGAGCGAGGAGTTGAAGTTGGGAAACTAGCAGTAGAAACAGGCTATTGGATAATGTGGGAGCGCATAGGTGACGAGTTCAAACTAGGTCGTGAGAGCAAGAGATTCCAAGATCCCGCCAAGCGAAAACCAATTGAAGAGTTCCTCCAACTGCAAGGTCGCTTCTCCAAGCTCTTCAAACCCACCAAGGATGAGAAGAAGATCAAGGAGCTTCAGGACTTCGTTCAGCATAGATGGGACCTTGTGATGCGCACATTCACCTGATTATCGACATAACGGCTTGTTAGCCACCGAGATGGACCCAGTACTTCTGATAGTAGATGTACCCTCCAAAAATGACTGTGGCCACAATTCCTGCAACACTCATTACAATCACCATGGGGAAGTCATAGTGATTTGGATTTGTGCCTCGAAGGTACTCATCGAGATTGTTGACTCCATCTTCATCCAAATCTCCTGAGGAATCATCCACCAAAGGATCGAGACCATTCTCAATCTCATAATTATCAGGCATGGAATCTTGATCTGTGTCAGAGCTAATAGGTGATGTTCCGAGATTATACTCCACGATGTTCGTCAGGGTGTCTTCATCAGGGTCTTCATGAGAGTCTACAGCAAGCGGATCTAATCCATAGTCCACTTCCCATTTGTCATCCATGCCATCTCCCTCTGAATCTTTAACCTCAGGATCTGTGTTCGCATTGAACTCTTCTACATTTATGAGACCATCTCCATCAAGGTCGCCTGCAGAGTCATCGACTAGAGGGTTAAGACCATGATAGTATTCCCATCCATCCGGCATGGAATCTGAGTCAGAATCAGGATTCATGCTATCCGTTCCCAGAATCATCTCAACCCCATTTGTGAGAGAATCTTGGTCGGTGTCTTCTTCGAAAGAGGCTGGGAAGAACCACGGATAGTCCCTATCCGGGTAGCCATCCCCGTTGTAGTCCACATCATACTCCACGTCTATTGAATAGCCCATCAAAGAAGCGCTATCATGTTCTATTACTAATCTATAGAGACCCAATTGGCTTACAAACGTGTTAAATATCGTTTGCTGAGTGTTTGGATTCACATCCTCCGCTGAATCGACCAATGCTCCGTTAGGACCATAGAGGTAGAAATTAGCAATTCGGTCGCAGAAGGCATTAACCGTGATGTTGCTCGCGAGACTCATTGCGAAGAGGTATTCTGTTTCATAACTAGTGCTGTCAGCTCCCGAATAATGAATGGACTGCTTCTCTTCGAATTCCAGCGACATGATAAACGCCATGGCGGCCCCTAGACTAGCCACAAGCTCAGTAGCTACCTCATAATCATAGTCTGGATTGTCCCATGTATCGCTGGAAGTGTGGTAGGCGCTGTCCACTCCTGACTGATGCACGAAAAGAGATCTTTGATATCCCCCTTGGATGAAGGCATAATGGTCAGACCTAGTCCATGCGCCGAAAGCATCTGATGGCACTGGTTTAATCATGTCACTGCCAACATTATTGCTCATCATCTGGGCAATCTCAGCCCAAAGCTTTCCCACATGATAGTCTTCAGTATGACCAGTTGGGTAAACGAGTAGGAGCTTTTCGTCAGGAGGACTATATTGATCCTGCACAAGTATCATGTCTATATTATAATGGACCAGTATCTCAATTCCTTGACTCATGAACTCGTCCGCAACCTCATAACTTCCGCGAAGTCCAATCTCCTCGGCATTCCAGAACCCGAAGTAGATGTCTAAAGGCCATTCAAACTGAGACATGACGCGTGCTAACTCCATGGCAGTGGCTACACCCGATCCATCATCATTGGCACCTGGTGCACCAGCCACAGAATCGAAATGGCCCCCCACTAGCATGGCCGGTCCCTCTCCGAGATATCCTGGCAGACGTCCGACAACTGACTGATACAATCCTATGACTTCAGTTTCTATACGTCCATCAGAAACTCTCTCTAGCTCACTGATTATCCAATTTCTTGCATAGGCATTTGCATCACTGTAATCTGTTGGCGACGAAATCCATCTTGAGCCATTTTCAGTTATCTTCTGCACATATCCGAGATAGGAACTCTGATCAACTAATGAATGAATCAAATTAGAATAGTCGACTCCGTATACCATTGTGTCTGAAAGGTCTACTCCACTTTCTTGGATACCCATTTGATTCAGAGTTGGTGACTGGACTAGGGTTGAAATCCCAAAAATGAGAATGAATGCAAGTGAGAGAGTCCACAGTCGATTCATAGTTGTCCAACGAGCCGCAACCATAGATGAACATTTTCATTTGTATATTTGCTTTGAACCTGGAAGAAAGCATTTGCGCATTCCAGCCGCATCCCTAAATCATATTACACAGTTACTTACTTGATAACATTCCCAAGACGAAATGGCTGTGTCATATTATGCCACTGACAGACTTTCCCAAAGTGGTTGAGATTAAAGATCCGCTGCATGGTTATGTAGCCCTCTCAGAAGTGGAGAAGGCGGTTACAGACCTGCGGCTAACTCAGAGACTGAGGACCATTCGTTCACCTGCTGGAGTCTATATGGTCTTCTCGGGTGCTGACACTTCACTAATGGGAAAGCTTCTGGGATTCATGCACACCACTCACATCTTCATGGACTATCTGGGAGCCAATGAGGAAGAGATTCAGAATGCTCGCCTTGCCGCAATGTTTCTTACGCTTTCCACAGGTCCTTGGGAGAATGTAATCAACGAATATTTGGCAGTACGTGGACTCAATCGTAAGCAGCTTGCAGAACTAATCATTACGAAATCCCAAGCTGGCGAGGCGCTTGAACAGTGTGGATATTCCCAAGATGAAGTTGTGAGTTCCATCAAGCGCGGTGTGCAATTGAAGGGCGTTCGTTTTGATTTGGAAACTACTCCAATAAATCCTGAGCTCGTTGATCGGCTAGAACGAGATTCCTACTTCTCAGGGGTTGAATATGCTCAGCTCGAGTTCCGGAGACTGTTCCAATCTACCAGGGTTGCAAAGAACAAGATTGCCATAGAACGTGGTGCATTGTTCACCTTTGAGTCATATCTCTCAGCAGGAGCAAACATGTTCGATGCTGTCTATTACCATAAAGCTGTGAGAGCCGCCGAACTCATGCTTCTCAGGATATTGGATGAAGCAGGGGCTGAACTCTTTCCTTCGCCTCGAGATGACATCAATGTCTACCTAAATCTAGATGATATATCATTCCTGGATCAATTGCTTAATCCACCGGAGGATGCATCAGAAGAAATGCAAACTGCTTGCAAGCTCTTTGAAGACTTCAGCGCTAGATACCTAATCAAGATGGCAAGTGAACGTGCAATAAGCGATGTTGCGTTTTTAGATTCAGTCTCGACTCCAGATGGATTGTTCAATATCGAGAAAGAGATTGCCGATGATGCTGGGATCGACCCAAGTAATGTCTTTGTTGATTACCCTGACAGGCAGTCTGTGAGCTTCTATCCAGGCAAATTTGACATTGAAGACCTTGTATTCTTCGAGCGAGGCTCCAAGGGCTATGAGTTCTGGCCGGTTGAGGATATCAGCTTGCTTGCGAGGAGCTTTGAGAGAAAAATCAAACTAATTCGAGTCTATACAACTCGTGGCTATCGTTCAAAGGTAAAGAAAGCCGCCGATGCCCTTCTGGAGAGCATCGATGCTCCTGGAACCACTGATTGAATTCTCGTTAGCATTACCGAGGGAAAAATAGAATAGCTCCTTTCATATTGGCCAAATCAGTTGTGGTCACCATGAACGATGAAGTCACCTCTGAGATTGGTTTTGATGATGTTGTGAGAGACCCCAATTTCCTAGCAATACTTCTAGGAGCGGTCCTGTGGCTCGTCGGAGCGTACATCCCCCTCATTGGCCCGCTCTTTATCACTGCTGGATTTGTCATCACAGTATTTGCTACAGCATCTACAGCTGCTATTCGACCTTCGAAAGGTGCCTGGCCAGGGCTAATTATAGGCTCTCTGATTTATCTAGTAGGCCTCTACCTGCGATGGTTTCCATTGGTGAGCTTGCTGGCTCCGCTTGTGGAAATTCCTGGGGCTGTGCTCATTCTCTTCTTCGCAATTCCTATTGCACTACAATATAGTAATGCGCCTCTAATGGAAACATTCCAGAGTGAATGGGCTAAAAGGTCAAAAACAAGAACTGACGAATCGGAGGAAAAAGATACAGTAGCAAATGAATGACCTACATGGTAATTTGCAGCATCTTAAAACTCTAGACGAAATACCTAATAGATGGCAAGTATGAATGAAGGAGGCAAGGACCTCCACCCTGCACGCCACAGGAGAGGGAGTATAATGTTCACTTGTAGGAAATGCAGGGAGCCTTACTTTGTGCTAGCCGCCCAGATAAGGGGCAGGAATCTTAGGGTCTTTTTACAATGTATCAATGGTCACAAGGACAAAAGGGACCTGTCACAGTTTCAGGCCGACAACGCGGCATTTGAGTTGTTTAAGGGACTATTCAGCTGTGTACAATGTGGCTCGATAATGGATATCGCGAGCACCGATGCCCATCGAGACAAAGTTGAGTATATCTTTCTCTGTCCGATTCATGGTCCTCAGAGAAGGGTAGCACCAACCTTGTACCATCCAACGGTCAATCAGCTACGGACAGAAGTCAATGCAGCAAAATCAGTGCTTGATTCCATGAGCTGTCCACGCTGCGGCCAGGTGTTTGTAATCCATGAAATCGAGGAGAAGGGCGAGTTTCTAGAACTAAAATCGAAGTGTCCCAATGGCCATAGAGAGCTGCGATTCGTGACGCGAGATGCCGATGAATCCATTCTGAAGACGGTTCTTAAGCGTCTGGTTCACTGTGATTCATGCGGTTTGCCTTGTAGCATCCAGGACAAGAGTGCTAAGCGGGATAAAATGCGATTGGAACTTGTGTGTCCGGTTCATGGGTCGCGCAAGAAGGAATTCCCAATAGCCTACGCCTCATTACTTGAAGATGTATCTCAAGCTGTGACAGAGGGTTCACGCATTCGCACTACCTTGAAATGTGCTGACTGCGGCGGGGCCCTCTCGATTCGCAGTATTGAAGATTCAAGGGACGAGTACAAGATAAAGGCCAATTGTGCGGATGGCCACTCATTTGAAATGGTTCAACGCATTGACTGGAGTGATGAGGCTACTGAAGAGATTGCGAGGGCTATTCTGAAATGTGAAAAATGCGACCTACTAACTGAAATAGGTTCAAGGAAAGTTGATGGAACGAAAGCCGAAATTGAATTGTCCTGTCCTATCCATGGTTCCATGCGCAAAAACCTCACTGTTGATGCACTCAAGAACTTGGAGAGAATCGAAGAGCAGATTGATAGACAGCCATCTATTGATGAAAGCCTAAAGTGTGTAAGATGCGGGACTCCAGTCGTTATCAAGGAGTTCAAGATTGGCAAAGAAGCCGTAGAGGCGAAGATCGAATGTCAAAAAGGGCACAGCGATAATCGCTACTACCTCAATTCCCTCTCGCCAGCAGTTCTAACGACGGTATATGATAAGGCGTATGAATGTCATAAATGCCACCAGCCACTTACTCTCAAGGAAATCGAGCAAGAGGAATCAAAGAGCACAGTGAAGATGACTTGCGAAAAGCATGGAGAGCGAAAGCATGAGGTCCCTGTTGAACATAGTGCTGCTATAAGAGATGCATTCACCGCTAGGGCGACTATGCCATATCTTGAGTCTGTGATGGAAACACTAGGGCATGAAGATATGTGTCAATTCCAGTTTGACGCTGCGGCTGATCCCGAAGAGTTGATTCAAACCGTAAAGAGTGTGATCGAGCAACATGACCTTCACTTTGTGTCCGAAGACAAATCAGAAACTATGACATCTGCTTGGTATTATGGCATGGGCTTTCGTGGCAGTCAGTTTGTAGTCGTGGGAACAGTATCGGAAGAGAATCGGGAAATAAAGATACGAGTATTCTCGGATAATGAGAAGAAGCTCAGCACAATTCTGGCGCACATGCGTGAAAATCTCCGAGAAGTACTACTCCGCATCCGTGCGGATGCAGACGATATTCAGCCACTTATCATACAGTGCGAGAAATGCGGTGCTGGACTATCGAAGAGAGGGTTGCCCGGGGAAACTACGCTTTGTGAACACTGTGGAGTGCCATTACACTGGTGAACTTGGCTTTATTCACCTGTCCATTCATTGGTGGGCTTCTCTAAGGCTCCGAGATGCACCATGATCCTCTCTACTAGGGAGCCAACCAGATCCTCAATCTTCTCGGGACGATGCCAAAATGCAGGGCTCGCCGGCATCACCACCGCTCCTGCTTCCGTCACAGCAGCCATGTTACGAATATGAATAAGATTTAGAGGGGTTTCTCTAGGCACAATGACTAGCTTTCTGCGTTCCTTTAGTGTACAGTCGGCAGCTCTTGCGACTAGATTGTCTGCATATCCATGAGCAATGCCCGCCAGTGTCTTCATTGAACACGGGACTATGGCTACGGCATCTAGCGAAAAAGACCCGCTTGCAGGACCTGCAGCTAGATCATCCTCACGATATACCTTTTGCACTTCCTTCGCAAGAGTTGCAGCACTCAGACCTGTTTCATGCTTGAGTGTTGCTTCTCCCCACTTCGTGACAACTAGATGCACTTCATGCCCCAGAGCTTTCAGCTGACGGATTAAATCCACTCCATAGACTGTTCCACTTGCACCGGTAATGCATACAAGGATCCTCATACTCATTCCGTCATCTACTCCACTGGATGATATCTTCAAACCTGATGCTTGATTTGCCTTTCTGTTCTGACACTTATGTTTCTAAAGCAGAAACGTGAGCAACAATGCAATCAGAAATGATGCTGCGCCAGCCCGGATTCCGACTTTTTTCGCAATCCCTGCAGCTTCGGCAATGTCCTGAGTCAGAATATCGAACCCTCTTTCACCGAATGTGCAAAGATCTTTGACTTCGCCAAATCCAAGACCTATCTTGACAGGAGTGACCTTCTCACGTGCCTTGTTTGCTGCAATGATGATTGCTTCCATAATCTCCTCAGGCTTATTCTGTCCGATCGGGGGATACCCTCGACTAGAGAGGGATATCGCATTAACTACGTGGGTGTCTGTAGTCAGAACCTCAGCATCATCAAATCCTTGTGTCTTCAGGATACGAATAGCCTCTTCTCGAAAGCCTGGTTCCATGTTGTTGCCATCAAGAGAAAGGAGGGCGAATTCACGCTCTGTCCCATTCAGGACAAGAGCCGTCACACCACCGGGTCCCATTCCCTCATCCGGACTTACATCTCGGGGAATCACTCGATAGATGCCAGCTGATACCCTCTTTCTTGGATTCTTGATTGTAGAGAAAACGGCACTCGAAACAGCACCGACGTATTCTCCAGCCTCCGAATCTCCTGGCATCACAGAGACTGCTTCTCCGTCGATGCAGTTGTGGGCATCAACAATGGATACTCTCTGTATCTCAGGCATCCGTTTTCTAACCATTTCTGCCGCAGCACGTCCCACATCTAGTGATATGTCATCAGTAAACTCAGGTGCGCTGGTACTGATTGTAAGAACATCATTTCCTGTGAAAAGAGTCCAGACCTTGAACTTCCCAAGATCTGACCAATTAGGTCCAGAGATGGTGTCATGGACTTGTGTTTCTTCTATCAGTCGGTCAATTTCCTCCATTATGACTGGAAAATCCATTTTCGAAGTGAGATTCTGCTGATGGGTACAACTCCCATGCATGATAAATGCAGGTACTCCATGTTTTAGTTCAATGTGGTCAATAATCGCTGAGGGAAGACCACTACTTCCAATCTGTCGAAATGGTCCCGGGTGGACATACTCAACTACTCCTACTGCAACAAGACCATCATCATTCTTGATTACGAGAATCTCTATCGGAATATCTTGCTTCTCTCCAATCTCAGACAGGGTTCTTTCCATCGGTTCTGAGTTGTCTGTGAGATAGTCATACCCAAACGCCCGAAGAAGCTCCGGCCCATCGATGCCAAGGTCTCTTTCAAATGGAACGCTTACCGCCCTGAAGATATAGTTGACGGCAAATGATAACACTAGAAACATAATAATTCCTGCAACTGGCCACCAAGTAGGGAGGACAAAGATTGCTCCTCCGTATCCTCCCAATGCAAAGACAATAAGATACCATAGGATAGGTATCATCATCGCTGCTGTGAAGTTACGGATTGGATGATGATCACTCAGTCCAGTAACCAGGAATGCAAACAGCATGTATGCTGCTCCAAGTCCTAATATCCAGAACCGCACCTCATAATACTCATTACTAGTCAAGAAGCTGAGAATGCTGCCAATCACTCCGAAAGACACCCAGAAGAAGATGCCAAATTGGACAGAACCTGCCGTCCTTCTGGCATCAAGAGGTGAACCTTCCTTCCTGACAATTATGAAAAGAAGTCCTGTACCTGCAAAAGCGGGAATCGCAAGGATAAGATTGGATAGAAGAAATGTGGCGACAGCATCGCTCCCAGACGAATAAGCAATTCTGAAAATTGCAGATACATTGGAACCAATCAATACTGCCAGGAGAATTCTTGTGATGATTCCTCGATAGGTCGGAAGCTGCCAGACCCTAGAGTAGAGTCTTACTGTTTCCTTTACCTTGGCTTTCTCACCCAAAGTCAATCCATCCTGTGCCCTAGCACCTCGGTCAATACCTCTCTTATCAACATTATCGAAGTGACGATGTTTTCCGCCTGAACAACAACCTTTATATCGCATTCGATAATCGCATTCGATATTGAACTATATCATATTCGATATTGAGCGTGTGTAATTTTGCCAAAGCCTGAAGACAAAGAGCCTGAATGCGAGCCAATGAGGATGCCCCACTCAATACCCAGAGGTCTCTTGAGACATGTAATCATCAGACTCCTCCAATCTACAGATATGACAGGATCTGAAATGATGAGAGTTATGAGTGAGCGGACTGGGGAACATTGGAGTCCTAGTCCTGGGTCCATCTATCCTCTGCTTTCCCACTTGGAGGAGGAGGGAATCATTGAAGCGGTCAGAACTGAGGGGAGGAGTAAGACCTATTCCCTCACTGAGGAAGGTCGCGCTCGGTTCAGTGAGGTTCTTCACAAGCGGGGTGATGTGGAGCACAAGGCAAGGCTCAATCGAATGATGCTGTTGCAGCTTTTAGAACCATCAGACCGTGTTCATTTTCACATCAGCGCGTTCAATCATGCCATAGATCATATTGCTGATACGATTGAAGAAATATCTGCATCAGAGAAACGAAAGATTGGAACACGGCTAAAGAAGACATCCAAGAAACTGGACTCGCTAATAAAGCGGGTTGAACTAGGTGAAGCATAGAATGGCTAACGAAAACAACAATAAGAAGGGCCGTGGTGCCGCAATGCGATATATGCTGGGAGGTCTCGCCAGACATCCTGGAGCAATAGCATTTGCACTAACATTGACAGTAATCTCGACTTTGCTAGTGACGATACCTAGCGTCATCATAGGGATGGCTATTGACGAGCTTGAACTCTCAGGTCTCAGTGCTCAGTTTACGTTCCTGGTCTGGATTATTGTCCTTTTTGGCGTCGCCTATTTAGCTATGTACTTCATTGTAGGCTACGTCTGGGCAATCGTAACTCTGAGGTGGGAACGCGACGCACGACAGGACTTCTTCGAGGATCTTCAAGATTTCAGCATGACTTTCCACGATGAAGTGGATAGTAAGCGCTTGCTCTCGGTCGCAATGCAAGACATCACCTGGGTTCGGTTTTCATTGAATCCTGCTTTGCGGAATATATTTGGATCTCTCATCTCAATTGCCATTACAGGGATATACCTCGTTCTAGTAGATCAGACTCCTGGTTTGACTGGTCTGGTATCATTATTCGGTTATCCGGTTCCTGTCCTCACGTTAATCATGTTGATAGGCACTCCAATCTATCTGGCATTCGCCTACCGCTATGCTAACGCCGTTGAGCCGGTTCGCAGGCAACGTGCTGAGGACATGGAGAAGCTCACATCCATCTCACAGGGTGTATTCCAGGGTATTGAAGTAGTCAGAGCATTTGGTTCTGAAGACCGTGAGCAAGAGAAGTTCCATGACGCGAGTAAGGCATATGAGAAAATGGTTGCTCGAGAAGGTCAATTAGCTGCCTTCTACATTCCTGCATTAGTCTTGACTGGAATGACCACCCTAGCCTTTGCGTATGTGGGCTTTGCAGTATTGTACGAGGTACTCACCCCTGGCACAATGATTGCAGTGCTTGGCTTACTCCTTTCACTTGAGGGATTGAATTTCCATTTGCCATTTATGCTGCTAATGCTGCGTGGTGGTTATGTGAATGCTCAGCGTATTGTAGACATCCTAAACTGGGAGGATCCATTAAAAGAGCCGTCCGAAGAGGTCAAAGAGGTCGATTGGTTGGGTGACATAGTATTCGACAATGTCACCTTTGGCTACAACACTAACAATGGAAACACTGAGCATTATGCTCTGAAGAACTTCAGTATCACAATACCTGGTGGGTCCAGAGTTGCTTTGATTGGAGGACCAGGAGGTGGAAAGAGCACCAT
>JBHLLF010000073.1:0-10719 GCA_048885865.1 Candidatus Hermodarchaeota archaeon
TTGAGGATATGGAAACTAGAATTGTCAGATCCAAATATGTCTACAAGATTTGTATCATTGGACCTGAGAGTGTAGGTAAGACCAGTACCGTTAACAGATGGGCTCATGGCTGGTTCAGGCATGACTATAAATCAACTGTGGGCGTCCAGCATTCTAGTCGCGACTTGACACTGGGAAGGGGGAAGAAAAAGGCACCAATCAAATTAATCCTGTGGGACATGGCAGGACAAGATGTCTTCAAAGAACTTCGCAAATCGTTCTATGATGGAGCAACTGGTTTGGTACTCATGTGTGACATCACAAGAAAACGAACCTTCAATCAGCTACCGAAATGGCTCAAGGAAGCTGAGGAGAATATCGGAGGGAAAGTGCCAGTAGTGGTAGTCGCCAATAAGGTTGACAAGAAACCGCACCGCGTTGAAGAGAAGGACATCAATAATTTTGCCAAGAAACTCGGAGCCCCCTATGTCATGACAAGTGCCCTTGATGGTTCAAATATCACTGATCTCTTTGAGATTATTGGCAAAATGGTGCACGAGGAATCGCAAAGCATAGTGCGGAGAAGACATAATTGGTGGAAAGAACTGAAGGGGATCACTTCACCTCCGAAGCCCTTGCAATCCTCTCTGGGTGGCAAAAAGAAGAAGTCGTCTAAAGAAACTTGATGACCTCATCCAGGCTGTTTACAGAAATGTCTGCTTTTTGATTTTGGCCTTGAGAATCAAACTGTACAATATTACCCGGGTCGCGATTCACTAGTATCGTGGTCATTCCGGCAGCATTGCCGCCCGCAATGTCTGAGGCAGGATTGTCACCCACCATTACCGCATCATCAGCGTTGTAACCTAGAATAGCAACTGTTTCAGTGAAAATCTCCGGAAGAGGCTTTCCAACAACAACCGAAGTGACGCCAGTGGCATGTTCAATAGCCGCTACAATCGAACGTTCTCCAATGTAGACATCCTCAGTTCCGAGATATACTCCCCCATAATCGTAGCTGCCGCTGATACAGATGAGTTGTGCACCGTCTCGAACCATCTTCGTCGCAAAGTTGAGTTCTGCATAAGTGAGACCTCGATCTGCTGCAACAGCCACAAAATCAATTGGTGGATTATTAGTCACGTTCAGGCCTCTTGCCACAAAGTCCTCAGTGGCTCCACCCTCACTGATAACGAAGCAACGGGCACCAGGTGACCGATTATGTACATAAGCCGCTGCCGCCGCGCCAGCGCTGAAGGTCTTCTCGAGCTCAATCCCAAATCCCACTGATTCCAGTACATCACGAATCTGTCGAGAAGATAGACGCCCTACATTGGTGAGAATGGCAATCGTCTTTCGTTTTTCCCTTAATGCATTCCAGAGATTCATTGCATCTTCAAATACATCAGGATGTTCGACATCGCGAATGAGGGTGTTGTCCACATCAAATAGCCAAAGGCTCTTCTCACGAATACCCATCTCAGACACACCTGCCGTTGTGCTTCGTCAATAAAAGAATGTGACTCCGAGGCTCTGTAGCCTTCTATGGTTCTTCTCGCAACGGAATAACACAGATGAAACTGAATACTTCTGTTCCTTCTGTGTTATCATAGCCATGAAGATGATCTGGCGGAATGAAAATCACATCATCTTTCTTCGCTACGTCCTTGTTGCTCTCTCCCAAAACCTTGGCTTCACCACTCAGAACGAATATCTCATGCTCCTCACCGTGGGAATGAAGCGGGATTATGCCTCCAGGCTGCATCTCAAAAAGCCTCATAGCGTATGTCTTTGCACCTGTACGTCTACCAATGAGCCAGCGCATCGTTGTCTTGGCAACTCCCGGCAAAGGAACTTCTGTTTTCTCGCGTTCTTCGTAGTTCACAACGTACAATTTTCGCAGCCTCCATCTTGATGCTATTATTAACCTGTTTGGGCGAATTGCCTCTATAAAGGTCTTAAGTTAGGTACGGCTCTCATTTGCGCCACAGAAAGCTTAATGTGAGGAGCCCTGCAATCACCACTATACTGACGATAATCCCGAACGACCAAAATCACAGAAGGGATGCGAATGAGTGACGATGATACATATGTTAGAGCCAAACTGACTGAAATCAATGGCGCAATTGATCGGCTCACACAGATGCTTAATAGAATGATAGATGTCCTCTCAAAAATCACAGAGGTTCAAGACTCAAACTCCGAGATATCACTAGCAGTTGCATCCAATAGCGAGAAGCTGGACGAACTCATGGCGAAAATTGAGAATATTTCCGCTTCTGGCCTAGCACGAACTGCAGAAGCGCCAACCCTTCAGCAAAAAGGAGCTGTTTCGAGTCTGCAGGCCGTACTTGATACTCTGGATTCACAGGTTCGAGAGGGAGTCATTGCCAGCGATTTGTCCATAAAAATCGCTCAAGCAGCCAGCACTCTCGAGCAAAGGGGAGGACTAGGCCAGCTTGTTGTTAAAATGCAGAGATGGGTAAGAATACTAAAGACATATGGAAGAGTGGATCCCATTAATCCATCAGACGTTCAGAAACTCAGGAATGATTTGAAGGAGTGGCAAAAGGAAGTAGCTCAAGCACGATAAAATGCGCATTTCAAGATGCGCGCGCTTCCAGAACCATATCCTTATTGCCCTTTAAAAGCGGACAAAATCTGGTGAATACTTAATAGCAGTCCCGGCGAAATTGAACTATCCCTCTGCCGGGAGAATAAAGGGGTGCGCATTGATGTTGCCTACAGAATGGGAAAGCAGTGTAAGAAAAAGCATAGAACAGTTCCCTCAATCACAGAGAGACAAGATACTGGCAGCTTGGCATGAATGGCTCCAGACAAACCCTGAATCACCTTATTACAAGAGTTGGTCAGAGTATTCAACCAGAATTGATGATCAAGAAGCGCTCTACACAGAAACGAGAGTCTATATCAAGAGAGTCACAAATGAGCTTCGAGATTTTGAAGTCCCATTAACCAACTGGCAGAAAATAGCAAAGGCATTAGCTGCCGTTGCGAGCGTATTTCTTGTAATCTTTCTCGCTCTATCAAGAGTGATGCGCGGGGCTGAGTGATTAGGCAAAATAACTCAACGCCACAGAGAAGCCTACTTATATTGCCTCTCTGAAGAAATTTACACGAGCAAAGGTGTCAATTCTAAAAGCACTGCCAAGGTCTATGCAAGAGAGAATCAATGAGGCAGTGAAAGCAATTCATGCCGCGGATAAGGTCCTCGCCATCTCTCATATTGACGCTGATGGAATAAGTGCCCTTTCAATCGTTGTGAAAATGCTGGAAAGAGAGGGCAAAGATGTTGCATGGCAAAACATCCACCAGCTGAATTCAGAAACCATTATTGATGTTGAAGAGCTAATCAAGGAAAGCAAGCCAGATCTCTTGGTTTTCAGCGATTTTGGGACAGGTCAGATGGGAATAATCCAAAATTCTATCGTGGCAAATGGCAGTGTGGAACGAATAATTGTGCTCGACCATCATCTGCCGAATGAGGACGTTGAGGTGGAAAGGAGCACTGATTCGCTAATCGAAATCAATCCAAATCAACACGAGCTTGACGGGGGATATGACATATCCGGAGCAGGGATTGCGTTCTTGGTAGCATATGCCCTCTCCAAGGAGAATGTAGACCTAACAGAATTGGCAATTGTAGGTGCAACAGGAGATTTGCAGGACTATTACGGCAAAGGTTTCCAAGGAATAAACCAAGACATTGTCCAGTTAGGCATAGATTCAGGATACATCAAGGTAGGAAAAGACCTCATCTTTTTCGGCATTAATACAAGACCTTTGCCCTACTTGCTTGAATATGCCACAGAACCCTATCTTCCAGGAATCACTGGAAATGAGGCAGCATGCTATGGCGTCTTCGAACAACTCAAGATTCCAGTAAAGGATTCTGATGAAAATTGGAGAATCTGGGCAGGACTACAAAAGAAAGAGAAGCAGACTGTAATCCAATATCTAATCGATTATATAATTGAAGTCTATGGCGACCCAAGAATTGCGACAGGAATAGTGGGAGATGTCATAACATTAGTCAACCGGCCTGAAGAAACTGAAATGCGTTCGGCAAAGGAATTTTCAACTCTTCTGAATGCTTGTGGCAGGAATAGACAGCCACATGTGGGAGTCAAGATTTGCCTTGGGGACGAGGATGCGTATCAAGAGGGTACTGCACTTCTGCAGCAGCATCGTGCAAATCTTGCAGCTGCCTTGAGAAGACTGGAAGAGCACAAGTATACTGAGATGGATGGAATGTACGTCGTCAAGGACCCGCTGACCTCAGATACAATCATTGGCATTGTCATAGGTATGGCTCAAGGGTCAAGAATCGTGCCGATAGACAAACCAATCATTGGAGTGAGTACCAACAGCACTGAAGAAAGCCAGTTAATCAAGATATCAGGTCGGGCGAGGCAGAGTCTTGTGAACAAAGGGGTCAACCTCAAAGAATCATTTGTGCGGGCTGGTGAGCAGATTAGTGACGCAATAGGGCAAGAAGTTGTGGAAGCTGGCGGGCACCCGATGGCAGCGGGGGCATTTGTTCATGCTGACTACATCGATGACTATCTGGACCTAGTCTCGATTGATCTTGTTCTTTCCAGAATCCTCCCAAGAAGAGATGCACTAATGAAGAAGATTAGAGAAAAAAAGCAGGAAGGGGGATAGGACCCCCTCTGGAGCGTATACTCTGTGTCGGAATTAGTATTCCTCAGCTGTGAGTGAAGCTCCAATTATGCCAGGTACGAATAGGAGTGCGAATGACACGCCAAGGTCGATTGCTATGTTCTGTGCCAATGTACCCATCGCTTCTAGGTCGGTTGCAGATAGTCCCAATGTGAGAACTACATATCCAACAAAGAAGAGGCCAATTGCAATTAGAGATACAAAGAGCATTCTGACACCGCTCTTTGAAATGAGTCCGGCGATGAATCCAGCAACCCCAAGAGCCACAAGTGGGGTGTAAATGCCGCTAATTGCAAAAGTGTATGGAAAGATGAGCTGTCCGAAGAGGACTCCGCCTTGGTATGCCACGATGTCAGTGAGATCTGTGGATCCAATAATTGCCTGCAGGTCTGCAATTGTCAAACCAAGGATTTGAAATACACCAATTACGATAGCAACGACTAGCGCAATCACAAGCGCCATAATAGTTCTGAACATTGTCGATAACACGTCCTATGTGGGTCAAGTAATAGGTACATCTAGCGTGGCGCATCTATGCTTTTATATTTCATGGACAAAGACACTCACTGCTTATAACGAAAAGCGCTAGACTCACTCTTTTTGGGCCATGATTAACGCGATATCATCGATATTGTCGAACAATATCTCAAGAACTCGAGGAGGAATATCAAATTCGCGAAGTTTCGATGGCTCAATCCACATAGGCTGAGCGTCAGGACTCTCAGCTCGTAGCTCAAAAGACAGTGCTTTGCATAGATAGTGGTTGAGAATGAAATGGAATTCGATAGCTCCTTCGTCATCCGGAATAATCAGATCAGTTGTATTCACGAATTTGATAACTTTGCAATCAATTCCTGTTTCTTCGCGGACCTCTCTCAAAACAGCTTCTTCCTGAGTTTCACCCACATCAACTCCTCCGCCTGGAAAACTTAGACGCCCTTTTGCAGGCTCTTTGTCTCTTACTACCAGGAGTACTCCCTCAGGTCCAGCCACAATTCCAGCGACACCAGGAATAGGAAGCTTTGGATAGCGACGACTAGCCAGAATCGACACCTCATCATCTGAATGTTCTAGAACTCTGCCAAGCCAGCTGGCATTGGAATGGTTTCACCGCATCTTTGACAGATCCATTTTGCGTAGATATCAAATCCCACGGTCGCATCATAGGGATGTCGGACTTCATTGCCACATGAGTTGCATAGAATCTTAACGTATTCACGCAATTCAAAGGAAACTCGCCAAGCATTTCTAGAATACTCTAGTAAACCTATTCGGTCATAATGCTTTGCGAGAGCAACCCAAGGAGTGGCAGAAGTAGGATCCACATGTGTCCATTCTATGAGGCAATTGACGAAGTCTTCATCACGCCCAATCATTGACAACGCATAACATAAACCACGCCAACCTTCCGGAGTGGATCCAACTAGAGATTTCGCTCGTTCTAAACAATCATCGCTAGATGTCCTATCAAGCAAATGATTGTAAAGAATTGCTAGGCGCGACAATGCCTCCACATTCTCCGGATCTTGCTCCAAGACCGTCTGGAAACATTCCCTGGCACCCTCGTGTTCTCCTGACTGGAATCGCAATTCTCCTAAGAGTATCAAGGATCTATAGTCATCTGGCGCCAGCATATTCGCTCGTCCAACAAAAGGCGCCGCTTCATAAGACCGACCTAGAGTGAGCATGAGGAAAGCGTAGTTCGAGATTGCTGACATGAACTCAGGTTCTTGGCGATGCATCGTCGCCCATTGTTCCGCGGCAGCTGTGAAGTCGCCCAACCTGTATAGCGAAAGCGCATAAATTGCTCGGATATCGAGGTCTTCAGAGAAAGTTTCACAGGCTGAAGCCAATATCTTGACAGTCCTGGCATATTCGCCTTTCTTGAGAAGAACCCAACCCAGATCGGCATAGGGCTCAGGGGTTTCTGGACCAAGTGAGATTGAACGACTTAGCTCGTTTTCAGCGTCGTCAAACCGTGCAAGTGCGCGGTAGGCGCGACCTAGAAACATTGAAAGGATGCAGTGTTCTTCAACAAGGTCCTCAGCTCTTTCAAGTACTTCAACTGCTTTATGTGGTTGCTCGGTCTGAACATAGGCGATGCCGAGATACATGAGAATATCCGCTTCATAATCAAGAGATTCATCAATCAATGGTTCCAGTATAGCGATGGCATCGGTTGGCCGCCCTTCCTCCAAGGCATCCAATGCGAGCTTTATACTCTTATCCATCAATTCATGATCACCGATCAAGTTACGCAATTCGCTCTAACATCCGCAGTGGCTCATATCATATTATAAGAACCTCTGGATATGGCAATTTGACGATGGACGAACATGAGATTTCCACACCATTCTCAATATTGCATGCTGCTGGACTCTTGAGTCAGCAGTCAAGGCTCTCCAAATTCGACCAAGCCCTGCAGCGGATTGTCACGGAAGATTCGTATGTTGTAGATCTTGGCACAGGAACTGGAATTTTGGCCATGTTGGCAGCTAGGGCTGGTGCTAGGAGAGTCACTGCAGTAGAGATAGATAGATTCTCAGTAGAATATGCCAGACAAGCCATCAAGCAAAATGGGTTAGACGATATTGTCGAGGTAGTCAGATGTCACTACGGGAATTTCAGGCCAGATGAACGAGCAGACATTGTCACATGCGAGATGCTCTCTTCAATAATGCTAGTTGAGCCGCAAATACCTGCTAGTCAGTGGGCGGTTCAGAATATCTTGAAGGAGCGGGGCATTCTCCTCCCACGAAGTGCCACTGTCTATGTGACACCCATACAGTGTTCTGACATTTGGGACAGATTCCAGAGCTCTGGATTTAGATTTCCCAAAGTCCCTCAGACGATGGACAGAGATCCTTCACGAGACCTTGCTAACCTCAAAGTACTGGAGGAGTTCGACTTTCAACTCCATCAGAGTGAATGGAATGTAGACAAGAAGCTTGAGTTCGTGGCTCTCAAGGACGGTGTAGTTCATGGACTTGTCGGCATGTTTGAAGCTCCACTCACCGAGGATATAAAACTGACAATGGAGGACGGCTGGAGAGATCTCCTTCTTCCGCTAGATAATCCAGTAAGTGTTTCAGAAGGTGATATTCTGTGTTTTGAAGTGAGCTACTCACCTGCTGTGCTTGATTCACTTAGCCTACGTTGCCAGGTTATAGAATCAGAGAACTGAATCAAGTATCAGCAATGAAAGTACCTGGCGGGTAGGCTTTGAAAAACTCCTCTCGAGTTATGTCCATGATTAGTAGATCGCCATACTTACCCTCGCGAAACTCCGTATTTCTCAAGAGCCCAACCTCCCTAAAGCCTGCTTTCACATATGCACGATAGGCTTCCACATTATCCGGGAAAGTGTCCAAGTAGATGCTCTCTAGCCCAAGAATGTGGAATCCAATCCAGAGCATCACTCGCGTTGCATCCGTTCCATAGCCTCTAGAGCGGTTCTTAGGATTGTGAATGGATATCCCAAACTCAGCTCTTCGGTGGGGGAAGGCTATGTCTCTGAGGCCAATTGTACCTAGGAATTCGGCTGTCTTCTTCTCTACGATGGCCAGGTTTAGCTCGCCGTCCTTCCAGGGATTAGCTTTGGTAGCAAACTCAAGCCATTCATGTCTAGAAACTGGAAGAGGAACTCCAATGGTCCTTCTGAGCTCCCAGCTGTTCCAGTGCTGCTCGATTGCATCAAGATCAGACATCTCTAAGGCTCTCAAAGCAACGAGAGTACCATAATACATATGATGGAAATCAATGCCAAACAAATAAAGGTCACTCCAAGAGAGCCGAGTCAATAGCGAAGCTTGGAAGGGGCATACTTTTATCATATATCGGCAGGCCGAATGACTGGTTGGTGATTACCATGGAACTCAAGGGCCCATTATGTTACATTCTCGATTGGGATGATATCTATAGCTATGCCTATCAGACTGCTCTGAAGATAAAGGAGTCTGGTTGGCGCCCAGATGCTGTGGTTGGCATTGCTCGTGGTGGATGGGTTCACGCGAGGATTCAGTGTGACCTCTTGGGAATCAAGGACCTATTTAGTGTGAAGGTCGACCACTGGGGAGTCACAGCAACCAAAGATGGACACGCAAAGCTCTCAGTCCCTCTGGTCGGTAGCGTTGAAGGAAAGAGAGTCCTCGTTGTTGATGATATCACGGATACCGGCCAAAGCCTTACTATGGCTGTGAACCACATCAAAGAAGCGGGTAATCCTGCAGATGTAAAGACAGCAGCTCTAATGCACATTGATGGTTCCAAGTTCATTCCGGATTACTATGGTGTAGAAATAACATGGGCGTGGGAGATTTGGCCTTGGAACTTCTACGAAGATGTTTCGTCATTAATTTCCAAGATTTTTGAGGGCGAAGATGTTAAGGAGATGACCACTGCGCAGCTGAAGAAACATCTTAGAGAGTACAACAATGTGGTTCTATCAGATGATCAATTGTCCAAGATCAAGGCGCATCTTGGTTTCCTTGGTAAGATCGTCTATCCTCTTGATAAGGTCTGGAAACTGAAGGAGGAGTGAAACAATGGCATTCGAAGCGAAGCTTGAATTTGTCCCAATAGACCGGACTCAGAAGGAAGAAATAGAGAATTTGCTCCCGATTGAGATTGGCATGTTTGGGGGTAGTGGCAACTATGATCCTACAGTCATAGAGAACCCCATGGAGATCAAAGTGTTCACGCCCTATGGTGAGGCCTCGGACAACTATATTGTTGGAAAGGCAAAGGGTCGTTCCTTTGTGTTTCTAGCGCGACATGGTAGAGGTCACACGATTCCGCCTCATGCTATCAACTATCAGGCCAATATTTGGGGCCTCAAAGCTCTTGGCGTCACAAGGATCATCAGTCCTGCCGCTTGTGGGAGCCTGCAACCAGATAAGGTCAAACTTGGCGAATTCGTGATTGCAGACTCAATCTTTGATAGAACCTTCGGAAGAAGGAAAGACACATTCTTCGAGGGAGGGCCTATCGCACACCTTCCATTTGCGGAACCCTTCTGTCCCGAACTTCGCAAGGTTGCTGTAGATACTGCTGGCAAGCTGAAGTATAAGATTCACGACAAGGGAACATATGTATGCATCAATGGACCTAGATTCTCCACTAGAGCCGAATCAATGTTCTATCACAATCAGGGCTGGGAGGTCATTGGAATGACCGCATACCCAGAAGCAGCCCTCGCGATGGAAGCAGGGATATGTTTTGTTAATGTGAGTATGCCGACTGATTATGATGTCCATGGAGAAGAAGTTGTCACACACGAGGCTGTATTGAAAACTATGGCCGATAACGTAGATCGCGTGAGGAAGCTTACTTTTGAGATGATTGACAATATCCCAAAGGATGCAGGTTGTGATTGCCAGACCAAAATGAAAGGCGGCCTCTTCTAAGGGCAAGCATAAGGTGCGAGTCCTTTCAGACACGCACCCTTAGTCTGCTAGATACGAGAAAAGGAAGATAGTATGGATACTACCAATCGTCATCATCTTCCCATTCATCGTCTTCCCAGTCCTCTTCGGCGTCGTACCAATCATCATCATCGAAGAACACTGAGTTCACCTCTGCATTCGTATAGCATCTCATATGAAAAAAGGCTTGCTGGCAGACCCTACCGAAGCAGTGATAGCCCATGACTTGACATGAGAAATTGGGTGCCACTGTGTCAATCAGAGTAGCTGTTGGTCAGATGGATCCTATCATTGGCGACTTAGCAGGTAATCTGACCAAGATCAAGGAGATTCTTGATTCTTCATTCGACAACCAAGTCGATGTTCTTGTCCTTCCCGAACTAGTAAATTCCGGCTATGTTTTCAACAGTCGCGAAGAAGCATACGCTCTCTCAGAAGCAATTCCAGAGGGAGTTTTCTCAAGACATCTGTTGGAATGGTCGAATAGAGGAGGGCTAGTCGTCGCGGGACTATGCGAGAGAGCGGAGGGCGATCTCTACAACTCTGCGGCAATCTTTGGCGCCGGCAAGCATCTCACTACTTATCGCAAGATTCAGCTATTCGACAAAGAGAA
>JBHLLF010000074.1:0-10607 GCA_048885865.1 Candidatus Hermodarchaeota archaeon
GCATATTCGGAAGTTCGAACACTCAAGTATTTAGACTCAGTCAACCTGTATTGGGCTGCATCAGCTGTCCTGTTGCTGCCTCTAGCAAGCATTGAACCAATGCTGCTGTATGGACTAGGTGCCTTCTTCGCTGCTGTTCTGTCACTGTCGGGAGCAAGTCTGCTAGCTATGGAGCGAGTTCCATGGTTCCCGCCCGATGTGGAGAGCATTCTCTATAATGAACGATTTGCATATGTCGCTCTTTGCGAGAAGAACCAGAGTCATGTGACCCCAGTAATCTTTGTTTATGATGGCAAGTACCTGTATTTTGGAATCTCGCTCGCCTCAGCGAAATATCGGAAGATCAAGAAGAATCCCAATATCGCAGTTCTCGTGGACTTGAGGGATAGTAAAAATGTGATGAATAATCGAGCTGTAATGCTGCGAGGGAAAGCGATGATTCTGGGTGAGATTAATCCACTCGGACTCTTCAGGCTATACTTGTATGGACTCTGGATGCTCAGAGTAAGGTCACTCTTCAGTAGAAAGTATCCGCGATACATGAAGTACTATGATACACAGCCAAAAGACCTCCCTCTAGCATGGCAAAACAAACCATTTGTTTCGCGTGTTATGGTTCGGGTCGAGCCTGAGAAGATTACATACTGGAGAGAAGCGAAACCACAAATCCTGAGGGTATGAATGATGTTTCTAGCAAAGACTCACAGTGCTCCTGTCAAAATAGCAAAAGAGATTCCTGAAGAAGCTCTTCGCATTCTTAAATCAGGATTCTTTTCCTACTTGGGGACTTCAGAAACGGATTGCATGCCTCATCTTACAGCTATGTTCTATGTCTGGCATGATCCGACAAAACAGGTGTTTATGGTCACAACGAGAGGAAGTCACAAGATATCAAACATAAGAAAGAATACGAAAGTGTGTGTCACTGTCGATGAACGGAACTCTGTACTACCTGCAGCCAATCGCGGAGTCATGATCAAGGGCCGTGCTATGATGGTGGAGATGGAGCTTGTCGATGAAGCCATTACGATTGACTTCCTCTCCAAGTACATTAATTTCCTCGGATCTGGATATCCACTAGGAAACCGAATCGCGATTAGGATTACTCCGAGGATACTATCATATTGGAGAGGCACAGACTTCTATAGATGGAAAAACCCCGATTATTGAGCAGATTTTGGTTTCAGCAGGAAACTCAGAGTGCTTCGATGGCGAAACTTTCGAAATCGAACATGAAACTCGCGTCTTATGATACATTACATCCGGTAAGGTTTTTTACTGGGTAGTTAGCCGCTGTGCCTCATTGCACAACCTCTGGTGACAGCTGTGAAACGAAGATCAAGAAATGCCATTATTGTTGTGTTAGCTGTTGCTTTTGTCCTCGTGTTGGCATCTCAGTCTATAGTTGCATTTACGACTGACCAGGGAACCTGTAATGATCCATTATGCCACACTACTGCAACTGCAATAGCCGTAAGCACAGATGCGTCGGTGGACGTTAACGAAGGAGAGCAATTCTCATTCGTGGTTCGAGCAACTGCAACTGCAGGACCAACCACTTTGGTACTAAAGCTCCCACTTGACCTTCAGGATAATGCGCTATTTAATGTGCCAGGTGATGGATTGGTACGTGACGGTGATGCGGCCGACCTAGATCCAGACGCTCTTGAGCTCGAAGTAAATTATACGCTAACAGCGCCTAGTTTATCAGGCTCCTATGTTCTCGAGATATGGGCTGCTGGGAATGGCGGTCATGCAGACATGACGTCAATCACTGTCAATGTTCTCCATGTGGGTGAGGGGCCTGCGTTCTCTAGCTTTAGCCAAATTCCTGCCGCACCCTTTGACAATGAAAGTGTCTTGGTTTCGGTGAACATTAGCTCCGAAGCGGGCATTGCTTCAGCTGTACTTCAATATCGTGTCAACACTACGATAGAATGGACCAATGTCACCATGAATCTAGTTGGTGGATTCTACCAGGCAACGATTCCAAGATTCCCTCCAGGTACGACAATTGAATATCGAATCGTCGCAAGGGATGGAAACGGAATTGAAGTTGTCACCGACCCGCCTCTGAAGTACACTGTGCGGGCCATACCACCTATTCAGATGCACTACGGCTTCTACTTGGGTGCTCCTGCACTAATACTTGCGTACCTGGGCACCGCGCTTGAGTACTATGACGAGGAAAGATTCACCAGAATACATGGCTTTATGTTAACATTGGCATACTTCTTGACTTTGATCAATGTACTCTGGCTGTTTCAGGAGGATCCAGGGGCTTGGACAGCATTGAACCCATCATACCTGATTAATCCTGCAGAGCTAATGCTCTTTATTCACTCCTGGCATATTTGGCTCGGAATAATCAGTATGATTCTTGGAACACTAGCCATCATCACCCACATCGCAGGGTGGAAAACATGTAATCTCGGCCTACCAGCAGTATTGATGTGGACAATACTTGGGCTGACAGGATTTTACCTAAACGCAGTTGGATTCTTGATGTGATAACTATGACTGAAGAACAAGTTGAACAAGTTGAAACAGTAACGCAAGATTACGAAGACGCAGTCATGAGAGACCTTGCGGCTGCTGTGAGTCGAGATAGAGTTTCGGACATGCTATTGGAGAGAATTGTATACAGCGGCGATCCAGCAGCACTTCCACAATTTCACTACAGATGGAAAGGAAAATACCTTGTCGATTATGTTGTGAGAGTTGAAAACATTGATGAGGTCAAGGAAGTCCTTGCGACTGCTGCGGGACATAACATTCCTGTCATTCCAAGAGGCGGGGCATCAAGTTGCCTAGGTTCGTCAAGTCCTACGAGAGGCGGGATATCACTTGACATGAAACGAATGGATGCGATACTGGAAATCAACACCAAAGAAGGATACGTGAGGATTGAACCAGGCGTTCCTTTTGAGAGGCTGGATATTGAACTCGCAAAGGTTGGCAAGACCATCGGGATATATCCTACTAGTGCGAAATCAGCTGTCATAGGAGGATGGATTGGCTGTGGAGGAGCGGCGGGTATAGGCACGCCCTACTATGGAGCCCTTAAAGACAACATCCTCGAAATAAAAGTAGTAAATCCAGATGGCGAGTTGGTGGAGGTCAGCGGAGATGACATCGATCTTTTCGTAGGTTCGTATGGCATACTTGGTGTCATTGTCGAAGTGAAAATGAAGATTCACGACAAGCCTGAAGACTTCATCCCATTCAGCTATGGATTCGACCTATTGGAGAATTTGTGTAACGCAATGCGGCATATCTCTTCCATCGAAAGGAAACCCATCCATCTGAAGATTGCAGACAAGGACTTCCAGAGCTATAGCAATGCTCTTGAAAAGGGCAATTACGTCTTGACCGTCGTATATCCGAATCAACCGGAAAAGGTACCAATTGATGACCTCAAAAGAGCAATTGCTGACAATGGAGGCATGGAACTTGGAGTTGAATATGCAGCTCATGAGTGGACTCTTCGTTATGACTGTGAATTCAATCCCAAGGAGCATTGTGACACACTGATGTTTCAAGAGGTTCTGATCGAAGTCGACAAGCTCTACGACTTGCTCAAGAAATATGAGGCGTACAAGAAGTCTCATAAAATCCCTGCAATCTGGTTTGCAATGTTGGGCAATCCCGGATGGGTGAGGGCTGAACTCATGGCAATGCTTAGTCCGGACCAGTATCTCAAATTCATTGCCAGCAAAGGCATCCTTCATAAAATGGTGAAGAAGGGCATTTCGCTAGGCGGAGGACCCTACACAATTGGCCTTCAAAATTCAATCTATATGAAGTATGCATATCCTCAGAGATTTGAAATGATGAAGACAGCAAAGGAAAAATGGGACCGGAACAATATCATGAATCCAGATCGGGTGACATCGTGCATGACATCATTCTTCAGGATTAATGTGTTGTTTGCGATGGCAGCTGGAATAAGGCGGCTATCTAGATATGTGGGGAGATGAGGTGACTAGATAATGAGAGTTGACATTGAAAAGAAAGTAATGCGTCATTGTGGATCCTGTAATTACTGTCGCGATACATGCCCAATGTATATAGAATTGGGTTCCGAACTTGACAGTCCGGGAGGAAAAATCAGGGCACTCAGAGCGTACGGTGAAAAGATGAGAAAGCCACCTCAGGAGCTGCTTGAAAGGCTCTATTGCGCTGACTGCAGAAGGTGCGAAGCGATTTGTCCTGCGGGAGTGCCTGTGACACACATATGGCATGATGCCAAGGCGACTCTCCTCAATAGCGGGGGAGAAATGTCAGAGAGCCTATTGAAAGTGATTGATTGGCTTGACAAGGAAGGAACGCCGTTTATAGGATACGAATCCGATGATCGAACTATCTGGGCTGAAGACTTGGAGCTTCCTGAAAAATCAAACACAGCTATATTCAGCGGCTGCATGGGGAGCTTCTGGTTCCCAGACCAACCAGAGATGGTTGTAGACATGCTTCAGAAATTGAAGGTCGATGCAGGATATGTTCCCAGTGAGGTCTGTTGTGGGTTGATGTCCTACTGGGCAGGTGATGATGAAGGCTTCAAGAGAATTGCACAGCAGAACTATGAGATGTTCAAGAAGGCGGGGATTCAACACATAGTCACAGGATGTGGTGGTTGCTATGGAACATTGGCTGAACACTATGAGCATCTTGTTCCAGGATTTGATGTGGAGATCCATCACACTGTTGATGTGCTAGCCGACATGGTTCGTAATGGTGTCCTGACCTTCAAGGGGAAGGAAGGCACCTACACATTCCATGACAGCTGCCATCTCGGTAGGGCGCTGGGTATCTATGAGCCCCCAAGAGAAATAATCAGAGCGATTCCAGATTTAGAATTCGTTGAGCTTCCAAACAATAGGGAGAACTCCAATTGCTGTGGAGGTTTCCTGACAGTTCTAGACCCGAATTTATCCGAATCCGTCGGTAAGAGAAGGGTTAATGAAGCCGTTGAGCTAGGTGTGGACGGAATGATTACTGAATGTGTATCATGTTTCAAGAACTTGAGCTACTGTGCACGTGAGACAGACCTCGAAGTCATTCAGCTCGATGAGGTAATTTTGGATCTTGCACAGTCATCTCTAGTAGAGGAGTGAGAACTAAATGAGTGAATCAAGAAAGGGGACCAGGGTTGTTGTTGTAGGCGCTGGCATAGCTGGATTCAGCTGTGCATTAGAGCTTAAAGGACTCAAGGCACGATGTACAATTCTGGAGAAAGAGAAGACTGTGGGTGGAAGAGCACGATCCTTCACCGAGTCGGGATATGTATTCGACCAAGGCCTCCACTTTTTCGTTGGTGGTTTCAAATCACTGATACCTATTCTCGAACGAAGCGGAATCAGGATGACCACTGTGGGAGAGGGAGCTGTCTGGCTCAAGGGTGGTGAAAGACATATTGTCCGGAAGTCAGCTGTGGACCTCGCCAAGTTTGGGCTATTGCCAGTGGCAGACAGGGCACGTCTCGGCTTGCTTGTTCAAGAGAGTATGAATCGTCCCGATGAAGAGTTCCTCGAACTCGATAAGATGACCTTCTCTCAATACGCAGAGGAGAAGGGCATAGCGGAGTCCATCCAGGAAGACTTCTATGATCCACTGATTAGAACCGTGACCTTCATGCCTCCAGACGAGGTTTCTGCTGGCCAGTATCTATACTCTGAGAAGCAGAGGTTTGCATACGAGGATGGATTCAAGGCTATGTATCCGGAACGAGGAGGACTTGGAAGTGTCCCATATACTCTCATGCTTCAGGCACGCAATTTTGCGGTAGAGCCAAAGGTGAACTGCACAGTAAAGCAAATCATCGTGGAAGACGGCAAGGTTCAAGGTGTCGATTATGAACAAGATGGCAAGGACCAGCATGTTGATGCCGATGCCGTTGTGGTGACTACCCCAATTGATCTTCTTCCAAATCTTGTGAACATGAGCAAACTCCCTGGTGATTTCGCTAAGGCAGTTGGCAAATTCAATTATGCTCCATCGACCGTAGCCTACTTCGGGCTTTCTTCCCGTGTGCTTGATTTCAACGTTGGGGCCTTTGTCCCTGGTAAGAAAATCAACATTGTTGCAGAGGCTAAACGGGTTTCTGGGGTTCTTGCTCCTATTGGAGAATCACTCCTGACTGTCACCGGCATTGACAAAGAACTCCTCAAGATGAGCGATGAAGAGGCTACTGAGGAAATCCTCAACGAATTAAAGGAACTCATACCAGGTATTGAAAAGAAAGTCACCTGGAAGAAGAGCTGGAAGATTTGGCGATCGGTCCTATCTCAGCCACCAGGCATTCTTGAAGATCGACTCAAGACAAACAGGACAGGAGTCGAAGGGCTCTATGTTGCAGGATCATTTGCGAACTGTGGTATATACTATGCTAGCATGGAAGCAGCTTCGAAGTCTGGCATTGCCTGCGCAGGGGAAATGATTAAGGACCTTTCCTAGCATTATAAGAGATCCGGAGCGCCTTTAGGAGGCCTCCGGCATCCCTTCATTTTTGAACCTAGCCTAACAGTCTTAAGGCGGAGCAATTGACATTCTTTTGGGATGACTAAACCAGGGCCGATTGAACAAAGCGGGCAGAAGAATGACCCGTATGTTTGTGCATCTTGTGGTAACTGCACACTAGTATGTCCTGTCTTTCGCCAGATGAGATGGGAGCCGTACGGCCCGAGAGGAAAACTAAGCATTACAAAATCAATTTTCGAAAAGGAAGCAGAGTTCAATCCAGACTTCACGAGGAAGCTCTTCCTCTGCACGCTGTGTGAACATTGCACAACGGTTTGTACGACTAGCATCAGGCTCGATCGATTCTGGGAACTAATGCGTGAGGAAGCAAAAGAAAGAGGACTCACTCCACCTCCAGTCAAGTTTGCCAGCGAGTCTATAAAGAGAACTGGAGACCCATTCTCTATAGGCCGATCTAGCAGATTGCTCTGGGCAGAGGGCATGGAAGACATTGTCGAGTCAAGAATCAATGCAAAAGCAGATGTCGCATTCTT
Organism: Candidatus Hermodarchaeota archaeon; assembly: GCA_048885865.1. GTDB lineage: Archaea > Asgardarchaeota > Thorarchaeia > Thorarchaeales > Thorarchaeaceae > SMTZ1-83. The sequence continues at coordinate 7,014 of JBHLLF010000074.1, forward strand.
TCTTGGGTGCAATGTATCACTCAAACACCAGCTCCATGACATCGCCAGGTCGATGATAAAAATCATGGAACATGCAGGTGTCGAATACACACTTCTCGGAGAGAAGGAGTCATGTTGTGGAGCTCCTTTGCTTTGGGCCGGAGAACCTGAAGGAACTCCAACCATGGTTGAGAAGAATGCCCAAGCACTTGCCGATTTAGGTGTAAGAAAAGTAGTATTTAGTTGTCCATCATGTGCCAGCACCTGGATTAGTTCGATGCACAAGAGTGCAGGGACTTCAGCTGTAAGGAAGATGGAACTCCTGACGGCTTCACAATTCATTAACCAGCTCATTCAGAAGGGAGCCCTTACATTCGATGAGCAACCTATGATAACTGCAACATATCATGATCCCTGCATATCAGCCAGGGTTCTCGGCGTTTCAAAGGAACCCAGGAATGTGATAGAGAGAATTCCTGGAATCTATCGAGTTGAAATGGTTTCATCCGAGGAAGACACTAGGTGTTGCGGGTCGCACGCCCTGCTAAATATGATTGATCCGCACTTGTCTGCGCAAATAGCTGAGATGCGACTGAGGGATGCGTCTGTCACTCCAGCATCATTGCTTGTTACAGAATGCCCCCGATGTGAGATGGCATTCGACCTGGCTACAATTACTCTGGGCTACAGTGTCAAAATTCTGGACATTACACAACTTGTTGCAAACTCACTGAGTTCAGGAGAAATGAAAGGAGATGGGCAGTAATGAGGTTCGTTCCACAGGAACTTGAAGACATTGTGGGCGCCGACAATGTTACTGCAGACATTGAAACATGCCATATATACTCTGAAGACGCAGCCAATTTGCCAGCACTCGCCAGTCAGATAATTAAAAACGAATTCGATATTGTCGCTCAGCCAGTTACGGTGAAATCGCTTCAACATCTTATACTCTTTGCAAGCGAAAACAACCTGCCGATTGTTCCAAGAGGTAACGGAACATCTGGCTGGGGAGGAGCTATTCCTGTCAAGAGAGGGCTGTGTGTAAGTCTGACCCAGATGAATAAGATGGTGCATCTTGATGACTATGCCTGCACTGTTACTGTAGAGGCAGGGATCACATGGCGAGAATTGCTAATGATTCTTGAACGAATGGGCACAACCTTGCCCATCTATCCTTCGAGTGCAACGGCGGCAACAGTTGGAGGATTTGTAGCCAGCGGAGGCTTCGGCATAGGGTCAGCAAAGCATGGCGAGATTGGCGACCAAGTAGTCGGAATTGAAGCAGTCCTAGCGAACGGGAAAATTGTGCGAGTTGGGGAATTAGTCCTAGGACCTCAGCCTGATGATTTGCTGGAAGAAGCAGCTGAAGGAACTGCATGGCTTTCTGAGAAGGCAGGTGGTAATATCAGACTCAAAGATGTGCTATCTGGAACTTACGGGACTCTTGGCGTTATTACCAAAGTCACTCTTCGAACTGTTCCAAAACTCCAACTTCGTCCATTTGCATGTTCATTCGAAACAATGGAAGATCTTGCCAAAGCCGCACAACTCATGGTCGACGGCGCATTGCCATATCATCTTAGGTATCTTGACAGCAATCATACCTCCAAATTGGCTACTTTGATTGGATTCCCAGCCGAATGGAATAGATTCCTACTTGCCGGAGCGCTGCATGGAACGATCTATGATAACGATGATGGAATTGAAGCGATTGAGAAAATCGTCAATGAGAACAACGGAATAATGCTAGATGAGAAACGTGCAGAATTCTATTGGGAAGAACGTTTGTATCCATTGAGATTCAAGAGACAAGGGCCTAGTTTGATTCCAGCTGAGGTGACAACTCCTGTGGACCGCCTCGCTGAGCTTCATAGAGACACCCTGAGCAAATTAGGCAGTTCGAAATTCGCTGTCGAGGGAACCATTGGAGCTGATGGAGTAGCATCCTATTTAGTGTGGATTCTTGACGATGAGAGAAAGAAGCTCAGGCATACAATAGGATGGCACCGATCTTTTGACATTGCTGCTTTGGCCGGAAAGTATGAAGGACATCCCTATGCAGTTGCCCTCTGGAATACCAGACATGCCAAGGAGTTCTATGGGGAAGAGAAGATTGCAGAGCTGTCGCAACTAAAGAAGGAGATTGATCCAAAGAATATGATGAATCCCCTGAAAGTCTTCGGAGGCCGAGCTCAATTTGCATGGCACTCTCAGGTCTTTGGCTTTGGCATGGGCTTTGCTATTGCATTTGTTATGCTCTACTTTGGTCCCCAGATTCTAGGACTTGACTGGGCAGCAGACATTGTTTTTTCGTTTCCAATCCCGTTCATCCAAATGCAACTGATTTGGATGCTCTCACTTTTGGGCGGAGCGTTAGGTCTATTAGTCATTAAGCTAATGACGCTAAATCAGGCTCTGGCCGTGGGGATTCCTTTATTGAGAGTCCTTGACAAGATTCTCAATAGGTGACTCTTGTAGCCTTCAGACGAGGATTCGTTTGGAATTAATTACATTTCGTACTTTACGGCAAGGGTTAAGTCTCGGGACGTAACATGCGGCGATTCATATCGTTAAGTTAAGCTTCCGATATGCTTAAAATGAGCTTAGATGGTTCCGGATTGAAACCATGGCCTTGGCCAAGACCGAACGAACTCGAGATAGAGCCTTGTTCAGAACCTATGGAGACAACCAGATGAAGAAGCAGCATCGCAGAATGACCCTGGTTATAGCCACCCTGGTCATCTCAGTGTTTATCTTAGCGAGCAGTTCTTTTGCTTCACCGAATTTTGGAGCGACCTGCGGCGATTCGCCTAGTTGCCACGTAAATGCGGGAACTACACTATCAGTAAATGCAACCGGAACAGTACAAGCTACTAGAGGAATCCCATTCCTGTTAGTAATAGATGCAGGAGATGGTACAGAGGCAGTCAGCATGCAGAGTGGGGATGCTGACAACGCCGAGTTCACCATCTCAGTTGATGTCATTAGAGATGGCGACGCAGCTGATACCAATGGAAACACAGGTGAGATTGATGCTTCAGTAACATTCACACCGCAGACTGTTGGATCCTATACCATTCGGATTTGGACAGGTGCTGCTGGTCGTATTGGAACTAGTGTCAGCGTGGATGTAGATGTTGCTGAGAATACTTTGACTACGACCAACGGAACAACGCCACCTACTACCACGCCTCCTCCAACTACACTCACTCCTGAGGAGCTCATGGCTATCTGGGAGCTAATGATGTACACTATAACTCCTGCCTCCGCAGTGATACTTGCCCTGCTAGGGGTATTTGTATTCAGGAGGGCTCGTAACTAGAGGGTGGTCATCATGGCACTACATCCAGTCTTTGTACACTTTCATACGGGCATTGGAGCAGCCACTGCGGTTATGGCGCTGATCAACATTGTTTTCCGCCTCGTGTTTCGAGACGGTATTAGAACCCCTGGAACAAGGATGGCCAAGCTATTCCACGAGTTCGATATATTCATCTTTTGGGGGAATATCATCACTCTACTAGGCCTCTTCGTTGGGATGTGGTCAGGATTTGTCGATTGGCCGATGGTTGCGCTTGTAAACGATCCATATATGAGATTCAAGATTCTCTG
>JBHLLF010000075.1:0-10600 GCA_048885865.1 Candidatus Hermodarchaeota archaeon
CCATAGTATCGATTCAATGGTGCGATAGATGGGTGGAGTCTTGATGAGGGAATCACCATCCACTTGAATATCCCCTTAAGGGACATCTTGATGTTGGTTTCTTCTGTGACACGTCTACAAAACTCCTGAAGTGTGTCATAGTCAGGCCTGCCTCTGGATCTGAGCCACACTGAGTCAACAATACCATGTATCAGTTCAAGACCCATTTTCTCTCCGATATCTTGCGTCTGCAGAAGTACATCTCGTGCCAGTCCAGTGACTGCCGTGTGTGCCTCTACTCTTCCAAATCTGGCGTTCTTGAAGCCCAAGTATCCAAAGCATGATACCAGTATACCCTTGAGTGTGTTCTGCATCCGTTCGTATTTCTTTGCGTCATACCCTCGTTCTATCAGTTGCGTAAAGGCCTCACGTTTCTCCAACACCAGTTCCAGTGACCGAGCCACAATCCCCCTCTTTCGTTGACAGATACGGATTGGCACCTCGGGGACCTCGACGCAATGCTCAGGACAGTCAGGACAGGCTTCAACTGTACAGATGGTCTCTGGACTTATGTTCCGTGTCACCATCAGTGTGGGATACATCGACGAGAAGTCACACTCTGCAATGTTCTCATAGATGTCTGGCTTTGGTTGAAGAATGAGGCCTCCTCTATCAATGGAAGCGAGGTCGGTTACAGTCTTCAGGAACTCCGGGTTCTTCTTCACTGGTGGTATCAGAATTCCCATCTTGTAGGCATTGTAGTACTGGACAGCCGCATTGATTGTGCCAATCGACATTCGTGATGCTCTCTGTGGCCTTGCATATGCGAGCCTACACCCCTCCATCACACCCTCAAGGCCTGTGGGCGAGTAGTAGAAGCTCTGCATCCTGTCAATGTGGATTCTGCCATTGAACATGACCATGTTGCCTGCTCTGAAGAAGACCTGATTGTACACCCAGAACGACTTTGCATCTTTCTGTTTGACATCCAAGACTGACCCGTCCCGTGACATCACAAGCTGTACACCATTCAGCTTTGCTCGTAGCGTCAGGTATCTGAACAGAGTTGCATCCCCATCCCTAGTGACTATCACATCCGGATCAATTCCGTCAATGGTCCTCTGAAACTCCTCCAGAATCTCTCTCTCGCTCTCACCCTCAATTCGAATTGTCAGTCCCTTGTGATATACGTCAATGTGGTGAATCTTGTCCTCCAGTCTGGGAAATATCCGTCTGGCATCAACAAACACCTCAAAGCCTATCTCCTCAAGGTCTGGCATGTCATAATCAGTGTCTTCTCGTCTGTCGACACATCGTATCGCAGTGACAGTGTTTTCCTTCGACTCGAAGACAACCTTGCCAAATGGGAAGATGTCGTCGTGGATGAAGAACTGATGCACAGGGTCGATATCTCCGTGAAACACAGTGACTCCAGGAAGCTGTTCCAAATCTCCTGCCACTTCTCTGTGGGCGTCTGGTGTAGTGAAGACCTCCAATACACGACTCATCTCTTGTTCATAGACGCTGACACGCTTCTGAGTGAATCTTGTCTTCGTCACCTTGGGATGCGCACGGGCAGCCTTGAGGATGTCATCAAAACTCCAGTCCAGTCCTTTCTTCTTCTCACGACTGACAAAGACTGAGGGGTGGAACTCTCTGTATACATATCCACGGGTCTTTCCACTGGTCTTGATCCACAGCGTCAGTGCCTGATTCTCGTAGTCGACGGTGGCATCAAGGAGCCATCCGACTTGCTTCATCATGCATCCTTCTCTAACTCAGCGACCTTCTGGCGGAGACCATCAATCTCGCTTCGCATATTGAGAAACATGGACACAAAGGCGACCTCTAGTACGCGTGGTGTCACTATCATAGTTCCAGCGTCGGCATACTCTCGGGCACTGTCAAAGATGTGATCAAGTGCTTCTCGTTCCTGTGGCGTTAACACCCTTCGGAATCCCTTCCACTTGGACTCCTCTATGTTTATGCTTTGGCGAAAAGTTCTAGCAGTTCTACCTATAACAATCATCTCCTATCAGACGGCATGCGGCGTATAGTCTTGCAGCAGGGGTATGAACCCCTGTGATTGTGGGTCTTGTGGAGTGTCTTAGTTCATTGGATGGGAAACATACGTGGGGGACTGATTTCCGAAAGTAAACCCAAAGTGATCCCCCTAAGGTTTAGTCCACTGCTGTTCTAGAGGCGTCTATTCCTAGTCCGATATTACTTCTCTTCTTCCTCCGTCTCCTCTTCCTTCGCTTCTGGTTTTGGTAACACACCGTAAATATGGTCTTCAATCAGCTCTTTATCCCTCTCACCGAATAGTAGACTCAGAAATCTATCGAAGTCTCTTTGGCTCATCGATATCCCTTCACCACGTATTTTCGGATCTTTCCCTTCGTCAAAGAAGACAAAAGAAGGTGGTAATTCGATATAATCGTCCGATTTCCGTGTGTGTCCTAGCATGAAGATATGTTTCGATCCTATCCGAAGTCCCACGATGTATTCAAGTTCTTCTTTCTCACAGAAATCGGAATCAAGAATCTCCCACTCAATTTCACCCTGATTATCTAAATCCAAACTCCTCACCTCAACCTACTCTTGCCCTCAAAAAAGGCCACTCGTTCAATTCTCTGATGGCCTTCTTTAGATCCTTTAGTTCAATCGATTTCCTTTCTTCATCTTCTGCCCTAACTACCTCAATGGTCTTGTTTGCAAGGTCAACGGCCTTTGTACGAGGCACATTCTGGTTTGTTTCCGATTTCTTCAACAGGTCTCGGAATTTTTCGACGACAACTTTCCTAAACAATAACTCCGAGAACCACTTCTCTGCTTCGTCTTTGATTGCGAAACCTTTAGCCGCTATTTCATTCAGATAAACAACAAATGCATTGTCCAATTCCGTAATCAATAGTACAGTACGCCTTCTAAGCTCTGCCGCTTCCTTCTCTTTCTTTTTCATCTCCTTCTTCTGTTCTCGAGTAAGAGGTGGAAATGTTGGAAGCTCCTCATATCCCACTGGGTCAATCTCAAACTCTGCCCACAGAGGGAAATGGTCTGATATCTTCAGTTTAAGTTGGTCATTAGGCAGGTCGGCAAAGATTAATCCTCGAAAGTCAAAGTTACCACCTTTCAGAAATCTGAGGGAGAGGGCCGGCTTTTCGTCATCTCCCTTGAACCATGCTATTTGATCGTAGAAGGTTCGTGAGAGAGCATCCGGGTCGTCCGCAATCGTTCGCGGCAGATTCTGAAAGTGCTCATGTATATCAAGTCCACTATCAACAAATGCATCATAGAGGACATCGCCCTCCCTATCAATGTTGAAGTCTCCCAGCGCAATGAGATTATGCTCCCAGGAATTCATATCTTTAGCCCATTCACCTATCCAATTTGCGATTGCCTGAATCTCTCTAGTTCGTTCTGGCCGAGGTTCGAACTTCATATGCACTGTGACCAAAACAAATGTGTTATTCTTCGCCTTGAATCCAACAGCATAGGGAGTCCTTGCGAACTGCTGAGTCATAATCCTGCGCTTCCCTACATCATCTTTTTCAGGAACATCAGCTTTCCTTAGCTCTTCATCAGGAATCACTAGCTCTCCAGCCAGACCTGAGAGGTTCACCTTTCTTGTGTCAAAGACAAAGGCAAGGCGTTCATTGTTCCCTCGACGACCTTTCGTTTCATCAGTCATCAATAGACCCCAATGAGGTCCAAGTGCTCTGAGCATCCTACGTATGCACCTTATATTGCTCGAGACCTCTTGTATAGCCACAACATCGAATCGCGAAACAATCTCTGTGATGTGAAGCAATGCTCTTAGGTCACGAACGGCGTCATCGTCCTCCAATTCATCCCACTTCTCAGTCAAATCGCCAAAGTGGGCGATATTCCATGTTGCAATAATCAGATTGTCATCAACAGTCTTTGAAGGAATGACTCTATCAAGTTCCGCTCTCAGTGCCATATGTTCCCGTATGACATGTTCTGGTGCGTCCTCAAGATCAGTAATACTGGGTGTCATTTATTCTCCCTACACGCGATTGAAGTTGAACTATATCTAACACAGAGGTTTGATTTAACGCTATTGTAAGGAATCTGAGTTGTGATGGGCGGTGTCTTGGCTAGTCAGGCCAGATTGTTAGAACCCCACTCATTGTGGTCTTTACGGGTAGTCCAAGTCCTCTCAGAGAGACTCCGCCGAGGGGGAGTGATTTGCGAAAGCAAAGACACAGCAAATTACATGCCATGTCGTAACAAATAACAGCAAGCATCACTCTATGTTCCGTGAACGAAATTGCCTTCCCAAGCCAGGTCCATGATTCGAATCCGAAGATCTAATGGATTTAAAATACTGGCTGTCCTGCTTTCCTCTTCAGTTCTGATTTCTGCAACAATGGCATCTCTTCCTATTACTGCATACGATCTTCCACCGCAGATTCTGTTCGAAGGATTTCTCCAAGAAGGTAAGTTCTTGAACTATGATTTATGGCTTGGTGCGGGTGTCTGGGTTGTTTTAGAGATATTCATTGAATTCAAAGCGAGAATAAGGGTCGAAACCTGGATTGAGAGTGACAGGTTCATATACATTCAGAGCGATCAATCCAGCTACCATGGATTGTTAACTCTAAGGGAATCCTCTCTGGGACAGTCCGCTGTTATCCTAATCACTCCTAGGCATGATACCATTGTCCGCGTAGAAATCATTGATTCTTCCTATACAGTTACCAACAACATAGCTGTTCTTTCCATCCACCCTTGGTTCTTGCTTGTATCATTCATAGCCTTGTCTGTAGACGGATATGTGGTATCTGGTTGGTTGAGAACCACCACTAAACGGAAGAGAGAACGAGAAACGCTTTTGAAGAGGAATCTCTCTAATGATGAGATTGTCATTCCTAGGGATTACATCTTCCTCTCAAAGGTCAGAAGCCTACTCACAAAACAAGATGAGTCTGATTTCTAACAACTACGCCAAAGCCTCGTACGCGGCAAAGCTTATGAACATCAATCTAAGAGCTCTACTTGGTCGTAGAAAGTGCATCGTTGTTTAGCATTAGCATTGGTCCTCGGATTGCTGCTGATTTTCCCCTCGGGAGGTTCCCTTCCTCATTTGGTGCAGTCGCAAAGTGAGGTGCATAACACGGCAGAGGTCGAGCTCTCAATTGAACTCACATGGTTCACTGATAGTGAGGTGGAGGGGCTCGCAACCGATGGGGAGTATTTTTACATCAGCACCGCAGAAACTGTGTTCGGCAACGGGGATGCGTGGCTATACAAACTCTTCCCCAACGGAACTTATATTGATGAAGTGCTTGTGCGCGACGGCACGCTCAATCACTGTGGAGGGATGATCTTCTATGATGGACTTCTTTGGCTTCCCCTTTCAGAAAGAGGGCTTGTCCCCAACAATCCTTCCAAGATTGTCCGATATGATACCGATTTACTATTCATTGATGAATGGATTAACAGCAGCTCCATTGACAATGCGCATTGGGGCGGAATATGCATCCTTCCTCTACTAGAGAGAGTCTATATCGGAAACTACGGGACCAGCAACCTCTATGTGTATGACTTTGACAGGAATCGCCTGAATGATATTAGACCTCCACCTTCGGAAAACATCCAGGATTACGTTGAGGTGAATGGAGTCATTTATTGCTCTAAGCCTGGAGCATCCTCGGATGCAATTCATGTCTGGGAATCAGCTGATTCCTATGGGGACTCTCTACGATCAATTGGTGTTATGGAGACCGATGGAGCTGGTAGCGGTCTAACCTGGTTTGACGGTGCATTTTGGACATGCGAAGGTTCAGGTGCAGCTACTCTGTATAAGCTCGGCGGTTCAGTATCAACATTTACAAGTGCCAATGGAAATGGTTTACTACTTGTTACTGCTCTCGTTTCCATAATATGCTTGGCATTGGGAATTGCAATCTATTCCAAGATTCGCAAATGACTCGTCGATAAAGATGCTTTCTCCATGTCTTTGCGCTCAGAGGAATCTGACTCTACTATTTGATGAGTAGATAAAGAATACGCCCACTCGCTACTACGCTAAAGCCTTGAACACTCGAGAAGCCAGGAACCAACTTATGTTACCGAGCATCTCATGGGGTTGGTAGTATATCGAGTTCTTGTCGTAAAGCAATCGAACGTTCGCTGGAAATTCCTCGTCTGCTTCGTCGAATATGAGCAGGACCTTCACCTTGGGGAGAAACTCCAGCTCAAATCCCGCATCTCCATGGTCAACCCTCTCTGCTCCAAGTCGTTCTAAGGTTTCAAACAGCTTTTCCTTCTTCTCTACAAAGACAGATGTCAGTGCCTTGACATCCTCTTCATCAAACGAATATCTGCATGCCCATGACCCCTGAAGGGCATTGTACTTTGACCATTCACCAGCAACACCATTGTCTTTCGCTTTTGTATAATAATAAAGGTGAGGAATCAATATGCTAGTATTGACTTCTTTGCCTGTCAGCAAGTCTTCAGTCTTCCCGGTGTCGAAGTTAACCCGAAGTCCAAGGATGTCAAGATATCCTTCCTTGAGATTCAGGGTTTTCTTGAGTTTGACAATATCCTCCCCGAAATTGTCCCAGTTCCAGAAAGCGGAGCTCTTGTCGAAATCCTCAACATTGAACTTTGAAGCAAGTTCGCGCGCTTCCGCCATCCAATACTCTAGAATATCATCCGCCATTGCAGGTCATCAGACCAATGCGGCAATCATCTTTGTATCTTTGGTTATGTCAAAATTGACAGTTCATTCAATCGGCATAGACTCAAATAGCACAAACGTAAAATACCGCCTTAGTCCCCGAACATGGGCACGAGGAGGTCTTTAGATGGTCACAGCACTTTTCAAAGTGATCCTAATGGGCGACGGCTCGGTAGGGAAGACAAGTCTTAGACGACAGTATATGGGTGAGGGCTTCAGAGCCAACTATATGATCACCATTGGTGCTGACTTCGCTGTCAAGAAGATGAGTCTTGAGGGCGGACATGATGTCAGCATTCAAATTTGGGATCTTGCCGGGCAAGAGCACTTCAAGAATGTGCGTTCTACCTTCTATAGGGGTGCACAAGGTGCATTGGCTGTCTATTCCACCGTGGAACGTGCATCATTTGACAACATCGAAAACTGGCTTGACGAGTGCTGGAACAATGCAGGTAAGAAGATACCAATCGTTCTGATAGGCAATAAGATTGACCTCAGAGACCAGTTCAAGGACAACCCAGTGATGCAGCAGACCATTGTCACAACAGCGGAGGGTGAAGCTCTAGCGGGGCGGATTAGAGATCGCGGTGTTCACACAAGCTTTCTTGAAACCTCAGCAAAGACTGGCTATAATGTTGAGGCTTCTTTCCTCGAACTAGCTATTAAAATCCTAGAAGCGGGTGGTCTGACCTAACCGATTTACACTCTAGGCGAAGCAGTCATGGCATTAGGCGATTTTCTCTTTCCACATCTTGAACTGAAATTAGTGATAGCCCACTCCTTTGAGGTTGATATTGAAGCTGAGAAAGACAAGAAGTCAAAGGAGTATCAAGACCTCGCTGCTCGAGCTTCTTTCAGCAAGAGTGATTTCCAGAAACTGGGCATCAAGGAGAGTGGCTCTGTCACCATGAAATCCGACACTGCTCAAGTCGTTGTAAGTGGTTATGTTGATGAACGGCTTGAGGATGGTGTGGCATCAATGCCTCGTGGTCCTTGGGCTTTTTCACTTGTAGCAGTCCCTGCAGATAGTTCACCCCCAAAGATGCATGGCATTAAGATTACAGTTACAAAGACAGATGATAAAGTCACTTCTCTTGACTCGCTGCTGGAGGCCCCCTGATCTTCTCAACAACCTTGTCCAGTTGACCCCTTTCCACTTGCAGGGTTAACCTAGGACTTGACTTAAGGAGGTTCAGTGTATGCCTTGCAATTTTAATGGCCTTCTCACGAATGGCATCATCCTCTTCCCATCCCTGCCCCTCTCGTATATTGACTCGTGCCCTCTCAGCAGCTAGAACAGTTATCTCTCTCTCGAAGAGCCCACTCTTGGGCGGATCCTTGCCAATGACCGCCTCGAAGAACAGTCTACGTGCCTTCTCCCATTCGCGCACTTTCTCGAGTTGCTGAACATTGTAACCCTCACGTTTAGTCTCCAGTACGTCGTACGGACAGGAGTGCTCACATGCACCACAGTAGACGCAGTTGTCAGTTATGTCAATCTTATCATCGGTTCCTGTGGGATAGATGGCTTTGACTGGGCAAATGTTGAAACAATTATGGCAGCCAACCGGGTCGCACTTGTCACGCCTTGCGACGACAACCTCTCCAGAGAACGGTTTTGTGACTTCAAGAGCATCATATGGGCAGACCTGAGCACAGAGTCCGCATTTGACACAGGTTTCATCATTGTGCCGTAATTCGCCTGATATGGTTGGGTCTTTGATGGTTCTGGGGCTTGACTTAGTGCATTCGACACTAATCGCCTCATCTGGGCATATCTTTGCACACAATCCACAGTAATCGCATTCTTCGTCGATGGCTCTGATACTCACTGCTGGTCTGAAGTCCGGCGGCTCAGCTGACTCTGACCAATAGATTTTGATGGCTTCTGGGCATAGGAGTTCACAAAGCCCACATAGGGAACACTTGTCCTCGTCTATCTTTATCGTGCCCTCAGCTGACTCCTCGCCTTCGTACTTGACTAAGTCCTTCTTCCACTCGATCTTGACTTCAGCTTGCAGGGAACCAGTTGGGCAGACTTTTTCACAGAGAAGACATGGGGCGCATTTCTCATCATCTATAGTATGAACACCGTCGATGTCAACAAAGTCGTTGACTGCTCCCTCGCCTTCATACCTGGCTTCAAAGGCCTTGAAGATGCAAGAAGAGTCGCAGAGTCCGCAAAATGTGCAGAGATCAGGATCAACATTCACTAATGGTGCTCCTTCGATTCTTCCTGCTGCAGTTTCTTGAACTGGTCCGAGCGTAATTGCTTCCCAAGGGCAGGGCAGACATAGACTACAGCCCACGCACTTGTCAATTGCATGGTCGAGAGTTTTCTTTAGAAGAGAAGTCTTCCATTCGAGTTTGACTTTTCCCTCCTCGATGTCCATGGATACGACCGGCTTCTCACCAACAATGACGTTTCGTCGTTCCATGGTCCTAACCTCCAACAGCTTCCTTCAGAGGTAGTTTTGCAGTAGGCTTTTCCACAATCTCTCTACCCAACGGTCCGAGCCGTGTGATTCTGTTTACAAATCTCGTCACTTGTTCTGCGAAGCTATCCGCCTCAGAGGCTGAGGCACTGCCAAAGTACAGGCGACTTCCATCGATTCCTGCAGCTCTGAGTAGCTCTCTCACTTTCCCCATTCTGTCTTGAGCATATCTGGCCCCTGATCGATAGTGGCAATCTTGAATGTGGCATCCCATGACTGCCACTCCATCAGCACCCTCCGCAAATGCAGTCATCACAGTTTCTACATTCAGGCGTCCTGTACATGGCACCTGTATCGGAATCATGTTTGGCGGGTAAGTGATTCTTGCAGTTCCTGCTCTATCCGCAGCTCCATAGGCACACCATCTACAAAGATAACCGACAATAGCTGGTTTCAGAGGATTGTTTTCTATAGCCGCCTTTGTTGCGCTCAATAACTGTTCATTTGTGAGGCAGGGAAGATCGAGCGCCCCTGATGGACACGCTGCCGCGCACGAGCCACACCCTCTACAGGCAGCCATATTGATGGTTGGATGCTTTTCATCATTGAACGAGATTGCATCGGGCGTACAGGTCTGTTCACAAAGACGGCAGCTAATGCATAATGATGGGTCAAATGATGGAACACAAGCTTCTGTAATCACCTTTCCACTCGCGAGCAGAGTCTTGACCTTTGATGCTGCGAGTCCTGCATGAGCTACGGTGTCTGAGATGTCTTTTGGCCCTTGAGCCACTCCTGAGAGAAAGACGCCCTTTGTTGCGGTGGTACTAGGTCCTAGCTTGGGATGCTGTTCAAGGAAGAAGCCGTTCTCATCTAGCGGGACTTTAAGCAGTCTTGAAAGCGCGATGTTGCTTGGTTCAGCATCCATTCCAACCATAAGAACAACCAGATCTACATCCATCTCGAGGTGTCGCCTAAGTGTAATGTCTTCTGCGCGGATACTTGTTTGCCCCGTAACTGGGTCTAGAACTACCTCACCGACCGCACCTCGAATGAAATTGACCTTGTATTCCTTCGCTGCACGGACCTGCAGCTCTTCATGACCTTTCCCAAATGTTCTCATGTCAGAATGGAAGACATAGGCCTCTGCATCAGGGATCTGCTGTTTGATTTGGACCACTTCTTTCACAGAGGCAGTACAGCAGGCTCTGCTGCAGTACGGTCGCCCAAAACGCTCGGAACGACTACCTACACATGGGATGAATACAACCCTCCTGGGAGCCTGGCCGTTTGATGGTCTGACGAGCTTGCCCCCGCTTGGTCCGCCTGGATTCAACAGCCTCTCGAGTTCGAGTGATGTTATGACATCGGGATTCTCTCCATATCCAAACTCCTCCACAATTCGGGGGTCGAAAGGCATGAAACCTGTTGCTGCAACAATGGCTCCCACAGTGACAGTTTCAGTGGACTCTTC
>JBHLLF010000076.1:0-10591 GCA_048885865.1 Candidatus Hermodarchaeota archaeon
GTCCAGGGTCTGTTCAAACGAACGGTCCTCGAACTCACCCTGACCAATGAACTCGGCCTCGAAACGGTCCGCAAACTTCAGATACTTCTGGTCACGGTCTGTGAGCGCCTCAGAGCCAACCACTGCCACCAAGTCCCTTAGGTCGATACCTTCAGAGTAACCGTAGTACAGTTGAGCTTGGACCTCTTTATGGTCGAATCGGGTCATTCCCTCCCCAATTCCCTCTTTCATGAGTCGACTCAGTGATGGGCCAGGGTCAATCGGAGGATAGACGCCTCTTCTGTGCAGACCGCGGCTCAATGGGAGCTGACCCTCTGTGATATAGCCGGTAAGGTCGGGAATCGGATGGGTCATGTCATCCTGTGGCATTGAAAGAATTGGCATCTGAGTGATGGTGCCATTTCTTCCATTAATGCGGCCTGCCCGCTCGTATATCAGACTGAGGTCAGTGTATAGGTAGCCTGGATACCCTCGACGGCCCGGTACTTCGGACCTCGCAGCACTGATTTCTCTCAGAGCTTCAGCATAATTAGTCATGTCAGTCAGAACGACAAGAACATGCATATCGGACTCATAGGCTAGATATTCCGCTGCAGTAAGTGCAGCTCTTGGAGTGATGATTCGTTCAATGGCAGGGTCATTTGCCAAGTTGAGAAACAGAGTAGTGTGTTCCAGCGCACCAGTTTCCTCGAAGGACTTCATGAAGTACTGTGCTTCCGTGGCTGTAATACCCATGGCTGCGAACACAATAGCAAATTCACCCTCTTCGCCTGGAATCTTGGATTGTCTCACAATCTGAGCAGCAATTCTGTTGTGGGGAAGGCCCGAACCTGAGAAGATTGGCAGCTTCTGCCCTCGGACCAATGTATTCAAACCATCAATGACCGATAGACCTGTCTGGATTGGTTGCCTAGGATACTGACGAGCATAGGGATTAATTGGTGATCCATAGATGTCCCAATGGTCCTCTGCAGTTAGTTTGGGACCACTATCCAGAGGATTTCCTGATCCGTCAAGAACACGACCAAGAATCTCAGTAGAAACGGAGAGTTTCAAGGTTTCACCGGTAAAACGGACTGCTGTCACATCAGTGTCTAGGCCACTCGTTCCCTCGAAGACCTGAATAACAGCTCTTCCTCTACCCGTTTCAAGCACTGTGCCAGTGAGGAGTTCTCCTGACGGGGCACGGATCTTGACGACTTCATTATAGCTGACATTGTGTGTGCCCTCCACGACAAGTAGTGGTCCACTCACATCGGATACGGTACGATAAGCAACAGAGGATTTCTTTGACATCTAAATTGGCCGCCTCAGGTCTTCTAGTCAAGTCGGCTCGGTACAACTCTCCTCGTTTTAAGACTTACCGTGTGGCGGGAGGGGGCCTATATCCAAGGAGCAACATGGAAGAAGGCAAGAATTGGGGCAAAAAGCAGTGCTCTGACAACCAGTGATTGGCCTCTGGACTTGAGGTCTCCGGAGAGTGGCGTGAAGTACATTATAGCTCCTGAAAGAATGCACACCGCTGCCACTATTTCACCAATAGTCACTAGAAGAAACACGAGGTCGGCGTCTGTCATGCCTATAAGACCCAACCATGCGCTTGTTGCGGTTTCCAAAGTAATGGGTCCGGTCCCGATTATTCCTGCAAATAAGTCGAGAACAAAGGGACCCAAGATGTAAATCGCCACACCAGCGACTACAAGTGTCTTTCCGAGTCCGTCACTTAGACCAGTGACATAGATCATGAATCCTACAAGAACCAGCAGCAGATAACCGCGGATGAATAATGCGAGCAGTAGATTGAGCATAAGTCCTGCTACGTCTATCCAAGGTCCATAAGTCGGAATCTCGAATGGAGATTGAACCATTAATGACAGTATAGGAAGGACCATCGACTCCACGGAAGGTTGTCATGCTCAAGCCATTTAACCGCCACTCATCCAAGTTCCTGCTTCAATACCTCGAAGTCTGCTTTCATTACATCCTTGAACCTAGGAAACCTAAGTGCTGCTGCGGGATGGTAGGTGATGAAGAATTTACGTCCCCCACCTTCGTAGAATTTTCCATGGGCATCACCCATCTTCCATGGACCAATTATTGATGATACCGCGACGCCACCTAGAAGCACAATGACTTGAGGATCGATTATCTCAATCTGACGTTCAAGATAAGGTCTGCAGGCTTCTATCTCACTCCGGATTGGAGTTCTATTCTTTGGAGGCCTAGACTTCAAGATGGACGTGATAAAGACATCACTTCTTGAGAAACCTATACCTGAGAGCAGCATAGTGAGAAATGCACCTGACCTTCCGACAAACGGACGCCCTGACTCATCCTCTCTGCCGCCTGGGGCCTCACCTACCAGCATCAATCTTGCATCAACTGGACCTTCACCAGGCACTGCATTCAAGCGAGATTCATGCAGAGGACATTTCACACAAGATTCAATCTCTGCATGAAGCCTATCCAAGTCCTTTTGGCGAGACATCTCTTGTCATTGGTGGTACTCGTACCCGATAAACCCCACTATGCCTTTCAGGAGCAACTATTCTGCGACTTCGGACAACATCAGGCCAGAATCGGACATCTCCTGATATAGCGTCTGGAACTCACGCTCCATCTTCTTCTCAATTGCATCCAATGTTGAGTCATAGCTGTCCCAAGGCGAAATCTTCATTCGTGCAATGTTATCAAGAACACTGAACTCGAGGATTCTCCTGACTTGAACACCAACTCCCACGGCCTCCGCCATCTTGCGGGCGAAGTTGATTATTACCCTTAGCATGCGATAGGTCTTTCCTGGTGGGCAATATGTGTCGATTTCATGCAGAGCACTCTGTGTGAGGAAGTCTTCCTTAATCATCCTTGCAGCTTCTAGAGTAGCACGTTCAGACTCAGGAAGGGCATCAGGTCCTACAAGCTGGACTATTTCACGGAGTTCTTGGTCCTTCTGCAAAAGGGCCATTGCTTCAGTCACTAGGTCAGGCCAATCAGCTCCAAGATTCGCCTTGTGCCATTCCTCGAGAGTATTTTGATAAAGCGAGTAACTGGTCAGTGAATTAATCGCTGGGAAGAACCTGCGTGCAGCCAAGTCCTTGTCTAAAGCCCAAAATACTTTCACAATCCTCAGTGTCGCTTGGGTTACTGGCTCTGAGAAGTCGCCTCCAGGTGGTGAAACCGCACCGCAGATAGTTACAGAACCAAGACGCTCATCCGAGCCCAGAGTCCTCACTCGACCACCCCTCTCGTAGAACTGAGCTAGTCTTGATCCAAGATATGCAGGGTATCCCTCCTCGGATGGTAGCTGGCCAAGTCGGCCAGATATCTCACGTAGTGCCTCCGCCCAACGAGAGGTCGAGTCGGCCATCAGAGCAACATCATAGCCCTGATCTCTGAAGTATTCTGCCAATGTTACTGCCACATAGATTGAGGCTTCACGTGCAGCTACCGGCATATTTGAGGTGTTGGCAATGAGAACTGTTCGCTCCATCAGAGGACGACCACTCTGTGGATCTTTCAGATGAGGCCATTCCTCAAGAGCCTCTGTCATCTCGTTCCCACGTTCTCCGCAACCAACGTAGACAACTACCTGAGCATCAGCCCACTTGGCGAACTGATGGAGTGTAACTGTTTTGCCTGTTCCAAATCCTCCAGGAATAGCTCCAGTGCCACCTTTAGCCTGTGGCATGAAAGTGTCAATGACTCTCTGACCAGTGACGAGAGGAGTGTCCATAGGGAAACGATCCTTGAAAGGTCGTCCAATCCTAACAGGAGTCTTTTGCAGCATTACCACGTCATGAACATCACCAAAGCTGTCCTTTACCTTACAGATTGTTTCTACAACTGTATATTCGCCTGGTGATACTATCTCAACAACTTCTCCTTTCACACCTAGGGGAATAAGAATCTTTGATGTGATAATCTGTGTTTCAGGGACTTCTCCGATGATATCACCAGGTTCAACATTGTCGCCAACTTTGACTAGCGGTTTGAACTCCCATTTCTTTTCCTTATCAATTCCCTCGACTGTCAGACCTCTGGAGATGAAGTCACCAGACATATCACGAAGCTCTGGCAAGGGGCGCTGTATGCCGTCATAAATGGCACCAAGAAGACCAGGTCCTACCTCTACCGATAGGGAATCTCCAGTAGGCTCAACTGGTTCACCAGGTGCTAACCCGGACGTTTCTTCGTACACCTGCACTGTGCAGGTACCTTCACCAACTTCGATAACCTCCCCTATGAGCTGTTCCTCACCCACACGTACGACCTCATACATGCGTACCGAGGGGAGCCCTACACACCTCACGACGGGTCCGGCAATGCTCTCAATTCTACCACTGTCATGGCTCATCTTCATTTGCTCCATCATTGCAAGGTTAGACATTAATATCGATGCCAACGGCCCTCCGGATCAATTCTCGCAAGACGTTCTCATACGCGCCGGTGGATCCCTCTCTGTCTGGTATCAACAGAATGACCGGGACTGGTGCTTCGGATAGCTCCATAACCGTGGCTTCAATAGGTTTGGCGAGGGGTTCTGTGATGACTATGAGCCCAGTATCTGGGTCTCTGAAGTATCTGATCAGCACATTTCGTGTTTCTTCAGGAGTAGTGGGAATGGCACATTCATTGGCTCCAACCATCTGAAAGCCAGTGACTGTGTCCCTGTCTCCAATGACTACGATTTTGTTGCCGACCATTTGTTGCTCCACGCCGTACTGGTTATTTCGGGGTTGAAGCAGTATTCTGCTGAGGGCCAGCAACAAAAGTCGGGATAATTAAGGTTTTCATTCGACATAGTGGCATAACATGTATCATTTTGGCTCAGTAAACTGAGCAATGATGTCAGTTTCATCAACCATTGTCCAGCAGTAGTGGCATTTGAGAGAAACCGGGTCTTTCGATACAACTTGAAACTTGGGTGTGACAGGCTCTCGCTCCTTGTTCGTCACACAACGCTGGTTTGGACAGGTAATGACATCATCAATCATATCTGGTAACTGGATACGAGTCTTTTTGGTCACCTTACCTTCCTCTATGAGATTCAGAGTTGCATCTGGTGCCACCAAGGCAACTCGGGCCACTTCGTGATCTTCAAGGAATCTATGTTCCAACTTTACAATGTCCTTCTGTCCAGTCTTGGAGCTACTAATGTTCATTGCGAGTGTGACAGTGTAGTCCTCTTTACCAGTGATTCCAAGGATTTGAAGGACCTGCAGGGCATGACCAGCTGTGATGTGGTCAATCACAGTTCCATCAGAAATCTTGACGATACGAATGCCTTCGACCTTCTTCCTTTCACTCATTTGTTTCCACTGGGAGTCTAGGGACTATCCTGTTGGTTTTATCCTTTCCCATCTTTTTCTGCTATCAGGCGCCAATGTTGAAAGCGAAGGTTGATATGCAGAACGACCGGACAGCATTTCGATATCACGGTGACACACTTTGGTCCTTGAAGGTCTTGGAAAAGCGCTGAACTCGGCGCTGAAGAAGCTGTTTGGTGCTAGCATCATAGATGAGGAGCTTGTGAAGGAACTCGCAAAAGACATACAACGTGCGCTTCTGGTTGCTGATGTCGATGTCACACTTGTCATGGCTATTACAAAGAGGGTGGAGGAACAGGCTCTCGATGAGTCCCTCCCCAGGGGAATTTCACGCCGCGAGCACATAGTCAAGGTGGTTTGGGATACACTCGCATATTACTTGGGCGAGAAGACAGTTCCTTTGACGATTAATCCTGGTAAATCAAACCTAGTAATGATGGTGGGTATACAGGGTTCAGGAAAGACGACCACAGTAGGCAAACTTGCACGATATTTCCAGAAAAGAGGAATAAAGACTGGTGTCATTTGTGCTGACAACTTCAGACCTGGTGCATATGACCAGCTGAAACAGCTGGCTGAGCGTTCTAATGTGCCCTTCTGGGGAGATGAAAAGGAGAAGGATGCCGTCAAGCTTGCAAAGAGGGGCTTTGACGACATGAAGAAAAGGGGTGTTGAACTCATTCTGCTGGACACCTCAGGCAGACATCGTGAAGAAACAGGCCTGATTAAGGAAATGCGAGATATCTCAAAGGCAGTCAAACCTCAAGAGATTGTACTCGTGATTGATGGTACTTTAGGCCAGCAAGCTGGTGTGCAGGCTGCAGCATTTAGAGACGCCACGGACATTGGTTCGATCATAGTCACCAAACTCGATGGTAGTGCTAAGGGAGGTGGTGCCTTATCAGCAGTAGCGGCAACTGGGGCTCCGATTAAGTTTCTTGGAACAGGAGAGGGGATGGACGCTGTCGAACCGTTCAATCCCACCAAGTTTGCTGGACGGCTGCTTGGAATGTCTGACATCAAGGGCCTCATTGAGAAGGTCAGGGAGGCTCAGATAGAGGTCGACGAAGACGCTACTATGCGGTTCATGAAAGGACAGTTCTCGCTAAATGACATGATGGCTCAACTCAAGCAGCTAAAGAAAATGGGCCCTATTGGCAAGGTCATGGAGATGCTTGGACTTCAATACAAGCTACCGGATGATATAGCACAGATCCAAGAAGAGAACATGAAGAAGTGGGAAGTCATCATGAGCTCGATGACCAAGGAAGAGTTGGACACACCGAAGATCATTAAATCATCGCGCATCCAGAGAATTGCGAAGGGTTCAGGCACATACCCGCGTGATGTCCGCGAACTTCTGAAGCAGCATCAGCAGATGCAGAAAATGATGAAGCAAATGGGCAAATCGCGTAGAGGAAGGCGTGGTGGAATGCCAGGGATACCCGGTTTGCCTGGTATGTAATGGTTTCTGTCATCTATTTGAGAGGAATTGCTATGACAGGCCGGCGTTTTCTGGTCCTGTTTGACCGCTTTCCGATAGAAGAAGACCAAGTGAGGTCTGGAAAGAACATTCCTGAAGTCATCATCGCATCTCGATGTGTTAACGTGGCTCTGTTTGTATCAGGAAACCTTCGTAGAAATGTGTCAATCAGCATCGCATGGGGCAATCCTAAGGATCTTCACGTAGTTACATTTCCAGGTGAAACCATCAAACGCGTGTCACCTGATGAGCGTTCAATCTCATTCTTTCTACTGAAGGCATCTCGTAAGGTGAGGGATCTGTCTTTGGGTCAGTCTGTGATAATGGATAACGGCATCGAAGTGATGCGAGCAGACCGAGATGCTCTGGTGAAAGCTTGGAAGCCATCAAGCGTGTATCTGGCTCTTGAGGGGAGCAAGGATTCAGATTTTGAAAAGACAGGTTTGTTTGTATATGGTTTGGGCATGCATGCAAATCCAGAAGGCATGACAGAATCTACAGCTCTTCCTAGGCCACCAAATCCTGAAAGGTTCATACTCGACATGAATCTGATGTCGGATAGGGAATGATTGAAAACCTTCATAATGACAGCTTTCGGATGAAATTGTAAGACAGAATCCAGACAATGGTGTAACCTATTGCCGACCAATGTATCGCCCGAGTTCGACAAACAAAGGCAAATCTATGAGGACACAGACGACCTAGCGCAGCGCATAGTAGAGCTAGAGAAGCTGCTGTCACTGGCCCCCAGACACAAAGGTGCTGAAAGGATGGTCGGCGACTACCGCAAGAAACTTGCACAGCTGAAGGCGAAGCTTGAGAAACAAAGAGAACAAGACCGTTCACGAAGAAGCGCTAGGGGAACAGAAGAGGGTGTAATCCGGAAGGAAGGTGCAGGTCAAGTCTGTCTTCTAGGAGTTACTAACAGCGGCAAGTCCACTATAATAAACTCTGTAACGAATGCCGAGCTTGATGTCGGCGATTATCCCTTCACTACTCCTATACCCACGCCCGCAATGCTCACGCTCGAAGACATCAACATTCAGCTGGTGGAGATACCCGGACTGTTTGATGGCTTTCGAAACTCAGGGATGGGTCGACAAGCACTAGCAGTTGCCCGAAATACAGACTGTATAGCACTCATCATTGACCTCTCGCAGGACATCGATATGCAGATGAACATCATTCTGAGAGAGCTTGATGGTGCAAGAATTAGGCTGAATCGAGAGCAGAGTGCTGTGAGGATTGAACGAGTGGGCCTGGGTGGCCATATGATCTATGGTGCTCAGAACTATCAAGGGGATATTGAGGAGGTCAAAGAGTACCTCAGGGCAAGAAGAATATCGAACATCATCGTTCGTTTTCAGCAACCCGCCACATTTGATCAGCTTGTGGATGCGATGGATGCCAGTGTAGCCTACGTGAGAGCCCTTGTCATTGCAACAAAAGGTGATGTTCCAGGGTCTGAGGAAAGATATGCAGAACTGACTAAGAAATACGGCGAACGTTTTGAGATAATCCCCATATCCGCGGAGAAAGGCGAAAACCTTGATGGAATGCAATGGGCATTGTATAACCATCTCGACATCCTAAGAGTCTATACAAAGATACCAGGCAAGAAAAGAGAAGACAAGCCTATTGTTCTTCCCGAGGGCGCTATCGTGGAAGATGCTGCTGCGAAGGTGCACAAGGAACTTTTCGTTGAGAGATTCCGAGCGGCTGTGATATATCGTGCAAACGATAAGATAAAGCGGAGGCAGGTGGGACTCAGCTATCCTCTTGAGGATGGAGACGTCCTGCAGCTAATGAGCAGATAGAATGGTGCTCAGAATTGACTGAACTCCCGAACATCACAGTTGTCATAGTTGAGCCATTGACCCCTGGGAATGTCGGATTCGCTGCGAGGGTATTAGCCAACTTCGGTGTAGACAAACTCAGAATTGTAGGGGAGGATCCTCGAAACGACCAATATGCACAGATGTTCTCAGTGAGAGCAGTTGACATTCTCGAACATGCAGGGATATTCGACAGTCTGGAAGACGCACTTAGCGACATGCATGCCTCTTGGGCAGCCACAGCTAGGGTGGGTCGAAATCATAGTGTGACGCGTGCAGCCGTACCTCTACCTGACTTACCGGATCCATTCAGTGTGCCCGGACAGGTTGCACTGGTGTTTGGAAGAGAGGACGCAGGGTTGACAAATGAGGAAATTGCTCTCTGTGATCTTGCCTTCACCATTCCAGCCTCCAGGGAATACCCAAGTATGAACCTGAGTCATGCCATTGCTGTGACACTGTATGAGCTTTTCAACAAGTATGGAGTTGCAGAACCTCCAGAACCAACTGAGGCCAAACCTGCGACACGCGAAGAACGAGAGATTGTGTATGGATTCTTCGACGAGGTTGTTGAGAATTTAGACCTCAAGGACTACAGGAAGCCCATTGCCAAGCAGGTATTCAGAAACCTCCTCGGAAGGGCATACATGACCGGTCGTGAGGTCTCAACGCTGACTGGTGTTGTCAGAAAGCTCAGGGATTTGGTGAGGAAAAAGAAATAGGGACTGCCTTTGAATAGCGAGATAGGTTCACATTCACCTAGCGGGGCGGACTTTGTTGGATTTTCTGTTTGAAGACATTCACTGGATAATTGAGATACTTCTTCTAGTATTCCTCATCCTATTTTTGTGGGTCTGTGTCTGTGTCAGGTCGATACGCTATTTCTGGAAGTTCCCCATGCCTTCTGCCATGGGAAAT
The DNA here is from genome assembly GCA_048885865.1 of Candidatus Hermodarchaeota archaeon. GTDB lineage: Archaea > Asgardarchaeota > Thorarchaeia > Thorarchaeales > Thorarchaeaceae > SMTZ1-83. Next base: position 9,564 of record JBHLLF010000076.1, read on the forward strand.
GCCATTACTGCTGGTCCGTATAGAAATAGAGCTCAACCACCATCAATGATTGTTGATGCTATTGACGCCAAACCGGGAATGACGATCGTAGATTTGGGATGCGGCTCAGGTCTGTATACTGTGGCGGTCGCAAAGGCAGTGCAGCCAGATGGACTAGTCTATGCAGTTGACATTCAGGAGGGAATGCTGGATAAGTTGAGGGCCAGAATGCAGCGGGAGGGTGTAGAGAACATAACACCAATTCTAGCAGATGCTGAGGGTCAGATACCTCTTGATGATGGAATTGCTGATGCAGTGTTCTCTGTCGCAGTGATTCCAGAGATTCCGGACCCTGTTAAAGCAATGGAACAGATAAAGCGACTAATGGCCGAGGAGGGTGTCTTTGCGGAGGCTGAATTGCTTCTGGACCCAGACTATCCTCTCAGACGCACAGTCATCAAATGGGCAAAAGAAGCCGGATTGGTTTTGGAGAAGAGGACAGGAAATGCGTTTCGTTATGTGTTAGTTTTCAAGAAGGAAACCTAGATGTCACTCTGCAGTGATTGAGATATGGAATGGACTCAGATTTATCCAAACTAGGAACCATAGCCTAGCTTCTTCTTCAGGTCTGGATCAATCTTGTCGAATCGGACCTTGCATGGAGTAGGCATCTTGGGAGCAGCTTTCTTCAGAGCGGCCATTGCCTCCTTGATGTGTGCAGGATTGGTCCTTATCGTGATGAGTGGTTGATTGGGGCTGACTCTGGCAGCAATGCCGATGACCTTACCAAAAGCCTTTCTCATACCATCCTGTACACGGTCTGCACCAGCTCCGGATATCATCTTGTTCTCACGGAGATAGTGGTACGGCTTGACGCGTATTCGGAGGTGGTAGTTCTTTCTTCCCACCTTTCTGGTCATGTGCCGATTGGATGCGACTCGCGCTGCCTCAAGGGCTTGATGGCGGATTTGACATCTCTCAAGACCATACAGAGATAGCTCGACCGGGAAATCTCCACCAGCCTCACCCATGTCAAAGCTAACTATACG
>JBHLLF010000077.1:0-10476 GCA_048885865.1 Candidatus Hermodarchaeota archaeon
GATAGACTTAGAGCTTGACAAATTGCGATCTTGCTTTCGGGTCTTCGTGTTTTCTCGGGAAATTCTGATTCATCCTTAACTAGCTTGACAGCTAATGGATATGTAGAGGGTCGAAGAATTTCCTCCAAGGCTTTTCCGATATCTCTCCATGAATCCATGTTCAACCAACCATGTCTGAATTGCTTAATCTGCCGAGATATCTCTTTCGAGTTGTTTGGCATGAAAATGCCTAGCTGGATAGGCTTGTTGACCTTCGAAGTAGAAAGACTTCACTCGATTAGTTCGATGACTCCTGAGCTATAGAGAATATCTATGTCTATCCAGAAACTCCTGCTTCTTAGCGGGATTCCAGCTCGACCAAGATTGTAAATAGCCCGTAATTCTGCTAACGATATCAACGCCAATGTGTCCGCACTTGGGACAGGGGATTTTCTCTAAGTCCTTAATCGATGCAAATCTAGCATTGCGCCAGTCTATGCCAGTCTGATAGCCGCATGAAGTGCAATTCAGCACATCTTTTGTGAAAGCAAAATAGCTGTTTAATGTGTCCTTCGCAATTTTCTTGGTTAGCTCCCATAATGCGTCAGGATCTGGATTTGCTTCTCCCAGGTAGATATGGGTCAATGCGCCGCCGTCCATATATGGATGGAACATTCCTTCCTTCCTGATGCGGTCACTGAGAGCGAGGTTGGCTCCTACGTACAGAGTTGTGCTGTTTGTGTAGTAGGGATTAGCATCGGTGCCCTTCAAGTACTTGCGAATTCCCTTGTAGGCCTTGTAGTCTTTCTTGGCCAATCGACCAGCTGCGCTTTCAGCAGGGGTTCGTGTGACACCGAAGTGCAAGCCTGTTTCCTTTTCGAACTCTTGTGACTTCTTCTTCAGATGTTTTAGCACCTTTATTCCGAACTTTGTACCCTCTCGCTCATGAAGATGGAAACCTGTGGCGATCTTTGCCATCTCCTCAAAGCCAACTGTTCCAAGCAAGAATTGCCTCCGACTCATGTCAATAAGCGGATCTCCATTGGGTTTCGGTTGAGTGTAGAAAGGCACACTGCCACTAGCCATCAGTCGATCCATGACGGCTTTCTTCTCGAGAATGACTTCTTTTGACAGTTCGATGTACTCGTCCAACTTTTCAAAGAAATGCTCCTCGTCACTTCGTCCCAACCATGCAGCCCGACCAAAGTTGGGGGTCACCATCTGAGAGGCACCAAAGACCATATTCCCAGACAAGAATTCCTCCAACTCCTCGTCACTGCTGGCTGTCCAGAGATGTGAACAGCAGCTGCTGCATCCAGCCTCGATTTTCGATCTCCAGTTGAGGTAGTTCTCATAGTAGGGAGATCCAAACTTGGCGGTTAGCTCAGCGACAAGTCGCCATGATTCATCGTACTCTGGCTTCATGAACTCCTTCCGAAGGACTACATTCGGTTTTGGAAAGTTGAAGCCCTTGCCCTTTTTGTCACCCTTAAGCATAATCCGCATGAATGCGTTGAAGAACTTGTTCGCCTCTTCCTCGTAGTCGCCATAAGTTGAACCATCGGTCTTTCCACCGGGAAGAGTTGCAGGCACGTCTTTCATTATATTGGGGATGCCTGGTGTGAGGTCGACACTTGAGAAGATGACCTGCCCACCTCTTGCTACATACTGTTGAGTCAGCGTGAATATGAGTTGCTGAGCTGCCTGCTTTATCATTCTGTCAGATTGCCCTCTCATGTATGGAGCAAGGAAAGTATTGTAGAAGAAATATCCTTGACCACCAGCAAAGGAACTCTGGGCTGCCGCTAGCCAGATTGCGGAGTGGTTCACTGCAACATTGAGATGCTGAGCGGGTCCAGCCGCGGAAGAATGAATCCCACCAAGCCCATCAGGAGCAATGCCGGGGATAAGCACTTGACGAAGGTCCCAAGTTGCACAATAATCGCGTGTGGAGAAGTACTCACGGTCTTTGATATAGATTTCACCGCGCATATGTGCATCTGCGAGGTGAGTTGGGATTGTAAGGTAGGTGTGCTGCTCCATCACTTGGTCATGCACTAATTTGGCAATGGTCTCAGGGTTCCTCATCATGTTGGCATTATTCGTGTGTTGAGCTGGATTGAGGATTAGCTGATTGAGGTCGTACATGGGCACCCCAACACGAGTATAGAGGATGCGTTCTTTTTCGAATCCCAGCTCAGCAAGAATCGAGTTGCACATCTCTCGAATCAGCGGACCCGACAGAAACTTGATGCCAGAAGCCGCAATCCGATCCATCACCTTAAGGCCCACAAGCTCTGCATCCCCTCGAGAGAGCTTTGCCTCAATAATGAGACTCTCGATGATACGGTCTACATCAAATGGTTCTAGAGTGCTACTGGTAGTTCTTACCTTTGGTAGTTTCTTCTCTCTCACCTTCAGATCCTCATAGGATACTGCAGAACTATGGACATCCGTCATTAATCAATTCACTCCAAGCGACTTGCGTACTTCTTCAACCGTGGGAACTTCACCACTATACAGTAGTTTTAGCGACCCCTGGTTCTCAAGGACAATGCTTGGAGTGGAAGCAATGAAGATCTGGTTCTCAAGCATTCTGAAATCCAAGTCCTCATCGACCTCTGCTAGATCTACAACGCGCATAGGATACCCGGTCCCCAAAAGGGCCTCCTCTACGACTAACTTGGCTGCTGGACAGTTCGCACAGTCTTCCTGTGTGAAAACATACAGCGTGCTAGTATTGGTCTTGTCCTCTCCCGGCATTAATCAACACTCCCTCCACGGAGTGGAGTCTTCTTGTCATTCAGCCAATTCATAATAAAAGACTTGTTGCGCTCCAAAATGGCTTCTAGCATAGGAAGAAGGCACTCTGGGCTGGCTGGGTAATTCCGGGAGGACCTCACACTTCATAGTGATAGAGTGTCTACTTAAACTCCTACAGAAAGTAAACCAAAGCCATCCCAGAGATTGCAGATTATTCAGGTCTCGCACCCTGATAGATGACAGATTTTAACCTCAGATGATGACCCACTCAAAATTGTTGGAATCTCGAGTGGCGCCAAACAAGCGTGTACTGAACATGCAATCTGGGAAAGCGAATTCACGCGGTAGCCCTAAATAGGATGTTTGGCCACAGTGCAAATGTCGGTGGTTCATAAATGGCAGTCTATCTCAAGGCCAAGACCCCAGTAGATGCGTGGACTCGCGCTGTACGTAAGATAATGGAGAGTGGAATGCTCAGGGTTGATGAGAGAGGAAGCGAAACCCGATGGCATTCTAATTTGATGATTCATGTTGAAGACCCCTACAGTAACAGAGTTAGTAAGGAATACCCCTTCAGCGAAAAGGTTCTACGAGAGAAGTATGCTACTCAACTATTAGATCCAGACCGGATGGATTTCGATTACACATATGGAGAGCGGCTCAATGCATGGGGTTCGGAAGTCTTGAACCAAATCGAGTTCGTGATTACCAAGCTTAGGGAGAGTCCCAACAGTCGAAGAGCCGTTGCGACCACTTGGGACCCACGAAAGGATACTGTCCACGATGAGGTCCCATGCCTCAATCACTTCGTGTTCATGAAGAGGAACGAGTTCCTTGACCTCTCTGTCATGATTCGCTCCAATGACATGTATGGAGCTTGGCCTGCTAACATCTATGCCCTGGGTGAACTCCTAACACATGTATCAGAGAGGGTGAACCTCAAGCCAGGGACAATTACAACACTCTCCGTGAATGCCCACGTGTATAGCCATGATTGGGACCGAGCTAGTACATTATAGTTTCCAGGTTTGTATGCAGAACATCAAGAATAGGCATTATTATTAACTGGATTGTAGGCGTAAGTTACATGTGTTAACTAGAGAATATACTCTAGTAACAACCGGAGCGTAGAATCATTGGATAACGTAGACAAGCAGTTGGTCACACTTCTTCAGGAAGACGGTAGAAAGAGCCTTTCTGAGATAGGCAAGAAACTAGAAATGTCGCATGTTGCGGTGAGCAAGCGATTAGACAAACTTGTCAAGACTGAGAAGACCGTCCATGTGACAGCTGGTGTGAATGCGGAAAAGCTCGATGTGAAGCTTCTGTTCATGGGGTTAGAGGTTGACAATATCGAAGTGGCCGACCGTATCAGGGAGAAGTACGAGCATTGTCCTAGACTACTCATGCTTGCACCAGTGACTGGAAGCTATAACCTGATGGCAGTCATGGCGGCACAGGACACCTGGAGCCTCCAGTCGATTGTTGGGACATGTAGCATGAGGACTGAACCGGGTGTAAGAAGATCAGAGAGCTGGTTCGGGAATGCACCCATTGTGCCAACATTCCTTCAATTGAATCTCGCACCAAAAGCAACAGATGGCACAAAAGCGCCCTGCAAGGCAGACTGCGGGACATGCAAGAGATATCTTGATGACAAGTGCGTAGGATGTCCGCCCACATCCGTCTATAAGGGAAAGCTCTGGTCCTCACCTCTCACTAAAAGAAAACGTCGAGGCAAAAGTAAGAGGAAGAGTTAACATCATCAGAGGCTTCTTGATTCCTGTGAGTCCAATGGTAGACGTCTTCATCCATCCCCTAGCTGTTATTGATGAAGGGGCACAGATCGGTGAAGGCACCAAGGTCTGGCACTTCGCACATGTCAGGGGATCAGCCAAGGTAGGCAAGAATTGCACAATTTCTAGAGATGTTTACATTGACGCGAACGTCAGGATTGGGGATAATGTGAAAATCCAGAATGGCGTATCAGTCTATCAAGGAGTGACACTTGAAGACGAGGTATTCTGTGGTCCACATATGACCTTCACCAATGACCTGCACCCCAGAGCTCATGGTGAGTTTTGGGAGATTACTGAAACACTTGTCAAGCGAGGAGCTTCAATCGGTGGCAATGCCACAATTATCTGCGGCATCACATTGGGAAGCTACTGTATGATTGGAGGGGGTGCCGTAGTCACAAAAGATGTGCCAGCTCACGCATTGATTGTTGGCAATCCAGGCAGAATAGCCGGTTTCGTGTGCAGATGTGGTCGACCGCTTAAGAATGAGGTGAAACGTCAGAAAGTCAGTGTGACATTTGAATGTGGAAAATGTAAAGAGGAAACCACAATCTCAATGTCTGATTACAGGAAAATGGTCAGGTAGAGAGCTCGTGTCACACATTTACAAGAAATTCGTTAATGACCGCGCAGCTGGGCTCATAGACAAGACGGCTCAGATTCGGAATTGCACTGTGATAGCTCATATTGACCATGGGAAGACTACACTCACTGATTCACTCATTGCATCATCTGGACTCCTATCGAAGGAAGTAGCTGCTACTGCTCGACTCCTGGACTATGATATGATTGAACAAGAAAGAGGAATCACGATAAAGGCGTCAGGCATTTCTCTTATTCACCATATGGATGGACTGGACTACCTCATTCATCTCATTGACACACCTGGTCATATCGACTTTTCAAGCCACGTAACAAGAGGGCTTCGACTCACTGACGGAGCTATTATTGTTGTTGATGTCATCGAGGGAATCATGGTCCAAACTGAAACCGTTACAAGACAAGCAATGAAGGAGCTTGTGCGTCCAGTTTTGTTTGTCAATAAGGTTGATCGGCTCATCAAAGAGAGGCGGTTGGATGCCAATCGTGTAGCAGAAGAGATCAACAGGACGGTTCGTGAGTTCAACGCTATGTTGGGCAAGTATCTCGACGATGATACACTAGAGAAGTGGGAGGTTTCCTTTAGCAAGTCATCATTGTCTATTGGCTCGGCACTGGACAAATGGGGACTCGATGTGTCGGTTCTCAAGAGCGCATCTGGTGGAAGTGATGCCACAGGTGACCTAGCTAGTGCATTCATGGCGATACTCGAAGAAATAGTGGAGGCATACTCCAAAGAGGCGCAAGGCAGCCTGGCAGAGAAATACCCGGTTGCCGAAGTCGTGCTGGATTCGGTGGTTAAGACCTGTCCGGATCCAACTATAGCTCAATCCTATAGACTTCCAGCATTCTGGACACCGCAGGGCAACAAGCATGATAAGAGCCTTCTTGAATCGAGGAGTAGTGGTCCAGCTGTTCTGCTGGTAGGAGACGTGCAGCCCGATAGACATGCCGGTCTTGTAGCGGCAGTCAGGGTGTTCGCAGGGACACTCAAGCGGGCTGAGCCTTTGACAAATCTCAGGACAGGAAAGGAAGGAAAGACCCTCCAGGTTGGAATCTTCATGTCTAAATCAAGAGTCGCACTTCCCCAGGTTCCAGCTGGAAATCTTGCGTTCATCACAGGTGTCAAGGATATTGCTGTAGGTGACACTCTTGTAGCTAAAGGCACTGAAGGAATTTCGCCCATGATGGAGCTCGAATACCCGACAGAACCTGTTGTCACATATACAATTGAGCCAAAGAAACTGTCGCAGCTCAGTGAGATTCAGAAACTCATTGCACAGTATGCAATGACTGATCCTGCTTTGGATTTCGAAGTGAATCCGGAAACTGGAGAGCTGCTTCTTTCAGGTGCAGGCGAGTTACATATCGAAGTGAGTATTGAAAAGCTAGCTCGACAGGGAATCGAAGTCCTGCTTGGAAGGCCAATGGTTCTACTAAAGGAACAGATGACTAAAGATGGTGCTTCGTGCACAGAAGGAGAAGAATCGACAAGCATCTTTACTGTCCGAGCGATTCTAATTGAGGAAGGAGTTAATGTCGAGGAGTATGGCACACTCCTAGACTCAGAACCTATGGGCGGGTGCTATCTCATAGATTCAACTGGGCAAATCAATCCCTATGGCGAAGAGCTGGAATGGATCAGAGAGGCATTCAGGACACTGATAAAAAGCGGGCCAGCTAGCGGCGAAAGACTACGGCATCTTGCAATCATTTTGGAGAAGGCGCAGCTACGATTTGAAGCTCAAGAAACTTCTTGGAGAGATGTGACTATCCCATTGATTAAAGCCATGAGATGTAGTGTGGAATCGGGAAACCCTCAGGCCCTAGAACCGTGGGTCAGACTTGAGATTAGCGCACCTGAAGAGCATATTGGAGAACTTGCTGCGATTTTGGCAAGAAGAAAGGGGAGAGTCCATGAAATAAACTCTGATAGAACTTTATACAGGATAGATGCTGAGATTCCAGTGCGCGAGTCATTCGGCCTCGCAAGGGAGATTAGAACATCTACATCAGGTTGGGCAACATGGGGAGCAAAGGCTGGAGGATATAGAACAGTTGGAGCGGATGATGAAGAGGAGCCAGTCTATTAGCTCCGAAGGTAGTATCTACGATTCATTACCTCGCCGAGCATGGAGAGGAGTCTTCTGTCGACCATTGAGATATCATCCATCATCCTCAGGGCACGGGAAATATTCGAAAAGACTGCATTGAGATAGGGCTTGGCCTCAACCATCTCGGACTGCTCTACCATCTGTAGATAAGCATCAGCGATTTTCATTAGGCCTAGCCAGTCATCAGCAAGAATGAACTGATACTGACCTCTATCGTCGCTCTCGGGGAATGTTTCGAACCTATCTCTGTCAATCACAGCATCATATTGATTCTCTAGAGCAAGAGCAAATCGAAGTAGAACATCAGACAGCGACACGCATGTTGCTTGAATGAACTCTGTGGATTCCTGAAATGCGGGTTCAACTACACCTGCAGTTCGAAGTGCAAGAGCTGCGCTATATAGACCAGTAGCAAGGTTGCTGTAATCCTGATTCTCAAAGAAGGACTTCACTGTCTGCGCTAGAGCCGTCTGCCCCTTCCAGTACATGGCTAGAAGAGCATCAATCTCTTCCACTCTTGTGGTGACAGGGTTTTCAATCCTAGCTGAGGGCCCCAGGTTAATTGATTCCTGATTGAGTTTTGTGGTTGACAGAGCTTCCATTAGAATCCCAACCCTTGATAGATCGGACCTATGTGCAGTAAGGTTACTTGCACGGCTTTTCAGGACTGACCAAGACTCATTGAGAAATGGAAGAACCAAGGACACACCCTGAACGAAAATTGAATCATCCTGAACTCTGGCATCCGCTAGGAGCCTGTCAATATCATCTAGCAAACGCACGACCCGAGAAGGGAGTGTTTCTCCATGGCGGAAAGCAATCCATACTACGTTATAGGTTGCAATCGCTACCTCAACAAACGCCCGGGGATCTGTAGGAAATAGGGGTACAAACTGAACTAACACTTCACGTAGCGATCCTAGAGCTTCTTCTGAGTACTCAGGAGAACGCATCATGGATAGTGAAAGACCCAGCTTACTACCCAGTAGTTCCAACTCAGACACCCGACCCTTCTGATGAAGTTCTTCACGTATCTGAATAGCCCGCTGAAAGGCAGCGACTCCTGTGTCCCAAAACTCATCTGATTCAGTGCTCAGGCAGACCCAGCCCAAGGTGTTCTCAGCTCTTGCCAAGTCTCCTGCCATGTCATGACCCGATGATTCCATCTGTTCAAGAATGATTTTGGCACGTTCTAGATATTCAACACTCTTCATAGTATTGTCATGGTCTGAGAGGAGTCCATGTGCAAATCCAAGTCCAGCTAGAATTCTGAACAGGTGAAGTGATTGATGAAAATCGGGCGCCTCAATCCGGTCATAGACAGCAAGCCCCTTTTCCAGACGGTCTATTGCCTCTGGTACACCCTCTCTCCAACCATTCGCAAGTATACTTGACCCAATAATGAGATGTGCTAGACCAAGATCGTCTTTTGTATCTGGAAAACGAATCCCTCTTTCCGCATATAGCTGCGCCGCTCTATCGCTTATGGCGCGCGCATCTTCATGATATACAGTATCATCACGAGTTTCGTTTACTCCCAATTGAAGAACAACAGCTGCAAGTTTTTCTTTGTCTTTCTCCGACTCGACAGCTTTCTCTAAGTCCATAAGGATGTTTCTAGATTCCTGAAACATTCCCAGCTCTGTAAGTACACATGAGTAGTTGAACATCGTTTCAAATAGCAGGTCCTGATTGCCCATTCTGGCGGCAATCTTGGAAAGGCGATTAAGCAGTAGCTCGGCGCCAACGAAGAACCCCTCTTTTATCAAGATGCTTGTGAGATAGTGCACTTCATGAATAGCAAGAGCAGTGGAGGTTTCATGTCCGCGTGAGTGAATTGCGTCAAGTGTCATTGTTACCTCGTCAATTATGAAGGGCAAGAGAGGCCTCAGATTGAGATTCAAAGCGGAAGTGACAGATTGAGATAGTTGACCCAATATGTCCAGCAATTGAGGTATTGCTTCAATGTCGGGCAGTAGTTCGGTTTCACTTCGACGGAAGATGTTTGTGTATCGAACGTCCAAGAGGGCCAGCATCTCTGGGAGGATACGATTCTCTTTGAATGACAAACGGACGGTCAATTCGGTGAGCTTAGCGCTAGCCAAGCCAGGCCTTCGGAGGATAATCTCCTCAAGAACGCGCGCAATCTCAAATAATAGCTCGTTTTCAGTGGCGTTGCCTATTGCCAAATTCTGAATCGCAGAGAGCCCATCATCAAGGGATAGCGATGCACATAGCACATCTCTCAGTGTCACAATCAGCAATGACTCCACGTTGGACTCTCCTATTCCAGACTCATCTCTTCGAGGAGTTTCATCGCTTTAAAGTCTTCACGGAAAGGATGTGTCATTCTAGAACGAAGTCATTCCAGACCCTAGATGTGTCTGTGCCTCGCATTCGTTCCAATTTAACCTTGTAATTGGGTTGTTCACCTTCATCATCAATCTTGAACCGAAGGACTGCATCCGCCATATAGGAAAATGTTGCATAGGTCTTCTCGTCATGAACACCTTCCTCAAGAATAAACATGATACTATGAGAGCTCTCTGTGACTCGGCCACTGAGCCTTTGGACTGCTCTTGGCATGGTAGCTGGATTAGAGTGAAGAATGAGTGTTGATAGACTATCTACAACAACACGAGCGACAACAAGCTGATCCAAAACCTCAGAAAGCACAATTCCTAGCTCACTGATATCGTCAACCTTGGCGAGAGAGTGAACGGTGCTGGACTTGGGAGCCCCCATGCGTTCGGAGTAGCCATCGATGAACACAAAGTGACCAGAATGCTCAAAGTCATCAATGGACCATCCATGGCGGCTCATATCATTCCTGATGACTCTTGGTGAAACGTCAGTTGTCACAAAGACTGCAGGGAATCCGAGCCTGAGTCCATCATAGAGAAAGGCTTCTGCGTAGGTCGTCTTCCCAGATCCCAAAGGACCAAGGAGAATGTATGAAACTTGAGTGAGCTGACCAAATTTGACAAGGTCCCCGATCATAGGCCGTGCAGTGGCCGGCGGGGGTTCAGTGTTTTTAGATTTCGTTTCTTCTCCCAATAGTCACGCCTCAAGTTCCATAGATTCTATAATCCAGTACTGATCTCTGCTGGCCATACTCTAATGCCTTCATCCGTTATCCTCATCGAGTGAATTCGCGAGCTGTGTTTTGAACCTCTGAGTTTCAGTATCTCTATCGACCGCGACCTAGATGTTTCGCTAAT
>JBHLLF010000078.1:0-10222 GCA_048885865.1 Candidatus Hermodarchaeota archaeon
CCATCAACTGCTGGTATATTGAAAGTATCACTCGCCCCTGACGTGCTACTCTGGCTCGTATAGGATTCTGTGTGCACCATCACATCGTTCTGGTAGATAATGATGGTTTGAATGTGATGTGTATTGGGATCTGAGACAACGTGTGCTATATCTACACTTAGAATCTGAGTATCCCAGTCATATTCCAAAGACATGTTTGAGGGTGTATGTGCAGCTACTGGCATTGAGCTTAGCACAATGAATAGAGCAGCTGCAATTACAGCGACCCGACCTGCTATTCTGACTGCTTTCCCCTTTTTCATCGCAAATCGCCTCTCCCTCATCTGATGATTGTCACCGATAATAGTGTTTTGAATGGGATGGAAGTTGATAATGCAACAACTGCATCCTTAAGTGGAGGAGAGCTGAATATGAAGTGTCTTGGGGTATCAAAATGGCGGCTCAAGATGACTCAAGGAAATACGACTGGAAGATCCACCCTCAAGCCGAGGCGTTCCTTGAGCTGAGAGTATCAGACTTCCTGAAGCAGAACAGAGCCGCCAGAGAACTCTCTGATAGAATGCTGAATGAAAGCTCGACTCGGTTCTTCGATTGGATTGACCATATTGTCATTCCTGATGAAATGGTCAATGTAGACACATTAATTGATCTTGATTTCAAGCTGGCTAAGGGAATAAAGAAGCCAAGAGGTACCAAGGTCTACACTCATGAAGGGTCTACCCTATTCCCCGTTCTTCTCTCTCCAGGCAGCCATACTCAAGTTGCGCTGAAGCCGGAAATCCTGGGACATTTCCTGCAGATGACTGGTATGTACTATAGCTGGAATGATGACATCTCAGCCCTGGATGAACAGTCACGGCCCAAGACGGATTACTTAGGCAGGAGTCTTGGCATGTTTCAGAGTGCCTTAGTGAGCGATGAGGACCAATCTGAGCTATGGGCTGTGGAGAGAAGAGGATTCCATGGTTTTTCAGATCCCAAACAGCATCACGATAGAGAAGAGTATCTCTCGAATTTACAGCATTTCACAATGAGGAGACGTCACTTTTCTCGTGATAGAGATGGATTGGAAACGCTGCTAGAAACTGTAAAGCAATTTGTCAAGGGGTCTCGAGCAGAGCTTGTTGCCGACGCATTCTTTCATGCAGAACGACAATTCTGGCAAAGCAGAGATAGAGGCGGGATGATTCAGAGAGCGCTACAAGACCGCCTCGGTCTGGGTTGGGGGAATCATGACCATCATACCTACCGCTCATCAAGAGGAAATTTCCATCTTCTCATCGAGATATTCGAGACCATGGGCTTTTTGCCAAGAGAGCAGTTTTTTGCGGCAGATGGTGGATGGGGGGCTCAAGTCCTTGAGCATCCAATCTGCGGCACGACGATTTTCGCAGATGTAGATATCACAGAGAGAGAACGCGAAATTGATTTCGCACACGAAGAGATGAATGACCACAAAGATGTCGGAACAGTAGGACTTTGGGTATCTCTTCATGGAGAGAGCATTCTCCAAGGTGGGATGCACCACCTTGCTGCGTTAGTTGACTTTGCCCAGGCTGAAGCAGGACTTATGAACCATGGCGTGTTGAGAATGAAGCCATTTTCGGATTTCAGGTTCCTCAAGCAAGCTTTTGTTGAGTCAGAGAGACGCCCTATCGAGCAGAGAAGACTTCGGTCTGCAGTTGAAAGGGGACATATACGGCCTGAGCGTCAGGGATTCTTTGAGCAAATCGGAGCGATTGGTAGTCACTTGGAACTCATTGAGAGACGGCAAGGATTCAAGGGTTTCAATCAGAACTCAGTGTCAGTAATCATTCAAGCTACGGACCCTCGAATCTGATGGGCCTATTGGCCTTTCAATTCCTTCGCTTTGCTCAGTGCATTCTTTGCCTCTTCTTCATGCCCCTTCCTCCTGTAGATTTCAGCTAAGACCTCCCACGCCTGAGATAGTCGAGGCTGAATCTCTATGACCTGCTTCATTGAGCTTTCAGCATCATCCATTTCGCCCTTGAAGAAGAAGGCTAATGACATCGTGAAGTATGCATCAAAGGACTGTGAATCAATCTGAACGGCTGTTCTGGCAGCTTCGATGGCTTCATCATGTCTGTTCATATTTAGGAGAGAACTTGCCAACGATGCCCATGACCGTCCGGTGGCTGGTCCAATCTCTATTGCCTTTCGAAGGGAATTCTCTGCCTCCTCAAATCGATTTAGGTGGCCCAATGTTGATCCCAGAGAGTGCCAGTACCTCGATGCCGAGGGAGCGAGTTCAGTAGCTTTCCTATAAGCCCTCTCTGCGTCGCCCATCTTATTTTGAAACAGATAGCATGTTCCAAGCAAATCCCAAACCTCAGGGGTTTTAGGAGCAAGACTCACGGCGAGATTCAGTTCCTTCTCAGCCTCATCATACTTAAAGTCCTCTAGCAATTTCGCACATCTTGCCAGCAATATATCGAGTTCCTCTTTCATATGGACAGGTCTCCGAATCTATAGCTCCGTGACCTTGAGAGGTGTCTTTGCCAGGACATCGCATCCGGATTCAGTAATGACGATTGGAGCTTCATATCGGAAGCCAATTTCTTCCTCAGGGACCATGAACTGCATAGCGCATATCACGACCTGATTCTCATCATACACATGATCAGGATCTGTCCAGTATGGCATGGGCCCAGTATTCATGCCAATTCGCCATTCATCACCCATCACACCTATTCCATGCTCAAAGCCCGGAACCAAGTATTGTGCGATCCCTTTGTCATCAGCCCAGTCCATCATGTCATCAGCCATCTTCCCTGGAGTCATTCCAGGAGCATACATTTCGATAACCCTGCTGATGGTTTCTATGAAGTAGTCAGCTAACTCTCGTTGCCTATCAGAAACTGGCGATAGTAGATAGTTGTGTGAATGATCCCCAAGTCCGAGCATAAACATAGCATGCAGATCGACCATCAACGGCTCACCCTTCTGTGTTGCACGACGGGTTGCTGGTGTGCAAGCCCCCATCGCATAGCTTGTGCGATATCCAGAGGCAATTTCGTTGCCTGCTGTGAAGCTCCAAGACCACTCACTTCCAGCTTTCCTCATTGCAGCCTCCGCAATCCCTGCTATCTCAGTTTCAGTCATGCCAACCTCGAATTCGTCCAGAACGGCCTTGTGCCCTATGTCAACAATATCAGATGCCTTTCGGAATCGATTGATGGTGCCTTTGTCTTTGACCATAGACAACTGGTCGATGATATCAATTGACTGAACAAGAGTAGCCTCAGGCAAAGCCTGCCCGAGCATTTCTAGTTCCTCGGAGGTAAGATTGCCCTCAGGAAGATAGCAGGACATACCTAGTTCAACACCCACGCGACTCTTAGGAGTGGGCATATACTCTGAGATTGCATCTGCGACCACATCAATCTGATGGCCGCCACCCAATGGACCAAACCCTCGTACATCGTCAAGCCAACTGTCATCTCTTGTGCGTTCAGCATCGATGACGAAGGTATAGATTGTGGGCGCTCCATCTTGGGGAATTACGATGAAGGATCTCCAAGGACAGAACACATCTCCAACGTAACTGATTGTCCTGAGTCGAGACCCGAGAAGAACTGAGAGATTGTTCTCTTGCATCTTATCTTGCACTGACCCTAGTCGTTTCTTGTGGTCTATAGAATAATCGTAATCTCCCATTGGAACACCTCAGAAATCGGTCGGAACCTTTGCGATGATCTTATTCAGTTTGTCAACAACACTGGACAACCGTAGTGCCTTCACCATGTTGCCCTTGAGTTTGATTTTATTGCGCATTAGTGCAGAACGAGCCCCCAATTCAGCTTTAGATATCTTGGCGAAGGTTTCGTAGGCACCTATGATTCTGAATTCTGCCTCTTTTGAAGCCACCTCATCGTCATCAGTGCCGACCAAGGACTCGGCCAAGAGACCATCCTCAAATCGAAAGTACATGTAGTGGACCTTCCCATCTGGACAATCTTGGACAATATTTACCATCGAAGATGATACGTGCTTCATCTCCTCCGCTGTAAGACTGGCCTTCACGAGCCTAGTTACCTCATCCATCCATTCCTTTGAGAGATACTTGAAACCGTCTGACATTCCCGACTCTCCTTCAACAGAGTGTACTTGCCTGCCTTGTATTGGTGGTTCATATAGATTGCTGAGCAAGAGTGGATAATCTGCAGGTCAAGCGTCCGAATCTAGGTGAGGAGCGAGAGGACAGAGCCATCAAGTCCATGTATTGACATGACTTCGCGCATAATCGAGTCCACACTTTTTTGCTTATCAGCATCTAGCAAATCTGGCTGATGTTTGCTTAACAAGGAATCAACTCTGGCTTTAGCCAAATTCCATGACTCCTTGGAGCCATTTTCAATCCAGGCATCAAGTGAGAGTCTATCGATAGCATCTGATGGGAAAATGTGTTCCTTTCTGAGGTTATTCAGAGTATGCTTCTCTCTAAGGTAGTTTCCTCCAGGACCTGTGGCTTTCACCAATTCAGGAATCTCATCTAGTCCATCAAGATTGATTCCTTGCATAATACGAAGCGCGGCACCACAAATCTCATTGTCAAGGACGAGCTTCTCCAAGGACTGGCAATTGATGCTCATCAGCATTCCCGGACCGGAAACAATGTTGATACCGGACAGCGTAGCTTGAATCAGACCCATTGCAGACTCATAGCCACTCTGAGCATCAACGGCTTTTGAATCAGACACGCCAAGGTATGCATGTGTTGGCAATCCATAGAACTTCCCCATTTCAGCAGAAGCACAAGCAACAATGACTGCCTCAGGTGCGCCGATGCTACTTGTGCCGTGTCGCTGGTCGAGAATAGACGCTGCACCTCCGTAGACTAGTGGAGAGCCAGGCTTTGCCAGCTGACTTATCACTATGCCGCTAAGAACCTCCGCATTGAATTGCACAAGTGTTCCTCCAAGTGTCACCGGACTTGTAGCACCTACCAATGGCGCAGGAACTATAGCAGCTGGAATTCCATGATTTGCACAATCGATGAGGTTCTGCGAAGAAACATCGCCCCAAATCAGAACTGACAGCGGGCAGCAATCAAAAACCGCTCTTGGTCTCCTTGCTAATTCATCCTCTCCACCCACAGCAGCATCGAGAATGCGCCTCATATGAATGAGTCCCTCTTTGGAGAAGGCTCCTGTGATGATAGGCTTTAGTGACTCCTTCAGAATCAAGTAGAGCCTGAACAGATCAGAAATCGGGACAGGAACATCTGAAGGGACCATTGCGGTACTCTGTGCGCCCACGTATTCCATGCAATCAACAAGCCGAACGAACTTCGCAAAATCATCTGTGGTGGCTTTGCGAATCTCATCTGAATCGCCATCTTTGAAGTAGATGGATGATGATGCAGGATTGAAGAGAACATTATCGCCACCAATTTCATGTGCTTCTTTGCCATCACGAGAGAATAATTTGAAAGATCCAGGAGCCTTCTGAATCATTTCCTTAACTAGGCTGGAAGGGATTCTTGCAACCTCAGAATCGACTGCACAACCATTTTCAGTAAGAAGTCGAAGCGCCTCATCATTCTTTACAGCAACACCTGTTTCTTCAAGAACCTCAAGAGTAGAAGTGTGAATAGCCTCAGAATCTGCCTTAGAAAGGAAGCTGAGTTTCGGCATTTGTGGAGATCCTCCTTAATGGACTGCTTGAAGGCTGCTTCGGAGTTCACATGATATAAACCCGAGGTTGAGAAGCTATCAGTAGAAGACCAATAATGAAGTAGATGAGCAGCCAAAACTTGGGATTGGGATCATCCTTTCTCTTAATATCAAGATACATGAGAATGGCAGGAATACTATATGCAAGTAGAAAGATGGGGAGAGGCATTTCATAGAAGAAGAAGCGAGTCATATAGATGGTGCGCCACATTTCAACAAGTTGGATTAACACCGAGTTCAAGGCCATGATGATGAGATGCAATCCAAGAAGGATTTTTCTCCACTTTACTGTGCCATCTCTGAAATCATCTCTTGCCATGAAGAGGAAAACTCCGACCAGTGCCCCGAGAAGCATTCCTAGGGCCACAGTCTGAGAATGAGTGTTGTACACAAAATCAGGTGCTGAAATGTAGTCCTTGTGAATTTCGTAGAAGTAGAAGCCATGCATGGGATTGAAACCTAATCCCTCACCTAGCAACCAAGACCTCCATGTTCGGAACTCGGTCTGTTGCTGAATCCAGAGATATGGAACATCGTTTGCCACCTCTTGTTGAATGAGGGCCATGTACATCTGCTGCTCTAGCGGATCAATTGTTGCGAGAACAGACTCGTAGAGGCTGTTCACCAACGTGCTATTGTAGCCTATTTGCGGAGCATACGTGCCATTGTGATAGCAGAATGCCTTTAGGAAATCTGTAGGATGAGCAATTTCTGCACTCCAACCTGCAAGAATCAATGGTAGCCTATCTTCAGCTAGGTATTCGAAGTATGTCCCCCACGGGACGGGCTCTAGGAGAAGCTGCAATTCTCTGTCGAAGCCAGTCTGGTTTGCCGCTGGGTGGGCAAGTATTTCCTCTAGTCCATGGAGAACCAAAACCTCTGCAGGAGGCCCTCCACTACTTGTTGCAGGGTATGGAATTATCATTGTATTGTTCAAGTCGTTCAATGATTCAACAAAGATTGGATCCATCATCGCTAGATTCCATTGCTCTACCGCCGCTGTAATATTGTAGACGGTTTCGAATAGACTACTGTTATACCCAAGCATACCTTGAGGAATTGGCCCCAATGCTTGAATGCCGAAGCCAAATGTACCACCAGAGAATGCAAGATAATCGAATGCGAGTGAAGTTGCCAGTCTGAAGTGAGAATTCGCAAACGGACTTAGCGTGATGACCGTGGTCGAGTTTATTTCTGTTGTCAGGTTTCCCATATTGTATCCTAGATTGAAGAGAGTGAAACATGATCCTCCAGTTGATACATTGATGTTGGGGTCCTTTGAGCTTAGAGTTAAGTTGTCCCAAATCTCATCAGCAATGTCCAAAGGCCAGCTGGCCAAATCAACAATGCCAGTACGGAGGTTAAGTGAACGTCCAGTGTTATCAGGATTATGCCTGATGAAGACCGATTCAATTGCGCCAGCGCTTTCTGATGGTGCAATAACAGATTCAGTTTCACCAGAGCGCCAGTAGTTCTCCAGCAGCTCTAATCTGAAATAGTCAAGGGGTCGCCATTCTACAAGAACATATGGACCAGTACCACATTCGTGAGTTGCCATATGGGTATTAGTTTCGCCATAATCTGCTCCATAATGCTCCCTCCAGTCACCCCCTACTGGTACACTATCGTTGACTTGGCCATTAAGAGCGAATGTTGGACTCATCATGGCGCATCCAGATACTGCAAGTAGATGAACAAATGGAGAGTAAGCTCTCTCCAAAATGAAGCGGATTCGGTAGTTATCAATAATCTCGATTGAGCTCGAATTGGCCCTCCAATTATCGAAAGCAGTTTGAAAAACGTCTGACGAAGTCCCATTCGACCACGCTGTTTCTTTGAGGACGGCCCCGCCCCTAAGTACAGAGGCCAGCAGATGCGCGGGTCCGTTGATGTAGAACATCTTGAGCAGACGTTCAATATTCCACTTCACACAACTCGCATTGAAGGGAGTAGCATCATGGAATATAACATTCTCACGAAGACTGATTGTGTATGTTGTTCCATCAGGAGAGATTTCCGGAGAACTATCTGCCAATAGGGGGACTAGGGCTATTTCATTGCTTCCGATTGGGTAGGAGTATAGAGTCTCATATATGTTGTAGAATACGGGATTCTCTGTTGTTTGTACACTTGCATGAGGATCTAGTGACTCCGGTTCAACTATTACCTCGAGCATCAATGTGTCTGAAGGAGGAGTGGAGGGTATCATGAATGTCGCATTAGCAAAGAAGCTCGTAAACGAAATAGTGGCAACTAAAAAGAAGGCAAATGTACAACTCACTAGTCTTCCTTTCAGTCGCAAGTAGGGTCTCCCTCCTTCTGTTCACGAATGGCGCAGTGATTAATTAGGAATATGTCCAATATCAACACTGTTGTGTTTGCCACCACACTCATGCGATATGAGAAAAAAGTAGCAAAGAAAGAAAGCGAGAGTGGGATAAACCCCCACCCCATTTGGACTGAATTCAAGCGGCTTTACTACCTGGAGGAACGCCATCTACTGTGACAGGCACCCATTTGCCAGGGTCATTTAGTTTCTCCACGGCTAGAATCATTCCATGACTCTCAATGCCGCCGATATTCTTCGGTTCCAAGTTCACCAAGAATAAGGCACTCAAGCCCTCTAGCTCATTGGGCTCATATAGATGACCCAATCCCGTTGCCATTGTCCGCTCCTCGATGCCAATGTCAACAGTTATCTTCAGGAGTCGGTCCTTCTTTGGAACCCGTTCACACTTTGTGATCTTGCCTATTCTTAGGTCTACTCTCTGAAACTCATCGAAAGTTATTGCTTCTTTTACAGGTTCATGATCTGTCACTTCTTCGTCCTCCTTAGTTTCGCCTTTCTGAACAGCCTCAGCTGCTTTGATGCGAGCATAGGTAGTTTCTTGCAGTTCAGCAAGTAGTGTGTCATCAATCTTTGATATAACTGGTGCTGGCTTGCCAAGCTTTCCGCCTACTTCTAGCGGAATGACAGCCTCCTCCAGCAGCACAGCATGTACATCGGAATCAAGACCAAGTTGCTTCCAGATAATTTCTGCTGCAGAGGGTAAAATGGGCTCAATCAGAACAGCCAACGCTTTTGTCAATGATAAGGCATTGAATAGCACCGCGCCGCACTTTTCCTTATCCTCCTTGACAAGGGCCCATGGTTGATTGGCTTGAAAGTACTCATTGCCCACTGTAGCTAGGCCAAGAATGGCATCAGACACCTTCTTGAGTTCGTACTCGTTGACTCCATCAATCACTGTTTCGATGGTGTCTTCTATCGCGTTCTTCAGCTTCTTCTCAAGTGTGCCTTTTGGTACCTCGCCATAGTGCTTCTTCGTAAAGTGGAGGCCTCGATAGATGAAGTTGCCAAGAGTTGCCACTAGCTCGTTGTTCACCTTATCCGCAAAGGATGTCCATGCAAAGTCAAGGTCTTTTGTCTGGGATGTCGATGCCACCATATAGTAACGGAGGTAGTCAGGATCAAGACCCTTAGCTAGATACTCCTCCTCAATCCAGACGATGTATCCTCTACTACGACTGAAGTTGTGACCTTCTATCTTGACCATTCCAGAGGCCACTACAGCATCGGGGAGATTGTAGCCACTGCCCTTTAGCATCGATGGCCAAAAGATGCAATGATGGTAGACGATGTCTTGACCAATGTAATGAACTAGTCGTCCATCACCCGGCTTCCAATACTTCTCCCACTCATCGGGCTTACCAATCTTTTTGGCCCACTGTTCCGTGCTCGACATGTAGCCTATCGGAGCATCGACCCACACATACAGGGTGAGACTCTCATCACCAGGGAACTTCACTCCCCAGTCGAGGTCTCTAGTGATGCACCAGTCCCTGAGTCCTTCCTTTACCCACCCCAGTGCGTAGTTTCTGGCAATCTTGGTTCCATCTAGATTCTCTAGATAGTCCTTCAGAAAGTCCTCGAACGCACTTAGTTTGAGGTAGTAGTGAGTACGTGTCACCGGTCTTGTCGGATTGCCACACACAGCACAGCGGGGATTGAGTATTAATCCTGGCTCGATGTATCTACCGCAACCCTGGTCGCACTCATCACCTCTGGCATCAGCGCCACAATACGGACAGGTACCTCGCACGAAACGGTCCGGCTGAGACCTTCCGCAAGTATCACAGTAGGGCGTTTCAAGCTCCTGTGCGTACACATATCCATTTTCCTGCAGAGCAGTGACTATTTGCCTAGTCCTATGATGATTCTCAGGATCATCTGTAGAGCCATAGTTATCGAAGTGGATGTTCAGCTTCGGAAAGGTATCCACGTAATGTTGGTGATACTTGAGGTATGCCTCCTTAGGAGTCAGGCCCTCAGCCTCTGCGGTTGTCAGAATTGGTGTCCCATGAGTGTCTGAGCCGCAGATGAAGGTCACATCCACTTGCATCTTCCTCAGGAGTCTGACAAACACATCAGCCGGGACATACGTGCGGAGATGCCCGATGTGCATCTGGCCGCTGGCGTATGGAAGTCCACATGTCACACACACCGGATCCTTGGTAGGATATTT
>JBHLLF010000079.1:0-9958 GCA_048885865.1 Candidatus Hermodarchaeota archaeon
ACATTATGCACACTGAAGTCGAAGACCGTGAAAAGAGTATAGAATATCAAGAGACCTGTAACAAAGACTGCGTAAACCATCGTTCTCGGAAGTATTCGATATTGCAGGTAAAGGAAGTTGTCAAGGAATCCTAAATCAGCGTCCTCTCTCACCTGATAATCTCCATCGAGCGTCTTCTCTACAATGTTATGTTCCTGAAGCTTGCCCAGATGATAAAGCGCAACAGTGTGACTACTCAGATCCATTCTCTTGGCAAGTTCTCTAGGTCCTGTTGGTCGGCGCAAGCTGAGAAGCGCTATGAGTAGCCTCCACGTTGTCGGCCCAAGTTCAAACACAAGTGGTAGCTCTTTTTCTTTCATTCATTTGTAGCCTCCAGCATACGCATCATCAATCTAGCCAACCCTTTTTCTAAACATATAGATGAGTGATTCTATCAACCAAATGATAGGTGTACTCAAAACGAGGAGTGAACCTATTTCCAGACTAGATCCTGCTAGGTGCGCCCAGACTACAATAGATGTTGGCACAAGGAGAGAGCCGAATAAGGTGACATCCCAGATTTTCTGTTTCCTCTCTCTCAATCTAAGATAAGAAATCCATAATGGCACCCAGTACGTGAAGAAGACGAACACCCAGATTACTCCGATAGTAACCATCTCGGGTATAATGAGTGCATCCAAAGACCACTTCCACTCTTGACAAAGGGGATACATGATTGATTGATACTCGGTTACAGGACCTGATACCGAACTCCTCACATGACTTGTGACGGACCAAGGAAGAACGGATGCTGACAAAAGGAATATGAACGGTGAGATTCGAGGCTTCTTCAAAACTGCAATAATATCAATTGGTGCAGATGCTTTCTGAACACTAACAGCAAGCACTATCACGAGACCTATGAGAAACAAGACCAATACTATCCAACCAGGAGCCAAGGCAATTCCAAGAAATGAGAAGAACGGGAAATTCGCCCTCAGAATAATATCGGTTTTTCCGTCAGCTTCAATGGACAACCGTTCGAATGTCCAGTGTCCTATCATACCTCCCACCTCGACCTGCAGTGATTCGGCGTTTGCTGGGAGGTAGAGAAAGTCAGGAAATGGTGGCCTCAAATCCCAGAAGTGGTATAATCGATCTAATGAACCATATTCAATGTCAATGTAAGTTGGAATACTTGGACTCAGAAAGAGATGCAGACGAAGTGTTGGCAGTTTGAAGACCCACCTACTATCAAACCCTTCAGAGGCTGTGATGTTGAAACTATGTCTATCTTCTAGGTCATAATAGCCCTTCCATCCATAGAAGCCTGAGTAGTTCCCGCTAGGCAAAAAGATGGTTTCGTTCGGACTCCTAGGCATAATGAGGGCAAATTCTGATTCGCTATCTCTAGATATATTGATGGCAGGATATTTGTCAAGTTTTCTTGTGAACATATTTTGGAATAGACTTGACCCCTCGCCATCTTGGATGTCGATGATTACTTTGTTCAAATCCGTTGAGGATGCTGCTTCTGCCAATACACCCCTAATCAGAATATGTCCTTGGGACTCAGTTCGTACTCGGATACCCAATAATGCTTGAATCATCCAATCTGTATAAGCTGGATCAAAGAGACTTTGTGGAGCAAGCGCATCTAACTTCAGGAGTTCACCCTGATTAGCGACAGAACTCACCTCACTCCTTCCTACCTCCATCCACCACCTATCATATCTGATACTCATGCTAAGTTCAGCTGATCCTGTGAGTACCTCTGCTTCAAAATGAAACGAAACATTTCTGAAATCTTGAACTGGAAGATTTAGGTAGTAGCTGTATGTGACCTCTGAATTTGAAAGACCAATCAATAGACCATCATCACGAAGATTTTCCGTGAACTCACTTCTCATCTGGGACTCTGAATGTCCCTCGATGTCCCACGCCAAACCTCCTGGAAATGGAGTTGCGTTCATGACGACAATGTTTCTCCTGCCTGTACTAGGATCTGAGATGAAACTAAATGATGGATTCTCCGTCCTAGATTCACCAAGAAGGAGATGAGCTTCAGGTGCAGTACTAGGCGGGACAATCGCTAAAATCACAAATGTGAGAACAAGCGCCGCGATAAGAGCTACAGAAGCACGCTTGGCAAGCATTCTCCTGTATATTGGATGATGGTGAAGCTTGAAGTCGCCACTCATTAAATTTCAGTTTAGTACACTCAATGATTATACTTCAGTCTAGACTTTAGACCATCTCATCAATCTTCGCAGCCATGATGAAGTCATTGTCATGGAGACCCTTGATTGCGTGAGTATAAAATGTCAGGGTCACTTCATTCCAGTGAATGAAAATGTCAGGATGATGACCTTGCTCATTTGCTATGTCAGCCACCCTATTGACAAAGGTCATTGCTTTCTTGAAATTCTTGAACTTGAATATCTTCTCGATTTTGTCAACACCTTCTCTCTTCAGCGTCCATCCTGAAACAATATTCATCATCTCAGTGATTCTCGGGGTTTTTAGAGGAGGGATACCTCCTCGGCATGGTACGCAAGTCAGCGTAGCGAGGTCCTTTCGTGTTTCAGCCATTAGCCTTCACTAAATCTTGTATTAACAATTGTAGACTAAAACCTAGTGATGTATCCGTTAATTCTGCCGAAAAAGTCATAGCGTAATTCCTCACAATAGGTGAGTAATTCGCGTGCTTGGAGACATGATAATTATGTCTAGTCAAGGAGATGGAGCTGAGATTTCCAAAGTATTGGGAAGCATCTATGGTTCAATGGTTATTCTAGCTGCAGTACTGATGTTTCTGTCAATTACATTTGGTACCTTAACGCTTGACATTCAAAATCGGGCCTTCACGCTATTCTGGCTTGTAGGCGCAATGATGGCGGTTACTGGTGCGGAGCTAGCAAGAAACCTATACAAGTCGGGAATGAGTTTTTTCACGTTCATCATATTTCTCATCGTCAATCTCTTTCTTGCATTATTCTTGATGGTTGTCTTTGCAGATATGCTGAGCACTGAGGCTGCAAACACAGCTATAGGGATGGTACTGGTTTACCTTGTTGCAGTAGCAGCTTACTACCTAATCCTCGTTCTCTGGACTCTGAGAGAGTGGCGCTCAAAGTAAAAGAATCAACTAATGCGTTAATCCTCCAGCAACCTGACATCGGATGGAGAACTATATCAGAGAGGCCGCTGCGTTATTCTTATGGCTCTCGAACAAGTAACTGATAGAGTATATGCTGATGTGACAGGAGAAAACGGCGGGAATTACGGAGCAATTGTGCTTGATGATGAGATCATTATGGTCGATTCAGGTATGATGCATCTAAAGAGTGCTGTAGCCAAGGATTTCTTGATGAACAAGTTTGCATTGCCCATCAAGAAGATTCTGTTAACTCATCATCACTCTGATCACGTACTAGGAGCTCAAGCATTCGAGCCAGTGAGTTTCATCAGTTCCAGTAAGACCAGGGAAATCTGTGAGGATGCCCTTGATGGACGATGGTCTGATGAGGAGTTGAAAAGCTGGGCTGAAGAAGCTAAAGAAACTCGTCCTGATCTATGGGAGTCATTTCAGGCTTTGAGAGTCTTGATTCCTGATGTGACATTCGACAAGGAAATCCGAATTGGTAATGATGTTGTGTTCCGGCACATAGGAGGCCACACAGCTGGTTCCTCTATTGTCATTCTTGAGCCTGAACACGTTCTCTTCATAGGGGACCTGCTCTTCAACAAGTCCTTTCCCTATGCTGGAGACGAGACATGTGATCCAGACCGCTGGATATCTGGCCTTGAAGAAATACTATCGGATGAGTATGAAATTGTGATTCCAGGACACGGATCTCTGTGTGGATCTGAGGGGATTATCGAGGAATTGGAGTTTCTCAGGGAATTCAGGGACTCTATTAGGAGTGCTATTGATGAGGGCTTGACATCCGAGCAGTTTCTCAATGAGAAGAGGGCGCCTCAATATTACCTAGAGGGCGCTGAACACAGAGTGAAGGTTTCAGTTGAGCATTGGTTCGAACATTATGAAGGATGATGAAGCAATGCGGCTACTTGAGTCAGCTACTATTGGATCACTCGAACTCGAGAATCGTCTCATTCTTCTTGCGACTCATCTTGGGTATTGTGAGGAAGATGGTCTAGTAACAGATAAGCTAGTGGAGTTCTATAGAGAGAGAGCTCAATACAGACCTGGCCTCATAATTGTTGGTGGCTGCTTTACCGAAAGGCATGGATCTAGCGGACCGACAATGATTGGCATCAGTCGAGATGAACACATTGAAGGCTTGAAGCGGCTCACCGATTCAATCCACTTGTTCGATGTGCCTGTTGCAGCCCAGCTTTACCATGCAGGGCGATATGTCCATTCCTTGATACTTGGTGAGCAAGCAGTTTCATCATCAGCTGTGCCGTGCAGGCTCACTAGAGAAACTCCTCGTGCTCTTTCTATTGAAGAGATTATGAATACCGTGGCGAACTTTGGTCATGCTGCTGGACGCGCAAAGAAGGCGGGTTTCGATGCTGTGGAGATTATAGGTTCAGCAGGGTACCTCATTAACCAATTTCTTGCACGAGCCACAAACAAGAGGGATGATGAATATGGCGGCGACCTTGAGTCGAGGGCTAGATTCGCTCTTGACGTCGTGAAGTCAGTGAGGGATTCAGTAGGACCAGAGTTTCCAATTCTATATCGGATGAGTGGAGCGGACTTCGTTGAGGAAGGGAACACTCTGGATGACAACAAGGTCCTAGCGCCATGGTTAGTAGATGCCGGCGTGGATTGCATCAATGTCACTGGGGGCTGGCACGAAACGCGAGTGCCACAGCTTACAATGGATGTCCCACGAGGACACTTTGCATACTTGGCAGAAAGCATTGCAGAGGTTGTCGATGTCCCCGTGGTAGCCTGCAATAGAATCAATAGCCCCACGGTAGCAGAACGAATTCTTGCCAGGGGTAAGGCAGACCTAATCGGCATGTGTAGAGGTTTTCTCTCAGACTCCGCGATAATGGAGAAGATACGTTCAGGAGAGGTGGATAAGATTCGTACCTGCATCGGATGTAACCAGGGCTGTCTAGACATGGTGTTCCAACTTCAAGGAGTCACTTGTGCAATAAACCCTCAAGCAGGATATGAGCTAGAAAGAAAGCTAGGACCTAAAGGGGAAGGCAATATCGCAATCATCGGAGCCGGAATAGCTGGCTTGGAAGCCGCACGAGTGCTTGCCTTGCGTGGCTTTGAAGTGACAATGTTCGATGAGAACAACAGGGTTGGCGGACTCCTGAATCTCGCTTCACGCATTCCCGGTCGGGGTGAGTTTGCAGTATACGTCGTTCACCAAGAGAGAGAGATGAAGCGCTTGGGTGTGGACCTCAGACTTAGCTCCAGAGTCAGTGTGGATTCAATAAAGGATGCAGGATTTGACAGAATAGTATTTGCAGGTGGCACTCATACTGCAGCGCCGCCAATTGAGGGAGTCGAATTACCTCACGTAGCAACTGTGAGAGATATGATTGAGAGGTTTCCAAGAAATCTGGGTAGAGTTGCTGTGATTGGTGGCAATGCCTTGGGCTGCTATGCATCAATATTCCTGAAATCTCGTGCTGACTCTGTCGACCTCTTTGAGAAAGGTGATAGAATAGGTCGTGATCTCGGTCGCACGACACGTTGGGTGATTATCAAAGCCATGGCCGGGAAGGGGGTCACTATTCACCTGAATGCAGAGATAGCTCAGATTGCCAAGGACTATGTTCAAGTCAGTTCCAAAGATGAACTTACATTGGTGGGCATCGATACTGTAGTAGTGGCTGCTAGTCCAAGGCCAAAGACGCGCTTTGTGGATACAGCAAATGCGATGGGGTTGCCAGTCGATGTTATAGGGAGTGCAGCTGGCCATGAGTGGCTCTTAGATATAATCCATGGTGCTTATGATTATGCCAATAAGCTCTCACTGTGAAGAGTATCACATAGAGATGCCTATGAGAATAGTCTTAATAACATAAAATTGGGATTTCAGAACGCGAACCAGCAATGGAGATGAAATAGTGGCCATAGGCGATGAATATCAAACCACGTTGATTACCTATCCGACTCATGCTGAGTTAAGTACAATTCTTCAGAGTCAGTTTGAAGTCCTTGATGAGCAGTTCTATCACGGCATGCCGACTTTCGCAGTAAGATGGCAAGGCGGGACTGTCCCATCTACGGAGGAACAGGATCTCGTGTTCAGAGGCATTGCAGACCGTTGCGAAAAGCTCTCGGTCTGGCCAGTTGTCAGATGGAGGAATAAGATCAACGGCGAATATTTCATTCGCTTTGTTCCAAAGGAGAAGCAACCCAAATCTGATGTGAGAGTCAACTATGGTCTTTTTGTTGCTACACTAGGAACCATTGCACTAGCGGGATTCTGGCAAGCGACAAGTCCAGTCTTCTTAACGCTTTTCTATGGAGCCACAGGCTATACACCATTCGATATTCTCTGGACTACATTGATCTTCATCGCAGCTCTCATGGGGATTATATTTACACATGAAATGGGCCATTATCTGTCAAGCAGGAAATTGGGAATAGACGCAACACCACCCTATTTCATTCCGGGATTACCTCAGATTGGTGGCACGTTTGGTGCGTTCATTCAGCAGAAGAGTCCGCCCCACAACCGAAGGGACTTATTCGACATGGGAGTAGCCGGGCCGCTAGCTGGTTTTGTGGTTACCCTGTTGGTCCTCATCTGGGGATTCTTCTTATCAGTGCCTGTTACAGCTGAGCAGATTGCAGCCATCGATGCGGCTTACCCTGGGATGTCAGGATCCATCGGAGTACCACTTCTCTTTCAGTTGATGGAATTTCTGTTTGCTGACCTCATTCCAGCTGGAGGGACGCTCTACATGCATCCTGTGGCATTTGCCAGTTGGATTGGAATGCTTGTGACCTCACTAAACCTCTTCCCAATATCTCAGCTGGATGGAGGACATGCACTACGCGCGATTATTGGAGGAAGGAATCACAAATACGTAGGCTGGGCAGGAATTGCCATCATGTTATTGGCTGGCTATTATTTGATGGCACTCCTTATCCTATTCATCTCACAGGGTGGAGAGCATCCTGGACCATTGAATGATACTATAGAGATCCCCATCTGGAGAAAGGTACTCTTCGTAATCTCAATGATAATCCTAGTCCTTTGCATTCCACCACTCTGGGAGATGGTCGGCTTCTTCTGAAATACCCATAGAACCACCATACATAACAATAGAGGCAATATCGCTGCATTCAATGAGCGGCTGATCTGTGATGTCGTTTGATTTCGAGTCTTGGATAATCCAATCCTCATCTTTGTCAATCGATTTGAAAGGCCATCTGTCTTCACAAGCTTGACGGAATGTAGTATCGGGAGCGCCGGACACTATATGTTCTAACACTCGGCTCGTGGTCCTTTCCCGAACGATTCTTGTTATCCTGGAAGTATCGTAGGGTGCAGCATATTCTGGGATATTCTCTGAGGCTGCAACTTTGACACATGCGGTAACGGAGCCTGCCAGAAGCACAAGCATCAAACCAATTGTGATCCCCCAAGCAAGAGATTCACCAAGATTGGTTACTCCTAGCATTATTGGCAAAGCAGCATACAGAACGAATATCCAGACAATCACGAAGAAGATGAATGCTGCGATGCATTTGGTTCTTCGAGGATTTCTCCTGAGCAGCGGTCTGCTGTAGCCCATTAATCTATGCCCGTGGTTAATTAGCCATCTAGGCTAATAGCCTTTAGCACCACTTGCCTAAACCAAGTCTCCTGGAGTGTCTAGCAACCTCTCCCATTCATCCAGTCCGGCATTATCAAAGTGTTTCTCAATAATGCTTCTATCATATTTCTCAGGCATGGAGTGCCGCCTCAATGAAGCCTACTTCTTGAGCTTTATGAATGCAACTACCACTATGAGTGCGGTAGCCACCACAGTGATTCCAAATATGATCAGATCTGATCCTTGGATATCCTCGCTTCTCTGAATAATCATATCGTATACAACAAATTCCATCATGACCTCATGTCTGCCATTATCTACTCTTACGTAACTCAAAGTCCCATCTGACTTCAGCCACTTCCATGATTCAAAGAACCCAAGAGTTACATTCTCACGTTCATAGCCCCAATGAGTTTCATCGTCAATGAGAGTTGCACCATACTCTGCGACAAGGGAGTTGGCCAGTGTCCAATTGCCAATAGGAACCGCGGCAGTATTATGAATCCTGTCGATTACTATTCGTTCTTCAAAAAAACCGAAATTATCTAATTGTGATAGGTATGTTCCATTTTGCAGGGCAGCACGGGACCTTAGTAGGAAAGTGGTGAAACCCCAGAGGTTCATCTCTGGACGACTCAGAGACAGATTTCCCAGCTCGGTTATTTCCATATAGAAATCAAGTACATGAGTCCAAGTTCTTTCGTCGTAGTCCTGTTGACGTGGTGCTATTCGGAGGTTGAGTCGAAAATCAATAGTATCTCCTTCTTGAACGGCCCATTCCAGTCCTTGGTACCCTCCTGCTGCGAAGGATGGAGAAATCAATAGCGTCAGCAGAATCAGTAGAATGGCAGCAGTCAGCTTTCTCATACCATAACTCCATCTCAGATGAGGGAAAGCCCACTATAAATTCCTGATGTTTGAGAATGGCATCCACCCAATCGGACAGAAAAAGAACTATGGAGATGTGGTCCTCAATGCCCACACCTCACTCTTCAATCAACCTAGATTATTAGTCTTCATCTAAATCCCATTCTTCCGGGATTCTCATGACACCTAGCTCGAGAAGGCGGTCCATCACCTTTAGAGCGGCTTCATCAATCTGGGGCTCAAATTTCGCGCCGGTGATAACGAGTTTGCCTGAGCCGAACAGAAGAATCACGACCTTGGGGTCTCTCATTCTGTAGATCAGACCTGGGAACTGCTCAGGCTCGTAGAGCGTGTTCTCAAGCTTCATTGCTGCCAACTCAAGGTTGAGCTCCGCACCAAGGCTGGCACTCGCTACGATGTTCTGAACAACAATGATTGGCTTTCCTGTTATTTCTATGCCTGCCTCTTTGATGTTTTTGACGATTTTATTGACAGCACGCTTCGCCTCCTTCTCACTCTTAGCGCCTGTGCACACCATCTTGCCGGAGTTGAAGATCAGTGTGGCTGTCTTTGGCTTCTTCAATCGGTATACAAGTCCGGGAAACTGTTCCGGGTCGAACTCGACGTTTGGCATAGTAGCCGCAATCTCATCGAGGTCAAGCCTCTGATTGAGAATGACGGAAGCTACGACGTTCTCTATTTTGGTCTTTGGTTTTGGAACTGGCATCGAAAATCTCTCCCTTATAAGGTTTATAAGGCCTGCATCTGGTTTTTTTGCTTTTATATGCCTTATAAACATGTGTACAAAGGCGTTCATTTCAGCAGAATGACGGAATTTGGACCCGGTCAACTGGTTTTTATTGATAGTTTCTTCCGACCCTAGCATGCAGTCTTCCATGCTTGAGTCATATCTCAGAAGCCGCATGCCCGAGTTGCTGGATCTTCAAGTCATTCAGTTAGTGGAAATCACTGACGGATGGGAAACTGAAATCCATGCATTTGATGTTGAAAGCGGCAAAGATGAAGAAAGAACCAGAGACCAATTGGTCATTCGGATGTATGCGGGACCTTGGGCAGTTCATAAAGCTAGAAAAGAGTTCGCTCTCCTGAAACGTCTTCACGCCGCTGGATATCCTGTGCCAACAGTTACTCTCATCGAGGAGGACTCATCCCATCTCGGTCGGCCTTTCATACTCATGCAGAGGATTGAAGGAATTGCGATGTGGAATCTGATAGAATCTGCTGCTGACGCTTCTGAGCTATATCGGCTATTCAACACACTTTTTTTCAACCTACATGAACTGGATTGGAGGAAACTGGCTGAGAATCCTGATGAATTCAAAGG
>JBHLLF010000080.1:0-9656 GCA_048885865.1 Candidatus Hermodarchaeota archaeon
ACATTCGCCTCGGCCCTGCAAAAGAGGGACTGTGCTTTCTTCTGCTCTTTGTCAGCCATTGACTGAGTTGCATTTGCTTGTAGCTGTAATTCCTCCCTGAAACATTTCTCAGCTCTACCAAAAGCATCCGAAGAAGTCTGGTAAAGCTTGGATGCATCCTCAAGATTACCTGCTCTCATCTGAGCATCTGCAATGTCGTTGTAGGTCATTGCAAGATACACTTCACTCAAACCTGCTGTATTTTGTTTCCAAGATTTGATCAGTGATATCTTCTGCCTGTTTTCTTTTCTATTCTTGGTGAAGTGCGGAATTGACTCATTATACAGGTCTGTCGCCTGTTCAAAGATGAACGAACTAAGAATGTCACGCCATATCAGCTCATCAAAGGGATTGAATGCTTGTCTGAATGTACTCTCTTTTCCTATCAGTTCATTGAGAAACTCGTCATAGAATTCGGCCTCCGCAGTCTTGTTGTTACCAAGAATCTGCGCAAGCTCTTTGTCTCCCTTTTTTCTTCCTGCGCTCATTAGACTGTATGCCTTGTGCCCGAGAGCTACACGTCTTAACTTCTCTGTTCCATCTACCTTTGACGGCACCGCTGAGAATGGCTTCTCAAGCATGGTATAAACTTCTGCAAGATGTCTAGAAGCGCTCTTCTTCTTATCTGGGTGTTCGCTCTCAATAAAAGGGCCGCTGGCTGCTGCTGCTTGATGAAGCCAAGCCATTACTTTGGCCATCCAAACGTCAGCCTGCGTATCCTGTGCTTTGGTGATTAATTCCTTCAGAGCGTTTTCTAGTTGTTCCTTTGTGTCTCCTTCAGCATACTCAATTCTTTCTCGAAGGTACGCAATATCAAAATCCTCGCCCCGAATCTCCTCACTGAACGTCGCTATTTCATTGTACATTTCCGTAAACGCATCATGCATTGCAATGCGTTTCTTTTCAACGCCATCCATGTCATCAATGTCATGAAGCGCGAAATCTCTAACTGCATCCTGGGCTTGAATGTTCAGGTCATACAGCTTGCTAGTATATACTTCAATATCATCAGTGACGCTTTTCGCATTTTCTCCGGGCCTGGTATTAATCAGTGTCTGCCACCCTCGGCATACATGTGTACCAGCCCTATGGGCCTCAGGCTGTACTTAAGAGTACCTAGTTCGCTAATGATGTACTATGCTAGGGCATCAATTCATTCCTGTCTCGCGCGGAATTTGATGCTCCTGCCATCCCTATATTTGATAAGCTGCCCTTCCTCGACCAGTCTGTTCAGAACCTCACTAGTCCGAGATCGTGATTTGCCCCATTTGTTAGCAAGCTCTGAAGCTGTAAATCCTGAAGCCTTTCCGTGAAGAAGTCCAACCAGGCGGCCCCAGCTGGCGTCCCCCTCTATGACACTTCCTTGGTCCTGTACTACCTTGTAGGACCCCATCTCGACTT
The DNA here is from genome assembly GCA_048885865.1 of Candidatus Hermodarchaeota archaeon. Classification (GTDB taxonomy): domain Archaea; phylum Asgardarchaeota; class Thorarchaeia; order Thorarchaeales; family Thorarchaeaceae; genus SMTZ1-83. The sequence goes on from JBHLLF010000080.1 coordinate 1,441, forward strand.
GAGTTGTCCTTCGGTTCTTGGTTTCGGTGATTTTTGAACTCAAGACATCGACAGTTACCCTTAGATCCATGACTGTCTGTGTTAGTTCCTTGATTTCTTCCATCAGATCATCGATACTTGGCTTCGGCATTCTCCCCACTCCTATCATTCATAATCTTCGCGGAACTCTACATAATTACGCTTCTTTCTTTTCTTCTCCACTTCTTCCTTGGTGGCCTCGACCTCAAAAGTAGGCTCTTCAATTGGTGTATAGTCTTCAAGGCCTTCCGTTTCATTAATCGGCATTGGAGGAAGCTGAATCTCGTCTATGCAATCTAAATCCTCGGCTAGAATGTTCTCGGCTTCTGACTGTTCCTCTTCCATGCTCTCTTCACTAGTTTCCATATTCACGACGCCGGCAAATTGCACTGAGGCATATTTCCCGTCCTGACGTGTGTATTTCTCTAGGATATCTCGAGTCTTCTTAGAACAAATCATCTTCTTATGGCGGTACGTCATATTGATCTCGCTCGACACTAATCAACAACAATCGACAACAATCGACAATCAACAGTTACCCAATTCGCATATAAGGTTTTACTCATGCGATTTTCGCTTTGATTCCATGGAACGAGCAAACGTGATGTACCCAGTATGTCCGACCATCCAGGTCGTAGGCCTTGTCTTTCCCTCTCTCACCATGATCTCCCTTTGAAGGACTTCAATCGTCTTGATCATTCCCCAATTCCCGGACTCACCTAATGCCTTACAGGTCTTCATGGATTGCTCAATTGTTGGACTGTAGCTTGTGAAAATGTGACTAGGCTTTAGTGCTCGATGAGCATCATCCACCGCCTCCCATGGCGTAGCCAGATCCAATACGACCGCATCCACATCATCTTCCTCAATCCCATCTAGGATGTCTTTATGATGCATTGTTACGTTGCCCAAGAGACCATAACGTTTCAGATTTTTCTCTGCGCCTTTGTACATGTCTTCACGAATCTCATAAGTATAGACATGTCCTGTTTCACCAACTGCTCGCGCGAGGATGCCAGTGAGGGCTCCTGACCCCGTTCCTGACTCAACCACTCTGGACCCAGAAACAATTCCTGCCTCAATGAGGATTATACCTGCATCTTTTGGATAAATGATCTGAGTGTTCCTTCCCATTGCAATCTGTATGTCTGTCTGAGTTGGTCGGTGAATTTGGAAGATACTTCCTGAATGACTCTCAATTCTGCGGCCAAATGGGCCTCCAATGAGGTCATCATATTGGATGATTCCTCTGTTTGAATGGAACGCATCTCCAGCTTTGACTTTTCTGATCCAGTTTCTCTTTGCATCGAGGAAGATATAGACAAAATCCCCATCTTGGATAAGGTCGTCGGGCATGACTGGTCACCATTACTGATTGCGTTTTGAGTGTTGCTAGTGGTGGTTTGTATGTTCAGACGCGCCAAGCTACAAACCTTTATTCGATTTCAGAAGGGGCTTCCTTTGAGTGAGTGATTTGAACGAGCACCACCACAATGAGGACCCGAAGCCCACATCTGAACCTATAGAGGAAGATCACAAGCCAGTGGACCTCTTACCTAAGTCCGCACTGCAATATCACCCACGAGTTGGAGACCCATTGGATTTGCTGGTTGATATGGGATCTGGTGTGATTGTGGGTCGATCGGAGTCATTTCACGAGAAGTACGCGAACGCAGGTCTAGGCATGCTGGGCGCGGTGACCGAAACAAGTGATGATGTTCTCACCTCTCTTTTTGGAATGCCTGTTCAGCTTGACTTTGTAAGCCCCCATGTAATGCTGGTGGCAGGAAAAAGAGGGTCTGGAAAAAGCTATACACTTGGGATCATTGCAGAGGAACTCGCCCTCGCCATGGAGCGAAAAGAAATCGAAGTAGCGGGTGTCGTCATTGATACAGTGGATGTATTCAGACAGAGTGTAGAGCCCAATTATGACCAAGTCGATCTGCTTGCGAAATGGGGCATGCAAGCAAGAGGATTTCCATTTGCTGTATACATACCTCGTAGAACATACGCAGGCCTTCCAGATGAGGTGAAGAAGAAGGCACGATTATACCCATTAGCTATCAGTCCGAGAGAATTGACTGCATCAGACTGGGGCTTTGTTTTGGAAAAGGGCGGGCAACTGAGCACAGCCATGGACAACCTGATGGGCGATGTTCTCGAGAGTCTAAGAACAGGATATGTTCGCGAGAATGGCGAGAAGGTGCCGCTAAAACGTGATTTCAGCATTTCAGATATGATTCAATGTATCGAGTCAAATCCGTCTATTCTTGATCTTTATCAGCCTGCATCGAGAACTGCGATGATCCAACGGCTCCGCCGCGCAGACAGACTCGGTGTCTTTCATCCAGGAGGAACAAGTGCGCAGGACCTTGCTGTCGCTGGTCAAATCACTATCATTGACGTAGCGCCCCTTGGGTCCGATGCTCACACTGTTCTAGCTATATTGACCAACATGTTATGCCGCCAAGTTCTAACCTATCGCATGGCATGGACTGATGAGGGAGAGAGTGCAAGAGAAGAACTTCCCCCGACTTGGCTCATAATAGACGAGGCTCACACACTTGTACCGAAGTCTGGAAGCACGCCAGCCAAGGACGCCATAGTGGGCTATGCGAAACTTGGAAGACGCTTCGGATGCAGCCTAGTCTTATGCACTCAGCAACCATCTGCTGTATCAGATGAAGCGATATCACAAGCAGACATCATTCTGTCGCACTCACTTTCCCATGACAACGATATCAAGGCTCTAATACAGAGAGCTCCTGCAGTTATGCCAGACAAGTTTCGTGACAAGGTCTTCATCAGCAGCTTACCACGGGGAGTAGGAATCGTTTTTGATCAGAGTACGGAAAACAAGCGTGGCTTCATGATTCAAGTCAGACCAAGAGTTTCTCAACATGGTGGTACTGATCGCCTGTCTGCCCTCTTTGAAGCCGCCCGACTGATGATACCTGATGAAGTAGAACTTGAAGATGTCGAGATAATGGGGGCTGCCGCTCCAGAGCTAATAGAGGAAGACGTACCTGAAGACCTACCAGCTGTACCAAGACCTCCGCTGAAGCTTAGTAAAGAAGATTGGGAGATTATGGATGCTTGGATGAAGGACTACATCGAGGCCTATTTTGACAGCAAAAAACAGGAATATGCAATCACGGAGGAAATTGCTCCTCGTGAGGATGATGATGCGGCGAGGCCGCTGATGCAGTGGAAGCTCTCAGATGCTGACCTTCCAGAGGAGGAATACAAGCCTGCTGAGATAGATGGTTCGGTAGTTTCGATTAGACGATTTGGACCTATAACACAATCTCTATTGGAGAAGGCTATAGCTCGAAAGGTACTCTATTCACCAGTCACTCACCCTTACCTATTCGGGCGTGATTCAGTAAGGAGAGAAACCACCAGTATAGTCAGAACCGACATTGAACCTTATTTGCTTGTAGAAGAAGTTGTTTCCAGATTGGGTTCATTGGGAATGCAGGTGGATTCCATCAGGGACTCTGAAGGATTCTCTTTTGTGTTGCTGCAAAAAGACAGCACAAGGGCAGGTCTATCAGTTGGAGCCAGCGGCCCAATGACATGTGTTGCAGTGGCAGTAGTGGGAGATGACCGGAAAGAGGTTGTATCTATCTCCAATCAGCTGAGTGAACTTGCTGAGGAATAGGAACGCGCCTACTGCGAGCCCTAAATTAACTCTTATAAGTAGATGTCGCCGACTGCCGCCTAGGTGCACAATTTGAGCAAAGAAGGCATACGATCACCTGTAAATTTCAAGCTTGAGTCCATGATGGATTTGGCAAGAATGCTTGCTTCCTCTGGCCAAGCGAACCGTCCTGCAAGCATGCTTTACTTCGAGCACCAGGGCAAGCATATCTATGGCACACTGATCTCCCATCATGGCTACTATGAGATGTATGGGATGCCACTGTGGGTATATACTGAGGGGGAGGGTCCCCCGGAGGGGTCCTATCTGTCATACACTAACCGTGACAAGGAAATGTACGAGTTCACTTCAACTCCTTCACTAGAACCTAGAGTTGCATATCTACCCATAATTAGATTGGCAGAGAAACTGCCGATTCTTGACCTTTAGTCCGCCAACTGTCAATCCTTCGAGGACCAAAAGGTTGAGTTGTGCTGTAACCATTGCATTAGGTCCTCTGCAATTTTGGAATGGTCAAATGCTAGCATGTTCGCCTCTAGTGACTCCAGACTGACCCAGGATGCCTCTGCTGCATCATCGCCTGCAACTGGTTCACCTGCAACTGGTCTGGCTATGAAGACCGTTGTAATAGTATGTCCTCTTGGATCTCTCCTTGGATCACTGTATACTCCTAAGATTGCCTCAAGTGTGACACGAATACCAGTTTCTTCTAAGACCTCTCGAGCTGCTGCTTCCTCCACTGTTTCCCCATACTCGACAAAGCCTCCTGGAAGTGCCCAGCTATCCTTATAGGGGTCTCTGCCACGTTTCACTAGAAGGAGCATCTCTCCATCGACGACCGCAACATCAACTGCGGGTGAAGGATTCCTATACATTCTCAGTACATCTCCCGTGGAGATGCTCTCATGAAATTGATTAAGCTGACCGCGGCGAAGATTAGAAATGCCAACCAGATTATGGAGGTCAGTATTACAGTGTTAGTCTTGAAGAAGATCTCTACTACCAGAAACAGTCCAACCACTAGAATATTGGATGGTCCGCCCATTGTACTGTTGTCCTGCACTCCTGTCCTTAAACGAATGAGTACCATCAAAGCAGCAATGGAAAGGGATATCCAATTGATGTACAATGTAAAGATCCAAGACTGGTCCAAGAATCCTAGGGTACCAAAGGGAGTGACTATGGGTGGCAGATAGGTGTAGAGGAACACAATGAATAGACTTATCTCGCCTATCCTGATTTTCGTCGTTGGCGCGTGTGTGTATACGGTTCCGTAGAGACCACGATCATACTGCTGTGCTGCAAAGAACACGAAGTAGAAGGGCGAGCCAAAAGTGAGCGCATTCACTAGGCATTGGGCAAAACCATAGACTATATTGACCCAATATCCGGTCCATCCACCCATCACAGCATTCCAGACCTCAATATATCGGGGTATGAACTCAAGCATGATTAGTGTGGGTAGGGTGCATAACGCTATTGCGATAATTACTGCAATTGCTGTGGCAGGTCTACCAGCTCCGAATTTTCCAACACCGATTCTATAGAACACAGTGGCAGCCACAAAGAGGCCTGCTATGATTGCGAGAGGTGCTGCTATGATTGGCAGGATGAAGAAGATGAGCACAAACACCGCATTTGTACCATAGAATAATCGCCAGCGTAGTGGCACCGCATCCGTTGCCTCTTCTGTGAGATGGAAGGTGTTTGCGAGTCTATAGCGTGAATTATAGATGATGCCTATCCACGGAGCTGAAAAGATCGATGGGACTAAGACATAGTGAAACCACCAGTCCAAAGTCGTGTCTTGAAACGGCGCCAACTGAAAAGGAAGAAACTGCATGAGAATGAAGAAATAGACTGGTCCAAGTACAGCAATCAGTACCACAGTTACACGGGACATCATCCAATCAGGTTTCAACTTCGCCTCTCCAAGCTCTTGAAAACCCGCATTTCATATAAGTATGCATAGCGTACACTGTTGCCGAGGAAGCAGTGTAATGGTAGACCAGTTATACGCACGGAAATTGCAGGCTGCAGCGTTTGTCAGGAAGAGCAGACTGATTGTAGGTCTGGATCTCGTTGCTGACATGGGAGGGAAGAACAAGAAGGAGCGAATGGCTGAGATAGATCGCATTGAGCAAGAAGCTCTGAAGGTCATTGCTGGCACATCAGAATATGCAGTGGCTTTCAAATTCAACAGACAACTCGTTCTACCTTTAGGGGTATTCGATAGGATTCCTATCCTCATTGATGCCATACATGACCAGGGACTAACAGCCATAATGGACTGCAAGATTAACGACATAGGAAATACCAATGCACACATTGCAAGGTACTACTTCGATGCCGGATTTGATGCCCTAATCACAAATCCGTTTGTTGGCTGGGAGGGCGGTCTAGACTCTGTATTCGATCTTGCACGAAAGAGGCAGCGGGGTATAATCACACTCTGCTATATGTCGCATCCTGCAGCTGATGAAGGGTATGGCCTTGAAATTGTTGTTGACAAGAAGACAAGAACACCCGTCTGGACATCATTTGCACAAAGAGCCCAGAGGTGGGGTGCGGATGGAGTCATAGTTGGCGCGACTTATCCGAATCTAATTCGGGAGGTTTTCAAGATCCTTGGCACAGAGATCCCAATCATCAGCCCTGGTATAGGAAGCCAAGGAGGCAAAGCCAGAGAGGCAATTGATGCGGGAGCGTCCTACGTAATTGTTGCTAGGTCGGTTGTCAATGCTGAGGATCCTGGCGCAGCGGCTGCAGTCATTGCTGCCGAAACAAAATGACCGAACACATTTGTACATCAGAGAGCTGATTGGAACCCTCAACAGAATTCATCCTTAGAAACAGATAAAGGCGAGTCACTACTTGATAGAGTCGGACATGTACACTCTTGTACATACCATCTAAACATCCTGAATCCGTTGGAAGCTACAATGCAAAACACATCGCGGGAAGGAAGACAGATGGCGAGGAATAATTCTGGGTACCATTTTGCAACTTGGACAACTCTCATTGAGGAGTCTCAGATTCGTGCACTACTAAAGTACAAGGTTGAGTATTATTTTGCTGGTGGCAAGCCGGGAATAATGCCCACAGAAATCTTTGGGAAGATTATGGAGGAGCTGGGAGAAACCTATCAAAAGGACTCCAAGCAAGCTCTTGATGACCTGAACTATGGACCCACTGGTGGCGAGCCCTGGTTCTTGAAGACCTTGGCGAAGCGACTTCATGACAAGAGGAAACTGCCAATTGACCCTATAGATGAGTGGAGCAACGTTTCTATAACGAATGGATCCCAACAGGCACTCTACGCTTTACTTGATACGATTGTCAATCCTGGCGATGTCATCATCGTGCCCTCACCCTCTTATCTCGGCTTTCTAGTCCCCGCAGTGAAACTTGGGGCACGAGTTCTGGCTGTTCCCACTGATCTTGATGGAATCATTCCAGAATATGTAGAGAAAGGAATTCAAATCTCCCAAGAGAAGTTCGGAAAGCTCCCCGATATGGTGTATGTTGTGCCTGATAGTGATAATCCCAAGGGCACCACTTTGCCCATGAAGCGACGCAGGGCCCTTTTTGATTTGTGCGAGAATGAGAATATTCTCATTATCGAAGATTCGGCCTATGCTGAGATACAATTCAATAAAGCTCCTCCTGCTATTAAGACACTTGACAAGGAGAATGAGCGAGTCGCATATTTGGGAACAACTAGCAAGGAGGCCGCAGTGCTTAGGGTCGGATATTCTGTTCTACCTCCTAATGTGAGAGAGCAGGTCCTGAAGGACAAGGGGTATCTTGATCTTTGCACCTCAACTCTGGTCCAGCGAATTCTGGATATCTATTACACGAAGCATATCGACGAAGCGATGCGGCAGAGCATTCCACGCTACAAGAAACGCGCAGAAGCCATGGCCAAGGCTATTGATTCTTCATTCCCTGCAGGTGAGAGGACTGACCCAACGGGTGGATTCTTCATATGGTGGCAAAGCGAGAAACCATTTGATAGCAGTCAGTTCTTGGAGGCATATGGGATTCCCAACGATATCATCTATGTGCCCGGAGAAGCATTCTATCCAATCACTGGCTTCAAGCTAGTCGACAATGGAAATGATATAGAACCAAGTAGGCCTGAGGTCAATACTATGCGTCTTGGCTTCTCTTATGCAACAAGGACTAAGATTGCTGAGGGAATTGAGAAACTAGGTGGACTTCTATCTGAGAATATCTAGAGGATGAAGTTGACGAAGTAGGTTGCCCCATTTTTCATCTCATCAGAATGGGCTCTGAAGTAGGGACCAAATAAGTCCACAAAACCTGCGTTCAACGCCCATTCCATCCATGACCAAGTTGATTCTTGGCTAACCTTTTCCTGAGTGAATTGCCCGAATGCCCAGCTAAGATACTTTTCCACATCAATCTTAGTCATTAAAAGACTCTCATCTGCCTTGCCGCTGCTTTTCTGTGCTTCCAGCTCAGAATGACGCTGATTGAGTTCTGAATGGATATTGAGAAGAGCATCTTC
>JBHLLF010000081.1:0-9174 GCA_048885865.1 Candidatus Hermodarchaeota archaeon
CGGCTTTTTGACGCAGCGAAGCGGCCCAAGGAGTTTGCTGTTGTTGAAGGTGCTGACCACAACTTGTCCAATCCTGATCACTATGCAATGACCTGTGAGCTGGTTGTCTCATGGTTTCGAGAGGCATTCTGCCAATAGAATCATCACACGAAGCCTTTTCTTTGGAAACAAGACCCAGTCCAACGGTGAGCCACGATGGCTAGGAAAGTCAAGAAAGCAATGATTACGAGTTTTGATAGATTCAAGGCTGCATGGGAGAAGGAGGCAAGTGACCCTTACGATTCCATATTCTACTATTTAATCGCAGCGCTGAACATTGAGAAAGATCCCAAACTCGCTGACGCAATGATGACTATTGTTGTGTCAAAGAGGGATTCCATGGATTCATCCAGTTCACCCTCTGGCCTCAAATTAGGAAAGTCTTCAGCCTACTATATAGGACAGTTCCAAGAGGACAAGAACATCGCTCGTTCTTATGTCGGAGCTGACTGGCAGGAAGACTACAAATTCGACAAGAATAACCTGACAATGACCATCACGAGAGACGACGAGGTAGACGAAAAGACAAGGAAGATCTTCGTTCATAGCGGGGGTGCTGACTCGCCGCGACCTGTTACCGTGAAGCGAAACAAGCATGGTCAGTGGAAATTAGCTAATTATGGCTCGATCTGTGTGGGGGTTAGGAAGCCCGCCTCTGAGGTAGATGATTTCTAGCTTCAGGATTGGAGCCAAACGGCTCCTTCCTTCTCTTTCTAGCCTGTATAAGTTGTCACGTCATGTCCACTGAATATCTGCCCAATATGCAGGATGATCTGACTGTGGGTCTGTTTCATATTGGCAGTCTGCCACAGCTATTCCAGGAGAGAGGAAGATTAGGTCAATTTCGTTGGTGTTGTCTTCACCCTGACTACTGATTCCAGTAGGCCATCTGACCCACCACGAGTCATTCAAGACCGTGGTCGTGATATTGTATGGCTCGGTGTGAGGCCTGAAATTAAAGTCGCCCATGAAAATCACATTGGTCTTTCCACTAGCAGCTTCAAGAACATCACTCTGTAGTATAACCTTAGCTGAAGTCCTTCCAGACGTGTGTGTGACATAGACTGTGAAAGTGCTCGATCCAACAATGATCTCTGCCTCAATAGTAGCTGTCTGCTTTCGATCTATGTCTTCACTGTAGTGATATAATGTACGAGGATTCTCAATGGGATACTTTGAGAGCAATGCAACTCCTGTGGTTCCAGTGACTCCCTTAGGTCCAAAATAGGAATAGAGATTCAGTTGGTCAGCCAAGTATCTCACGACATCACTATTGCCTGCAATCTTACTCGTTTCTTGCAGGCCAATTATATCTGCATCTATTTCCCTGATGAGCTCTAGCTGGCCATCGTAGTTCTTAACATCGACATCATTCATTCCTTGTGCTAGGTTATATGTAAGGATTCTAAGGGACGTCGCGTCGTCTGATGGTGCGACTGGTCTGGCTTCTAATATCACTACGCTAGCCATGGTCCCCACCAACATAAGTACGACAATTGTGGCTGCAATCGTTTCACTGCTCACGGTCATGCTAGGTGCTTCAACAGCAGGAATGCTTTCTCTTGAAAAATAGATGGCGACTAGAAGGACAAGCCCAGCAATGAGAAAGATGAACCAGAAAAGATCCCGGAGCATCGGACCAATGAATGGCACAAATCCCCAAACTGAGGTGAGGATTAGAGCGAACAACATTGCTAGCAGCAACGCGCCACCTCCCAGAGTAAAGCTGATTCCCGCAGCTCGTGAGCTCGGCACAATTTCGAGTCTAATCAATTCGTAGGACAAGAGAACGAAATCGACTAAGATAATGGGATATGCAGCTATCATCATGTAAAGCAGTGAATGATGCAGAAGAGTCGTTGGAGGAGCTTCAATAGGATATGGCCCCGGGAAATCAGGAAATAATATCTGATTGACAGCAACCATTAGCACAAACAGCACCACGAAGAGTAGATTCCAGAGTACAATGATTCGAGGCTGAAGTTTGCTAACTAGCTGTGGTCTATACACCATGAGTACTGCAAATATAGAGGTCATCAATGCGACGCCAGTCACAACCAAGATGTAGCTACTCTCTGTCCACCTTGAGATTACCGCTGGACTACTAAATGCAAACCCAACGAAAAAAAGAATGCTTGTCAATCCAAAGGTAATTGCAGTCAGTCTTCTCTTTCGTATTGGCCGTTGAGCATTTGTTGGTTCCATCATGGCCTTCCTTTGTTCTCCACCTGTCGTGTGCAGTGCCGCTGAGAACCCAAATAGCATCACGATTTCTACACCTGCAAGGGCCCAACCAATCGCCTGCCCCAGACCATAGGTTGAGAGGTCGATTGTGTAGTTCAACGTTCTGAGAAGAATAGATGCTACGATTGCTATAGCCAGGCCTTTTCCCAGTATGATCGCTCGTTGGTTCTTCTCGACTGGACTTCTCATCAGCAGTAGTGCAGGGAACAGGATCAGGAAGCAACCTACACCAATTCCCGAGATGACCATTCTTGGTGCGGTTTCAAAGAAGGGCTCCACCACTCTACAGGCAATTAGGATTCCTCCAACAATCACCAGCAGTCTGTTCGGGATGTTCCGCTTGAAAAGGGAGAGGATGAGTGGTGAGAAGAAGAAGAGCAGAACTATAACATTCTGGTTCAGTGACAGTGTCATGAGGAGGAGGATATATGTTGACTCAACAAAGTCAGAGAACAGCTGTAGGAAAAACAGTAACAGAATACTAGTGAAGACTAGCTCCGAATAATACTTCTCGAATATCTCAGCTCGAACTGGCATGTTCTAACAGTAGGCATTCTTGGCTAAATCTATACCGAAGTAAAAAGAGAGAGGAAGCGCTCATCCGAATTCTGATGTGGATGGGCGGTTCCTCTTTTGGTGGTGGCTATTTACTTGCCCAGAGTGAAGTAGAAAAGCTTCGCAAGGCCTTCTCGAGTTTCTCCTGCAACAGCTTCGCCCTTGAGGTCCCCAAGTCCAACAACAATGTTGTTTGAGTCCTTGGCTGAAATTGCTTGCCTCTTCCTAGCTCTCTTGAGATGTCCCAATAGCTGCAATGCCTCTTCTCGTGCGGTCTTCTCAGAAACTGGTTTCTTCTCCTTGTCACAATATTCAGCGACCAGGGATTCTAGAACTCCGGCACGATGTCTGAAGGCTTTTGAATTTCTATAGAATTCCAAGGCGACTGGTTGCCCATCAGTATTGATGACGATAAAGCCGCAGGTATTGTCTGGTAGACGGTTTCGAATCTCTTCGGCTATCTCCCTGGTCTTCTCCTGAATCTTGTCCATGGCATCCGCATACTTGGTTGTTTCCTTGATCCCAAGCCTTTTTCCTTGGCGCTCTACCTCTGCCCAGATCTCGCTCTGATCAACTGCTGTTTCAGGCATATAGTGCTCAACATCAGTCATCACTGACTGATACTTCATCCTTCTCATCCCCGATTTCAGAGGCACGGAACCGCCGCCGATAGATCTGTAGGTAGATCCTCTATTCAGTCCATGAGGAGCATGCACACACTTCACTGGGATCCGAATCTCTTCACCCGGCTGAATAATGACACTGGCAACAACTATTCTGTCCTGACTGTCACCAGTAACAAGAACTTCAGCTTCTTCAATAAGCACCGGTATATCTCCAGTGTTTTCTGCGAGTAATGAATTCACAGCATCACCCGCTTCTGTGATAACAAGTGTGCCTCTCTCTAGAGCTGCTGCAGCATTGATGTAGTCTTGACTCACTGTCGTTTCAGCTATGACAATTGGGACCACCGACATGCCTTGATGGGATATAGGCTTCTCAAGGCTGAATGCGCTCCCTTCTAGGAGTTCTCCCGCAAAATCACGGATTTGCTTTGTTGCTTCAGTAGCTGACATTTTCCACATTTCCATTGAAATACTGTAATAGTATTACGTTTAGTATTAAATAATTATACTTATAAACTCTAGTACATTAAACTCTATGGATGATTATTGGTTTGTGGATGTGGGCCTCTTGGATTTGCATGATGAAGAACCACGGTTGAACATGGCGGATGTGAAAGAAGAACTCCTGGACCGATTTGATGATGAAGGATTTGGACTCAAGAGGCGTGAAGTTTCTGTTATGTGTCGTCTAAATGTGAAGGCGGTCGCAATACTTGATGCTCTTGTGGAGCTTGAGATCTTTAAGAGCAAGTCGGAGGCTATCGCTGCTTTCCTCGATCAGATATTTCTGGAAAAGGAGGAGCTCTTCGAAGAGATTCTAACTCAGGCACATGAGATCAATGCGAAACGTGAGGCAGCAAAACACCTTGCCTACAAGACAGTGATGGGAAGCAGCAAGAAATCGAAAAGAAAGTGAGAGCAGAAATACATGACATCATTCAGCACTGTGCTCGCAGAGTGTCCACAATGCGATCACCAATGGAATGCTCCTGTGTTCATGTCGTTATGCACTTGGCTAAACCCAAAGATGGTGAAGGACCTCTACGAGAATGGCAGTCATATCGAGTGCCCAAACTGTGGCACTAGCATCCAGGTGCATCATAATATCCTAATCAATTGTCCGAAGGGGATGTTCTATCTCGACACGAGTGAAGACCTCTTTGAAATGAGGTACAAGCTCTATGAATGGGGAGTTGTGAATCTGGACGAGAAGTTATGAACTCGCAAGTCTAACTAAGAAGAGGGTGAGCGAACGACAGCCCGAAGACATGTCATCCGCTCGGCCGAGCTCGACTCGGATCTTACTCGGTGACAAGAGCCATTGATTTTTCATATATAGGGGATGCAATACCGGCAAAACAAGTGTATCTAAACACACTTAGACCTTATCGGGTCCTGAATAAAATGAAATTGAAAGGAGGAGTTGAATCAGGATTGTATACACTATCCTAGTCAACACCGCCTTCGAATCTGAGCTATATCAGCGAACGATTAAAGCTCTATTATCGATAAGCCCTCTATCTTTGAGCTGCTCCAAGTTCTTAACCGCTGCTTCAGCCGCTCTGTGACGCCGAAGGATTTTGACATCTGGATGCTCTGTGGTAATTTCATCCATCCTGGTCTTCATCGGACTAATCTTGGCAATCGCTTTCTTGAGGGATTGAATTGTCTTTACTTCTAGCATTATTATCACACTCTATATCCAGTGAGTTACAATGGCAGCGAATATCCATGATCCGGCTAATACCTTGGCACCTGTTTCTGAGGAGGAAGTGTTCCTCATGGGCTGAAACGAAATTCTGGCCAATGTTCTCGCATTGACAAGAAGTTCTCCATCAATTGCCGTTTTAGGTGATTCTTGGCATTTGAGTTGGATTTTCGCTGCCATTTGTAATCATCACTCCGAAAATATGGCAATTTATATATAAATTTATTGCCCAAAGCAAGATTTATCAACGATTGCCGATACTAGGATGTATGGTAAATTACCGGTAGCATACTTTTTAAGTAGGTTTGCCGACAATTCTTTACCGTCTGGGAGCGAATACTTGAGTTGAAGACCTAATGAAAATCCACGCGAACTTGGACGAAACCGATGTACGAATTCTGAAATCTCTAGCCGAGCATAGGAAGAAAGTTTCAACCCGCGAGTTGAGTGAAGAGCTTGACATACCGGACAGAACTGTTAGATATAGACTGAGGAAGCTCAAGGAGAAAGGATTGTTATGTCCTCCCAAGCTCCAGACGTATGAGAGGAAACTTGGTCTAGGTGAGAACCTGCTGCTTCTCCAGAGTAATCCGTCAATGGAGCAGCAATTGATTGATCTCTTGGACGATACCGAGTTCTTCTACTATTATGGGCCCACCTATGGCAAATATGATGGCTTCATGATCTATGCAATGTATCCACTAGTAACACCGAGGATGGTGCAGCAGCTAGCTGAAGAGATGATGGATAGGGATCTTATCAAGGACTATTTCATAATGGATATGGTAGACTATACTCGAAAGATGGCAGTGCTCGAGCCTCTATTACCCGAGAGTGACTGGTCATGGGATGAATGGTCTGAGAAGATTGAAAAGATCATGAATAATGGCTGTGAGATCGATTTGGGTCTCGAGGAATTCCCAAAGGCGGTGAAATTCGACTATACGGATATCCAGATCATCAAGCATATGGTAGAGAATCCGGATAGTACTCTGAAAGAGGTTGGTGATGCATTGGAGCCAGCAATGTCTCTGACTCAGGTACATAAGCGTGTCAAGAGGCTGGAGGATGAAGGAATCATCAGAGGCTTTAAACCGTCTTTCACGCCTTTCAAGGAATCTGTTTCAGTTTCAGTATTCTTCAAATCCCGCGACCACGCGAAGAAGATTCTATGTGGCTTCACAAGGCTGCCTTTCGAAATCAACATCGCAATGGAGAACAAGTCAACCTACAACATATGGGTGATGATGCCATCGAGTGAATTGAATCAGTTCCTCCAGAGAATTAACTTCTTCAGAAAATATACCGACGACTTCTTCATCCAGATGTTCATCAAAGGTAAAAGCAAAGGCTACACCCATCTACTTACAGCATTCAACCTTGATACTCAGAGCTGGGAGATGCCTATCTCCGAAACCTTGGTGAAGATCAAGGAGATCACCCAGTAAGGCATCCATAAACGTTACAGAGACATCAAGGTTTAAAACGGAATTTGCCTTTGCTGCGTTGACAGAAATGCCACGAGGAAATATCACACATTATTGGTTCCCGCTTATTAGTGGGAACTAGTGTTGAGATCTCTTCCTCGTGTTGTCGACTTCTTCTGATTGCGGTCCTCTCGGGGAAGAGGACTCCATTGTCAGCTACACGCCAGGGGCGATAAGCTGTCATGTGTGTGCTAGCCTCGAGGAGGAAAATGGAAAATGTCAGCTCGAGAAGCACGAAAACGAAGACGCAAAGCAAGACGTGAAATGAACAAGAATGAACTTAGATGGTACACCGCTGCCTTCGCAGATATATTGGATACTAGGCATACCTCTCCTAATTTCCCACTTCGTGACTATATCGCGTTGACACCGCGGATTAATTCCAATCGACGTCTGGGCACATATATTGACACGAAGGTGAAGGGATAACCGCGGTTCCATTCCTACCAAAACTAGTGTTTTACTCCTGAACCCTGTGCATCAGTCAAACAAGTGTTTGCAATTGCACAGGGTATACCCTATTTTTCAACGAAGACTAGAGCATCTTCTCCGCCCAGTCAATTGCCCCATCTTTTGAAGACATTGATTTCTTTTGAGGTTCATTTCTTGTCAACAAACGCGATAGCGTCTATCTCAATCAGGCATCCATAATGTAGCTCAGTTGTTGGGACCACAGTCCGAGCGGGTCTATGATTTCCGAAGAACTCAGCGTATACATCATTCACTCTACTCCATAGCGATACATCGGAAATGTATGCTGTGGTCCTGAGTACATTTTCTTTAGAGCTACCAGCAGCCTCCAACACTTTGGAGAGGTTCTGTAATGCAGCTCTCGTATGTTCCTCAATCCCTCCGTTGACTGGCTGCCCCTTCTCTGGATCCATTGGCAATTGACCTGAAACATAGACAATACCATCATGTACCACCGCTGAAGAGTAGTGCGCCTTGCTCTTTTTCCTGGCCTCACTATCGACATCAATCATCTTCAAGCTGGATCACTCCAAAATTCTAATTCCCTTAGATCTCTACTTGTGGGTTATTTTCGCGGCCTCTCTGGCAACATCATGAGGAGGCTTCACACCATCTGGAATGGGACATTTGTACTTGCGACCCATCAATCGTTTACTGAATTCGTCCTTTACTGCCTTCAGTTGCTCTGGTTTATTCAGAAGATCGATAACTGCACCAGCAATCGTCTTCGCAGCGAACAGCATTGACTTGTGTCCTATACTCATTCCGCAGACTGCAACTGTCTGCCAAGAGTGCCCTGGGTCTCCAAGAAGTCCTGTTGCAGTGCCGAATTCAATTGTTGGTGTGACCCAGCTCACATCTCCCACATCTGTGGATCCGGGCCAGACTATCCCCTTGTCCCAAGGATCTGGGATTGTCCTATCTATCAGCACATCCACAAAGTCCTCCCAATCAGGGCGCTTCATCATGCGTAGAAGCTCAATCTTGGCCTCCTTAGTAATTGATTCATTCATCTTCTTCAGAAAATCCATCTCAGTCTTTGAGTACTCTGGTGCTCCAATCTCCCTCATGTTTGCCAGGACAATATCACTCAAACTCTTACTCGGAATGACATTTGTGCATCCTTCAAGTATCTCATATTCAAAAGAGGTGCGAGCCATCAAAGATGCGCCTTTTGCGATGTCCAGAATCCAAGTAATCATATCATCAACTTGACTCATCTCGGGTGCTCTGATGTAGTACCAGCTTCTTGCATAGTCCGGAACAACATTCGGCTGTTGACCGCCCTTCTCTATTACATAATGGATTCTTGCCTCTTCCATCACATGCTCTCGCATAAAGTTCACTCCGACATTCATCAATTCGAGTGCGTCTAGCGCGCTTCGTCCATGTTCAGGCGAGAACGCAGCATGTGATGTCAGGCCGTGGAAGTGGAACTTAACTGACTTCACAGCCAAGGAGCTTCCTATCCCCGCAGTGTTGGTGCTCCCTGCATGGTGACTGAGAGCTGCGTCAACATTGTCATAAAAGCCATCTCGAACCAAAAACACCTTTCCACTGTAGGTTTCTTCTGCTGGACATCCAAAGAACTTGATTGTACCCTTGATGTTATTCTTCTCCATAGCCATCCTAGCTGCAATTGCTCCAGCCATGCCCGATGCGCCATGTATGTTGTGACCACAGCCATGACCGGGCGCTCCCTCCTCAAGAGGCTCTGGTTCCGCTATAGCTTTCTGTGATAGCCCTGGAAGGGCGTCATACTCTCCGTTGATTGCTATCACGGGTGAGCCTGAACCATAAGTGGCTACGAAAGCAGTTGGCATGTCAGCAATTCCGCGCTCAACTTCAAAGCCATACTCCTCTAGGGTCTTGGCAAGAATCTCAGATGACTTGAACTCCAACAGTCCAAGCTCTGCCAGTTCCCAGACCTTGTCACTTACTTCGATCATTTGCGACTCATTCTTGGATATCCAGTCCCAAGCAAACTCTTTGGCCATGATGTGCACCTACTCAAATGCCATGGAACGCCTTCTCTTATCTTAGC
>JBHLLF010000082.1:0-9102 GCA_048885865.1 Candidatus Hermodarchaeota archaeon
AGTGTCTTTCAGTTGTACAATCTATCGCTATACCTAGACAACCATGACAATGTCACCGTATCACTTGAAATAATAGTAAGAGACTTGTCTGATTCTACTCAGGCTAGTATGACCGTCGACTTGGCAAACTGGTGGGATGGGTCATCTCTGATGACAAATCCTTCAGATCCGAACAATGTGACCTATATGCTGGGATCTAGAATCTGGCATGAAGGACTAGCTTTTGTGGGGATCTGTGCGTACGATGTGACAAACAATACCCTAGGAGCGACAAACCATTACCAAGACTACCCTGTAAATCTCACAATTGAATGGGTGAATAGACTAAGCACATTCTATGATGACACCAGATCTTTGGACGTAGCTTCCACGGTGGATTCATATAACTTCACATTGCCACTAACAGGTGACACAGTGGAGTACTACGGTGTGGATCTAAACACCACCAAAGGAACGTGGTATAATGTGTCAATTCAAACCGGGGACATCACCACATTCGAAGCGATTCTCTTCAGCGAAGTGGATGGACGTTCTCATGACACTGCCTGGAGTGACTTGGGTATTACTCAGACTGGAAGTCTGCCAGCCATCTCATTCCAGTTCGGAGCAATATCCGATGTTTCCCATCTTCGGATCTACACTGTGAGGAATTTGGCGACAGACGGATTCCTGTGGATACAGATCACTCCTATGGTGACACACATGCTGGAACTTCCTGAGATTTCGCCAGTTGGACCCGACATTCTAGCTATCCTAGGCGCTATTGCCCTGCCAGTTGGATTGGGTGTTGGTGTCATAGTCGTTGTCTATGTCATCTATGTCAAGAAGTTCAAGGACTAGCATTGGATAGGACTGATTAAATACCAGTCTAGGAAATGACATGGCAAGGGGGGTCAGCCTCCTTGCCATTCTATCTCTTTTTTTGGAATTCTCTCTAGAACTGCGAGAGTGCACCTTTTCTTCTGACATATTCCTCAGTATATCTGAACATAAGGACGCCCAGTACAAGGAACACCACATCCAAAACTATGAGTGCAATAATCGCATTCACCACGAGGGAGCCACCGAGGCTGCCCATCAAGAATCCACGAAAGCCCTCTACAGACCATGTCAATGGAGATACCACTGATATGTACTGGAGGACTGGTGGCAACACTGCAATCGGGTAGGACATCGGAGCTACGAGGAACAATACACTTGACAGTAGCTCGACCACCATCCATGCCTGTTTTGCCAGCAGTATGATGCAGACAACTGCGAAGACGAGTCCCTGCATCGCAATGATAGATAGAGCCACAACTCCTAGAGCCGGTAATACTCCCCAGATGTCGAGCTGCACTCCAAATATAGCGACAGCGCCTATCAGTTGGAGAATAACTCCGAGACCTCCATGTTGAAGATTATGGAGTGAAGACCCCCAAACAAGAGTTCCTTTGCTCATCGGCGTTGACATCAGGGTTTCAAGAGTGCCCACATTCTGTTCTCGACGGAGAGCGAATCCAGTGCCCCACATCAAACTGATAGCTAGTCCAGCATATGCGCTGCCTATTGCGACATAGCTCAACCAGTCACCTGTGCCCACCATCCCTTCGAGGTATGTCGACTCTGCCCCTCCACTTACAGCAACTCCTGTAAGCAGAAGAGGGATAAACCAAAGAAGCGGCATTACGATGAACCAAAGCACACTAAGAGGATAGCTGAATTCAACCTTCCATTGCTTGATAGCCAGCGCGTTGGCTGCCCTGAGCTCCGCTCGCAAGCCTTCCCTCTTCCACATCTTTTCAAAGATGCTTGATTTCTTGACTTCTATCGATTCAGTCATCTCAGAACCCTCCCATATGGCCTCGTTGTCGCGACCATTTCTCTGCGTACCTAAATGACCCCATTCCTAGAATCCAGAACAAGAGTCCGATGAGTCCCAGACCTGCTAATGTTGACAAAAATCCCAGCAGGTTCATGACTCCGGTTATCGCTAGTTCTCTGATGGTCACTATCGCGATGGTTGTTGGAATCATATATGCTGCGAATCTCACAGGTCCTGGGAGGGCAGCTAAGGGATATTGGACAGGCGAAATCATCCAAGTGACTTCCGAAACAAGCTGTGTCAAAACGCTCGGATCCTTGAACACAATGATTAACCCTGCAACCATGAAAGCGAATCCATACAATGCAATGATCATCACGAGCAGAATCACGACTATTGGCAGTATCTGTGTCAATGTATAGAGTGGCCCGAATATGAGGCTGGAAATTGCGACCAGGACAACCGTCTGGAAAACAGCCTGAAGACTGTCTGAGAAGGCCGCTCCCAATAGTAGGCTCACTCTTGGCACTGGCGCCATAAACAATGGTTCAAGAGTTCCGCTGAACTGCTCCCATCTGAAGTTGTTGCCAATTCCCCATATACTGTTGTCCAGAAACATGATCACAAACCATCCGATGACACAGAATGTGATATAGTCGTCAAACCCAGACAGCTCAGTGAAATGTGTGCTCGCCTCTGGACCGGCAATCGCAGTCGCCATTAGGATGAATGGTGCAAACCACAAGACGGGCAATATTCCCCAAATCAGAAGGTTCGCGGGATATCTGATTGCCAGTCTGAGGTTCTTCTTCGCAATGATTATCGCAGCTTTCCAGTCAAACAAGAGTGGCTTGAATTTGACTAGATACTCAGAGTCATTGAGGAATGCCTTCTCCTCTTTTGAGTCAAGTGAGGTCTCTGTCAATCCTCAATCCTCCTTCCAGTCAGTTTCAAGAACACGTCATCAAGAGTTGGCTCCTTGACCTCGAAATGTTCGACTTTGACTCCAGCTGTGTCATGTATCAGGTTAAGCAGCCTGTGGGCTAGCTCGTATCCATCCTGTGCAGTGACAACAAGGTCCGAATGCCCGTTCCTCTCTGTCATCGAGGCTGACATCACCATGTCCATGTTCTTGATGGTTTCTAGGTTTGGTGTGCCAACAAGCTTCATGTGAAGGCTGTCATAGTCGCGCACCTCTTCCTTCAAGTCATGAGGCGTTCCGAAGCTCTTGATTTCTCCCTCGTTGATGAGAGCGATTTTGTCACATAGCAGGTCTGCCTCATGCATGTAGTGTGTTGTCAGCAAAATGGTCTTGTCACGCAGTTCTTGCCTGATGTAGGTTCTGAGGTCCGATGCAAATGTTGGATCGAGCCCTTGCGTCGGCTCGTCGAACAGCAGAATCGGAGGGTCGTGGAGCAGAGACCGTGCGAAGACTATCTTCATGCGCATGCCATGCGATAGATTTTCCGTCTTCTCGTCAGCCTTCTCCATCAAGCCCATTCGCCCGAGAAGTTCGTCTGCTCGCTCCTTTGCCTCATTGTGCGGCATCCGATAGAGCTTGCTGAAAAAGATGAGGTTCTCTCGCGCAGTAAGCTTCCAATAGATAGATCGCTCATTGCCCTGACATACTCCCATGCAGGCTCTCACGTGAGTAGGGTCCTTGAGAATGTCAAAACCCATCA
The DNA here is from genome assembly GCA_048885865.1 of Candidatus Hermodarchaeota archaeon. Classification (GTDB taxonomy): domain Archaea; phylum Asgardarchaeota; class Thorarchaeia; order Thorarchaeales; family Thorarchaeaceae; genus SMTZ1-83. The sequence goes on from JBHLLF010000082.1 coordinate 3,487, forward strand.
CCTTTGCAGTGCCCGAGGTAGGTATCACTAGAGTCGCCAGACATTTGATGAGCGTCGTCTTCCCGGCTCCATTCGGTCCCAGGAGACCATAGACCTGCCCATGCGGAATATCCAGTGACACTGACTTTAGAGCCTCTACTCTTTTCCTCTCTACAGGAACCACGATTGCTCTTCTTCTAACACTAATGAAAGTCTTAGACAGGTCTTCTATTTCTATTGTAGTTTGTTTCAACGTTTAGTACCTCCCCAGAATCATAGGGGATTGATATGATGTTCGAGTGTCACATGCATCCTGCCGCTCAACAACACGGCCTGATGCGTAAGAAGTCGTGTGTTGTGCGGGTTTCATCCTTTGAGATATTCCGTCTTCATTCGAACACCCATTCAGGGGGCCCCGTGTTTTGTATATGAATATTTCCGCCAGCGTAGCGCAATTGTAAGTCAAGATAGGTCCTCAATCAATTGCGGGAGAAGCACCAACGATTTAGGCCGCCTATTGAAACCACTGCTCGGATAATACGAGTGATGGCTAGTCACTCACCTAGGTTCTATTACCGAAACCATGATTCAAATGCGGTCAGAATACGAGGTTTTCCTTTGCTGAGGACTTGCATCACTGCATCACGTAGGATGGAGTGTTTCATAAGATGTTCGCAGCTGGCGATCATCCTCGCTGATTGAATTGAGCCTTCTGCCAATAGAATTGATTGAGCCAAAGTATCAATAACACTGGCTCGCTCCAATTCCCGCACCTTTCTAAGAGCCCTCATCGATTTCCATCTCGATCTATAGGAGTAATAGGGATAAGATTGACGGCTTCGAGTCGTCTCCTGGGAATACGCATCTCTGTAGACCCGGATTATAGCGCCGACTATTTTAACATCGCTGAGCAGTTCTGGTAGATCTCGCAATGCTTCAGCTAGACCTTTCATGTGAGTGCGTTTAGTAATGACCTTCGCAATCGCTTCAATCTCTGCAGTTCCCCATTGGAAGTTTGGGAGGGCTTGAGCAATCTCAATGGCTCTTCCTGGGACACCAGAGCTTCTAATAGCTCCAGAGATGAAGTTCTTGTTTGCCTTCAAGACCTCAATTCCTTCCTTCCCAATACTTAGAAGAGAATACATGGCATGAACTCTCTTTCTCCCCCTCTTTGTCCTGAGAATTTTAAGTAGAATTGGCACTGCATCAGAACGCCTGCTTTCACCAAGCGCCTTTATCCCCGGAGTTTCCAGGTGTCTCTCGGAATCCATAGCGGCCGTGATGTGGCTCAGCGCTGAGGGATGTCTAATTCCTCCCAAAGCAAGAATTGCGCTCTTCTTGGTGTATCGTCCATTAAGCATATTCTTCAATGGCTCTAGTGAGCTAGGGTCGCCAATCTTCCCTACTGCTTCAATAAGGGAAGGCATCACCCATCCGTTATTTGACTCCAGTCTGGAGTGCAATAGAGGAAGGGCTCTTTCGTCCCCTAGATTTCCAAGCTCTCGAACCGCGGTTGAACGCCTATCATAACCCGAAGCGGCCACTCGGAGAAGGCCCCAAAGCAACTTCTTTGTGTTATGCGAGCAATTGCTGAAGGCGGCTTTGGATTGCTTGATTAGTCTCGCTGGAATCTTGACCTGATCACCAAATTGCTGAGATAATTTCTCAACACCTTCTATGGCCTCCTTGGACGCGCCAGCGAAGCCATTCTCTACGGATCCAGCGGTGATGACAGCAAACCCATAGTAGGATGAGAAGACTTCCCACAGATTTGGCTTGGATGCAAGATCAGAAATCTCCGCACATCTAGATTCAAGTAGGTCTGCGACAAGGATTGCATACGGTGAGGTTGACATTGCATCGGTGTCAAGAAAGAACGTGTTTCTTCGTCTTATCTGATTTCGAAGAATGTCAAGCGATGGCTCCATAATCTCTCTGCGAAGTTCATTTAGATTGCTGGCGTTGACTTCACGAAATCCAGTAAGAAGGTCAGTGTCTATTCCGCTAATGGACTCTAATCCAAGCACCCTAATCATGGAATTTCGAAAAGTTCCCTTTCGAATAGGAAAGTGCGAATTTCCAGGAACAGTTTCACAATTTCTGAGCCGTGCAAGATGTTTCGCTGTCTTCGTCCAGCCGATCTCCTGAGTCTTCATGTCAACTAGTCTTTCCACTTTCACATAATCTCGCATCATGATTGAACGAGCAAGTTCACCTCTAGAAACTCCCATAATCACCCTCAATAGTAATTCCAATATCCCCGGTTAAAAGGTGCACATATATCGGTGGGCTTATCTCTAGAGGCAAATCATCTGATTGCCAATGAAACGCGTCCTAGTGCTCGGGCCATCTGGGTCCGGAAAGTCCACCTTCGCAGAGAATCTTGCTAACCTGATAGGTGTTCCATGCATTCACCTAGATTCACATTATTGGAAACCAAACTGGGTTGAAACGCCCCGGGAAGATTGGTCTGAGGTTGTGGGCGAATTGATTTCGCAGGATAGCTGGGTTATGGATGGAAACTATTCATCTACACTTGAAATGAGGATCAAGCGCGCTGATACCGCGATTTTCCTTGATGTGCCAAGAAGAGTGTCCTTCTGGCGCGTGTTCAAGAGACGGCTTTTGCATAGAGGACAGGTCCGACCAGAGTTGGCTCCAGGTTGCTATGAGAAGATAGACCTTGACTTCATTAAGTGGATATGGAACTATCCAAAGAGAAGTCGTCCAGTAATTGACAAGATTCTATCACAGAACTCTGAGAGCAAGACAATAATCGTCCTTAAGAATTCAGGAGAGGCTGATGAATTCCTGTCCAAGGTGAGAGCTGATTTCTCAACCAACTGATAGTATCTCAAGCCCAGTTGTTATGCCAAACGCCGCAATAGATGCCACAAGAGCAATTAGCACAATCAGACGCAAATAGACTAGCCTTGGGTTTATTGCTTCCTTCTCCTTAATGTAACGACTCACAAAGAAGAGAAATGCGGCCATGGCTAGCAGCAGACTTCTATATACAGGACCTAGGACAAACGTGTATGCAAATCCCGTCAAAGCAAAGAAGAGAGGGGATAGGAACAGCTGTTTTGCACTTCTCGCTGTTACTGGATAGAAGATTATGGAAGCCACAAAAACTCCCAGATAAATCCCAGCGACTTTGTCAAATGGGGGTAGGATCAAAATGTAAGAACCGAGGTATGCGATGATTCCGGTCATGACGGCTAATAGACTCCAGAGTAATTCTCTCTGAGCCTTCGGAATCCAATTCACTGTGGTTGAGAGTAGGTACAGCATGAATGTTGGAGTGAATGATAGTAATAAGGCAAGTAAGAGTGAATCCAGTGTGCTGGAACTTGGTAGCATGTAGTAGAAAAGTGATGCCGATACGCTTGGCGGGATTGGTAGCCAGAGTAAGGTTATGCGCCTTGGGTCAAGCTGAAGCTCTCCCTTGAGGATGAGACCAGTTCCGCATATTGCAATTATCGCGGAGAAGAAGGATAGAACTTGATACCCATGATCAAAGAGAAACACAATTGCAGTGATTCCTCCACCGAATGCGGCATAAAGTCCACTAAGAATTCCAAATCGTGTTCTGACACTGCGCCGTACGATTGCAATGAAAAGCATCAATAGCCCAATGATTGCAGTTGGTATAGAGAAACCTGGAACCTCATAGAATAGTCCAGTTGGTGGCATATTCAGAAGCTCGCTGAAGAGAGGCCTGCTCAGTATTCCTATGACAACTACAAAAAGCAAAGCAAAGAGAGTCCACATGACATATCCGAAGCTTCTGAAGATTCTAAGCAAGAAGCTTCCAAGATTCTTAATAGCTCTGATAATGACTGCACCGTAGCGACTAAGGATAGCGAAGAAGGCCTTCACTTGCGTCCAAAATACGGGTGTTTCGACTACAAGGAGAATAAGAGTCGCATATACTAGAGCATGCATCGGTAGCAGGCCAGTGATGGAGGTGAATCCTGTCAATGCTGCCACAAATAGCGAGAGCCCCAGACATCCTACATTCCTTCTCATCCATACCTTCTGGGAAAACGAACTGACTTGTGCAAGAGTCGCTATCAAACCAAGAGATGCAGCTAAAGATGTGCTGAATATTAGCTCAAGAATTTCATAGGATTCTGCTGTCAGGGACATGAGAAGTATGAGGTTGTAAACGCCAGATCCAGTGAGGATTGCAGATGGCGACTGAAGCTCATCACCGATTTGCGGCTCTAGTGCAGCTGCTTCAAACCAATATAACAGGCCTACTAGCACCAGACCTACGCTGATCGAGAAAGCTAAATTCCTGTGCGGCAGTCCAAGAATGAGTGATGTATCCAAGGGATCATAAATCCACAAGAATACAAGACCCCCTATCAATACAGGTAGAGTAGTCGCAAACTTAGCCTTATTATTCCTAAAGATTTCCTTTGCCCAAGATAGAAATCGAGAGAATGCAGCAGCTAGTTGCTTGCCCTTAGTCGCTAGCCATCCAAGGAAAGTGATTGTCGCTGCAAGGGTCAATGGCAAACTCAGCATATACCACACGAAGAGAAAGAGTGCAATCAACTCTGCAGGCCCGAGTATCGGCTCAGCCCAAACCCATACTCCTCCAGCGACGGCTGAGGCTAAAACGATGATATCAGCTATGAAGAGCGTCCTTGGCCTTGCAGGTGTGATAAGATAGAGGATAAGCAGAGCTAGTGCAAATCCAAGTCCTCCCACTGAAAGCATGAAACGCATTTCTCCAAGGAGATTCGAACCTATTTGTGCACCAAGCGCAGCCCATCCAGCAAGACTGGGACTCCAGCTAAATCGAGCGCTAAGATGGTTTTCATTGATTCCCAATTTGCCCTCAATCAAGAGGTAGGCGGGTGTAGATAGAACGGAGAATAATGATAGAACAATGCCTGCGGCAAGGTATGGCTCTGTAGGCAGGGATAGGCTATACAAATCCCAACCGGTTATGAGGGACCCTAATGATATTGCTATTATAGCACTGACGGCACTCCATAGAATTCGAAACATATCCCATGATATCGCACCTCTGAACGGCATCAAAATCACGGGAGTTAGAAGTAAGCCCAGTCCTGCGAGAATGACATTCATGTCAGAGAGGAAAACCAGCATGGAATGCCAGATCCAAATTACCTCTAGCATGATAATCAAAGTAGCAATCGCAATGTTAGTGACTCCTGCGCGGTCCTCAAGTCCCTTGGGATCGGTTAGCCTTAGAGCACTCAATAGAAAGATAGCTGTTGAAACACATAGCCACAGAGATTCCATTGAACGGTAGTACGTAAACCAGCTGAATGAAACCATCGCAGTTGCTACAAGGCAGGACGTCATCCAGCTCTCTCGCTTGAATGTATCTCCCTTAGAAAGAACTCCAGTGAATGCAAGAAGCGGGATTCCTGCCATGTATGCAGAATATAGGACATCGACGGACATGATTTCCCAGAGAGATGAGAATATCACGAAGCAGAGATTGAAGACAGCAACAGATTGAAGACCTACATATCTTTCCGAAGTAATGAAGTTCTTCATTGAGAAAGCGAGAATTATTGTTGCAGCTAGACTGGAGAGACCTAACTCCATCAAAGGTTGTCTAATTGGATTCGGTAAAGGTATCCATGAAAT
>JBHLLF010000083.1:0-9100 GCA_048885865.1 Candidatus Hermodarchaeota archaeon
GAATACAGAAGTCACCGGAGGCTGAGAGATGACCAAATTCCTTGAAGACAGGCGGTTCTACGGATTAGTCGCACTATCGATAATACTTGTGGCCATTGCCATTATAGTGCGGTGGTATGATGTAACAATCAGCATGTACATACTGGGAGGGTCGCTAATTATAATCGCCTTTATGAGCTATCTTCTCTATGGTCCCCCTGCAACTGCAGCAGACAGCAGAAAGCCGCGAAAGAAGACGGTCGAAGAGATATCCGAGCCAAAGCCCGATGAACCAGAGTCCAAACCGAAGCCCAAGCCCAAACCAATGCTGAATCAGAAACACGCTGAGAGATACACTCCTGAAGTTGTAGAACCTGAAGTCAGCCTCAATGAATTGCCCATTGAAACCATTGAGGGTATAGGGGAAAAATACGGAAAGTTGCTTCGAGCAAAGGGAATCGATTCTGTTGATGACCTCATCAATGCTGATCCCGTCAGAGTAGCTGAAGTGACAGATGTCAGCGTGTCAGTTGCCAGAAGATGGATCGCCATGAGCAGATTTGCATGGCTTGAAGGCATATCTGAAGAAGATGCAGAGGCAATAGTCTTCGCGACTGGCATAAAGACAGTCAAAGCCCTTTCGAGGGCGAATCCAGCGGACCTGCTTGAAAAAATCAAGAAGGCTTTGGCTGAGGGTGAGGTGCGAATCCCTGCAGGATATGAATTCACTATCGAGATGGCTGAGAGATGGGTGGAATCAGCTCAAAAGGCATTGGACTGATTCCGCCGTTCATTCAATCTGCTCTTCCTCTCTGAACGAGAATCAAAGCCTCAATGAGTGCAACAAGGCCAAGAACACCTGCAAGCATAAGAAGAGCAAGATTCAGAGTTGTAGCCGCAGCTCCTACTCCCTCCGCTTCCAGACCTGACGTCAAAGACCCCAGGTTATAGGTCATCAGCGCAATATAGTCTTCGAGTTCTTCAAAGAAAATTGCTCTACACCACACCAAAGGTAGATTATAATCATCAGCCAGTTGCTGTGCATACTCTCCGCCTGCTTGCAGTTTCGCAACATCCGACCCTAGAATGAGGCTGACATCCCCCGCGCGAATGGCTTGTTGGACCTCAATCAGCTCAGTTCCTGAGATAAGGACCTCGTCTACTTGAAGGACTGCATCTACCTCAATACCGAAAGCCTCCGCAATGTATGCCTCAGCTGGGGTCACAACAATAGCATGCATCTGAGTGAATGAGTAATCAGCATCTGTAGAGTCCACCAACTCCATGAATGCAAGAACGTCTTCAGTGAAGCCATCAAAATTGTCTTGCCATATTGCAGAGAAGCTGGCGTTGAGATTGGAGAAGGCAGAGCGAGTCGCGTTGGCAACGGCAATTGCGTTTCCTGGTAGCAGCCACCAGGCGTGTGGATTGCCTTCGTGATCATGCTGTGCAATGACAGCACCATTATCTCCATGATTTCCTGGCATATCAGAAAGTCTAGCACCGAAATCCTCGTAGCTTTCCAAAGCTAGGTCGTCATGCAAGGTAAGAAATGGGGTGTTAATAACCGCCAGAAGATCCTCCTCCCATGAGAAGTGTCCAGTCAGGACTAAAAGGTCTGCTTCTTCCGCAGCTGCAAGGGCTTCAGGTGAGAGCGATGCTGCATGGGGCTCTATGCCTTCTGGAAGCATGACATAAGTGTCGATATAAGACCCTCCAACTTCATTGACGAGACCAGCTAGAGGGGCGATTGAAACAGCAACTCTCAGTACAGGTTGCGACTGAGCCGTCGCTTGCGAAGCCATGCCAGCAACTGTAGAAACAATGAGAAAGCCGAGAAATGCCAACGAGATTTCTTTTCTCTTCATCCAATCACCTAGCGGACCTTACCCAGCATTGCAGGCTATCTTTCTCCTGTTATGGAACATATCCGTAGATTATTAAGTATTGTTAAATAACTAATAATCAACTCTGAGGTGAGGACAATACCGATAGTCGCAATTTCAATGCCTGACGAGGATCTAGCCAAATTGGAGCGCCTTCAGAAAGAAGGAGGATTCTCAAATAGATCAGAAGTCGTCAGACATGCTCTTCAGTCATTGCTGGAAGAGCATCGAAGCTTGGAAGAATACTCTGGAGATGTCACTCTAGTTGTAACCACGATGATTGCACCTGGCGGGAAAGGTGGCCAATTATCCAAGATTCAGCATTCCCATAACAGCCTTATCTCAGCTATGATACACGCTCATTCTATGGATGGGGCATGTGTGGAAATCATGGTTGTAAATGGCGAGGCCAACCAGGCCCGCAAGTTTGTCCAGAAGGTGAGGGCTCTAAAACAAGTTGTTCGAGTTCAGGTCAGTCGTGCAGGAACGTGATTGATTATGTCTGCAACCCTAATCGAGGCCGAGGATCTTGCAGTGAGATATCCTGACGGTGAGATTGCGCTACATCATGTTAGCTTCAAAGTAGAATCTCCCACATTCATGGCAATAATTGGGCCAAATGGATCAGGCAAGAGCACACTGCTGAAGACCATATTAGGTCTCATGAAACCGATGAAAGGTTATGTGCATCTAATGGGATATGACTCTGAGAAGGAGCAATCCAAGATCAGAAAGATGGTCCGTTATGTACCACAGCGCGATCGAATTGGACTAAACGTCCCTATGAAGGTAAAGGATGTGGTACTCATGGGACGTTTGGTGAAGAAACCACTGCCGAGGTTGGCATCGAAAAATGATGAGAGGATTGCGCGAGAAGCATTGACTCAAGTGGCGATGGATGACTATTGGGAGCGTCCTTTCCCTGAACTCTCAGGAGGGCAAAGACAACGAGTATTGGTTGCACGCGCATTGGCAGGCGAAGGGCAAGTTCTAATGTTGGATGAGCCGCTGGCTGGCACAGATGTGGATAGTCAAGAGCTTATTGTAGAGGCTCTAGGTCAATATCATAGAGATAATGATGTCAGCGTGGTGATGGTGACTCATGATTTGAACCCCATACACACGCTGGTGCGCGACGTACTAATGTTGAAGAACACTGTCGTTGGCGTTGGTACCCCCTGTGACGTAATGGATTTGCAACTTGTTCAGAAACTCTACGGTCCCACTGCAAAGATTGTGGAGCATTCTGGCCATCGCTATTGCTTGACTCGAGACACAGGGGTAGATAGGCATGATTGATGCAATTCTCCTGATACTTGAGAGTCCTTTCATTCAGAGGGCTATCATCGGAGCTCTTATGATTGCAGTAGTTGCATCAACCAGTGGAAGTTTCTTGGTCTTCAGGGGTCTCTCATTCATGACCGCTGGGGTTGCACATGCGGCTTTAGGAGGCGCTGCTCTGGGTCTCTTTCTGCAAGCTTCCGGTATTGCGCCATGGTTCGATCCAATACTTGGCGCATTGGTCTTTGCTGTTTTTGTGGCTCTGGTCACTGGATATGCCGGTGAAACTGGCATCGGTGAAAAAATGGAGGTAGCAGTAGGTGTTTCTTTTGCATTGTCAATGAGCCTAGCGGTATTCCTAATGTACTATATTCCTCCAGTTCAAGTTCCAAGTATCTGGGGCTATTTGGTTGGCGACCTCCTTTTACTGGACAATCTAGACATCGTGATGTTGTCGGGGACTGCGTTCCTCCTGCTCATTCTCACAATACTCTTCAACAAGGAATTCATCTATGTTAGTGTCGACATGGAAGGGTCTACTGCACAGGGGTTGAATGCTAGAGCCTACCATTATCTAATGTTAATAACCTCGGCGCTCGCCATTGCATTGGCTACAAAAGCTGTGGGAGCTATCCTTGTCTATGCGATTCTTGTAGCACCTGCCGCTGCATCAAATGAGCTACTCAGCTCCGTACGGGGCGTTCTCATATCCGTCTTCTTTATCGCTCTGGCATCCCAATCTATTGGAATTGCTATCTCGTTGTCTTTCAGGACATCACCAAGCGCCGTGGCCGGAATCTTAGCCGCGTTTTCTTATGTGATCGCCCTCCAAATTAAGAAGATGCGAAACCGCGTTCACATTGATGAAGAACTGGAAGAGCTATTGAAGATGGATGTAGAAGCAGCTCAGTATGTCCATACCGAGAGCCATGAACATGACCATTAGTGGTCTCAACTAAGGGAACATTTCAAGGAGTATCTTCATTGCACCTTCCACAAATTTAGGACAAGTCTGCTTAAAGTGGCCTTTATCAAGAGCAGCTTGAAGCTGCTGTGGATCTGCCATATCAAGCCCCACCAAGTCATTGCACATCTGTGAAGAGAACTCTTTTCTAAATCTCTTTAGAAACCTCATGGCGACTCCATAGGTTTCATTCTTGCTTTTACCTAGATTTGATATTGTCTGTCCCATAAGTAATCCAATAGCTAGGATGGCTCCTGTAGCTGCGCCGCAAGTTTTGCCTTGAAGACCAATACCTCCTCCAAGGCCCGCCGCAAAATGGACAGCCTCTTCGAATTCTAATCCCTTATGTTCCAGGAATGTAGTCAAGACAGATTGAGCACAGTTGTGTTCATCCCCGAAACGCGAAAGCGCACGGTCAATTACCTTCTGACTCATCGTTTGTCTTTCTCCTTTGAATATATCTTGAAAACGAAATAAAAAACATAATGGAACCCTCACCAACAACATTAACTGCTCACTCGACTACCCCTGCACCTGTCTGAAGGAGTCATGGCCAATGTCCAAACATATCTACACAGGAAAAGGTGACAAGGGCGAAACGGGCTTGTTATCAGGTGAAAGGGTAGGGAAGGACAATCCACGGGTAGAAGCCTATGGGACTGTTGATGAACTTATCACAGTTCTTGGGATTGCGAAGAGTCATTTGGACATTGCATCTGACCCGATAGCGAAGTACACTCATCATATTCAACAGACTCTCTTCTATGTAGCCGCTGAACTCGCCACTAATCCTGAGAATGTAGATCCAGCTAGTGACATCAGGACCTTGAAGAGAGTTTCAGAAGACGATGTCACTCAGCTCGAAAACATCGCTGATGAGCTCACTGATGAGCTGCCTCCTCTGTCCAACTTTGTAATTCCTGGTGGGACGCCAGCCTCCGCTTTTCTTCACCAAGCTCGCACAGTGTGTCGTAGAGCGGAACGTAGAGTCATTACCTTCTCAAGAATTCAGAAGGTTAATCGGGAGCTGATTCGCTACCTGAACCGGCTCTCAGATCTGCTCTTCGTGATGGCGAGATATGTGAATCAAGAGAAGGGTACGGGGGACTTCATAATATCAAGAGAAGGAGTGTCACATCAGACACGTGAAGAATGAGAGTAGTGCAAATGCGATACGAGTGTGTCAAGGCAAAGTCCCTCCTCTCCAAGCCTCTAAAGGCTGATGGATGGTTCCATGTCAATCGCTCAATGAACGCATATCGTGGCTGTGAGCATGGATGTGTCTACTGTGATGGAATGTCAGAGCATTATCATGTGGATAACTTCATGACGCACATCCGCGTCAAGGAAAACGCCCCTGAAATACTTCGCAAGGAGCTCAAGAAGGACGGCTATACTTCTCAAAGTGAACTAGAATCTGAAACCCTATGGTCTTTCCTTGATCAGGATGATGCCATTCGAATTGCTCAGAAGGTGCCTCGCAGAAAGGTAATAGGGGTATGCGGTGGCGTTAGTGACGGTTATCAGCCTGCAGAGAAGGAGCATGAGGTGACACGGTCTGTCCTACATACTCTTCATGATTTTGGCATGCCTGCGTTCGTACTGACAAAATCTGACTTGGTGTTGAGAGACCTTGACATTCTTCAGGAGATTCACGAACGGGCTTTTGCAAATGTCATGTTTACAATCACACTCCATGATGAGGATGTTCAGAAAGTGTTTGAACCCCGAGCATCTACAACCTCGGAGCGTTTCAGTGCACTAAAGAAAGTTCGAAAAGCCGGTCTATTTGGCGGAGTCATGGCAACGCCATTGATTCCGGGAATCGGCGACAGCATTGAGAACATTAGGGGTCTCGCTAAGGAAGCCAAGAAGGCTGGAGCTGAGTTCATCCAATTCGGAGGGATGACACTAAAGCCAGGCAGACAGAAAGACTATTTCCTAAACGTAGTGAAGAAGCGTTATCCGAAGCAACTTGCTTTGATTCGCAGCATCTATGCGGATGACCACCCCTATGGCCAGCCAAATTTCAAGCGACTCCCGGTCAGCATTATGACTCTAGGGTATGCTATCAGTAAAGAAATAGGAATCAAGGATCGTTCTATTCGGCATAAGATTCCGCATGAACATGACGCGAACAATTTGGTTCTTAGTGTTCTATTGGATATTGTCTTTAGACGAACCAACAACCTGGGTATACCATGGAGCAGAACAAAGCCCTTCCATGAGCTTGCGGTTCGAATAGAGAGCGGTGTTGAGGACCTCAATGTGGTCCGAGAACGTGGCGATTTGGAAGCGTATCTTCACATAAGTGACCACATGGTTGAAACCGTTGAGCAGATTCTTGATCGAGGAACCTGTCAAGTCCTTGAAGAGGCTGAAAGCCGCTTGGATGAATCTTCTCAGAAGCTGATGGAATCGCAGTCTTGATTATATATCTTCAGCTGAATCATTAATAGCACGCCAACTTGGCTTACCATGGATCGTTATGGTATGACCACAGGCTCCTTAATAGACCCAAAGTGGGAGGTCGTTTAGGTCATCATCATTCTTTGCTTTTGCTTTGGGCTTTGGAGTTCTGAGTCCTTCGTCTGGCTCATCGAGAGTCTTCTCTGATTCACCCTGAACTGTGTTCATAGACTTTGCACATGCGGAACTCTCTGAAGAAGATGCATCTCGGTAAGGCCGAGTTCCTAATCCTCAATCCTTTTAGCCTTAGTAAACTATAGTTAGGAAACTTAAGCTAAAGGTGTTAGCTAATGGCACAAGAACGATTCATCGAGAAAGTCTGGAAAAGCAGACCAACAATGGAAGGAGCAGGTGTTCGTTTGAACCGCGCATTTGGATTCTATGAGGTGCCTCTTTTTGATCCGTTTTTGCTGTTAGACGATTTTGGTTCCAATAATCCTGACGACTACATCAGAGGATTTCCCTGGCATCCTCACAGAGGAATCGAAACCATAACATACATGATTGCGGGCGAAGTCCAACATGGAGATAGCCTCGGGAATAGGGGTGCTATCGGGTCTGGAGATGTCCAATGGATGACAGCTGGCAGCGGCATCATTCATGAAGAGATGCCCCGAAGGCAAGAGGGCATGATGGCCGGTTTCCAGCTTTGGTCAAACCTACCTTCTGCAGACAAGATGATGCATCCCAGATATCGTGACATTAGAAGCGACGCAATTCCAGAGGTTGAGCTAGGTCAATCAGCCAAGGCAAAGATCATTGCAGGGGAGATAAACGGTGTTAAGGGGCCGGTACAGGATGTTGTCACAGACCCGGAGTACCTTGATGTGACGGTAAATCCGAATTCTGAATTCAGGCATAGAGTCGAAAGAGATCATACTGTGTTTGCCTATGTCTTTGAGGGCGAAGCGTTCTTTGATGTGGATCGGACTAAGTTATGTGGGCTCAAGAATGTCATTCTTTTTGGTGATGGCGAAGAGGTTGTTGTGACAACAGAAGATGAACATGTTCGCTTTCTTCTGATTTCTGGGAAGCCGATACAAGAGCCTGTGGCTTGGCGAGGACCAATTGTCATGAACACAAAGGAAGAGCTACAGGTTGCATTTGAAGAGTATCACAATGGCACATTCATAAAACATGAACGTGGAGAGTAGGTTTCCAATCGCTAGCTCTGTTTGCTAGACCCTGTGATTCGGAATGATGGAAGTTTCAGAGGTGGGACAATCGCTTGACTTTCCCTGAGCTTATGATATCGTCCCACCAAATCGATGTTCGCTAGGAACCGAGGCAAAGCATCTGTGTACCTAACTGTCTTGATAGGATTTGCAATTTCACCATCCTTGACAAGCCACGCTCCATCACGTGTCAACCCAGTCAGCATTCCTTTGGTTGGATCAACGGCATTCTGATAGTGGAAATGTGTTACCAATATGCCATTCTTCGTTTCTTCTACCATCTCAGTGACGGAGGAGTCCCCATCTTCAATGATTATATGGCTGGCATATGGCATGGACTCCCCCCATGCTTTAACATTATGTCCAGTGCTCTCTACTCCATCCTTCCCAGCTGTGTAACTATCGTACACTAGGTTCTTTACGGTGCCTGCTTCAATCAAGTCGAGTCTTGATTTGGGGAATCCTTCATAGTCGTATAGCATAGGAGCATATTGCCGTTTGTCCAATGCATCATCCCACATCACTAGTTTCTCTGAGAACACCTTCTCACCAATTCTGTCTCTCAGAAAGCTTCGATAGTCTTGGTAGTTCAATGCACTGAAGCCTGTGCTTATCATGAAATACATGAACCCAGCAACAGCAGCTGGCTCCAGAATTAGTTCATAATCTCCAGGACCGAGGTCAATAGCCTGAAATCCCTCAGCTGCTTTCCTAGCAGCTCGTTCAGTCACATCCTCAATCTGCAACTCTCGGAAATCCATCCGATTGTCTGAAGCCCATCCTGCAGTTTCCTCGGCGCCATCTTTTGCGATGATTGTCAAATTCAGATTGCTAACGGTGTTTGGCTGATATGCTGATACTCCTAAGGAGTTGATAATCACTCGTTCAGCAAGGACAGTAGAGATTGCACCTGAAACAGCGGAAACCCGTTTGTCAATGCCATGCGCCATCTGAATGATTGACTTTGCTGCCTCCGCTCTTTCCTCTGGTGTGGCGTTCGCTGTCGCTTCACAGACCATCTCGTCCACGGTGATTGCGGAAACGCTCTCCCTCGGTCCTGGCAAGGAGATGAAGTCCTTATCCTCCGCAGAAACTTTCGCCATTCGTACAGCAACCTCAGCTGCCTCCTTGATATCGGCGTCAAAGAATGAATCAAGGGAGTAGGATCCTTTCTTCTTCCCAATATAGACGAGGATTCGAACTGTTATTCTATTCTCTGTAACATTTTGATCAATTATGCTGTTTGCGAGTCTTGTCAGAGCATTTCTGAAGCGATAGACCTCAACCTCGACTTGGCTTGCCCCAGCAGCTTCTGCTTCTCTTAACGCGAGGTTAGCCTTTTCCAA
>JBHLLF010000084.1:0-8877 GCA_048885865.1 Candidatus Hermodarchaeota archaeon
TTCTTCACTGAGATTCTCTATAGCTTCGGACGTGAGATTTCCTAGAATCACAAATGTAGGCATGAATCAACCTCCCCTATGTGATAGTGAATTCATTGCATGAATACACAAATTAGTTTTTGCAAAATTCGAGTGCGATACAGGTTTCTCATGCCTTTGGTCCTCTTAAGGAGTCAGATTATGCTGCGAATAATGGAGAAAAGAAGAAGAGCTGGCAGGCTAGAGCCCACCAACTCAGAAACGGATGGCTATGCCTTCCTTGCTTCTTCTTCGCGCTTTTGACGCTCCTTCTCCAAGTCATCAATGCGTTTCGCTTTGGACTTCTCAGCCTTCTCGATTCGCTTGCCTACGTCCTTGACGCGCTTCTCTGCTTCAGATAGTTCCTTTTTCCGACGCTTCTCAGCGCTCTTGTGTTCCTTTTCGGCTTCCTCGAATTCCTTCTTTGCCAGGCGCATTTCTCGTTCTGCACTCTCAAAGCGTGTTCGCTTGGTCTCGGCGACAGTATGGCATCGATCAACCTCTGCATCAAGGCTTGACCGTAGTTTTTCCATTTCCGCTTGGAGGCCCTGTAATTCAATGTTGAAAGACTTGATATCTCCATCCAGCGACCGGACCTTTTCATCCCTAGAGATTTCATCGACTGGCTCAGCAACAGGTGGAGTGGGAGCTACAGGTGGAGTAGGAGCTACAGCTGAGAAGGTCGGTTCAGGCGCTTCCTCTGGCTCTGGAGCTGCCGGTATTTCATATTCCTCTTCAGCCTCTTCAACTTCAGGCTCAAAGACTGACTCCTCAACTGCGGGCGGCTCAGGAATCTCCTCCTCAATGAACTCCTCTTCTTCCTCAGAAACCTCAATGACTTCTGGCTCTGGTTCAGATTCTTCAACAGCAGCACGCTCTTCCGCCGCTTTCACCTTTGCCAGGATATCTTTGACAACCGCTCTGCCCTCATCGTAGTCCATTATCTCAGGCTCAGCTTCGGCGACTTCTTCTTCTTCAATTTCCTCTACTGGTTCCACAGGAACAGATGGCACGTCAACTTCCTCGACTGCAGCAGAAGCGACTTCACTGGGACGCACAAGAGGTGCATCTTCTGAATCGACAGGTGCTCCCGCAATCGGCTCGGGCTCTGGTTCAATAACAGGTTCCGGTTCGGGCTCATCCGTCTTCATGAGAGATGCTCCACAGGCCCTGCAGTACTTCCGCATTATATCATTCGCTTTCCCACACTTTGGACACGTCTTCAAATCGAACGACTCCTATACCATGGAATAATACTCCATGAATAAGTATCAATCTTAGATATACATTTGGCGTTCAATATCCATTCCCATCAGCTGTAGTTACCAAGTTCTGAAAGAAATATTACATACAAACTGTCTATCAAATACTGAGCGGATTCGCGAGGTTATTAGAAATGCAGCTGCTTGACTTTGCAAGCGTTTCCATTGTGATTGCTTCAATAAGCGTAGTCATAGGGCTGGTTCTCGCGCTTCTACAACTTAGGGATCAGAACAGGACTCGTCAGGCTCAACTCTTCATGGAGATTTATTCGCAGTTCTCCCAGAGCGGATTTCTGGATTTCTCACTCAGATTGAAGGAGGCATTCCTAGAACACAAGGAAGATGATAATCCTGATTTTTGGGAAAAGAACAGGGGAAATGCCCTCTCTGTCCTATCCTTCTATGAGGGTGTAGGCGTCCTAGTGAAGAGAAAGCTTGTTGACATCAATTTGGTAGCTGATTTGATATCGGGCCCCTGCATGAGTCTATGGAAAGCCATTGAGCCTTGGGTCCTCAAAAGCAGAGAGATTGATAGACGGCCTCAGACGTGGGAATACTTTGAGTATCTCTATAATGAGATTCGGAAGATTCCATCCAGAGTTGCAGCGTCCTAGACAAGAGTGAACCCTTATCAGGAGGAATAGTAAACAAAAAATCGGCTGTCGGGGTGGCAAGACTTAGTTCTGTAGCCTAGGCTTGTTAAGGTATGGACACCAAGACAATGCAGATTTCTGTTTTGCCGGGGCTATGGGATGCTGACCTAGGCAGCCACCTAGATTTCTCATTCTGGAAGGAATAAATCATCGAGTAATACCAGCACCATTGAAGTAGGGTTTCGTGCGATCTTCAATTGGAAGGAGGACCTCTTCTTATTCTCTCACGCAGTTCGTCGATTACTGCGCGCATTCCATTGATATTCTCCAGCCACCATGTTGAGCCCACTTCTACCCATGATTCAATCGTTTCTCTGTCTGCTGAGGAATCTGTACCTGTAGTATCACCGCAGACAACAACGTCGTAGTCATTCAGATTCCCTCTCTCAGCATACACTATCTCCAAAATCTGTGTCACATGTTCTGGTGTGAGAGGCTCTGGCCAATTCGAGTGTATGGGCGAAACTCCATCATACCGAGCAGCCCTCTGGAAGGGTGCCTTGTGAGGATAGCTACCACCAACCCAAATTGGAATCCCTGACTGTTGGGTTGGCTTGGGCAGAAAGGTCATCTCTTCAAGTCGATAGTGTTTGCCTTTGTAGGAGAACTTCTCACCTGTCCAAAGGCCTCTTACGATGTCCAGACTCTCATCCAGCATCTCCGCTCGAATCTTTTCATTTGACACCTCTCCAAAATACTCGAACTCAACATCAGTAGGTGCCCCAATCCCAACTCCAAGAATCAGCCTTCCCTTAGATAGATGGTCGACCGTTATTGCCTCCCTAGCAACCTTCCAAGGTCGTCGTCGTGGAAGCGGAGTGACTAAGGGGCCAAATTGCATTCGCTTCGTATTGCACGCAATAGCAGCTAACGCGATCCACGGATCGGCAAATTGCAGGACCATATCCTCTTGCTTGAAGACCAACATATGATCCCACAAAAAGAAGCCATCCCAGCCTGCGTCTTCAGCATCCACGGCAATCTCAACTAATGTGTCTATTTCTCCAAACCAGCCAAAGTTGGGGATGTTTATACCGTACTTCATCTGCTCCTCACCATATCACTCGCGAACATGGGTTGATATGGAACCTCCGCTCGGAAAAATTGAGTGATGATGGCACGAAGGAATCTTCAAAGAGGAATTGGTTATCAAATGATTGAGGCTGAGATATGAGCATAGT
This sequence comes from Candidatus Hermodarchaeota archaeon, assembly GCA_048885865.1. Lineage (GTDB taxonomy): Archaea > Asgardarchaeota > Thorarchaeia > Thorarchaeales > Thorarchaeaceae > SMTZ1-83. The sequence goes on from JBHLLF010000084.1 coordinate 3,115, forward strand.
AGTAGATATTGATGACACCCTGATTGAAACCAAATATAGATTGCATGGAGTTTGGAAATCATTATTGGATTCAGAGGTGCCAATGGAAGATCTTGAAACACTCAGCCATGGAGAGGTGTTCATGAAACATGCTTCCGATGATCAGAAGCAGGGAATGAATGATTTTCAACAGCGCTTCTGGGACTTATTACTATGTGAGGATGAGAGGGGCTACGAGTTGGCTCAACTTGACAGACCTATTCCTCATGCAGTTGAGGTGCTTCGTGAGTGGAGTTTGCACTCAAAGATTGTCTACTTGACGGGTAGGCTAGAAGGCACAAGAGAATTCACACTGAGTCAGTTGGAAGAGTTTGAATTCCCAATAAAGAATGCTGCTCTTGTGATGTATCAATCAAGTGACTTCTCTCGGACAAGAGGTTTGGGCACTGGCCCTACCCTTGTTGAAGCGAGGGCTCGACTCTTTGGGGAAATAGTGAAGATGCATCGAGTAAACAGAGTAGTAGATGACTATCCTGGATATTTCAGCATATACAAGATTCAAAATGTTCCAGACAGAATTGGTCTCTGCATCTCAAGGAAGTACACATCAAAGAGATTCGAGGATGAAGGGGCAACCAGAATTGTGTACAGCTGGGAAGAGCTCCTAGATTGACGATCCCGCTCTAGAAGATGACTGAAGCCTTGGTATCCCATCGGGTGTAGAGTCTAGCATCGGGTTGAAGTATTAGATATCGAGGGGATTCTTGTTTCCTAGAAATCATACAATCGTCATTCCAGACAATCCCCATGCCATGAGAGTCGTACTTCCAAACTCCCATTGGAAGCAACTCCAGTCGAGTGTATGCCCTACTTGCGAATTCTTGAGCAAAATCATCATACCTCTTTGAGGATAATTCATCCGCACCAATGATCTTCTTGAAGGAAACTTGGTCCGGCTTCCAAATAGACTTCAATTGATTCAAAATTTCATCTAACTTGAACTTGTCAAACCAGTTTGTCATGGCTACAGATAGTCTGAGAGTAAATCCTTTGGATTGAATTCTTTCTGAAAGGGCTATTGGATCATAATCGTACCTAGGAGGCACTCTCATTATCTTCAGAATCTCATTGGTATCCAAGGCAGGGATTGAAAGAGAGATAACTCGCACGCCCAATTCATAGAAACAGTCAAGCTTCTCTTCGGTCAAGCCAACGCCACTCGTCTGGATCTCCACATGTGAAAGCCAAGGCGTAGTCCTGTTGAGGAGATTCATAATATCCTCGATATACGCCATGTTGAGAGTCGGTTCACCGTGGCTTGTAATCATAATCGCCTCTACTCTGTCAGCCGCGTACATGAGTCGCCTACGCACCTCTCTGTGCCATCTCTCATGGTCGCTCCTCCAATTGGTCTTGAATTTCGTTGCGTGCTGTTTGTAGACGCAGAACGCGCAGTCATTCATGCATCCTGCTGGAACTGTGATTTGAAGTGAACCGATCAACGCGGCGACATCCCTCATATAGACAGTAAGGCTCTTGGACATTTAATTATGAGATAATGGACAAGACTTGCCTCTGTGATGGGTTCGAGGATGAATAATGCCGGCACTAATTCCACCGAGAACTTAATAGTTCACTACTCACCCAGCTTTGTTCAGCAATGTTATGAATAAATACTCTAAGATTCTAAATGGTATCATTGACCTCAGAAGATATGCTGAATCTGGTCAGTTTGCAGTCATCACGGCAACAATGCAAAAGAATCCGAAAGATGCAAAATGGTCAATAGCATATGCTGCATTTTTCGCTCAGCATGGGAATTTTGATAGTGCACTCAAGCACCTTGAAAAAGCGCTCAAGATGAAAGGTGCAAACGGAAGAGCTTGGCATATGACAGGCCTCATTAGACTTGACCAGGATAATGAGAAGAAGGCGATTAAGGCGTTCAATAAGGGAATCAAATTCGAGGATTTTCCAGAGGGTGGCTGGGTAAATCTGATCGAATATCTCCTAATGAAGGAGAAAAGCAAAGAAGCCGTAGACTTCTTGAATAAAGTGCGTAAGATACAACCTGATAATCCTGAGGTTCATTTCAGATTAGGTATGAGTTATAGTCTGCAGATGAAACAAGAAGCGCAATTAGATGCCTTCAAGAAAGCAATCGAACTCGACGCGACCTATTATGGCCGTGTGAAGAAGGAACTGAAAGACGATCCTATCGTTGATAAAATGCTACCAGAGGAAGCTAGTGTAATCGAAATTTCCGTTGATGCCACAAAGAAAAGTGTAGATGAAGCTCCCCAGAGTCACAGTGCTCATGCGGCATATGCCGACGCCCTGATGAGGGAAAGCCGCTTTTCGGAGGCGGAAGTGGAAGTTCGAAATGCATTGGACCTTCTAGAATCCACTAAGAGAGGTCCTGAAGATACACAGTATTTGATATTCCGATCAGCGTATCTGGCACTTCTTGGAATGGTTCTCTTAGAACTTGGGAAGTATCTTGAAACTAGTGAAGTCATCAAGGAAGCAATTGACATTCATGAAATCTCTGGGTCCAATCCTGAGTTATGGATGGTTTATGCTGCAGCATTACAGAAAGCGGGACGAGGTGCAGATGTACCCTCTATCTTCAGGAAAGCCATCCATGATGATCCAGAGAATGACTTTCTATGGAATAATCTGAAACGAGTATATGAGGTACAAGGGAGGTTCTATGAGGCAGACAAATGTGCCAGAGTAGTTGAAGACGAGCTATCATTGGCAAATCGCCTTCGCACCCTCGCAAACCTATATGTCAATGGAAGAGAGCTATTGAATTCTCTAGAGTTGTTCAAGGAGCTGGAATCCAAATATCCTGACGATGCAGAAGTCCTAGTGGACTATGCACAACTTGTACTATCCATGGGGTATGATGCACATCCTGATACAGGAGAGGCTGATTTTCCCAAAGCATTGGAGCTTCTTGATCGAGCAGTGAAATTGAATTTATACAACTATCGAGTTTGGTATCATAAAAGCAGGGCGCATTATATTGGTAAGCAGTTTTCAGAAGCAGAGAAATGTCTTGAAAAGGCCCTTGAACTGAAACCAGATTCAGAAGATGCGAAGCGATTTCTAGATATCGCTCGATCGCATTCGCGATTTGCCAAAGTTCACCTGTTCTTTAAAACTAGAGGGAAAAAGGAGTTTATGTCAGAGAACAGTTACAAAGTGGGATTCACTGTTAGAGATTACATTCTCTGTGAACTACCGTTCTATCTAGGGATGCTCCTCGATAAGCGAACAGACACAGGCTATGAGAATGAGTATGTCGCACCAGGTGAGATTGTAGCACTGCTCTCACTTCCAAGAGGTGCTAGTACACGAGGAAACATACACATAGATATCGGGGAAATTGCGACTCTTGATTCATTGATTTACCCCAATGATGTGCTCTGGATCACAACGGCATTTGAAGTGATGGATCTACTCCAAGACAAAATCATTGGTCCTGAGATGCGGCTGGCTGGATTCTTTCATTTTGGATGAAGATATTGAGCACACACGCAAATTCAGAGAGAACTATATACTGCTTATGACAGGAAGCTTTTCACCTTGTGGAGATGAGAAAATGAAAAACGCACCTAGAACGGTCTTAGGAATTGTAGGCAGTCCACGACGAAATGGGAATACAGAGATTCTCGTTGACGTTGTTCTAAGTGCGGCCGAAGAGAATGGAGCATCTACGCACAAAGTCATTTTGAGCAAGCTGGATATTGGACCTTGCAGAGCTTGCGATACCTGTAGGAGGACTGGGAAATGCGTCCAGAAGGATGATATGGAAGAGATTGTGACGAAGATAAAGAACTCAGATGTTCTGGTATTGGGGACCCCAGTCTATTGGTGGGGACCAACCGCTCAGTTCAAAGCCTTTCTTGACAGATGGTATGGGGTTTATGATCAAGGCATATTCAAGGAAAAAGAAACGGTTCTTGTGATACCCCTGGAGGATACGACAGAGTCCACCTATAATCCCATTCTCAACATGTTCAAAGCCATCATGGAGTATTTGCACATGAACCATGTAGCTACGGTACTTGCACCTGGTGTGCTTGAAAGAGGCGCAGTACGCGACCATCGGGAATTCATGGATTCCGCCAGAGAGATTGGAATCAAATTGGCATCTCCAAAGGATTAGCTGCATCGTTCAATTGCTTCTAAAAATGGGAGGAAGTTGGCAGCGACAGACTGCCAACTAATAGTCAGATATCTACGTTGACTCAATTCTTCCTTCTGCAGGCAACAACTATCAAGAGCAGGAAGATCACAGCACCTCCTGCGATAAGAGCAGTTTCGAGCGGGAACTCATAGGGTGGAGGGGGTCCGGTCGAAGTGGTTGCCGTCGTTGTGGTTGTGGTGGTTGGTTCCGGATTATTGACGGTGAATGTAGACTCCTGAGATACTGAATTCCCAGCACTATCAGAGATCACGAAGGTCAAGTTGTAATCCCCATTAATCCAGTCAGTTGTGTTCCACAGAAATGTACTAGGTACATTCGCATCAGTGAAAGCAGATGAACCATTTACGAAGACCTCAATCCCTTCAATGCCACTGCCTTCATCAGAACCATTGATGGTGAACTCAACTTGCCCTTGTACGACAGAACTTAACGGCCCTGTGACATCTAGCGATGGATCAATATCATCACCAACAGTGTAGGTTTCTAAGGACGATGCAGTTTCATTTCCGCCATAATCAGTCGCATTGACATAGTATTCTACAATAGTGCCGTATGGAGCCACAGGGATGGTAGCCTCATAGCTAATGCCCTTGGTCATTTCAACAACATGCCATGAGCCATTGTTATAGGAGAGAGTTACGTCAACGAGTTCAAAATTATCTGTGACATTGGCAGAAACCGTCACAGGCGTGTAGTATGTCGGTACCGCGGGGTCTCTCAAAACTGGAGAAAATGCAGGACCATGGGTGTCTCGAATGAAGTTGATATCATCGAAGATGACTGATATGGCAGCCGCACCATTAGCTCTAGCAACTAGCTCTATTCTGGTTATGTTCCAGTTTGACTCTCCAAAGACAGCAGAGATATCAGTCCAAGGATTTCGGACGAGGTTCAACCAAGTTCCTGTTATGCTATAGTCTTCCGCGTAATACCGTGCGATAAAGGACGTGTTCGTACCAGCGGCCGTTGCACTACCACCAAGATAATACTCGAGATGATAGTCATTGTCCAATGTAAAATCAACTCTGGCATAACATGGCAAAGATCCTGAGGGCACAACTGAGTCTAAGCGGTACCAGAAGGAAGTATAGATGCTCTTCTCGAGCCGCAGAAAGGTATTGCGTCCAAATCCAGAAGTAACAAAGTCGGTCACTGTTGCATTCGCTGCCCAATTGCCGGAGTGAGCATCATTGGTCCGGTTTTGCCATGGATAGGGATTGCCAACACGTGTCCATCCAGTGCATACCTGCGCGACATTCCAATACCAATCTTGTTCAAATCCAGCATCATGAGCTGGATAATCCATGAAACGAAAGTCATCTAGAAGCAGCGATACAAATGAACCAGCATTATCACCTGTTCCAATATAGAAATCGAGATATTGAATCGCTACATCCGTGATGCCTAATTCACTGAAGACATCATCCAAGTTAATTGATTGAAGCTGCCATACATCCCTGTTTCCGAATCCTGAGGCCGTATAATAGAATGCATTGCTGGTGTTTGTAAACGATGCATCATCGAGATATCGACCGAGATACCAATAGAAGTCATACAAGTGAGTG
>JBHLLF010000085.1:0-8820 GCA_048885865.1 Candidatus Hermodarchaeota archaeon
TGCCATCTCATCAGTTGGCGGCGTCAGACCTTCAGGGTGAATAAAAGGGTTTTCATAGTCAAGCAAAGGAACTACTCAGTTTTCATTTGAAATGGTATGGCAGCCTAGAACAAAAGAACTAAACCTAGCATAAATCATTAGCGTCAAAAGGAGGCTCGTTCGTGGCAGTTGCGTTCATGGCTGCATTGGAGAAGTCGCCCGAAACCTATGAACAAGCGTTCGATGAGATTCTAGAAGGAAGATCCATTGCCATAAGAAAACGTATTCTGAATCTTGTTGAACCTGGAATGAGAGTTCTGGATCTTGGATGTGGGCCAGGGCTTCTTGCAATTGAGATTGCTAAGAAGGGCGCTACTGTGGTTGGAGTTGACTCAAATATCGATATGATTGGACTTGCAAAGATCCGTGCAGCTGGATTGGATAATCCTCCTACATTCGTTTCAGGTGACGTTCTGACAATTGGAGAAGGATTCGACAGACCTGAGGGATCGGATGAAGAACGGTTTGATTTGATAGTAAGCACATTCCTACTCTCAGAGCTGAAACCGCCTCAGCGTGACCTTTTCATGCATATTATCCAGGTCATGCTAAAAGAAGATGGTCGCTTCGCGATTGCCTCAGAGGTATTGCCAAATTCCTCGGCGGATCGAAGAATGTTTTGGAGAAACAGGAAGCAAGCCGAAAAGGATTCAGGAAGGCGGCTTCCTCCTCCCATAAAGGACTTGAAGGATTTGATTTCGGATTGGGGACTCATAATCGAAGAGGGGGAGCAATTTGGACCTGAGATCTCATTCGTCATTGGGAAGTCAGGTACACGAACTTCCAGATCCAAATATCAATCACGTGAGAAAGCATTCGCTGGTGCCAAAGCCAGAGGGAGGATATGGTACAATCATCTTATGGGCGGTTGGCGTGGCATTCCCATTGAGCCAGGGCTATACAAGTCAGGCAATCCTACAAAGGAGAGCCCCGTTGTCGTGACAGCGAACTATGAGCTTACTTACTATACTGTGATGCGAGCGTTGGCCAAGGATGGACTAGATGCATGGGTCCTGGTTTGTGATACCAATGGAATAAATGTCTGGTGCGCTGCTCGTGGAATTCATTTCAATACCGATGATGTCGTGCAGATGATCAGACTGACAAGGCTTGGAGAAATCGTCAATCACAAGGAATTGATTCTTCCACAACTCTCAGCCGCAGGGATGAATCCAGGGATGATCCAGAAACGTACTGGATTTCGAGTCCGCTACGGTCCGGTGAGAATTCATGATCTCTCAAAATGGTTGGAGTTCAAAAAACCTCGGCCGAAACCAAGAAAGATGGCTACAGTGACATTCAATTTGAGAGAACGTATGGAACAGAGTGTTTCACACATTCCGTTTCTATTCGCTGCTCTACTATGGAGGCCCGTGGCAATATTCTTGGTATTGCTTGGGATCGTGAATATAGGAAGCATAGTGGCATTCCCAAACCTATTCGCAGCAGTAATCTCTGTAACAACTGCACTGCTATTGGTCTTCGGACAATTTCTGGTTGCATTGATTGGAAACGCATTCACCCTGGGTCTCGTGTTCCCTATTCTCCCATCCAAGGGCAACTCCTTCTGGCGTAGAGGGCTAGGATTCGCAGCCATTACTTTGCCCATTGCATTTGCCATCATGTTGCTTCTTCAGACACATTGGACGACCATCTTCGTCTGGATGGTAGCTCAATTCGTAATGGCAACATCATTGACCATGGACTTCTCTGGAATGACCTCGGTCAGTGATCCGAAGGTGATAAGACAGGAGTATCCTAATATGATTCTGACACTAAAAGTGGGCATAGCCTTCATAGTAATGTTCAATATCCTAGTAGCTATAATGGGTTGGTGAAAGACAGTGACAATAGTCGTTGAAGAAACAGGTCTAGGATTGGATTACAATCCAAGTCTGTGCAACCGCTGCGGAATTTGCCTAGAAGTTTGCCCCTTCTCAGTGTGGGAATTGCCAGATGATGGGCCTGCTGTAATCGCCCGTCCAGAAGACTGCACAAACTGTACGGCATGCGCGAAGAACTGCTTGGGTGGAGCAATCGCTGTTAGGAATATTGGGTGCGGTTGTATATGGAATGAAGCTGCAAGACGGAAGGGCCGCTGCGAAGAGCCAGTCATTGGAACCCCCAGCAAGGCAGAGAAATCTGACAGTGGCTCCTCATCCTGTTGCAGCTAGTTTCACTGCCTATCTGAGATTCAGTATATTGGCAATGTTTGCATCTGAGTTGATTAAAGGTTCAATGTTCCCTTCCGTCGAGGTGAACAGTGTCGCAACCCCAGGTCCATGACCTGAGAGTATACAATCGCTATGCACAACTATTCCTACTGAAACTGCTCCTTGCCTATAGATACGTCCATATGAGTGGTCTGCATCCAAGATAGCAACGAAGTCTCCAAATCGTAGAGAATCAAGGCCATATTCTTCTCGTGTGGACTCGTCAAAGAGCTGAATGTCATAGTCCCCTGAATATGTTTCAGTTGCACCAAGTCCTGAACCCATTGTGGCTGCAGGGACTCTGTGTGTCACCGGGATGCCTAGTTTTCCATTCTTATCCTCAAAATCCATCTTATCTACCACTCCTGGATCTATGTTCATGATAACAATCTCAGGGTAGTCAAGCAGCTCGAGGCCAACACCAAAGGCCTTGATCAGCATCTTATCCCCAATCTTTAGGTCCTCCATGATCTCTTCAGTGAAGTCGACCATGACATGTTCAATGCCTCCGTGTTTCCCGACAACAGTTCCCTTCTTACCCTTCGCATCACCATCGACAATCTTGGCTTCATTGCCGACGCACGCCAGAATGTTTAGCGCATTGTTTGCAGCTTGCTTGAAACGGGCGTCATTCTCCTTGTTCTCGATACTCACTCCTGGCTCGACATGATCAGCTTTCCAGCCGACAGCGGGGTCTCCGACACGGAGATTGTATGTGATTCCGCCCACTCCAGGGAGAACCATTGGTTTCCCATCGTGAGATATTCTGTACGGAAATCTTGAAACTGGACTCGCCACTTCGCCAGTTACAGAGATCTTCACAAGTTTGTCAGCGTTTGTCTTGACCTTCATTGTTTTTCATCCAGCCAAGGCACTTAATATCATGCTGATAAGAGTGATGTGTTGAGCAAATTGTATCTTGAAGTTGGGGAGATTATTCGGGCGAATCCTTGGATGAATGAAAACTTGAAAACTCAGCGATAAGCCTTAGAACATCATGCTTTGATTAGCTCCTCAAGTTACTGTTTCTTCCTCCAATATATGTTTAATAGATATTTCATCAACCATCGGGATATGGTAATCGCGAGGAGTAGGAAACAGAGAGGCCGCCGAATGTGCGGGATTCTTCTCACATTTCTTATTTTCATTCTTGGGTTGTCGTGCAACATTGCAGCACTCGAACCCGCCGAACAGCATCAGGCAAACGCACTATGGATGGAGCTATCAGCTCCATCGATTGAATCTATAGGCCAGAAATTCAATCTAACGGCATGGTTGAATATTACAGAAGATTGCTTTGCTTGGCAACTGAAGATTCTATTCGATTTCAACTACTTCAATATCTCACGGTTAGGCTACACTAATGATGGCAAGAGCGACTTCTTTTCCGAACACTCGACTATAGCAATCACCCCGGTTGTCGATATGAATGAGGGCTACGTCATTCTTGGCGAAACATTGCTTGGAGGAGATAGTAGAAGCTCTGGTTATGGGAGCCTAGCATGGATTGAATTCAACTTGACAATTATGCCTCCCGCTGAGGAGATGGATTTTTCATTCTCGGCTCCTTATGGTGACGATACATATGTGCTGAATCCGTTTCTCGACACAATTTCCATGGGAAGCATTTCTGGAGAAGCGATTTCAATTGCTAAGGCGCCATCGGACGATTTGATTCGCAACTTGCTCATAGCGATTGCCATTGCAGGAATTTCAATAGTGGTAGTGGCTGGAATTATCAAAAGAAGGAGGGCCGAGGAAGATGAATGATGTTAGGATAAAATCAGTGCTTCTACTTTCCATTCTGGTTGCATCTTGTTTCGCAGGTATGTGCATAAATGCTCCAACATTGAATCGAGACCCATCAGATAATTCAGTGGCTTCATCCTTAGAAGTTGGCAAAGATGTATTGATAATTAACGACCCACGAAAGTATGCCTTCTTTGGATGGTATAGGCCAACTCAATTCAGTACTGAAATACTGAATCTCTTGAATAGAACCATAGAATGGGCGTCAAGCTATTTAGAACCTGATGAAGTGAATATTGTATTCTTCAATGAATTTGGCGATTCCTATGCGGCATTTGTCTACAATTGGCTAATTGGAGGGGGATACCTAACGGAGAATATTATCAATCAGACTTCAGCCAACATTGAAGAATTCGAGTCAGATTATTATAGCGATATTGACCTTGTCATTTACTGGAATACTTATGGCTACGACTCAAGAAGCGTTCTCAATGCAAATGTGCCATTTATCTCGGTATCTGCTATGCAAACAGAAGAGATGGGCATTGGTAGCGGCCTCGCGACAATAAGTGATACCAACGATACATTCCACATCGTGAATAACAGGTACTATCCAGCTCAGAGTTATCCTCTAGGTCCCCTTATTCTCGATGATAGCTATTCTTTCCAAGCTACTGAAGCCTCCTCAAACGGGAAGGCTCTCGTAGTATCAGAAGTGGAGAGTGTTACTACTGAAGTTGAAATCTCAATGGTGCAGGATGTCTTAGTTCTAGATGACGGAAGCGCGTCAATGTCATTCACTATTACAATTCCTGAGTCTCCGCTGTCTGATGTTCTACGAGGAGCATTCTTCGAAGATCCCTCAGCTTTGGGACAAGATGTTGAATACGATGTGCCCGAGAACATAACTGTTCGAGAGGTGTCTGAGGCTGAAGAAGCTATCAAAGATGTTTCCCTCCTGGGTGATGTAAGTGATGATGATGGTGAGGTTGATCTAGAAGATCTTGAACTAATAGCCATGCATGTCGGTGATTCAATCGATGACGCAGGGTGGAATGCAGACCTAGACTTGAATTGGGATGGAAAAATCGATATTAGAGACCTTGCGATTGCTGCACATAACTATGGCAAGACGGAGAATACCACTGGAATCCTGTTCATTTCAGGATACTATAATGGAGAACTAGTAAATTTCACGGATGTCTACTATCGAGGACCAGAAGGATCATCAAAAATCAATGTATCTGAGTCAGGCCATATATTCTATCATCTTCTCCCTGGAACCTATACCATTTACGGCACATACAATGGCACTGAGAAACACACCGAAGCTATTGTTAACGCTGGCGAAGTGACATATACCCAGCTCGATTTTGGCGGCGCTCCAGCATCTACAGACCAGCAGAATTACGCACCAGTAAGGGAATCGCTCTATGAGGGGATTTCAATGGAACAGCTTATTCTGCTTGGCTTCGATGTAGAGATAACTGATTCCAAAACCGTCCCCTGGAGTGCAACAAACGAAACCAAAGTCACACTTATGGCCAATTCACCACAACTTGCTGAGATTATGGGCCTCCCTGAGTGGCAAATCAGGATTGGACCAGACGACGAGAACACAACATCTTCAGCTGCTGAATTCATCTTCACCAAAATTCAATATATGATGTTGATGCTTCAATCGCTTCCTGGAGATCAAATCTATACATCTAGCTGGCAAATTGGCTTTGATTTGCCTGCTGGGAGTATTCTACATAATCCTGTTGAGCTCGAAGATCTTACTTGGACTATTGATTTTGGCGAAGGCACCATCATGGAAGCCAATGTGACTGTCATAGCTGGAAGAGTCATTGTAGATGAATCCCTTATTGTTACTGAAGGGAACATCACAGCTTCGGAAACCTATCTTGCAGCAGCTTTTGGAAATTATAGAAGATTCTCTATTAACTACACATACGATCCCGGGATTCCACTTCAGACAAAACGCGATGAAGTCGAAATTGAAAGTGACTGGTCTAAGACATGGTCCTATAGAATAGCCCCTGGACGGTTCGAAAAGACAATTAGCTACGGTCCATTTTTCGCAACATTAAGGGCGACCCCGACATTAAATGTTCAGTGGTTCATGGGGTGGGAAAGAAAGTGGACCTGGTCAGGATACAAGCTACAATGGTTTGAATCATGGATGAAAATAACTCCTGCCATTAAAGTTGAAGCCTCTGCAGGAGTTTCCGCCAGCTATAGTATCAAGAAAGAATATACTCTATGGACGTGGTCTACACGATTCACGTTCTGGGCTGGATCTGTTATTGTCTGGGCCAAATTGAGGTTGACAGTAAATGTCGGTGTAGAGCTGAGTGCAAATGGAGAATTTTCGATTTCAACTTGGGCTCAGGCAAGCGCGTGGTATAAGGCGGGTGTCCGATGGTCGAATGGTTGGAGCACAATTTGGGAAAACGGCAGGGATGCTTCATACGGCAAGCCATCTATTACTGCATCAGCAGGGATTGTTGTTACACCCTATGCGAAGTGCAGGCTGGCATTTCTATTGTATGATGTTGGCGGGCCTTTTGTCGAGGCTGTTGCTTATGCCCCAATTGGCATTCAAGTAACCGCTGGTCAATCAGGGGCATCAGGTACATGGGCTATAAGTCTAAAACTAAAGATCAATGTTGGCGTGACTCTAGCAGGGTGGATAAAGAAAATCCTGAAGCTAACTGAGTATTCGAGAACTGTTGCTGACTTCACGCTAATGTCTTGGAATGGGACATGGCTTTAATCACCATCTGAGATTTGAAGCAGCTGTTACAGTTCCATCAGGAAAAATAAGAGAAAACCAGCCTTGTCGTGAGAAGTTTAGAGTTTCCTATAGCGGAATAATAGGAAATATAGAGCAGACCTTAATCCTTTTCAGTTTCCAGTGTCCTTTCACACAATCGTCTTGATGCGTTTACTGATGAGTAACTCAAGCCTGTTTTGGGTTAGGTGGTATGTATGCGCATACTCAAAATGCAGTCGCAGTTTCTCCAGGAGTTCTTAATGAGCCTTGATAAGTTTGGGAAGCTATATGGACCGAAGCGAATACATGGTGTAGTCACTTACGCCCCAATCAAGAATTTCAATGAGCTTGTTCTAAATGGTGAAAACACACTAATCCCATTGAAGAAGCTCCTCCATCCTAAGAAATTCAGCATGTTCAAATTCGACGAGGATGGGTTTAGACCTGAATATTCAATAATTGAGAAACGGGTCATATTAGGTGTGCATCCATGTGAGATACATGGAATCCTTAGGCTCGATGAAGTTTTCCTTGAGAATCCACCTGACCCGTATTATTCAGGACTTAGGAATAACACTGCAATCATTGGGTTCTCTTGCTTGCCTTCGGATAGTGCTCTCTGTAAGTCCACAGGTACAGATATCGTAGAAGAGGGGTTTGATCTATTCTTTGTGGACTTAGATGAGTTCTTTCTGGTTTGGATAGGTTCAAGCCTAGGTCATGACATGGTTTTGGAAAAAGAAGATTTCTTTGACGACAATGTGACCCACGAGGACATCCAACGCTATATTGACTGGCGGGAGAATCGCAATGGAATGTTCAAGCACTCATTTAACTTCCCTGCAATGCCAGACATAATTGAGCTGAGCTATAACAGTGAAGTCTGGGACTACTTTGCCGAGAAGTGCCTGTCATGTGGTCAATGCACAATGGTCTGCCCAACGTGCAACTGTTACAATGTTACTGATGTTTTAGACATCTCTAGTAGCATATCGGGAAGGCGTGAGAGAATCTGGGATAGCTGTATGTTTGTGGAATATAGCCTAGTTGCTGGTGGTCATAACTTCAGAGGTTTGCGTGCAAATCGTCTGAAATTATGGTATACCCACAAGTTGAAGGCGTTCGCTCATGAATACGGGAAGCCTAGCTGTGTTGGATGCGGCCGATGTGTTGACACGTGCCCTGTTGATATTAACGTACTTACAGTTTCTGAAGCGCTTACGAAATGTGAGGTGCCGAAAGAATGACTGCTATTGAACAAGTAGAAAACCCATATCAGCCTGAACCAGCAAGGATTGTCAGGCAGTATGACCTCATTAAGAATCATCGTTTCTTCCAGATTCGCTTCACCGACATGAAGAGAGCAATGTCCTTTGATTATAAGCCAGGGCAGTTCATAATGCTCTCAATTCCGGGCGTGGGAGAAGCTCCCTTCTCTATTTCCTCAACGCCCAGCAGACCAGGTATCTTGGAAATGGGCATACGAAAGACAGGCAAAGTCACTGATGCTCTGTTCAAGAAGAAGGATAACGATATTGTCTATGTGCGTGGCCCGTACGGAAATGGATTCAAGCTTGAACCAATGGTGGAACGTGATATCATCATAGTTGCAGGGGGACTTGGAGTAATTCCTTTGCGCTCGATACTATACTTCGTATTAGATAACCGAGACCAATTTGATGAACTCTACTTCCTCTACGGGGCAAGAAATCCGGATGAGTTCCTTTTCAGAAACGAGTTCTTCCAGATTAAAGATCGAGATGACATAGATTGCTTCTATACAGTGGATGAAGATCCAACAGGAGAGTGGATAGAAAACATAGGAGTGGTGACAAAGCTATTCGAGAAGCTGCCAGACATCGACCCAAAGACAACAACGGCAGTAGTATGTGGTCCTCCTGTGATGTACAAGTTTGTCATCAAAGAATTGCTCAAGCTGAAGATTCCCAAGAATATGATTCAGATGACGCTTGAACGTAGGATGAAATGTGGTATTGGAAAATGCGGCCACTGTGCCCTTGACCACATCTACACCTGCAT
>JBHLLF010000086.1:0-8535 GCA_048885865.1 Candidatus Hermodarchaeota archaeon
TATCCAGTCCCAAGCAAACTCTTTGGCCATGATGTGCACCTACTCAAATGCCATGGAACGCCTTCTCTTATCTTAGCTGGATTGCGTAGGTAAAAGAGATTACTACTCATTGTCTTCTGAGCGGCCAAGTAGAAATCGGACATAAGTGCCGAAGTCCCCGGGATTGACACGCAGTCCTGGAACCTTCTTCATGTACTCGGAATATCCCTCGCCAAACCTCTCTACTAGTTCCTTCTCTTCAACTGAGATTTGGGCTCTCCAAGCAGCATAAAACAGCACAAAGAACACCATTGCGTAGATGGACATACGGAAGAGCATTGCAGATAAGCCCAACAAGACTCCGGCGAAGTATGTCGGATGACGGATTATTGAGTAAATCTCCCGCTGCTGAATCTCGGATTCATCAGGGAAGTAGAGGTATATCACAATCATATAATCGATGCCAAATGTAAGAACAGCGCTTCGCATAGTAAGTAATCCCAGCAACACAAAGAAGCTGCCAAGAGCAATCCGCAGAGGAGTATCAATCTCGATAGGGACGCCAATTAGAGGAAGGAGCGACTGCGAGAAAAGAGTTGTCAAATCGTTCACTGGAGGTCCGGGTGGCAGAGACCTCACAGACACAAACATATGAACTAGACATGCAAACAGCAATCCAATTCCTGAAATCCCGCGAGGAATGACGCGTTGATAGGCCAATTCTCCATGCTCAGCTTGAAGATTGTCTTTCTTCCTCCAGACTCCCCAGACGAGCCAAAGTCCGATATACGATAAAAGCGCCATGGCTACGACTGGTAGGAGTGGCTCTACTGCGACAAGGAGAGGTATCTGTGCAAGAATGCGGGGTAGAATGTCAAGCAATAGCAGAAATGTAAATCCTAGCAGTGCCATGCCGAACATAAGAAGTGGGACAAATGCCAATCTCCACCCAGGATATCCAGGCAGTTTCTCGCGGACTTTCTCCATTCCTTTCAGTTGCATATATGTTCCCGTCCCCCACACGCATTCGCCAAGATAATTCCTTTGAAATTGAAACGCTGCTGGGTCAGTATGATTGATAACCTGTTCTCACTCGATATGTGACTTGGTGCATAAATCTGAGGACAAGCTCTGTTGCTCTGGTCTGGATCCTTTTGGTTCTCCTGTCACCTACGTTGCTGCAGGTTAGTCCGGTATTAGTGGAATCCAATCGAGTGGCACAAAGCGCGCAGACAGATTCCGTCGAAGAACGTGCTGCTGAGGCAGGGAGAATCACATCCATTGCACAGACAGACGCGAGCAACATTCTCAGACGTGCCTACAGTGAGGCAGTGACTCAATGGGATGTTTCCAAACACCTTGAAGCTGTGATGCGAGCAGAGGGAGCAGATGGCCCTCTTGCGTTCGCTACACTCACGATGTCAGGTCCAGAGTTAGTAGAGCCCCATGGCAACCCCTACGACGACAATGGACACGTCATTAATCCTGCGACTGAGCCTATTGTCATGATAGATATGGGATGCAAGTATCAAAACCATAGTTCTGATGTCACCAGGACCTATCTCTTTGAGAGTGCCACTCAGCAAATGAAAGATGCGTACTCAGCTGTCTTGGCTGCTGAAGAGGCAGCTATCGCTGCAATAGCTCCTGGAGTGACCATTGGGGAACTTGATGCAATTGTGAGATCTGAATTGTCGGCCTACATAGGAGTTGAAGGTATTTCCTTCTACCCTTACTGGGGACATGGAGTTGGATTCTTCGTTCATCAGTATCCCACTTTGTACGAAGGGAATGCTGGAATTGAACTGATGGAAGGCCAAGTGCTTGCGCTAGAGCCAAACTTGTTCTTTGATGATGGATGGGCTGTAAGAGTAGAGGACATCGTTATAGTTACATCTTCAGGAGTGGAGGTCCTTAGTGACTCTCCAAAGACTCTGGAAAGCGTGACAATCACTCCAGAGGATTCGCTCGTATCCACAGCAATCAGTATCAGCAATTATGATTACAATCAGAATGTAAACATAGTCATAGAGATAGAGGACTCAACAGCAAGAGCTCCCACTCACGCAGCATTCTTCGATGGTCGTTCTTGGCAAACGATGACCCAAATTGGAGACGGCGAGTTCTTACACAGCTACTGGTTGTTGGAGCAACTCTACTCGGGTCTCATAGCTTCGGCATTCAGAATACACTTCTTACAGGGTGTGGTGTACTTCACTAAAGATCTACTAGCTACTCCATCCAATACATCAGAGGCTATACTCAGCGCCCCCATCGTTCTTGATTCTGAGGGAGCTGGCGTTCCCTTTGCCAGTGTGTGGACAATCAGTCATGAGGATGCATTGATGGTTAGACTGCACTTCACTCGTCTGACAACAAACGACGGCTCGCAAACTCTTCTCACTGATGATGTCGGTCGAGTAGTCGAAGATATTCGAACATCCGAAGCTCAAGACCTGTGGTCACCTTGGGTTTCTGGAGATACAGCACGGCTTAGTGTGAATCCTATCTCATCCTATGGAGTCAGTGGAGTTGGATTCATCGTGGACAGATTGGAAGTCGCTTATCCAGCAGACTATACGCCTCCTACAGCTACTAGCCCTACCGCACCTTCTACCACCCCGACATCCTACCCAACTTTGCCCACTTCGCCTGAACCTCCACCACCAGGAGGTGTGATAGACCTGACTCCACTAATTGCAGGCGTCGTCGGTGTCGCTGCAATTGGCATTATATTTGTCATCGCAAGAGACCTCAGATCCTAGATTTGTGGGTCCATTTAACGTATGTAGGGCTTCGATATCAGCACATAGGTTTCTTTCATCGAAAAAAGACCTTCATTTATCCCATTATGTAGATGGGAGTTGTAAGAGGCTGCTATTGAACATCATTGGGAGTCAATAAGAGAAATCATGAAGCAACAACATTGCCAAATTCACTTCTGATTATGTCATATACATCAGTCAATGCGAGGCATGCGACTGATGGGAGCAAGACTGCAGATGTCAAAAAAGAAGAGGAGTAAGGCCCCTGAAAAGGAGCGCGAGCAGAAGACCAAGAGGGAGGTCGACTGGGTTCTAGCTTTTGAGTGGGCCAAGACTGGATACAAAGGACCCTAACACAACTGGCATGAGGGAAATCAGATGTCTGAAGCTGAGGCAAACCCTAGAGTAGAACCAGCGGACTATCTAAAGACGATTCACGCAATGATGTCGGCGAATAGTTCGTCCAATGTGGCTGCTGAGAGAATGATAGGCTCTGAAGCAGAATTGGATGAAGTATTGGCCAAACGTGCTTGGATAAACTCAATGCTACTGGAACCCAAGAATCCTACTTTCTGGAATGCCTTTGCTTTGGTCTACATGATGAATGGTGACCACGACGCCGCGGAGAATGCCATCGAGCGTTCTTTGGAAATTGACACTGGAAATGCATGGACGTGGAGAATCTGGGGCGACCTATTTCTGAGAATTGGTAGGACTGGTGAAGCAGAGCGTGCATACCGCATGTCTCTCGAGCTCAAGCCATGGAACACTCACTCCATGCAGCAGCTATCGAGTCTCTATATGCGAAGAGGGGCATTGCCAGAAGCTGCCGAGCTGATAAGCAGATTGCTGCTTGTGACACCAAACAATCAAGAGCTCTGGGATTCACTCACGCATTGCATACGCAACTCGTCATAATGAGTCATGGACCAACCGTTATCGCAATTGCTAAGTGAAATGATTACCCATATCCATGGCCGGGTGAATGAGTGTCTTGGTCGTATCGTGATCGTACTCATGCTGGTCTTGTCCTGACTGAAGAGCTGGCAAAGATAGACTATGGAAGCAATCCTCTTGTCTTAGCAATTCCAAATGGAGGAGTTGCAGTAGCCCTTCCAATAGCAGAGTCAATTGGGGCTGACTTGGATGTGATAATTGTGAGAAAGCTGCAAATCCCTCACAATCCAGAAGCGGGATTCGGTTCTTTGACATCGCTTGGCACTATGATTCTAAACGATGCTCTTGTAAAACGCATCGGACTGACTGAGGAAGAGATTAAGCGCGTTCGAAGTAGGACTGAGGAGCAGATTGAAGAAAGAAGAATGGCGTATGCAGACTTGGCTGGTCTTTTTCATCCTCGTGAAAGAAATGTCATAATCGTTGATGACGGGCTTGCCTCAGGGTATACGATGCTCGCAGCCATTCAGTCAATACATGAATCACAGCCTATTGGAATCACAGTGGCTGTCCCTACATCATCTTCCAGTGCAGCCTCAAGGGTTAGCGCGGAAGTTGATCAGTTTATTTGTCCTCGAGTAGAATCGGGATTTGTGTTTGCAGTGGCAAATGCATATGAAAACTGGTACGACGCCCCAGATGATGAAGTCATTGACGCCTTGGCGCGTGCACGAAAACAAGGTTAGTTTCGACCCTCCACACTAATATGATACCTTTCTGTTAAGAAAATCCATGGCAATCAAAGTCATACCGTTCTTTTCACCATTGACTCCTGAGAACCTTCGCAATGCGGTTCTCGATATGATGAAGATTGATGATGTTGAGGTATTGATGCCTGAAGACTATACCACAATGATGCAGATTGAACCCGAGGGTGTCAGAGGGCAGATATACATACTAGTTGGATCTGGCGGCTCAGAGAATCTCATAAATGACTTCATCCATAAGACTTCGCTCAGTTCCATTTTCCTACTCAGTCACAATCTGAATAATTCCCTGCCTGCTGCGATGGAAACTCGTGCATCTTTGGAAGAACAAGGACTCCGGTCGAGAATAGTTCATGGAACGCTGGCCAACCTGGCTGAACAGCTTCAGATGCGGGCACATTATGCTGCCGTTATCGAGAAGATTGCAGCCAGCAAGCTAGGAATCATTGGCAAACCCTCACACTGGTTGATTGCCTCAAGAGTGGATGATGTTCTAGTGAAAGAGCGATGGGGGCTTGATATTGAGCACATGCCCATCGAAACCTTGCTCGATAACCTAGATTCAGATTTGGAAGAAGAATCTGAGAGTCAATTCAAAGAATTCTTGAGTAACGCAGCCTGCACCGATATCTCTGAGGAGGAGGTAGAAAAAGCTGCACGAGTTGCACAACGTGTGTCACAGATTGTGGAGTCCGAACAATTGAATGCAGTCACAATAGAATGCTTTGATCTTCTGATGCAGACAAAAATCTCAGGATGCTATGCGATATCCACTCTCAATGAGCGAGATCTCCTAGTTGCTGGATGCGAAGGAGATATCCCCTCTACATTCACCATGCTCTTGGCAAAGCATCTTTCAGGAATGCCTGTTTTCATGGCTAATGTCACTGATGTCGATCTGGAGGCAAACACCGCTACATTTGCACACTGCACACTTCCAACTTCTCTTGCATCAGACTATAGAATAATGACCCACTATGAAACTGGAATGAGTCTGGGTTTGAGAGGAACAATCAGTCCACAGAAGATTACTGTTCTGAAGGTTTCTGGTGAAGAGCTCACGAACTATTGGGTCTCTAGCGGAGAGATAGTTGAGAATCTTGAGACCGAAACCGGGTGCCGAACCCAGATACGTGTGAAATTGCAGGAACCAGCTTCTTACTTCTTAGAGGAGTCATTGGCGAATCACCATGTCATCATTCTCGGCGATTTCGCGGAAACTATCAATGATTTCTTTTCTTTCGCAATCGATGGGTGGTGAAATCTCTTCCTTACAAGGCTAGCGCGAAAACCGTAATAAGAAGGTCTGCGCATCAGAAAAACCTTGTACATTTCTTAGGGGAATGAACTTTGACAGAAATACCATTACCTCCTGGTGAATATGAAGCGCCGCCCGCTCCAAGGAAGGAGCGGGGATGCGGTACGACGCTTATTGTTGTTCTAGTCATCGCCATTGTTGTCGTAGCTGGTGTTGTCATTGTGCTTATGTCTGGATTGGGCAATGGAGGCACACCTGGAAGCTACGATGAGAGAGCAATTGCAGATTACCAGAACCAAGACATCGATCTGACTCCTATCTACTATCGTGGAGGTTTCTCCGTTTCCAGCAGTGAAGTACAAACCAGCATTGTGCCTGATCTGTTTTTTGAGATCGAGGTGAAGGATACTGGGACTGACGGCGTATCCGTATCCGCTCATATCGCAGTATATGAAACATCAGTAAGTATCGTTGATGGCGCATCCACTTGGGGAGAGCTAGACACGTACTTGGTGGGCGAAGGAACCTACCCGAGCCCCTTCTCCCAACGGGTTGACCTCTACAACTACGCATCATCTTACACTTGGGTCATTTGGTTTGAGGCATCTGGAAAGACAGATGTCTGGGATGTAGACATCACACTGACCCTCAGATACAACTGGGTTGCTTAGGGGATTTGAGAATCCCCTTCACTCCTTTTTAGTACAGAGAGGCATCAGGGTTTCTCATACTCCTTCCTTCAGAAGTTGTCCTGCCAAAAGATGGAAATCCATCAGTCTAAGCGATTGATTCTATCTGTAGGATCTCCCCTTCTTCACCAAAGGGGTATCAGGGAAGTAGCTGGAGCCTATCTTTGGATCAGATGAGCAAGGGCATGTTCTTCGATAATATCTGGAGGGATTGAACTGGTGTATAGAATGACACCAGGGTCTATAGTGAATTCAGAGAGCTTTGGGCAACTAAGAAGGGGCGTGACATCTAACTCTGAAAATCCATTGAACTCGAGGGCTAGGAAACGCAGATTTGAACATGTCTGAAGGTGGCTGAGATCTAGTGAAGCTAATCTGTTGTGTGCAAGTGATAGCCAGCTTAGACTCGTACATGAGCGTAGGGGTTCAAGGTCAATTATCTCTAGGCTGTTTTCAAAGAGCCATAGATCCCTTAATCTTTTAGCTCCAGCCAGCGGGCTGAGATCAATTGACCGCATTCTATTGCCATATAGAACGACAGACTCCAAGCTCTTCGATGACTCCAACGGGCTGAGGTCAATATGTTCGATGCTATTTCCGCTCAGATCTACGCTTCTAACATCTTCAAATGATCTCAGTGGTTCAAGGTCAATTGACTTGATGTCATGGTCTGCTGCAATGACGTCGAGTACATACTCTTCTCGATTTAGAGGGAGATATTGTTGCCAACCTGCAGTAGTAGTGAACGCTAGCTCGACTTCATCCATCCGATTCTCTCTCGATTAAGGCAGTGAGGTCTCGAGAACTATGGAACCAATTAGAGTTTCGGAAGCACTAAAACATAGATGAGCAATCACCTTACTTGAATAGAGATTGGATGTACTGACTGAGACCTACACACATTTCTACAGGATTTGATGCATCCACTTCTTCTTTGGAGATGTCAATCTCCAAGTCTAGTTCATAGAGCTCCCTCTGGATTGCATCGCACCCCTCCGCATCAGTTACAAGGCCTAGACCCAAAGCATGTACCAGCTCAAATCCCCATGCAGTCATGATGATCGGTGTCAGGTCTATAGCTCCATCTCTCTCGACTAATGTGACTCCTTGGATCTCATTCTTTCGCAACTCGAGAACTCTTGGCACATGTACTGCCAGTTCCGGGATTTGCTTCATTTCATTAATGTCAAAGAAATGAGTTGGACCACCTTGCACAATTTGGTTTTTCAGCAATCTAAGGAGGTCGGCCCGTATGTAGGTTCTGAGATTTGCATAGTTGGATTCAGCCAAGGCCGCGCGAAGCGCAGGCACGATGCTTGAATTGAGCCCGCGATAGCATGGCAGATAGACACGAAGGTCAAGTAAACAATTGATTTGTGCCCTATGCCTCCACAGAGAGTCGGGTGCATCCTTCAGCCTCTCGACTGCTGCAACAGTCATTGCTAGCAAGTTCTTAGTTTCCCAATTGATTGGGTATTCGCTCAGCTCTCTCACAACCACGCGGTCTCCAATTCCGACAGCAAGAAAGTACTTCTCCCTATCTGGAAAGATGAGGCTGTCTCCGTATGGAAGGCTTCTCAGGGAGCTGTCGCTATCCATGGCATTGATTCTTTCTTCAAGCTTTCTCGAATGTTCATTCTCAATCATAGCAACATGTCCCTTTTAGACCACGGTGAGAATTAATCGTCTGAAATCTTACAGATTTCACTCATTTGACATTGGTGGTCACTACATCGCTTGCTTAGGCGGCCTAATTGGAGAGAATAAAGCCGGCATATCGTCATCATCCTTCACAGGACTGGAACGCAAATGCTCGCTCTCTAAAACGGTGGATGTTTCCATCCACATTCTCAGCTTATCCACATGACCCCTAAGTTGGATGATGCTGTCCATCTGTCCTAACGACATTGAAACAAGACCTATGCGCCTCCCCTTCTCATGCGCCTTAAAGAAGCTCGCTGTGAATCCCTTGGCCCTGAACTGTTGAGCTCGTTTGCCCAGAGTCAAGACGAGATCTAGGTCCTCCTCCGATTCGAGATTCATGTAATATGCAGGGCGAAGTGGGTGCGAAGTATCAGTGAACTTGACGATATGCGCTCCATTCTTGAAGCGCTGACTCACACATGTACTACATCTATACTTGCCTTCCTCAGAGAAGGAATCGTAAACGAGCTGAACAC
>JBHLLF010000087.1:0-8413 GCA_048885865.1 Candidatus Hermodarchaeota archaeon
TGGAATTCAAATGGGCCATGCTGACGAAGGTAGTCCGCAATCTCCATTCCGCGTTGGCGAGTGATGTCAAATGCAACATCATCAAAGAGATCCACTGGACCGATGAGCATTCCGTTTGAAATCTGGAAGCCGAGTCCAACTACACGAGGCGGACCATCAAACCTGGTGCATCGTGAGTCCTTTAGAGCCACTGGGAGAAGAGGGCCAGCGTGTGAACCGCGCATCCATCCCGCGACAAGATGTGGAATTGTGAATGCCTCCAGCACCTCGCCCATAGCTGGCAGACCTGAATGTGCTCTGATAATTGCAACAGGATCATCTTTTCCAACGTACTTCCCTGCAACAGCATGAAGCTTGTCTGTACTGACCGAGGCGCAGACCATGCCATCCGCTCGATAGATCTTCTTTATGGTGAATATCCCAGTGCTGCCAATAAGAGCCAGCAAGTCGTACATCTCTTCAGGACATTTCATATCAACGAAACAAGGAACCTCCTTCATGATATCTTGGATTACGAAGGTGAATCCATCGTGAAGGTTCGGGTCGATGACGAGTCCAGCAGTGTTGAACGGATCAGCGAATATCTTAAACAGAGGCAGATTGAACGCACCTGGCTCAGTCTTGTCAGCCATGAAAATTGCGAATGGCTCAGACTTTCGTTCCTCAATTGTCATCTCAGCAGAGCCAGGTCCCATGCCCTTGACATTTCCACTGAATGTGTCTGACAGGATGTCTTGGCCAGCTGCATAGATCTTCTTCTCACGAGCCAGTTCGGTTCCTTTTAGAAAGGTTTCAAAGGCTAAACGATGTACCTCTTCGTTGTTCTCTCCCTTGAAGTGTGTCATGATTAGCTCAAGGTCGTCTCCGGCATTTGTCACATGGAAGTCGTTGATGATTTTCTGTTCAACACCCTTCTTCAGCTCCTTTCGTGCGAACTCAAATAGGAAGTCGGGGACAACAACATGACCAGCCAAAGAACCAATATCGGCTTTGATTACGCTAATGGTGGTTTCAACCAATCTCTTCTCGCTCCGTTTCCAGATTATCATGAGGACGTGAGTAGCCCTCTGACAGGACTGGGCCCCTTTCGCTTTCGTAATAGGTGTTTCGGAGACCCTGTCCACAACGAGGCGCAAATATTCTATGAACGTATAATAGTCTGTTGGTAGTGCTAACCGTGTATCGGAATGCCCGAAACTCAAATAGCCTAGTAATGATGAACTAGAAGGGATAGCGATGCCGAGAGATACAGTTTCTGCACGTAGACCTGAAACCACTGAGCGAGAGCAATACCATATTGAAGTAAAGCCTGGAGAGATTGCAGAGACAGTTCTGCTTCCTGGAGACCCTCAGCGCGTGGCAAAGATCAGCTCACAATGGGACTCATTTCAGGAAGTTGCCGCGCACAGGCAATATGTAACCCACACAGGGTTATTCAAGGGCACACCTATCTCTGCTTGTTCAACTGGAATTGGCGGCCCAGGCACAGCAATCGCAGTTGAGGAACTAGCGAATGTGGGAGCAAAGAACTTCATCCGTGTGGGTTCATGTGCCACTCTAAAAGAGGAGATAGAGATTGGTGATTTAATCATCTCTACCGGAGCTGTCAGATTAGAAGGCACCAGCAAGCAATACGTGAGACCGGAATACCCAGCTACTGCATCATACGAAGTTGTCATAGCTCTCATGGAAGCGGCTGATACTCTAGGATTCAAGTATCACCTGGGAGTATCGGCATCAACAGATTCCTTCTATCTCGGTCAGTCTCGACCAGGATTCAATGGCTATACGCAAAGCTTCAGTGAAACTCTGATTGATGACCTCCAGAAGGCGAATGTGGTGAACTTCGAAATGGAGGCCGCTACTATCTTCACTCTGGCAAACATCTTTGGCTTTAGATCAGGTGCTGTGTGCGCAGTTTATGCTAATCGTGTCAAGGATAAGTTTGCGGTCGCAGGAGAAGAGGATGTAATTACTTGCGGCAATGAAGCTGTACGAATTCTTGCAGAGATGGATGAAGAGAAAGCGATTGCAGGCAGAGATTACTGGACGCGTAGTCACAAGCATTAGAAAGTTGGAGTCTCCTGCAACTATCTATAGGCATATTGCCAGAATAATGAATTGTCAAGTATGCCCGAAGTATATTTTGATCTAGGGGATGCGCTGTCGTATATTGCCGAGCTATATGATGAAGCATACAGCCCCACAGTGAACGAATATGTTGAGTTTCTTGGTGTCAAAGAATTTGAGCCTGTGATTGAAGATGAGATGGCTCATCTCTTCAAGCTTCTTCTCAAATTGGCCAAACCTAAAAAAATCCTTGAGATTGGGATGAGCATTGGGTATTCAACAACATCAATGGCACTTGCTGTCAAAGACCATGGCGGGAGAGTCACCGCATTGGAGATTGACGAGAACATAGTTCCAACGGCGAAGAAAGCATTCAAACATTACAATGTGGATGATATCATTGATATTAGGATTGGAGATGCGAACGAGATTATCAAGGGGTTTGAGTCAGAATCATTCGATGTTGTATTTCAAGACGCATCTAAGAGGCTCTATCCTGTCATGTTGGAGGATTGTGTGAGAGTCTTGAAGAAGGGAGGACTTTTTCTCATAGATGACACTCTCTTTCCAGTGATACGAGAAAAAAGCGAATGGACTGATTCCTATAGAGCAATCCATGATTTCAACAAGAAAATTCTGACATCAGGAGTGTTTAGTACTCTCTTACCCATTGGTGAGGGCTGTACAATAGCTGTGAAACTGTGATTACTCGTAGTAATATGATCCTGTGCGCTTTTGCTCCTGGTCTTTAACCGAATCCAACTTGTTAACTCTTGGGCGCCCAGTCTGAGGGTCTCTTCTAAACGTAACAGCCATCTGCTTCAGAAAGGCGTTCATTCCGCGGCGAAGAGTGGTGACTGATGATGCAATTCCCTTCTTCCCAGGCACTCCACCAAATACAATCATACTGTCGCTCAAATAGTCAGCCATGAGAATTGAGTGTTCAACAACAAATGCAGTCCTCATCTGGGTCTGAATTGTCCTGCGGATAGCTCTAGAACTGGCCAATCTTTGCTCAATGTCCAAGAAAGCCGATGGCTCATCAAACAGATAGATGTCTGCATCTTGTGCTAGAGTTCGCGCTATTGTTGCCCGCTGAAGCTCACCTCCAGACAACTCAGCCACTGCATGGTCCATCAAGTCTTCGAGCTCGAGTTTCCTCAATACTGAAGTTCTGAAGTCTGCGCTATCCACTGTAGCACCTCCAGCCTCACGTAGATACATCCTGACGTTTCCAGGATAGTCGGCTTCAATGTACTGTGGTTTGTATGCTACTTTTAGATCAAAACCAGAAACAGTCTTTGTCGGAACATCGCCCTCACTGGACTCGAGCTGCCCAGCTAGCATCCGAACAAAGGTAGTTTTTCCGATTCCATTGGGTCCAAGGATACCAATTATCTGTCCTCTATTCACACGCCCACCTTTCACTTCAAGTGTGAAGTCTTCGAAATCTTTCCTCAGGTTTCCATACTCAATAAGGGTCTCTGAGCTCCTAAATTCCTCGTCTTCTCCCGTCATGCCTTTGAATGAGATTGCGGTGTCTCGAAACCTCATGTTTTCATCAGGGATATAGCCATCGAGAAAGATGTTCACGCCAACTCTGGTTCCATGGGGATGAGATACAATTCCATAAGCACCTGGTTTGCCATAGAAAATGCAGACCAGATCTGAAACATAATCGAGAATTGAAAGGTCGTGCTCGACAACAACCACTGTCTTTCCTTGATCAGAGAGGTTGCGGATTGCTCGGCCCACTCTCAGTCTTTCGCGGACATCAAGGTAGGCAGTTGGTTCGTCAAAGAAGTAGATATCACCCTCACGCACGATCGCGGCTGTCACAGCGACTCGCTGTAGTTCTCCACCTGAAAGAAATTTGATTGGGCGATCCCAAATCTCAGTCAGGCTCATATCTTCCTTCAAGTCCTTGAGTCGACCGGAGGTGTCTGCAGCCTCAAGAAGTTCACTGATCGGTTTGTCAGCTACAGCTTTGACCTTGGGTAGGTCTGTTATCGTCTGTGGTTTAAGGACTGGTACAATGTTGCCATCCTGTATTCGTTCAAAGAATGGCTGCAGTTCTGAACCTCGGTATTGCTTGATTATCTCATCCCATTCTGGAGGATTCTCTACATTGCCAAGATTGGGCTTCAATTCACCAGCTAATATCCGAATAGCTGTTGTCTTGCCTACACCATTGGCACCAATCAGCCCCAGAACCTGCCCCTCCTTTGGTATAGGCATCCGGAAGAGTTGGAATCCATTAACTCCGTAGCGATGGCTCCCGTCAGTATCAAGTTCCTCTGGAAGGTTTACTACGCTGATCACATGGTAGGGACACTTCTTCACACACATTGCAGCCCCGGAGCAGAGAGACTCCACGATTGTAGGAGGCTTATCGGGGCCATCGAAGAACACGACTGTTTCAGTGCCTGTCCTGACCATGGGGCAGAACCTCTGACACTCATGAGTACAGTCCTTTGGTCTGCAACGGACCCTATCAATAACTGCAATGCGCATTTTTATGCTTCACCTTCAGGAGGAATGAGGGGAGATTTCGCGCATAGTATTTAGCGCTTTGGCTCGGGTCTAGATGAGTAAATAGACAGATGAAAAACCTTTAGAACCATTGGCGTCAACAGAAACACAGAGATGAAACTATTAGAACGAATTCTGGGCATATTTGCCAGACAGCGCAATCTGTTCCTAGGCGCAGTTGGGCATCCAGACACTCTTGCAGAGTACATCCACCAAGTCAGAGCCCAGACGTATCTTAGATTGACTGGGAAGAAGCTCACACAGGTATCCATGAAAGATGCTACAAACAGTCCCAATTCAAGCAACCTCTCAGATAGCGTTTCTCGTGTCCGACGTGTAACTCGTAGAAATGCATAGCGAGAGAAGCACTTGAGAGAGTTTATAGGGTTTCAGTTTTAGAAGCACTTGGGGATTGGAGATTCCAGTCAGAAGTCGTAATTCTGTTCTGACGAGTCTAGTGATAATTGCCCTCGTCATCCCATTCATCACTATGGTCACAGTCCAAGCAGAAGAGATCCATCTAGACTTGACCTATGAATACGTACACGTCTACAATCAGATTGGATCTGAAGATACAAATGAGACCTCTGAAACCTACAGTATCTCCGTTGGCGTATCTCCAGATAATTTGAGTCTTGCCTTGAGAGATGAGGAGTTTAGAGGCTATCCGGTCTGGGTTAATGTGAGCATGTGGAATGAGGGTTATGCAATTCAGTTAGGCGGCCAAGAATTCACAGTCATGGATAGCCAAGACAGGTATGGATTCTATTGCTGGGTAGCAGAAGCCCAAGATGGTACAGATATCTACTATCACAAGGTATTGGGTATCTTCCTGGGTTCTTATTACTGGTTCCCAGACTGGGTGGAAGGTACATTTTGGGTGTGGGAAACACGGGAAATCTCTCTGACAAATCAGAATATTGACGATTTCAATGTCGTTCAGTACATGTACAATACCGATGCGATACTGTTCTCAGCGATTCTAATTGAAGCCGTAATATTCGTTATTGCTTATGATCGGAGAGAGAGAAAAGCACTGATTGTCTGAAAGTCTTAAGCAAATTGGCGAATAGGTTGTATTTGTGGAGTCGTAGAGGTGTATAAGGAATCTCGGGTTCGATAGCATTATAGGATTCCGCTCCTTGATACACATAGGGATTGAAGATTTCACTCACAGAGCGAGATGTTGTGGTGGCAAGTCTAGTCATTATTGCGCTTTGCCTCCCATTAATCACCATGATCCCAATTCAAACAACAGATGCAATAGAGCTGCATCTCAACTATCGGTACACGCAATACACTCGGCAGGGTAGTTTTCATTCTTCAATCAATGAGGTAGAAAATGCCTATGCAACCTACGAGATCTCAGCGGTGGTAGATCTGGACAATCTGAGTCTTGTCCTGAGTGATAATGAGGTGAGAGGCTATCCAGTCTGGGCAAATACTAGTTCTTGGAGTGTTGGTGATTCTGTCCCGATAGGCGACCAGATTATGACGGTCATGGGCGACTCTGAGAGAGATGGATTTGCTTGTTGGATTGCAGAGCTCCCAAATGGGACCAATGTGTATT
Source organism: Candidatus Hermodarchaeota archaeon (assembly GCA_048885865.1). Lineage (GTDB taxonomy): Archaea > Asgardarchaeota > Thorarchaeia > Thorarchaeales > Thorarchaeaceae > SMTZ1-83. The sequence goes on from JBHLLF010000087.1 coordinate 6,173, forward strand.
ACTCAACGGGATTCGGTATTTTTCTTGGTACATTTTATCATGAGCTGAACTCAACAGGAGTGCCCAATTTTGTATCTGAAACTCGCAGGATTGAACTTACATTCGAGAATCTCGATGATTTCTATGATGTCGAGTACGAGTTCAACCTTGATGCAGTATTACTCTCCGCAATCATCCTAGAAATAACAGCAATCATCCATCTCACTGTAATGAGTAGAAGAGCAGATTCGCTCCGAAAGTCTTAAGCAACTCCAATGCTGGCTGGTATTGTGGAATGATGATGAAGTAGGGATGGTGAACGTCTCATCAACGTGATGACCCACTAAACCGCAGTCTGACCACTCATCAGTGTACACTGAATTGTGACCTCACACCTCACAACGAGAAGAGAACACAGAACCCTTGACGGACCTTACTAGGAGACCCATGAATCTTGATGACCGTTGACTGTAAGCGATTTTGTCCCGAAGTGAGAATATGCTGTCAAGAGACTGAGATGACTATTACCCGAAAGGATGCAGAGAGAATCAATGCTCTTGGTTACTCGACCACAGATTATTCTCACAAAGTTAATGATGGATTCTGCGAGTTAAAGAATGTCGAGGGCCACTGCTTTTTCTATGACAAATCTTCAAAAGAGTGCAAGATATACGAGGCCAGACCAGAGGGATGTCGATGGTTTCCAGTTGTCTATCACTACAAGAAGCGCAAGTGTATCGGTGATGATGACTGTCCTGCCTCCCTAAATTTGACTAGGAGCGATATTAGAAAGGTCTGTCATAAGGTGAAGACACTAGTAGAGGAACTAAGGAGGGAGGTTGCTCATGGCGAGAGCCCTTGCTGACCTTCATACCCATTCATCCATTTCGGATGGAACAGATTCGCCAACCGATTTGGTCAGACTAGCAGATGAGATGAAACTCGGCGGAATTGCGCTGACAGATCATGATACAATCATGGGCCTAAGGGAGTTCATGGAAGCAAGGGCAACACCTGATCTTCAAAGGGTTCCAGGTTTGGAACTCAGTGCAGACTACCAGAATCAGGAAGTCCACATTCTAGGCTACTTTATCCCCTTAGAATCCAAGACGCTTGATGCAAAGCTTGGAGACCTCAGAAATCGGCGGCGGTACAAGTTTTCAAAGATGATTGACAAGCTTCACAATCTTGGAATAGAGCTGGAGCATGACGAGGTCGAGACGGCTCTACAGGGAGTGGAGAGTCCCGGGCGTCCGCATCTTGCCGCACTACTTGTGAAGAAAGGGATAGTCGTATCAATCGATGAGGCATTTGACTTGTACCTTGGAGAGGGGAAACCTGCATTTGTTGAGAAGAAACGCATGCATGTTTTCAAAGCAATTGACCTTATCAGGTCGGTGAGGGCTGTGCCAGTTGTTGCGCATCCTCTTACCGTCGAGGTGCCAGATCTGGGAGAGTTCCTCAGAGACCTAGAGAAATCAGGAATTCTTGGTGTTGAAGTCGATTATGACTATCATTCTGCCAGAACCGATGTTAATTTGGAGGAACTGCGGAAAATCACAAGGGAACTGGGTCTCATAGAAACCGGAGGAAGTGATTATCACGGAGATTCTTGGATGGGTGCACTCGGAAGCGTAACGGTGCCAGTAAGAACCATTGAGATTCTCAGAAACGCTGCAGACGACATGAATACACAAGGCTAATCTGATACGTCTTCAAGTAGCGGTCGAGTGGTGACCTGTTGAGAGTAATTGATGCTCATACACATACCTGGACTAGGGATATCATCAGTGAACAGGATCTCGAGGCGCGTCGCATAGCGGCTGAACGGGATGGTATTGAGCCTCAACTAGACTCCCCATTTGAGGCATTGCAGTCTGCTATGAAGGACGCAAATATAGAGAGAGCGGTGATCCTTCCAATTGATAGTGGCATTAGCCAGGATATGCCATTGACCATGAGAGAGAAGACAGACTGGCATGCAGATGAAGTGAAAGGGGATCCAAACATCCTTACCTTTGTAGGACTTGATCCTCGAAGGGGAAAGGACGGCCTGGAGGAGTTGGAAAGGGCATTCAAGGAGAAGAATTGCGCTGGATGGAAGATGTATCCTCCCAACGGATTCTATCCTGATAACAAGGAGTTCTATCCTTACTATGAACTATGCACGGAACTGGGAGTTCCAGTGGTAATTCACCAGGGATTCACATCAAGATTCAAGCACATCAAATTCGCACGGCCAGTTCATGTGGACAGTGTGGC
>JBHLLF010000088.1:0-8371 GCA_048885865.1 Candidatus Hermodarchaeota archaeon
TCTGCACCTTCCCCGAAGGGATCTTGAAATCTACCGGCAGCAATCAGACCAGACACATGTGCAGAGTCATATCCAATCGTCATCCCATACTCATCTGCAATGCCGCGAAATTCCTTCACAGGATGCGGGAATGGAAAAACGCTGCCTCCAAAGAGAAGAAACTTAATCTCATCGCCCCTCCCGTGAAGTTTCCTAATTAGGTCTATACTTGCATCAACATCAATGTTGAACTCTTCATCATCAAACACCCAATTGCGCACCTTATGTCCTCTAATTTGACCGGCTGTCCCTCCAAGGTCTTTTCTCGCATGCGAGATGTGCCCTCCATGTGCAATAGAGAGTGCCATCATTCTTTCTCCAGGATCCATTGCAGCCGTGTACATTGCCAGGTTTGCTACGACTCCTGATATGGGTCTGACATCCGCAAACTCGGCATTGAACAGCTTCTTCGCAAGGTCAATGCAGATTAGTTCAACTTCATCGATGTACTTGCATCCTGCATAGACCCGCTCACCGGGCCAGCCTTCTGCATAGCGGTCTCGAAAGTCACAGACAATCGCAGACCTAACAGCAGGTGAAGACACGTTCTCACTTGCGATGAGGTTGATGGTGTTCTGCATCCATTTGTCATGTTTTTCTATTAAATCAAAAACTGAATCGTAGAGTTTCTTATGTTCGGTCAACTCGGACACTCCTGAGAATAGACGATGGGTGCGCTAGAAGTGCCCTCGTTATATGGCTTACGACCTGAATCAATCAGGTTCTTCCAGAATCAACGGATGGATCAATTCGAGTAAGGAGTCGCCCTAGTTCCTATCTAGGCTTGAATGTTCCTCCCCACTCAACCATGTCCCTGACCGTGGCCTCTAGGTTCCATTTCGGCTGATACCCCAACTCCTGGCGAGCCTTTGAGTCATCAACAACATATTCAGAGCCCATGTACTTCACACGAAAAGCTGTCAGGAATGGGCTGTCCTTACGGTGAAAGGCTCGAAACAGACCTGAGGTAACCTTTCCCATAGTGAGTGCAACTTTGTAGGGAACACTCCGGAAGTCCTTTGTTACTCCGAGCTCATCAGCCAGGGCTTCTATGAAGACCCGCATCTCAGTAATGAATGATGTAACGTTGTACGCGTTTCCATAAGCCTTTCCGAAGTTTTCTGCAGCCAAGATTAGACAGCGCGCGACATCTTCAGCGTGCACAATGCTTTGCCGATTCTTCCCACCATCCAAGTGTATCCAAGTTCCCGATTTCACTGCCTCGATGAGTGTAGGGCCCAAGTACATGTCACCATGGCCTACTACCGTTGGTGGTCTGACTGCAGTAGCCCTGATACCATGCTCCCGTGAATACTCCCATACCAATTCCTCTGCCGCAAGCTTTGACTGCTGGTAGGATTCGTATGGCTTCCTTGGAGAGTCTTCTGTCATCGGCTTTTCAGGAAACCCATAAAGCGCAGTTGATGAGGTATAGATGAACTTTGGGATATCCTTTCTTCGAGCGACTTCAAGAGCATTGCGTGTCCCTTCAACATTGATTGGCCAGTTTCTCGCTTTCCCTCCCCATTCTGACATCCGGGCTGCATTATGAAAGAACCATTCTGTATCATCCGGCGTTCCACTAAACATACTCTCCATATCCGTGATATCTCCCACTGATTTGGAAATCGGAACGTCCTCAATCAAGTCCATATTCGATGTCTTGCGTACCAAGACAGTCACACTATGCCCTCTATCAGCCAACAGTCTGACAATGTGACTTCCAATGAATCCTGTGCCCCCAGTGACAAAACAATCGACCATCAAAGCACCGACTGTCCTGTACATCTCAGCAACATCAAGCTTTCGAGAATACCATCCTTTACTTTCATGAGGTGCTAGTATGAGACCTATCCCATTTTGAAAAAACAGTGTAGATATAACACGATTTTATGCATCCCTAACCTCAGATAATTGGAAGACTAAATTACTGAATATCTCTTCGATATTCTCTCCCGTCTTTGCTGAAACCTCGAAGTATTTCACATCTAGCCACTCAGCGAGCATCTTTCCAGCCTCAACAGGCACTTTCCTATCCTTCAAGTCTACTTTGTTTGCCAGCAAAGCTACACTGGCTTTAGGACAGACTGCTACGAATTTCATGAACCAATCATGAATGGTCATGAATGAGGGAGGTCTCGTCACGTCGTATATGATCAGACCTATCACGGCACCATCCATATAGCGTTGTCTCAACTCGTTATAAGAAGGCTGACCTGCCAGATCCCAGAGTACAACTCGGATGCGCAAATTTCGGCCAGACGGATTTGTGTGATCAAGCGACTTTACGTAGAAGGAAGTCCCAATCGTAGACTTGTACTCTTCTCTGAATGTGTTATCTGTATACCTTCTGATACAGCTGGTCTTTCCCACCGCGTAGTCCCCAAGTGCGACAACCTTCAGCAAAATGGGAACCGGCTTTTCTTCCATTCAGAGAACTCCTATTTCGGCGTCTTCAATAATTTCGAAGAAAATAGATAATAACCATTCTAGGATATGCAAATCAAAAAACAGCACTTGATACTCAATGGATTCCAAAAAGAAAGAGTGAAACGAGCAATCAAGCAATTGCTCGTTTTTGCAACTGCTAGCAGTTACAGGGGATTATTGGAGTTGCTAGCGACTTCTAGTATCTGCGACGGTTGTCACGTCCACCGTAGCCGCCACTACGACGATCTCTACCGCCGTAGCCGCCTTCTCCACGTCCACCGTATCCACCGCCTCCTCCTCCACGTCCACCATATCCACCGCCGCCTCGGCCGCCACCACCATAACCTCCGCGACGTCGGGTGTCTTCATGCTCTTCAGCAGACATATCAACATCCATGTTGACCTCGTCTATTGCTTCCTCAGCCTCAGACAGCTCCCCATACCTCCCTATGTTGAGTCGTAGGTTGTTTCTGAAAAGACCTGTGTAGCCGTTCTTCAGTGTGTATGTGTTTCCAATCTCTACTTCGTCGATGTGTGTATCCCAAAGGGGTACTGATACAACTGCAGTTGAATCGCCAACTACAGCGTCAAGTACGCGATGGCTCTCTCCGTTATCACGAGAAATAACCTCTCGCTCTTCACCAGTTTCCAAGACTTTGAAGGAAATGGTGACATTCTTCATTCGTGGCCTCAATTCGGCCACAGTAGCCACAATAGGCTCTCTGTCGTCGTAACTCATTGTATATACTCTCGCTTGAGAATAACAGGTCCTACAAAGCTAGCGTGATCTTCCGTGGAGTGCGATGTTGGATTGAATCCTCAAAGAAACCAGTCTGAAAAGCAGCTCTTTCGTGGTATTCCTGCATGCCCAAGGCGCGGAAATTTGCTTATGATGTTATGTATTGGACTGAAATCTGTTGAATAGTGGGCGTTCTTCCACCAACCACCAGATTCTTCTCGGTTCGAGCATTACACTTACAGCCAAAGCTTGTCCGGTGGGACTGGAAAAGTGGAGCCAATCGGAACTATCACCAAGTATTATCCTCTTCTTAGTGATGAAACAAGGATAGTAGTCCAGGAAATTGTTGAAGATTCTATGACCTTTTACGAGTTTGTGAGCAGTCTTGTGGAAGTCGCTAATTCTTATCCAATGGAATCAGAATTTGCATGTCTTGCCCTTCTTCAATCTGTGCCATATCCTGACAGTTGGCAAAAGATGTGCACGAGATGTTCTGAGAGCGTTGCAACCAAACCATTTGCCCTTATGAGATGGGATCATATGGATCCTATTCCCAAGGAACGTCAGGAAGAATTCCACCTTTCAATGGAGAAAGCGGTTTCGTCTGAGCCATTTGAGTGGCTGCTTCTTGTTCTCTATTATTTCGCGGAGTTAGTGTCGACTGAACCTATGCGAACCAAATATCACGATGCTCAGCGAGCCCTAATCAAATCTCGTCCGAACTTGCATCGTTTCTCAGATCTGCTGCATCGAAGAGAAGCCCACCTGCAACGATTTGAGGGAGATATCGAAGCAGCACTTCAATCGTTTGACAGAGCTATCGAAATTGCCAGCGAATATGACGACATCATAAGTGCCGCGGCCAACCTCAGTCTTAAAGCAAACACAATCAAGGAAATGGACGTTCATAGGGCACTGCAGTTACACGATGAGGCGTATTCCATGATTGCAAACAGACTGACTGAGTCTGATGCGACGTATATGGTCGCAAATAACATTGGTCTAACTTATGAACTAATGGGCGAATTTGACCTTGCCCTTAGATTCTACCAAAAGGACTTCGAGTTGATATCTAGATTATTAGACTATCCTCAGTCAACTTTGGCAATGGTTGTATCCAGGATCTATTGTGCCCTCAATATGCCTCAGCAGGCTCTAGAGTGGCTCCAATCCAGATCCCCATCATTGCAGTTTGAGGACTCCCTGCTGCATTCATACACAGCAAACGCTCTCATATCCTTAGGTCGGTATGATGATGCAGCAAGCCATCTTGTGAGAGCCAACAAGCTAGCAGTAGATAGTGGAATTGATTACAATGTAGCCCAATATCTATTGGCTCGAGGCAAGTATGAAGCAACACATGAGGAATTCGATTCAGCATCAAGCAGTCTTCAAGAAGCTTTTGAACTCTCCAATCCTCAGTTTCAGTTGATTGTAAACTATGCATTGATTGAGCTCGTACGAGTAGAGATTGCTGCTGTTGTAAAATCTCAAATGTCTGGCTTAAATGTACACACCTCAGGTCCATGGATGTCCAGACTAGAAGAGCACGCCCTTGAGAGGAACTTCCCGGGTATTCGTATCCAACATGCCCTCTTGAAGGCGGACTATCAGGTTAAGATTGGTGAGCATGATGCCGCAATGCAGACACTGAACGAAGCTCTCAGCATATCAGATTCGCCTGGCGTGAAGACTCTCAGAAAAAGGATCAATGAGCGACTTGAGGAACTTGAGGCGATTCCGCAGTAAAACCAGCTGACTAATCGATGCCCAGTATTATTTTCTTCTACTCCTGAGAAGGATAGATATGAAGGTGGATCTGAAGGTTTGGTTCTGCACCTAGTAGGGACTATCTTGTCACCCCTGTTCAAGGTAGAAAGATCACCATTATGGACAAAATTGTCAGAAGCATGATTGGAACTAAGACGAAGACAAGACAGCTCACGGTCCCTTCCTTGTTCCAGGACTCTCCTGAATAGAACCCAATGAGTCCTCCCACAACTCCCCCTATCCATACTACAACCTGCGGTGGGAAATCGTAATATCCGGAGGGCCAATCAAATAGAGTCACTTGTGCATAGAATGGCGCAAAGACAATTAGGAATACCACAGGAAGAACGATGCCGCCTGCTAACAGTGATGGTACACTGCCCGTATCTGGAGTGCGTCCCAAGTAGTGACACACAATGACTGATGCCAGCATTGTAATCAGCGTTATCGCAATAGTGAGTGTGGCTTCAGTTAATGCCAACAAAAATCCCCGCTGGATTATAGGGCAAAATCGCATCTAAGTATTTGCGACCACATAGCAGGTCCACTGACACATTTTCTTTTCTCTAAATCAAAGCTCCAGATATTGGTACATTATTTGGTCGTTCAGCAGTCATAAGAGCGCACTGCCTATAATACGATTTCTAGAGATGACAAGTTGCTGAAAGACAAGTTCGACTGAGTTTCTATTCTTGGAGCGGCATCGAAGTGGCATCGACAGGAGAAGAACAATCCCAAACATCAAGCAATCTCGGAACGTATCTTGCAGGGTTAGCTGTCATTGCAGTTCTTGGACCTGCAGCTTTTATCCACTCATCCTATACCGGGATCCCTTATCCACTCATCCAGATAATGGCAATGTCATGGCTTCTATCTTGGGGTGACCGTGATCCAACACTGATGATTGCTATTACGCAGCACTATTACCTACTCGCAGCCCAGCTCATGACTTTTCCACGTATTATTTTTGCCTACATGATTAGCCGATTGTACAATGAAAAGACCACAATGAAGCGAGTCGTATGCATAGGCATTATCGCGGAGCTTTGGTTACCCGCTATATACTACATGCCATTTCTTCTTCAGGCAATTATGGCACCAAGCGCTATGGGTGGGGTGACGATAATAATTCCGATTCCAATTCTCCTTATTGCTGGACTGTTTCTTTTGAGGAGAAGACCTGCCAAGGGACTGCCTGTGGCATGGGCAGAAGATGACAGTTCTGAGGATTGGTGGGACAAACAGGCAGAGACAACCAGCAAGAGGGAATGATTCAGTATCCAAGAGCTGCACCAATTCGCCATCATCTGGACGACTATCAAGATGTCCAATCAAGAATGAGCGACCAGTAGCCTAGCTAGATGGAACACGGAATTGCACAAAGATTCAATGGCGGGCCAGGTGGGATTTGAATTCGTGACTGGCATCGAAGTGAAACCATTTCCCACGACCAATCCCCGGCTATGAGGAAGCCACATAGCCTACAAGTTAAGAGCTTCGACACACCAGAGGCTCTCTGGTGTTCTGTCGCTATACTTAACCCGACATAGCTAGAGGCTACACCGTCTGGCTTAGCCACTGGCCCGTGATTTTGCTTCTGCGCCATCTTCGGTTATAGAGGTTTCGGAACGCTCTAGACCCTTTTCCAAGTATTGGTGCAACATCTCAAAAGATGCAATTCTGCTCAATAGGTCGAATCCCACCTAGCCCGCCATCTGTTCTTCTCAAACTTCACCAATTGTTAGAAAGAGCACACCCATTGCAAAGGCACCAGGGTCTTTCACCATCTCCTCAAATTCATCCATTGCTTCATCATGCTCTTCTTCAGTAAAGACTCCTTGCTCTAAAAGCTCGGTCTTCTTCACATTCATCGTCCGTGTTGGAAGTGATGCAATCATTCGCAATCGCTCTGGATTTGCCTGAGTCATATGTACCGGAAAAAGATGAATCTTGATTGATTTCAGTCCTGCCTGTGATAGAATAGAGAAGAGTTGTCTTCCGATGTGACGGTCCATGTTTTCAGTCTTGGCCCATTGACCATATCTATTCCAGATATCCATATGCTTTGACATGAATGGATATGCTAGGTGGGTACCATCATCTTGGTCTGAAATAGCTACTATACCTCCTTTCTTAGTAACTCTCTTGAGCTCCTTTACAGTTTTCACAGGATCTTGAACATGCATCAATACTAGCCTACAATAGCTCAAGTCAAACGTTCCATCTTTGTACTGAAGATTATCAATGTCTCCAGACTCGAAACTGACATTTTCTATACCTTCATCAGCAGCAATTGATCTTGCATAATCTAGGAACAATGGATCAAAGTCAACTGCTGTGACCACAGCTGGTTTCGTTATCTGTGCGAACCTGCGAGTTATAGCACCTGTTCCGCAACCTGCATCGAGGATCGCCATACCAGACTTGATGTCCATAGCAGCAATTTCTTGGTCTATAACATCACTGAGTGCAGCTGCTTGAAGCTCAAGTCGCTTTGCCTCTTCTTCCATACTCCTCATTGTGTAATCGCTTTCTCTCTCTGACAACTATACTCCCTCTCAAACCTGAAGAATACCTATTGACTAAACATCTTACTCTAATGTTTTCCGATGGTTCAAATCCCACCTGGCCCGCCATCTTGATTTTACGGATTTCTGAAAATGTATATTCCCCAGCTGATAGTATCTCTACCCCATTTTAGGTAGATATCTTTTGCAGTCTTTGTCTTCTCGAGAAGCTCCTGATTATCGGGATCATCCGTATGCGACTGAATGTAATTGTCAACAGCCCACCACTGAAGAGTTTCATAGTGATCCCAATCATCTTTGTTAGACACAAGTGTATAGAGGCATGTGAGTCCCATTTCTTCACCTTGATACACATTATCTTCATGCGGTCGAAAAGAATTACGATTCATTTTGGTCACCTCAAGATATTCAGTATCAGGCTCCTTCAACCAAAAAGGTTCACCAACAATCACAAGACCTCCAGATTTTGTCATCTGCTTGAGTGCTTTCAATGTTCCAGCATGATCTTCAAAGACCCAGCTTGCTCCCAAACACACTGCAACATCAAATAGTCTTCCTGATTCAGGTCGATAGTTAGCACCATCCAATTCAATGAAGGTTAAATCGGATTCAGGAACTCTCTCGAGATGTTTCTTCTTACAATCATTGATACAAAATGGAGATAGATCAATTCCCACCCCTGAAATTCCATATTTCTCTGCAAGTCTGACTAAGACCTCCCCCTTTCCACATGCGATATCAAGAATTCGAGTATCTTTTGGTAGGTTGAGAAGTTGACAGAATCGTTCGAATTTCTCTTCACTCATTGGATTACAGAGTACATGATGCTTGTGTGTAATGTCATAATACTTCCATTTGTCCATTT
>JBHLLF010000089.1:0-8024 GCA_048885865.1 Candidatus Hermodarchaeota archaeon
AGATTCTTCAGCATAAAGCTCTGCATGTGAAATCATCCCCTCATGAGGCAGAAGCTTCACTACTACATAAATCTGAGCGCATCAATATACAGGGTGAACTAGGAATTCCTTAGCGCAGTTGTGACATACAACGGTTGTAACGTTCTGGTGCTCTAAATCAATTCTATAGGCATATGATGCTTTACAATGGGGGCAGGCCTGAACTATTCTGTCATTGCGTCTGTAGTTCCATTGATTGTTATTGACTGGACCAAGAATTTCATCGGCCAATTTAGCTTCTTTATCCTCGTAGAGGGAGCTTTCAAAGGTTAAGATAGCCTCTTTGCGTGTGGGGATATATTCCACCACTGTTGTCAACTTGATGAAATCAATATTCGGATCATTCGCTGGCATCCGATGAATGAAGACTCCAAACCTAATCTCCTCAAAGCGACTGATTCTTTTGAATATGTTAGAGAAGTTCTCTGAGAGATGACTAAGTAGAAGGTCGATATCCGGATTCTCTATTATGTAGCTTCTCAAGAAACGCCGCCTCCTATACTCAGGCAGCTTTACTCATTTGTGATTTTAAGGATTGCTTCCAAGTGGGAGAGTCAAGGATGATTTACCGTTTCATTTCATCTCTGAGCCTCGCCGCTGAGAACTCATGAACGCGATCCTTCATTTCTTCTCTGGTTGCTTGATGCTTTTCAAGGAACTCCATCATCATAGGAGCGAGTATCTGCTTGCATTCACCGCAGAGTATCTCACCACCCCGACATTTCTGCTCAATGTCCGCTAGGTCTTTGTCATCAGGCATGAACATGAATTCATAATACTTGAAGACACTGCATATGTCAGGGTTTGCCCCCAGTTTCCGTTGTTCCTCTACTGTAGCTCTTCCGCCAGTGAATGCATTCATGACTTTCTTCTTCGCCATCTTCAGGGTGTCCGTTGTAAATATCGTTGACATTGGGTCGGAGGCTGACATCTTCCCACCTTCCTTGAGACCTGGGATGAACCTGTTCTGGATGGAAGCTGGTTTGTAATAGCCAATCCTTTCAGCAACATCACGAGTGACTCGCCAATACGGGTCCTGATCTATTGCGCAAGGTATGACGCAGGGTGTCTTCTTGCCATATACCCAAGAATGTATGAAAGCAGGAACAGCTTGCATTGCAGGGAACCAAATACCACCAATGTTCATGCTGTTATCAAATCCAAATACTGCTTTTGCTGAAGAGAATGTGACCTTCTTAGCCACTTGGACAGCAATCTCATACATAATCTCGATATGTTCTATATCCTGGATGATGAAGGTGTTCTCAGGCTCAAATCCCAGAGCTAATAGATCGAGTGTGTTCTCATATGTGAATCTCCTTACATCATCAAGATCTAATTGTGGCTCAAATAGAAACTTCTCATCGTTCGTCATCTGGAAATAGAGGCGTGTATCGAAACGGTCCTGCATCCATTTGGTGAACATCCATGTTGGTAGGTGCCCGATATGAGTGTGGCCACTTGGACCGCGTCCAGTGTAAAGCGTGAATTTGTTCTTCTTTTCGTACTCGTCAAAGATCCAATTGAGGTCGCGATGAGAAAAAACATAATCACGCTCAAGCATGACATGCTTCTCTTTTGCTATCTTGTAGATTCTTTCTTTGAGGTCGGGCGTTATGCGTTCCGTCCCAAACTCCTTAATCAGGCGCTCGTAGTCAATCTTGCCACTGACCTCCCACGGAGTAACGACCATTTCATCTTCATTCATGATAATCACTTAGGATTGCGGATGTCACCGTGAATCTCTCAGCCTGTTAGTTTGCAATTAAGGATGGCGGTTTTCGTCACAATGGTTAGGCTAAAAAGGTGGGAATCTCGCCTTTCAAATATAATCTCCATGAGGTTTAAGATCATGGACATTGACGAGTATGAGTACGAGGAAGAGCTCACGCATTCCCAGCTCGCTGACCGTCTTCAGAAGATGGCAGATGATATCAGAAAAGGCGAGCTAATCGAGCTTCCCATGCCTAGCGTTAGGGAGGGACAAATCGACCTTCGCCTTGATGAGCCCATTGAAACAGGACTAGAGGTGAAAATCCGAAAGAGCACGATTCGTGTAACCCTAGCTCTTCGATGGAATCGAGTTGAAACTGTGGAGGAGTGAAGCATGGCTACCAATGTTTTAGATAAGGCCCAGATTGCCAAAGGACTTTCACACATTGCAGAACATCTTGTTGAAATCGCTGAGATAATTGACAAGGAGCTATGCAAGGCAATAACCGGAGAATGCGAGTCTGATTGGCTGACCGATCGTGACAAGGTGACCAAATCATTTCAAAAGATATCACCAAAACACAGTATTTCCAATCGACTTCCAACAAACGAAGTAGGTCTGATTGCACTTGAGGCATTGTCATCTCTAGTCAAGATCGGAGGGGGATATCAACGCATATTCTTCATGCTTGATATGTTGAGAGATGTTGATTTCGGAGCTGTATTCATGGATTCCCTAAGTTCCATCTCACGGAAGGTCTACGAATCAGTTGTTGCACTCAAGAATATGGCAGATGCATTTCCCGAAAATCCAAATGCACTCGCTGAAGGCAGAGAAATAATCTCAAGGCTTGAACGGCAAGTAGATGAAGAACACATTATCATCTGCCGTCAGATATCAGTGGCTACAGAGGGACATCCAGACTATGTCATCTATCTCATGAGGAAAATTGTGGGAGAACTCGAGCATATTACTGACAACTTACAGGACTTTGCGGAGACAGTCGAAGGCTTTTGAGGTGTAGTACTTGGCCGCTGAAGAGTACCTATTCGTTGGCATTCTTGTAATAGGTGCTGGTCTGGCGAAGTTTGCTGAGAAATATCGCTTCCCCTACCCAATCCCATTGATTGTTTCAGGTATTATACTTGCTCAAATCTTTCCACAACAGGGATTCGTGGAGGAAATTGGAATAGAGTTCATTGCGCAACTCACTCTTGCAGCAGTCCTCTTTTACGCTGGATTAACACTAAATGTCAAGGAATTAAGATTGTCAATTTGGTCTGTCTTGCTCCTTGCAACACTTGGAGTTCTATTGACCTCAGTGATAGCTGGTTTGACAATAGCCCTCATTCTTGGATCCAGCATAGTCCTGGTAGCGGCTGCATACCTGATTGGTGCAATCCTATCGCCTACAGATCCTGCAGCTCTTTTCTCAGTGCTGGAATCCGGAGGAGTCAGGGTGAAGCGAAAGCTCTTCTCAATTCTTGAAGGAGAGGCAGTATTTAACGATGCGACAAGTGTCATTCTTGTCCTTACAGTTTTCGAACCACTTGTTGTTGAACCTCTTCAACAGGAATTGGGCCTCGTGGTTCTTGATTTCATATTAAGCATGGGGCTAGGTGTGGTTATTGGATACGCCGTCGCATACGGAATTGGTCGGCTTCTCCATATTACTGGGGAAGATACAAACATCGCAATCTTGACCGCTGCAACACCCATACTGACCTATGGAATAGGCGAGGCTGCTTCTTTGTTTCTAGAAGGAGTCCATCTTCCTGGAGTTCATCCGGGAGCTTTGGCCTGTGTGTTTACAGGTATATTCATGGCAAATGCAAGGAGATTGGGTCTCGAGGTTCTACCTCAGAAATCCATGCGCGGCGTCATGAAGAATGTTTCATTTGCGTTTGAGATTGTCATCTTCATTTTACTTGGCTTTACCCTTGACACAGTATTTCTATTGTCTAATCCAGGAACAGTGGTATCTGGCATTGTGGTCGCACTTCTCGTTATCTTTGTAGCAAGGCCCGCCTCAGTATTTCTTGTGACTTCGCCTGATCGTAGTATGGGAGCTCGTGATCGCTTCTTCCTTAGTTGGGCCGGAGTGAAAGGCGTTGCAAGCGCCGCACTCGCAGCAATTGCTGTATCTGTCATCACGGATAATCAAAATTATTTCATTTCCAATAACCTAGATTATGTGTTATTGGGAAATCAAATCAACTCGATTATTTTTATTGTGTTGATGATTAGTCTCATCTTGCAGGGTCTAACAACTCCATTCTTGGCGACCAGACTCAATCTGGTGGAAGAGGCAGACCTTGCTGAGGAAATCTCAGCTCATAGAGACGCAACAAGACACGCATTGCTCCAGATAGTTGATCTATATACTGAAGGCAAAATTCCTAAAGACCTATACTTGCGCATGAAGGCTGAACTTGAGGAGGAGATTTTCACGCTTGAGGATGAAATCAGGAAACTGGTTTCTGATAAGAGAGCAAGGGAGCAAGAACTCGAGGTCCGGGAGATGGTGCTTTCTTACAAACTAAGCTACCTTCAATCTGAGTATGAAGAGGGAAGGCTCTCAGATGTTGCCTACGATGATGAGAGGAGTGAGATTGAGGCTGAAATTGAAGATATCATGATGAGGCTCAAACTTACTCGAGAAGGCAAGCATGCCTAAGCTTGAATGAGATTTGAGGGTGATGCATATATGGCAGTGATTGACCAAAGTCGTTTGGCTATGGAGGATATCTTCTGATGGATGGAAGAGGCGTAAGCAACGAGATGTTAGATTACAGTGAATGTTTGTTCAATCTGGGTTCAAATCCCGAAGGTCTCTCCCAGGAAGAGGCAAGAAGCAGATTAATGGAACACGGTCCAAACGAGCTTTCCCTCAAAGAAGCAGAGAATCCGCTCTATTTGCTCTTGAGGCAGTTCAATTCACCTTTGGTTTATGTTCTAATTCTTGCAGCTCTCGTGTCTATTCTCGCAGATCATGCAATAGATGCTATAGTCATTGCAATCATCCTGATAATTAACGCTATCATTGGATTCATACAAGAGTGGAAGGCCGAGAAGACGATTGAATCTGTTCGTGAGCTGATCGAGGAAAGGTCGCTTGTTGTTAGAGAGGGGGAAGAACGTGACATTCCATCAAATGAAATTGTCCCAGGAGATGTGCTTCTCCTAAGGGCAGGAGAAAGAGTTCCGGCTGATGGCAGGGTGCTATTTGAGAGAAATCTCCATGTCGATGAGAGTCTCTTGACAGGCGAAAGCGTTCCAATAAAGAAGGATGTAGTATGTAGGATAGAGAATCCGCACTATTATGAGAAATCCAATCAAGTCTTTGCTGGATCATATGTCACTGAAGGACGAGCAAGGGTTCTCGTGGAGAATACTGGTGACAGCACAGTCTTGGGTGAGATTAATCGAGAATTAGCTGATGTGGAAAAAGAAGAGTCAACGGTAGCTGTACGCCTCAAAAGGCTGAGTGTATTCTTTCTCTTCGCGGCACTCGGCTTTGTTGCCTTGAATTACATGCTAGGTGTCTATCGAGGAATTGAAACAACAGAGTTGCTTCTATTCTCACTTTCAGCGCTTGTTTCAGCCATTCCTGAGGGTCTAGTTGCAATCGTCACAGTCGTGCTGTCTGTCGGTGTTTATCGACTGTCGAAGAAGAATGTAATAGTGAGAAACCTCAGTGTCATTGAAACCCTGGGTGTTGTAAATGTCATCTGTTCAGATAAGACAGGAACGCTCACTAAGAACCAGATGATGGTTCGCCGAATCCTCACAACCAGCAACATGTTTGAAGTAAGTGGCAACGGATTTAGTCCAGAAACTGGAGGCATATTCGTTCAAGGGTGTGGTCCAGAAGGATGTCTAAGGTCCCCTGGTGTAGAAATAGAGATTGATAAGTCGAAGAAAGTTCCACTACGTGGAGATGACCTCAAAGAGTTTCCCGATCTTGAGATGCTGTTGAGCTCAATGGCCCTGTGCAACGATTCCGAAGTATACTCTGTATGTCTGACAGAAGATGACCCAGTTCGTAAGTGCACAGGAGAGGACAGAGTCTGGAAAATAAAAGGCTCGCCAACTGAAGCAGCTCTTCTTGTAGCTCTAGAGAAAGCACAGCTTCACAAGTACGTCTTAGATGAGGCTTGGCCGCGGGTTTCAGAGATTCCCTTCACAAGCAAACGGAAATACATGGCCACTTCTCACATACCTCGTCAGCAATTGGATTCACCTGATGCCACAGGTGAAAACGGGCTACTTATTGTGAAAGGCGCGCCAGAGATCATTGAGTCGTTTCTGGAAAAGCCATCTGGAAGTGAGTACTTCGTTGGTGAATTTGCATCGCAGGGACTTCGAGTCCTAGCATGTGCAGTCAAGGAAATTCCTACAGATTCGCCACAGATTCGCGAGGAAGACCTGAAGGATATGACATTTCTCGGCATATGTGGCATCAATGATCCGCCAAGGGAGGGAGTCAGAGATTACATACTGAAATCCAAAGGAGCTGGCATTGATGTGCTGATGATAACAGGTGACAATGCCTTCACTGCAGAAGCAATTGGGAAGGAAGTGGGGATATTTGATGAAGACCTAGGGCATACTAGCCTCACTGGTGATGACATCGACAATATGAGTGAAAAGGAACTTGAGGAGGCGCTATCTGGTGGAGCAAAGGTCCTATCACGTACAAGTCCTATACACAAGCTCCGTGTTGTAAAAGCCCTCCAAAATCAAGCCCAGCTTGTAAGTATGACAGGAGACGGTGTCAATGATAGTCCCGCTCTCCGTCAAGCTAACGTAGGAATTGCAATGGGGATAACGGGTACTGACATTGCCAAGGAAGCCGCGGACATAGTTCTTCAGGATGAGAGATTTGAGGCGGTTGTTGACGGAATCGAGGAGGGACGACATATTCTTAATTCGCTACGAAGAGTAGTGCTATTTCTGACCTCAACAAACTTGGCTGAGAGCTTCGCCATATTGGGGATTCTATTGCTATTCCAGAATCCAGTATTGCTCCTTCCTCTGCAAATCCTTTGGATTAATCTCGTAACAGATGGGATGCTTGATGTTGCTCTCTCACTTGAACCAAAGGAAGAAGGACTCTTGAACCAAGCCCCGGGGTCGTTGCGAGATCGGATTCTTTCAAGGGACACCCTTGGCCGGGCATTTCTGTATGGCATCGTCATGGCAGGTTTCGTGATATTCGTCTATTTTCAACATATTGACCAATCTGAAGATAAGATACGAACTATGCTGTTCGTGTCCCTAATCATTCTCCAATGGTACAGTGTGCAGAACTGCCGATCACCTACCAAATCAATAACAGAAATGGGACTGTTAACGAACAAGGTGATATTGGCAGTCTATGTAATCGACATAATGCTTGTCAGCATCCTCTTCCTCATCCCCCCTCTTTCAACTATATTTGGTCTCGTCCAGCTGGAGGTGTGGGAATGGATCGAGATTGCCATATTTGGAGTAGTCCTGCTCCTGATTGAAGAAGCCAGAAAGCAAATCTCCAGAAGGCTTGCCTCTTCGAATTAGAATCTAGAACGACACCTTTCGATAGACATCAGGAAGATGAATTCCAGTCTTGCCCATGAAAATATCGCGCAGTAGGTCAAAGTGTTCATCTAGATCCTTCAGGAGTTTCTCCAGAGCATGAGGTTCGATATTAGGCTCAACGCTCCACATCGTCAGATAGTTGGAGATAACGCCTACCTCAACCGCCCCTTCCTCGAGGTCGCGAAAGATGGTAATCTTGACCAGAAATTCAGCTTCAAACATATCGAGGATGTCTTGGATGCTCAGTACAATGAGGTCGAGGAACCCTACAAGATCCTCTAGTTGCTTGTCGTTGCGCTCATCTTGACGGAGGGACTCGGTGATAGTCTGAAGAGTGGATACCCTGTGTCGAAGAGTTTCGAACATCTTCATGAGCTTCGTGAACTCTTTGATTGAGGTTTCTAAAGCAGGGACGAGTTTGTCGAACAGATTGACCAAGAGCTTTCCTCGCGCATTGTCTCGGATGTTTTGGAGAGATTCTAATTTGCCGAGCGGACCATCAAGATGCTCAATCTGTACAAGAGTATTAGTGACCGCTTGAATCGACTTGACTGAGTTGCGTTGAATCTTGGACCAACGCTCTACGAAAGTATCTAGGCTATCACGAAGGTCTTCAAATGCCTCGAAATCATCAGCCAAGTTACTTCAAGTCTCCATGTTAGCCTTTGATTGAGGCTATATAACTGATTCT
>JBHLLF010000090.1:0-7998 GCA_048885865.1 Candidatus Hermodarchaeota archaeon
TCGAACTCTTTGAAGACTTCTCTCTGTATCAGAAATCGGAGAATCTCAGCAGTGCCTCCACCAATGGTCATTAGTCGAGCATCTCTGAAGAAGCGTTCAATAGGATAGTCGGTTGTATACCCAGCTCCTCCGAGTACTTGAATTGCATCGTTTGTTATCTGTATTGCAGACTCCGTAGTGAAGAGCTTCGCTATTGATGCGAGCTTTGTAATATTATCGCCTCGGTCGTATGCACGTGCAGCTGTCAGAGTCAGCGCACGACCAGCCTCAAGCTTTGTTGCCATATCTGATATCTTGAAACTCACACCCTCAAATGCTCGAATCGGTCTTCCGAACTGCTCTCTCTCATTCGAATACTTGACTGCTATCTCATAGGGAGTTCTTGCATAGCCAATTGCCTCCGCCGCTATCGCAGTTCTCTCACTGTCTAGCTCATCCATCAGAATGTGAAACCCTTGACCAGGCTCACCCAACAACATATCGCCAGGAACTCTCATGTCTTCGAACTTCAACCAAGAAACCCTGGCAGACTTCATCCCCAGTAGATCATGGTCTTGTACAACTGAAAAACCATCGCTCTTTGTATCGACGATGAAGGCACTCATGCCATTCTTGGCCTTCACAGTGGGATCGGTGATAGCAAACGCACACATGTAGTCTGAAACGCTGCCGTTGGTGATGAATTTCTTCTCCCCATTCAGTATCCAATCGTCGCCATCCTTCTCAGCCTTTGTCTTCATTCCAGCAGTATCAGAGCCTACGTCAGGCTCAGTTATACCAATGCAGCCAATCTTCTCTCCCTTGATTATGGGAGTCAGGTACTTCTTCTTCTGTTCATGGGTTCCAAACTTGCTGACGGGCATACCATAAAGGGTAGCTGAAGCCATGCGAGCCATATCCAAGCCCCCATTGACCGCGCTGATCTCCTCTGCTACAATAATCTCATAGGAAAGGCCTCTTTCCGACCCTCCTACTGACTTCTCATGATGCACGCCCATGTATCCAGCCTGACCAATCTTGTGAATCAGGTCTCTTGGGTAGGGTCCTTTGTCAATTTCATCTGCGATAGGAGCAATCTCCCTCTGGCAAAAAGCACGCACTTCCTTTCGAAATGCTAGCTCTTCGTCAGTCCAAAGTATGCTGCTAAGATAATCAGTCATGTCGATACCCAATTGATTGAGAAAAAGACTTGCTTAAATCACTAACTAGAGATGCAATGTTTCTCACGAAACGACCAGGAACTGGAGTCTATCTTCACGGTCGAGTGTGAGTTCAACACTATCCCCAATCTTTGGCAAAGAGGCATCCTGTTCCTTTGCAAGACATAGGACCACCGCGTTATGTTCGAGTTCAACAAGGGCCATTGTTAACGGCGGACTAAATCCCTCAGGGGGCATTTGGAGTGTAGTGAAACTGACAACTGTTCCCTGACCCTTCAATTCCAAGAAGACCATATCCCCTGCTCTCTTCCCACAATATGGACAAGTAACGCGAGGAGGAACAATGGCGCGTTCACATGTCCTGCAACATGAAGCCTGTATCTTCAACTCATTCTCACATGAAGAAACTGAATCATGCCAGTGAAAAGGTTTCTGTCAAACTAGTTCTGAGTCTTTGTCTTCAAAGTTTTCAGAACAGGCTTGACGTGCTTCTTCAGGAACGCTCTGAACGTGGGATCCTCTGTAAGATGTATAGTGCTCTTATTCGTGAGGCTCTCAATGCCGCCTTCAACTTCTATTGCCTCACCCAAATCAACCAAATCTGTTTGGAAGACTTTATGGATAGCATGAGGAGAGAAACCCTCTCTTCTGTAGACTGGGAGTATCTGTGATTTGGTTCCACTTCCCCCTAGTTTTAGTAGAGACAGTAGCATCAGCCAGTGATGCCAAGCAAGTGTGTAGTTCTCGAGAAATTGCATTACTTCGCCTATTGATCTGACCAAGCTATCTTCCTTCCTGTTCTAGTCTTCATTGTAGAGAGCCGCGATAACCAAGCTCAGAAAGCCTAGCTGAAGTTACTCTGAGACTCTCCGAAACTTTCGCAGCTTCTTGAATTCTTGACATGAGCTCTCTACGAAACTCAGTTGCTTCGATCTCACCTCTTTCCAATCTCAATGTGAGATTCTCCCTCTCAAGTGAAAGAGATTCGCGTCTTTCTACAAGGTTGTCATATTTACTAAGGAGTACTTTGATTGATTCAAGGTTGCTAGGCATTAGTGTGTCATCTGAGGATAACTCAGATGCAGCTTTCCTTGCACCCGGTGATATTGAAACTGTCGTAGGGCTAGGTTTCTTTCGTCGCCACCTATCAAACAATCCCATTTCACTCAGTCTCCGTTATATCTCCTACAATTTTGAATTCCAGTTCTTCAAATGCTAACGCTCTGATTAGTTCCAACCAACGCTCCCTGAAGTCTAGCTGATTGGCTTGCATACCATAAGCAGGAACTCCCAGTTTCATGGCAACTTCCTCGGGAGATAGTGCACCTAGTAAGTCCTGTTTGTTGGCAATAGCTACTGCCCGGGCATAAGGTAATTCAGATTTCAGAACAGGATATGCTATGCGCTTGGTCCATTCCATGTTTGCTTCTGTTGAATCTGTGACAATGAAGACAAGACTACCGGAACGGATGATTTTGCCCCACTCCTGGACAAATCGGTCTTGTCCACCCAAGTCAAAAATGCTGAAGATATAGGGATCAAAATCGGCTTTCAATAGCGCCTTATCCCCGAAGAAAGTCGGTACATATTCCTGCGTCGGTCCACGTGTGGGAAGTGTGGCCAACTCTAAGAGTGTGGTCTTGCCAGTACCACCATGTCCTGCTAAACATAATTTTACAGGGATGGATCCCACAATCTTTCTAAACCCGATTCCAAATGGCGAGAAATCTGTTGCTTTCCACTCATCACTTTCGAGTGTGTGCTCAAAGACCATCATGAACTTGGAAACCAGACTCATCATTGCTTCGTTTACTTTCTGAAGAGATGATTGACGGTCCATTGTCACGATGAACTGGGCATCATGTGAATTCATGTAGACAAAGCGATAACGATTAATCTCTGTGCTATCGATCTTCCACTCTTGCAGGTTCTGAGCTGAGCTGGCAACAAGCGTCATTACTGAATCAGTATCGAGATCTTTATTCTCCACTATGACATCTTTGAACAGAGTTCGTCCTTCTTTGAAGATATGAATCTCTCGAATCATTACATCACGATTCCTATTCCAATTCTGCAAGAAGTGTTACCTGACTGGGATGAGATTGCTTCAAGACTTCCAGGTAGTGCTTGGCTTGTTGGCTGGCAATCACTTCAGAGTTATATTGGTCCACAGTTCTCTGAATTAGCCATTCTGGGTATACTGTGACGACTTCTGGATTGCATTTGAGTATCACATGTTCCTGCTTGCTTCCATCCTTGATTCTTGTAACGATTTTGGCCTTCTCAAGAGTTGATAGTTTCTTCTTGATCTTTGAAGTTGATAATGCAGTCAATTCAGGAAGCTGTTTCACTTCAGCAGGTCCTTTCCTGAGAGCTTGAATCAAATCGTAAGTATCAAAATCGAGTATGTGTTTTCCAATTTCTTCAGCATCAGACCAGACTGTTTTGAACAAATTGCTCCTTAGTCTTGCTGCGTAATCACGATGATACTCCTTGGAAGATTCCAGATAACTCTCTACCACATCCCGTGGCAAATCACTCTCCTTGACGGCTTGAACGATATCATGTGAAACCGTACGTAGAACAAAAAGGGCTCTAGTGAGGTAGATTACTTCAGAAGAGAGACCCTCAACCCAACCTGTAGCAATTATGCCCATCTTTACAAGAGGGCGAAGAACGATGTCAACATCTATCTTTTTGCCAATCTCATCAAAGATGACCTGTTCAAGGTCGGCTGACTGAACAGTTCCATTCTTCATCAATATCTGGATAATCCCTCTCCTGACAGGATCGGTGAGGACTGCTGCTTGTTGTTGCTCAGCAGTCATCTGAGTATACCTGGAGATTTGCTTGTAGAGTGGTGGCACCATTTTCTCGTATGCATCATTCTCCGCATTGAGGAATATTTGAGTCGCTATCTCTGGCAGAGCATCCTTGTAGACATCAGGG
The DNA here is from genome assembly GCA_048885865.1 of Candidatus Hermodarchaeota archaeon. Classification (GTDB taxonomy): domain Archaea; phylum Asgardarchaeota; class Thorarchaeia; order Thorarchaeales; family Thorarchaeaceae; genus SMTZ1-83. The sequence continues at coordinate 4,110 of JBHLLF010000090.1, forward strand.
TCTTCCTCGGGAAGCAGAACTAGGAAAACCATTGATGGCAATCCGTTGAGATGCATGTTGAGTCCGCCATAATAGACCGCAAGTTTGAAGTCATCGAATGCTAGCGAGCTGAAACCCGGCTTCTGCGACTCCTTGGTTTCTCCAAGTGTGGCAATTCCATAAGCTCTCATAGAAGTAGTAGGGTCTAATCCTATTTTGAGCCGCTTTGGTGTCCTAGCAGTTACTATTGGTCCAAGCTCATCATCCCACTTTAGTACTGCTAGGCCTTCAGGCATTTTGAGAGATTCTCCATTCAAGCACTAGAAACAGGAAAGACAGCAATCTGTTCGGTCCCTTGAACATGACTAGACCCTGTGCACATCCAGTCTTGAGCCTGCTCTGAAGTCAAAATCTGGAATTTTCTAATAAGACAATCTTGGATGGATAATGGAGCTAGATGCCAAAGAGCCCAACGCACATGTTATTGCCGAAGCCACCGATATTCTGTGTGAGTCCAATTCTCGGAGAATCAACCTGCAGGCCCCTGGGTGCTTCTCCGACGAGTTGCTTGTATATATCATGAATCTGGGCAATACCTGTAGCTCCGGTCGGATGACCTCGTGCCTTTAAGCCCCCAGTGGTGTTTACTGGGATGTCTCCAAACACCTCGGTCCGTCCCTCTTTTACAAGTTCGATAGAACTTCCTCTCCTCGCAAGACCGATGTCTTCCATGTTTACTAATTCAAGAATCGAGAATGCATCATGGAGTTCACAGACATCAATGTTCTTTGGCGAGAGATTTGCCATTTGGAAAGCCTTCTCGGCAGCAGCAACAGTTGCACCGAATGATGTAAGGGACAGTCTATGCTGGACAGCATGGTGGTCAGTGCCATGACCGAAGCCAAGAACTTTGACAGCTTGGTCTTTGACAGCTTGGTCTTTGACCCATTTTTCTGAGGCAAGTACAACAGATGCAGCTCCATCACTGGTTGGACAACAGTCGAACAGTGTGAGGGGTTCAGCCACTATATGGGCTGTGTTTACTTCCTCGATTGTGATTTCCTTTTGAAAGTGAGCAAGAGCGTTCTTGGCCCCATTTCGATGAGCCTTGACAGGAACCAAGGATAGGTCATCACGAGTCAAACCATAATCATGCATATATCTTCGAGTAATCATGGCCGCTAATGCTGTTGGTGTGGCACCATATCGAGTTTCATTCTCGAATGACATCATTTTGGAGAGTATCTTGGAAGCGGTTCCGCGATTCACCTTTGACATCTTCTCCACTCCGATCACTAGGACAAGCTCAGAATACCCAGAAGCTATCATTGTGTACGCAACTTCAAAGGCACTGGAACCTGAGGAAGGACCGGTTTCTACACGTGTTGCTCCAGCAGGTACGATTCCCAGCCTGTCAGATAGAAGAGTAGAGAGATGGCCAATGCCCACAAACTCATCGGGGTTTTGAGACCCTACTATAAGATGATCGATTCTTTGATCAAGACAGTGTGATTGCTTCATAGCCTCGAAAGATGCCTTCTCAGCTAGTTCTATCAATGACTGGTCGAGAGTGCCAAATGCAGTCATTCCGGCACCAATGACATATACTGATTCCATGAGTTCACCCCTCATTCGATGAGAACTAGAAGATTGTCTGGAGGCACCATTAAACCGGGCATTGTCAGTCAATCTTCTTTGCTCGAGGTCGTATTTAGTCGTTCTGATGCGATTGATGTCAATCATTCATGCGGTCTTCATCTTCAACCTCAGGAAGTTCTTCTTCCGAATCAAGATCACTTGGTTCTTCGAAATCGAGTTTCCACATCTCCTCTATAGCACTGCTATCATCAGGCTCCACATCGACTTCGAGGTCTTCAATGTCCTCGACTAATGGTTCCTCAACTACTGTTTCAGCGAGGTCATTTAGTTCTTCCTCGAGTTCTCTCACAGCTTCATGATCGATCTCTTCGATTTCAGATTCCTCGACCGTGGGTTCCTCTACCTCATCTTCCAGATCGGGTTCCCCTACTTCCTCTTCGGCACTGCTATCATCAGGCTCCACATCGAATTCAATGTCTTCAAGTTCCTCGACTGGTGGTTCCTCAACTACTGTGTCATCGAGGTCTTCAACTTCCGCGTCTTCGACGGAGTCATCCACAAGATCGAGCCGTTCTAATTCCTCTTCAAAGTCGATTTCTTCGGTAGCCGTTTCCTTGGGTGGTTCTGTTATTGCTGATTCCTTTGCCTCCGCTAGCGTATCTATTACTGTCTTGAGTTCAGCCTCTGTGAGTTGCGTCAATTCATTCAACTCGTCAATGGACAAGTTATCCAGCCAAGCCTCTTTGAAGTGATCAATAACGAAAGTTGGAAGAGTCCGGATCAGTCTCTTCTTCTGAGCACCTTCATCCAGTTCCTCTGCTTCTTCGATCTCATCAAACTTGATCTTCAGCGCTTCAACAATCTCAATGTAAGATTCTTCCACATTAATGACATCAGTCTTCTGAGCCGCGGATATCGAGTCAAGAAGTTCTTCTACTTCTTCAGGGCTTAGTTTTGCAAGCGTCTCAATGTCAGGAATATCTAGTTCTCTCAGTTCCTCTTCGAAGAACATTGATTTGACAGAGGATGGTAGCTTGTCTATCCAGTCATCCTTGGTGAGAGGAACCTTTACTCCGCTCTTCTCCTTGACCTTTCGGACTTCTGCCAGCATCAGCGCTAGCGCTTCATCAGCAGCAGCCTCCATGTCTGTGGCGGCCTCTATATCTAGCTCTTCGAATTCGCCAGTACTCTCAGGCTCTGAAATCTCTCTTACAATTACCTCTTCCTCTTCCTCCTCTTCAGGCTCTGGAAGCTCAAATTCCTCTAATGCTTCCACCATCTCCATGTCGGGCTCAAAAATGCGAATCTCATCTAGATCGGCATCAACGACTTCCTCCAAAGTTAGTCCCAGTTCAATCAGTCCGGGTTCCAGTAGATCAAGTAAGCTCTGCTCAGCTGTCTTGACGTCGATTTCTTCGATTTTCTCTTCCTTCTCTATCGCATCAAGGATTGCATTGATCTGCTTGATTTCATAGGGAACCTCGACGTAGTATCTTCTGCGAATAGCTACCGCACTTATGATGATAAGGATTGCAACACCGCCACTTATTCCAGCTATCGTCATTGGAGTGAGCCGCGGTAATGGTGGAGGTACAAATTCCACTGTGATTTGGTTTCCGGCTAATGATAACTGGGTGATCCCGTATTGATTTCCAGATACTGCTTCTATATAGAATGTGTATTCCCCAGTTTCGACCTTTGTGATGTTTGCATACCAGAATCCACCAGACATATTATAGGACATTGAAATCTGACTACCCTGATCCCACAGAGTAACAACACCATCTGTCACATCTGTCCCATCATATTCGTAGGAGAGTGTGGCACTTATGATAATGAATTCCTCAATGACGGGAGTTGTGGAACTTGCAGATGTTGTCTGAACTTGAATTCTGTCCCAGATTATTGTCACATCACTTGTGTTGGTGATGAAGGAGTCGATGCCTTCTAGAGACGCGGAGAGTATTGTAAATGTTTGATCACCTACAACATCACTTGAATGAGAAGCTCGCCAGAAACCGTCAAAATAGGTCAATGGGACCGACCCTGTAGCCAGAGCTGTTATTCCTGATGTTATTTGAATTCCAGCTGTTTCAAGCCGGACTGACCATAGTGAGAACCCAGTTGAGCCTACATCTATTCTTGAGTCAGCAGCAGAGGATTGATAGAATTCCAATCGATCCCAATAGACTGTCCGAGCATTTCCGTACATGCTAAAACCTGTAATTCCATACGATGAGGCAAAACTAGTCGTTAGAGTATTATAGACTACAGATTGGTATGCAAGACGAGTGGCATTGGCCTCCCAAAG
>JBHLLF010000091.1:0-7623 GCA_048885865.1 Candidatus Hermodarchaeota archaeon
TAGGTTAACTCACCTCACCTTCCGGTGCAGATTCTTATAAAGATTGATAAAACGTATGAAACATTAGGATAATATCTCAGTATTACATAGATAGTATTGGGAGAGTATTGCGGTCTAGCGCAGCTAGGTGGCTTCTAGCTCTGCTGTACGAGGGCTCCAGAATGAGGTTCCATACGAAGAAGGGGGGAGAGGGTGGGTCTAAAAGGGAGTAGACTCATCACATTCTGACGGGGCCCTGCGGTAGATCTTTGCCTTCATCTGGGTGTGCAGAAGCGAAGGAAACCATCTCATGTTTGCTACAAGGCACGATCAAATTCGACTCGATGGATTCTAGAACAAGAAGACTAGCCTCAGCCTCAGTGATCTTGCAGCGTTCAGCCATCACGATTGTCAGATAGGTTGGCCTGGAACAATCAGCCTCTTCTGTGAAGTTCAGTGCTTCGTCCAGACATCTATACCTCTTTGGAAACGAACCAGCTTTGCCCCTCTTGTAGTATCTGAGAAGGAAGCCATCCATGACCTCATCAAAGAATCTCACGAGTATCTCCGTAATGCCTGTGCTATTCACCTCAGTTGGCCGTTCTGCTGAGTCATCATCCATGAGCCTGCTGACGCCTTTAGCGAATTCAACCATCTTAGCCTCTTGTTGCATTGACGCAGACGACACAGTGATGAAGGCACATACAAGATTCCTTGTCGGAACTGCACGGATAATATCTGAAATTGGGAGGATTTCGAATGCGTGATCGTAATCATCCCTGTCAAATTCTGATCTGAAGTGAGTGATGGCGGTGATAAACGCTGAAATCATGCCCTCTTCGAATCCACCCTTGAGTATATTCGAGTAGACAGGCAATCCACTGGTCTTATGAAGTATAATGATGCCAATGAGGTTGTTCGCGTCATCAAAGCGCCGCTTTACTGCGAGAGCCTTAGTTATATAGGCGACTCTTCGCTTCGAATTCACCCTATACAACGCACCAACCACTCCAATTGCCGCAAAGGCGAGAACAGCTGGAATGCCATAGTCATTCCATAGTCTAATGAAGAGCCCCTCTGAGGATTCCAATATCACAATCGCTGTTTGGTACATATCCTCCAATGTTTCGTAATTGTCCTTGATAATAACAATATGTACTTCATGACTCACGCCTATTACTGGGAAGTGATTGACTATCACTGAATATACTCCATCAGAAACCTCATCCATTTCTCCCAAATCAATAGATGAAACCCCCCGAAACACCTCGTATTGGACTTCTGCTCCAGTCACTGGGAAACCTAAGTCATCAGTTAAGATGACTGTTAGATTTAGGGGTTGACGTTCAGTCCAACTGGGCGGATCCAGATGGACGGTGATTGGAATTGGTCGCACTAGGAATGAAAAGATGAAATCCTGACTCTGATAACCTGACCTCCAAATCTCTATGGTGACGCTGAAGCTACCAACATTCTCAGGAACCACGGTAATATTGACTAATCCAGATCCCAAAGGAACCAGCGTGAACCAATCAGATCCAATACCACTCGTGGAGTTGCTCGTTCCATCAATGCCAATGTGACTGGACAATATTCTGTATTCATAAGTAAAGCTATAGGAACGTCCAAAGTACAACGCATCTAGCGGGCCAGTTCCCACCACCTCGGTACTGATTTCAACTACATTTAGAGTGAATGCGTTTATGGAATCGATATGATTCTCTGCTCTAGCCAAGAAGTTGAGGGAAAAGACCCCTGTTCTGTTTGGTGTAGCATTTATTCGGTAAATTCCTCCTCCCAAGTCTTCATAGTCTGAAAGAGATAAGCCATCAGATGGATTCACAAAGACCTGTAACTCGGCTCCCGGTAAAGGACCTAAAAGCGAGCTAGTCAGATTCAGATGAATTATACACTGCTGATCGAAGGATATGGTTGAACTTGTGAAGTTCAATTCCAAATTGCTTGATATCGGCGTAACGGTTAATGTGAATGAAGCAATCTGGGTTTTGTGATTGGTGATATTTGCCTGGATGACGATAGTATACGGTTTGGAAACAGTTGGAGTAAATGTAATCGAATAGAATCCGTTCGATAGGTCCTGAGTCGCAGATACTGTGAGATTCGATGGAGGGTCAATAACTACTACATCCGCTCCATCAAGGCCATAGCCTGTGCTGTTTGTATATTGCAGGAAGAGTTCGAAATCTTCTCCGTATTGTATAGCCTGAACGCTCCCGTTAAGAAGGGTGAGACTGGAGTCAAGAGAACCTACGATAATAATTAGGGTGTCTTGATCAGATTCATAGTGATCTTTCAGGGCAGTGATTGAAATCTCGTATCTGCCGGAGTATACGGAGTATAAATCAACAAAGTAATTGCCTCCGATTCCTCCGGTAACTCCACCAAATGATATTCCCCCGTCTGCACCATCCACAATCTCGAAAGTGAAGCTAGCACCTTCAATACCCACTCCATATCTGCCTTCAAACCTCATATCTAATGGAAATGTCTGGTGAAGAGCTAGATCTAGCGCTGTTTCACCAAGACTCAGGGTGTTGCCCGTCCTATTAGAGGAGATGGTGAATGTGCATGAAGCAGCATCAAAGTAAGATCTTGTAACATTGACTACAACCAGATAGAATCCGGGAGGCAATAGACTAGTATCAAAATCAGCTTCCCACTGATTTCGGCCGTCATTTGGCTGGAAGGTAATAGTAGACAATGACCAATTTGCAGTCATACTAGCTATTGGATCCATAAGGAAGTCGCCGTTTTCAGCATCCAGGTAATTCAAGAAGACAGTCTGCACAACACCTGTTTCAGTGTCAATTGAGGGATCTGCAGGGGAAAGGCTCGCAGAATGATGAACCTCAAATTGGGCTTCTGAGAATCCTACCTGAGTATTATTCTGCCATACTGCTATGACATTCCATATACCTGCTGTAGTGTTGGTGGGCCCGAGTGTCAGTCCTGTACTTTCAACAAGACCATTTGAGCCAGTGAGTGAAGTTTCGGAATACCATTCGGATTGATCAGGAAGAAGCCATGACACATTCGCATTGCTCACTGGGTCAGGTTGTTGTCCATGCGCTTCCAGTTGAATTGAAACCCGCATCCTCTCATTGCTCCTGAATATTGACTCAAAAGCCCAACTACCCAAGCTATACTTCTCGGTGGTCATAGATTGAGCATAATTGTAACCTTGGAGTTCCACAGTCCACCAACCCAATTGCGTAAGAATTGACTCGGGAACAATAATCAGGCCTGGACTAATGCTGCACTGACCGGTCATATCTGTAAGAAATGGGTCCAAGATGGTAGCATTCTCCCAGTCAGATGGAAATCTCATTCTGATGAAAGTATCTTCGTAGCCGCCCAGAAAGCCAACATATGTTAGGAAAGTGATAGCTGATTGCTCTCCACTTTGGATTTGATACTTTGCCCCTATCTCACTGGGATCAGTTGATCGAGTGGAGTCTGTAAATCTGTGTGAAAGAAGCTTGGCTTCATACTCAAATGAAACACTTGCATTTGCTGAGATGGTGACTGAAACGGGATCTGAAGTCCAATATTCGTTTGCTATTGTTGCATTGCCAATGCCAGGAGACCCTGTCATATCTATCGTAGTTGTATCCTGTTTGAATTCTAGTTTCACTTCTGCAGGCGTCGGAGGAGTCGCTTTGATAAATGAAACATCATCAATGAAGACAGTGATATATGCAGCATTAATCAAGCCATCGTCAATGCCATCATTATCATAGTCAAGCCTCTTATCAAGAATAAGACTTTCATCAATAACCAGACCTACCTCGAACTCAAACGAACTAGCCGCACCTACAATTGACACTGGTATATCGCCTGTGCTAATCCATAGGCCTCTTTGCTCAAGGGTAAGGAGACTCATATTCCAAACACGGACACCGTCAATGAATACGCCAAGAGAACAATTGCCTGTAATGGCATCAGGACCAGCTTGAATTACAGGATTCTTGTCTAGTGGACCATTCTGATAGTAATAGCTGAAACTTAGAACGAAGTCCTCTGTATACGGCGCATTTTGGATTGGTTGCGTCCATAAAATGCTGCTGCCGCCGGAATGTCCAAATTCATTCTGCCCCACCTTGCCACCTTCGCTTTGAACAATGACATGCCCCGTTTGAGTTGGGTCATATCCAGCCCCTTGTATGTCATCGGGCCACTCTGCCGTATCAGTACTGTTAGCAGTCCATCCAAATGGGTAGTAATCTACTGTTCCATTTGGATTCAAATTGAGTCCAGCAATTCCGTCGTCAAAGCTTCCGTTGATTGCATACAATCTCTCAAGGTTCCACACGTCAACTTCAGCCTGGCTTCCTACCCACCCATGTGTAGCGTCAAGAGGAAGGTCATAGGAAACATTTGGATTAAGTTCTGTTCGAGCGGATTGATTTCCAGATGCTACGTAGCCAACCTGCTCAATAGATGCGGGATCGAACACACCATCGATTGTATGTTCAGCCAAACCAGTGTAATCGATTGGACCAAGCAATGGTGTGGAATCAGAATCTTCTATTCCTTCAGTTGTATTCGATGGGGAATTCTCAAAGAGGTTAGAGGAGGGGACTTGTGAAATTGGAGAACCCACTAGTATAGCCAGCAACAATATGGTTGCTAGTAGAAGGGTCCTATTGCCTCTTGCCTCTTTTTTCAAAGTTTACATCCCCAATTGAACGGCGAATAAGACGTCTAACACAGTTCGAGGCAGAATTCCCTTAAAGTACCTTTTTGGTCTTATCATATGACCTCTTTTCGATTATTGATTCGATTAAAGAGAATAGCTATCCGCCGTTGACAACAATCTGTCCTTGCGCTATGACATCGTGCTTGTGAATGCTCTCAAGAGATCGTGCTTCAGCATATATCTCAAGAGTCAATGAATCAAACTTCTCCTTAGCGTTCTGGAGAATGTTTCTACACACGTCTTCAACAAAGAGAGGATTATCATGCATTTTCTTTGTGACATGCATCTCATCCTCAAGTTTCAGTAAGGAATATGTTGGACTCGAGAAGGAACGTTCAATCACATCAATCATATCACCATAGGTCGGAATCTGGTCGGTCGTTCCTTTTACACCGAGCGTTCCGACAGCCCTTTGCATATGGGTGAGCCCGTGGTTGTTGGCCATGCAATGGGGACAGACGGTATTTCCAATAACCTTGACCTCAGCACAGTGAATGTTGGGCTTGCCCTCCTCTTTCACAGTCGATGCGGTTATGTCACAGACTTCCCATGTTCGCATCCTTGAGGCAGGTGTCTTTGTAGCGTAGCTGAACTCAAAATCGAAGGTTATCTCTCCACGCCTGAAGCTGTGCTTCACGGATAAAGCGTCAAGTATACGATTCTGAAGCTCCTCAACTGACTTGTAGACACTGAACTCCTCACTGATGACCTCAGTCATCGATTCAACAAGTCGCGACATGTGAACTCCCTTGAGGTCAGCAGGTAGGTCGATTGTGAACTCGATTCTTGGAATCAAGTGATGCCGCAGTCCACTTCGCTCTGTGATGAGAAAGGTCTTGAGATCCTTGACACCGACCTTGTTGAGTTGAATACGGTGTCGTGGCTTCTCATTCTGTGTGTCTACAACCAATGAGGTTCGCCTCTTCTAGGCTCTGCAGACGCAGGATAGTCTCCTTTTAGGTTTGTGATTGGCCTCAAGAACCACCAGGCATGCAGATTCCTGGAAAAATCATCTAATCTGCTAAGGGTGTCACCAAAATGGTATTATTCATTCTTCTCAGCAAAGGGTCTGTTCTAAGCGCTCTATATTGAGAGGAGTTGGACATTGCAATGACCAGTTTGGTTGGGGTACACCTTCCCAGCTGCTACATGTTAGCGGAGCAAATCACTGATGGATTTGTCATTATTGACAATGCAAGCAAAGTTGTTCATTCAAACAGAGCCTTTGCGGATATGCTGGGATATCGGGTCAGAGAGTTGGAGAGCCAAATCCTTAGCGGCATTCTCCATGCGAATAGCAGAGAGTTTCATCCCGGTCTTGCGGCAAAAGAACCCATAGAGATCACTCTCAGATCACGGACAGGGATGGGCATTCTTGTTGATGTTGTGAGCGGAACTATACAGAGCCAAGCTGGGCCAACTGGATTCTATTTGATTACACATCCAATTCTAAGGGAGCAAGAAGAAGCTGTAAAGAAGTACCAGGCACTCTTTGAGGAAACCAATGATGGGGTATTCATAATTTCTCTGGAGGGTATCATGGTCGATTCCAACAAGCAGGGTCTCGAGATGCTTGGCTACGAAAGACAGGACCTGCTTGGACGTTCATATGTTGATGCAATAGCACCATTGGAGGTTGATGATAGCTCAGAAAGATTCGACATCCTCAGGAAGGGCGAATCGTTGCCAGTGTACGAGCGCACCTTCAAACGAAAAGATGGTACCCTATTCCCAGTAGAAATCAATATGGCACTAATCTCAGACGATTCAGGGCAACCACTCTATCTGCAGAGTATAGTTAGGGACATCAGCTCGCGGAAAGTGGCGGAGAAGGAGCTTAGAGAGAGCGAGGAACGTCTACGTCGACTAATCGATACCTCGCCCGATGCCATCACGGTAGCTGATCTCGATGGCCAGTTTACAATGGTAAGCGCCCAAACAGCTATCCTCCACGGATACGACGATGCTGAAGAAATGATAGGAATGGACGGCTTCTCCCTGACGCCGGAAGAGGGCAGGGAGAGAGCATTCGAGATCATAATGAAACTAGTCAAGGGAGAAGATGTTGGCATAGTAAAGACAACACTACTCCGAAAAGATGGTTCATCATTCCCTGCTGAGATGCGGATGTCAATCTTGCGCGATGAGAATGGTGAGCCAACTGGTATAATGGGCATTACTCGCGATGTAACAGATCAATTCAAAGCTGAGAGAATACTTCGAGAGTCTGAAGAACGTCTCGATCTTGCCTTAAAGGGAGCGAAGCTTGGTGTTTGGGATTGGGACGCTGAGAATGATATATTCCACTTTGATGAAGGCTATGCGAGAATTCTTGGATATGATGTAAAGGAAATGGGCACAAGCTATAATGATTGGGAGTCTCTAATACATCCTGATGATCTTGAGCTCCTGGAAGTGAGATGGCTCAAGCATGTCGAAGACAGGAGCATTCCGTATGTTTCGGAACATCGTATGCGGACGAAATCTGGCGAATACAAGTGGGTCATGGAACGTGGCAGCGTATTGGAGCTAAATGAAGAAGGAGGTACAAAGAGAGCGACGGGAACTATTCTGGATATCGCTGATAGGAAACAGGCGGAAGAAGCGTTGAAGACTTCAGAGGAACGTTATCGTAGACTTGTAGAAACATCGCCTGATGCTATAGTAGTTGGAGATCTAAACGGGAATATTCGTCTGGCCAACAGAATTGCTCAGAAGATCTCTGGCTATGAGGCAGAGGAGGATTTGATAGGCAAATCATTCTTTGATTTCGTCAGCGTGGAAGACAGAGGCAATGCCAAGGAAATCATGTCGCGCGCGATTCATGAAGGACGTGAGATTCCTGAATCAGTGCGGTTAATCCTCCTTCGAGCCGATAACAGCACATACCTCGCAGAAGTCAATGGAACAGTCATTCGTGATTC
>JBHLLF010000092.1:0-7230 GCA_048885865.1 Candidatus Hermodarchaeota archaeon
GCCTCTCTTCTGCCCTCTTGAAGGGCACTCTTGGCCTGCAACAATAGCTCGTCTACTGAAGTCACTGAACTAGGCTCCTGATACATCATTCGAATATCTGATGCTTATTAATACTAGTCGTTCCCTTCCCAGGGAGAATATGGGTTTCAGAAAACTCATATGCACCTGGGGGAAGCGAACAATGGCAGTTGAAACCCTTTGAGCAAAGCAAAGACTGGCTTGGGTTTAATTGGGACCGGCAACGTTGGCCAGATGCATCTTCTAGGCATTGCGGCACTTCGAGAAGCCGGGCTTGTTAATGTAGAGGTTGCTGCACTATGTGATATTGACAAGGAGTCCTTGCAACGCGCAGCTGATCTCTATGAAGTGGATACGACGTATGAAGACTATGACGATCTCATCAATGATGAGAGTGTTGACTTAGTCTATGTCTGCACACCGACGAACAAGCATATTGACATTGTGACAGCTGCGGCAAGGGCACACAAGGATGTTTTCTGTGAGAAGCCATTAGCACATAGTTGTCCTCAGGCGAGAGACCTCTTCGCTGTGGCAAAGAGTGAAGATATCAAAGCCGGAGTGGGACTTGTTCTTCGCTTTGACCCCTTTCTGCTATATGCTAAGAAACTCACTGAAACCAAGGAATTCGGCCGACCTATGCATGCTCACATACGAGATGACCAACGATTTCCAGTAAATTATGGATTCTATACACAGTGGCGAGGAGACAAGTCCGTTGCGGGTGGAGGGACTCTCATTGAGCACAGTATTCACGACCTAGACATTCTACAGTGGTTCTTTGGAGAGATAACGAGTGTCTATGCCAGGATTGGCTTTTTCTCAGAAAGAGAGGTTGAGGATCAAGCTTCGCTTGTGATGGCCCACAAGGATGGCGTGGTGAGCACACTTGTTTCCATCTGGCATCAGGTCGATCGACAGAATGAACGCAGCATCGAATTCTTCTTTGAAAAGGGCATCATAGCCATAAATCTTGAAACGGGCAATCGTTGGCTGGAGTACCATCTTCAGAATGAGCTGCCTGTAAGAATTGATGAATCCCAAGCTAATTTAGCGCTGCTAGAAGCTCTCGGTCTCCATTCCAGAAATATGGCTCCAGAAGCTCTTGATGCCCTGACAAAAGTAGGAACAGAGAGATTCTCTGCCTTGAGCTATTCATTCATCAAAGCGGTTCAGGCGGATGAAGAACCGTCTCCGAATTTCCTTGATGCTATTTCTGCACACAAGGTCGTGGATGCAGCTTATGAATCTGCCAACAAGAATCGAGTTGTTGATTTGCTTTAAGTGACAAACCTCTAGCACACTGCTTAAGTGGGCACGACCCCGAGCATTTTTGAGCCAGACCATGCGAGAAATCACAATCGACCAAGTTCACACCTCAAAATATGATGCTATCATATGTGGAACAGGAGCTGGAGGTCTACTTACTGCTCTTGGACTTACAGCTAAAGGTAAGAAGGTTCTAATGCTTGAGAGGGCTGATCGCCTTGGGGGTGTTTGGAATGGCTACTGGGTCAATGGGTATCGTGTAGATCAAGGCCTGCATGTTATCACTCGTGTAAAGCGAGGTGCCTTCGCAAGATTTCTGCGGACGTATCTAGATCCGCCACCCAGATTTGTGCTACATGAGGGATGGTTCTTCAGGGTCCATGACAAAGTTGGCACGATTCCGTCGAGTGTTGGAGAAACTCTGAGGTGGCCTTTGACGGGAGCAAAAGGACGCCTAGGCTTGGCAAGGATTGGTGCCAAGATTAAGACTATGAAGCTTGAGGAGATGCAGAGATACAAGGACATCACCTTCCAGGAGTATATGGAGTCGGAAGGTGCCACGAATCAGGTTATGCTTGATGTAATGCAGAGCGCAATCTATATGGCCGCGGGAGTTCCTATCAATAGAGCTTCAGCCTATGAAGCTCTCCGCACATTGAAGGACACTGAAAAGGAGAGTAACAAGCTACAATCAGCAAAGAGGCTTCTATTGGGAGGGTCCGAGTATGACGAAGGCATAGCCATTGGCGGGATGCAGTCTCTGGTCGATCGCGTATCTGATGCCATAAGCGGTGACTATGTTCTCAATGCGCCTGTCGAGCGTATCACCGAAGAGGATGGTAAAGTCATTTCAGTCACTGTGAAGAGTCATACTCTTGAACATTCAGTAGTTGTCAGCAATATCCCTCTCTGGTCAATGTCCAAAATAGTCGAGTCACACGACAATCGAATTATCGATTTTTTCAAGAAATGGGACCACATGGAGTTTACGAAGGGTGTTACCATGTGGCTCGGTCTTGACCAAGTCATTATTGGCGATCGCAAATCCAGAGTGATAGTCCATCCGCGACCTGAGGCATGGATGATTTCAATGTCATCTTTCGATCCGTCTTGTGCACCTGAAGGAAAGGAGCTCATCGGAGTGGCCACGATTCTTCAGGAAGGAAAGTCACCTGAGGATATGGTGAAGCTTGTGAAGGAAAATGGTCTTCAAGAATACCATCCTGAGGTCCTAGAACATATCGAAATGGAACACGTCCAGAGTTCATATGCAACACGAGCTGCACTCATCCCAGGTCAAACAGATTTAGACCGACCAGGTCCAGAAACCCCTATCAAGGGACTATACATCGTTGGAACTGATACTGCAGGAGCAGGGGTTGGTCTACAGCAGGCTGCCAACTCTGCAGAAGGTGTTATCAGCACTCTGAATGGACGAATCTAGGGTTTTGTCGCCTTCAGTGAATACATCAAAGGCATGCTTTCTTGATACGAGGGAAGAACCCATCTACCATCATCACGTTCTTTTAGGAATGGCAGTGCTTTCCATGTTGTGAATGGGAACTCATTGAAGAAGTCGATTCTTAGTCCTGCGCCAATTAGTGAATTGAGGAGCGTCGAGATGCTATGATTCCATTCGTACATGACCATAGTCTTGAGTTTTGCATCTGGCTCCGCATAGGATGAGCTAGCTTCAAACTTGAGGGGCTTATCGGGTGTGAAGTATGGATATCTAAGTTTCAAGTCTTCCACCCCTTCGTCATCATCAAAGACATATGGGAAGGGATGAAATTCCCGAATATAGAAGAATCCGCCCCTCTTTACATATTTAGCCACTACGCGAGCCCACTCTTTCAAGTCTGGCAACCAAGTTAGGACGCCTCCAGAAGTAAAGACGATATCAAACTCATCATCAAGCACTCCGGGCAGCTTATAGATATCTGAAGCAATGAACCGTGCATCAATGTCAATCTGCTTGCTAAGTTCACAGGCAAGTTTGACTGCCTTCTCTGAGAAGTCTACACCTGTTACCCTAGCCCCTTGTCTAGCCCAAGACAGCGTATCCATCCCAAAGTGACACATTAGATGTAGTAGCGATTTTCCAGCCACATCTCTAATTTCATCCAGCTCAATTGGATCCAGGGTTTGGCTTCCCTTTAGAAAGCCCTCAACATCATAGAACTTGCTCTTCTTATGGAAGTCAACTCGGTCTTCCCAGATCTGCCTGTTAGCTTTGATGAACTCGTCCATTTCGTCGCTCTCCGGCAACTTGGAAATCCAAATCGAATTGCATATAGTCTTAGCGAAACTCCTTTATTCTCGCTTTGCGCGCCAGTGCTTGACCTCTTAAGAACACAGGAGTCTTGAAAATGGGAAAGATGATTGAAATCAGGTGGCATGGCCGTGGAGGTCAAGGCGGTGTGACGTCCGCAGAGCTACTGGCCAAAGCTGCGTATATTGATGGCTATGAGGGAGTGCAGGCTTTCCCATTCTTTGGTTCTGAGCGTCGTGGCGCTCCTGTAAAGGCGTTCACAAGGATATCTCATAGTCCGATTAACGTGAGGAGTCAGATCTACGAACCAGACATTGTAGCAGTTTTGGATGCTGGAATCATTGATGCCATTGATGTCACTGAGGGCCTCAAAGAAAATGGGAAGGTCATTGTAAATACTCAGAAGCGTGCATCGGAATTGGATATTGAAGGTCATGTCTATACTTACGATGGCACAGGCATCGCTCTGAAACATAATCTCATGGTTGCAGGGCTCCCGGTCGTCAATACAACTATGCTTGGTGCTTTTGCCAAGGCCACCGGACTAGTGAAACTAGACAGCATACAGAAGGTCATCTGTGATAACTGGCCTGGGAAGGTTGGCACTCGAAATGCCGCAGGCGCCAAAGAGGCGTATGATACCTGCACTGACAAATGAAACCCTATGCATACATTCTTTCATAGCCACCCCTTGAGGGGCCTGGCTGTTGTCTTCTGATGCCATCCACCTGCTGGGCAACTTCTTCCATTTTCTTGCGTATCTGCTCAGCACTATCCTCTAGTTCTGAAACTTCTACTCCCACATTGTAAAGTCTGTTGAGAGCTTTCAGAACCTGGACTGCACCCTCGGGATCCGGCATCATAGGTATCGCAGGAGTCAATAATGCAAAGCCCACCAAATCGCGGCATAAGGTTTCTGAAAGGATGGACCCAGCAATTCCGGTTATGATGCCTTTCTGGAGTATTTCCATCTCTTCATCTTCCTCAAGCTCAGCAATCTTCTCCTCTTCTGCAGCAAAGAGAACCTTTCTATTAGTTGGAATCCCCTGTACTGGAATGCCGTCTAAGATCACAGTTTCTTTGACTCCCATCGTTGTTGCCCAGTCCAAGAGGGCTGAGCTCACCACATACATTCCTTCCTCGGCCACAGGGAGTTCCGCAGTGACAACAATGAGATTCTTCTCCTCACTGGCATAAATCCGAAAAGGATGCCTTAGCCTGCCATCGAGAAAGACTGCAGCAGATGGCATGTATCTGGACCTGACATGGGCAACCTCTACCATTTTGAACTGTTCAATCATCGTGTTGGCCGCGATTGTCCCAATGACTCCCGCGGATGGAAAGCAGCAGACTAGAAGAGGTGATTTCATTGATAGATGGAGCTCTGTTTGCACAACCTGTGCCTCTGGAGACCCTAGTATCTTTGCTTCGCATTCTTCGCCCATAGCTGAGAACACCGAGCTTGAAGAAGAATGGTCCAATATTAAGCTTGACATGCACAATTCTAGTGGTGGTGTTTCAGTTTGAATTATCGCGACGCCAATACGCCTTTATCACTACTGGTCCTCTGTTACATATTGGCTCTGACCTTAAGATGTGTTGCAGATGAGATTCCGCACCGACAAAATCATGCCCCCGCCTATTGTGAAACTGATTGAAGCAGCTCAGAGATATGTTGCATCACCAGACTTTCTAAATCTTGGTCAGGGACTTCCCGGACATATTCCTCCTACGGAGACACTGAAGGCATTTGGCGACACCCTACTCCATCCAGCAACTCACAGATACACTCCCGATCAAGGCCATCTTGAGCTTAGAGAGGAGTTGGCCATTTACCTTCGGCAGAATTGGAGCATTCAAGCTGACCCTGAGAAGGAGCTTTCTATAACTGCTGGAGCAAATGCAGCCTATAATGGGGTGATTTTCACAATATTGTCACCTGGTGATAGGGTGATAATGCCTTCTCCGTATTACTTCAACTCAGTTATGGCTGTCCGCCTTGCAGGAGGCGAGGTAACAGAAGTTCCTGTAACCACTGATTTTCAATTGAATTACGAGGCTATTGAAAGTGCGGTGGACGAAGATACGCGTGCAATCTTCATTGCATCTCCAAACAATCCGACAGGCGCTGTATACGCTCAAGAAGACATTGATGCTCTTGTCGATCTTTGCATTGACAAAGACCTGCTTTTGATATCTGATGAGGTATATGGACGACTTGTTTTTGAGGGTGCCACTCATTACAGTCCGCGGTCCCGCTCTGATGCACGCGATTATGTGATATCATTGGGCAGCTTCAGTAAGGATTTTGGAATGAGCGGGTGGCGAGTTGGCTATGTTATAGGCTCTGATGTATTCATGCAGGAGTTTCTTAAGGTCCAAGACACGGCCACAATCTGTGCTCCTACCCCTGGGCAAATGCTTGCCCTCGAAATATTGAAACATGGGTTAGACGAAATTCAGGAAGAACTTGATAAACTGAGTCTCTTAAGAGACCTTGCCTACCTAAGAATCAGTGAGATACAGAAACTCGATACAACGAGAACTTCCGGGACCTTCTATATGTTCCCACGAGTGAATGATTGTACTGACTCTCGAAAATTAGTACTCGATATACTTCGAGATACGAATCTGCTTGTCCTGCCTGGAAGTGTCTTCGGAGAGGCTGGAGAATCTCATCTTCGCATATCAATTGGACCCCTTACTCCTGAAGCAGTGGATGAAGCCTTTGATAGACTGGCGGCGTATTTCAGGAATCACTAGAATGAATGATACTTCGACCATTCCCACCCAGTGATGGCATAATTAACATACTCTCTCCATTCATCACGCTTCTCTCGGATGAAGGCATCAATCAACTTGGATCCAATGGCATTTCGTATAACTTCATCCTTCTCGAGATGATCTAAAGCCTCCCTAAGAGAAGACGGGAGCATCTTAATCCCGAATGACTCCCTCTCTGCATCAGAGAGATGAAAGATATCTTCACTCCTGGGGTCGGGTGGTTTCATCTCTTTATTCACACCATCCATACCAGCGGCCACAATTGCTGAGAATAGAAGATATGGATTAGTCGTGGCGTCCGGAGATCGCAGCTCTGCTGCTGCTTTATCCTTTGTCTTGAAGAGAGGCACTCGAACAAGAACCGTTCTGTTTCTGAAGCCCCACGCTATGTATACTGGAGCTTCATGATGCGGTACAAGCCTTTTGTAGGAGTTGATTGTTGGATTCGCTATTGCTGTTAGAGCCGGAGCATGCTTAAGAAGACCTGCAATGAAGCTCTCTCCGGTATCTGAAAGAAACTCATCGGTTTCCTTGCCGAAAAGATTGCTATCACCATCCCATAATTGAAGATGACAATGAAGCCCATTACCTGCCGCTCCTTCGAAAGGCTTCGGCATGAAAGAAACGTCAATATCTCGACTTGCTGCAACCGTCCGAGCGAGATTCTTGAATGTCAGTATGAAATCAGCCATCTGCCGAACATCAGTATATGAAATCTCGATTTCCTGTTGCGCTTCTCCTACTTCGTGGTGAATCACTCGAGGTTTCATGCCCATGCCTCGAATCGCAGAGGCAATTTCAAGGAGGATGTCTGCACCGGGATTCTGTGGATAGGTATCAGCATATCCAGCCGCATCGAATAGATCTCCGTCTCGTGTGATGAAGTG
>JBHLLF010000093.1:0-6678 GCA_048885865.1 Candidatus Hermodarchaeota archaeon
GTGGGGCCGCCTCTTTCTATTTGATCAGCTAGAAGTTCAACCACTCGGTCATAGATGCGTTCTTTCGAAGACTCATAATCTTCTTCCTCAGACACATCAACAAGAATCTTCATAGGGTTCACATCCAAGCCTGAAAGCTCGGACATGCCTAGAGATTCTAGCAAACCCTTCTGTGCATCAAACCAATTGACCTCTGATATCTTTGATAGGACTGATTTCATGCGCTGAAATACTAGAGGCCAACCTATAGTTTTCACTAATTTGTCATAATCATTCCAAATGACCACGGGTGTAGCAGTCCAAGCTGTCCTGTCTATGCGGACTGAGTGAAACTGCACCATGATCATTTCCGGTGTTAGTATATGCTTTAGAATGCTGTCTGCGGTCAACACCACACTAGAATCTGCACGCAAAAGTTTGCATGTGAATACAGGAGTCACATCCAGGGTTCTTAGCCTATTCTCAGTAACTTCAATCTCAGTAAGATTCGGACAAGAATGCAGGGGCCATAGATCCAACGCCGACAGCCTGTTGTCCTGCAGACGTACTACTTGAAGAGATTGCTTATCCATCAAGGGAACCAAATCTATTTCCTCGAGGAAATTGTGAGATAGGTCCAATCTTTCTAGCTTGTCGCAATCCTGCAAGGGAGTGAGGTCAATTTGACTTGCGGCCCTCATTGAAAGCTCTATTCGTGAAGCATCACGCCTGAATTTCCTTTCCTCTTGGCGTCCGTGCGGACTGAAATAACGAATTATGAACTCACTCATTCATATCCAGACCTTTGACAGCACTGACGAGTTGTCTGATAAATGCAATTCGCCCAAAGAAATTTACCTTTCAATAAATGCCACTGCTGGCTCTCTTTAGGGTGAGTTGCATGGCTATTCGTTTACTTCCAAAATGGTTAATCATCCAAGGAGTTCTCCTGGAGACGGTGGAGGTAGTTTCCTTTCGCCTGCAATCAAGTAACCACGATCAATTGCTTCTAGTGTTAAGCTATGGGCTTCATGTTCACCATAGCCCAGCATAACTAGAGCTTTGATTATCGCTTCAGGTGTCACGCCATAATCAATGCTTAGAGATGCCATCGCTTCTGAAACTGGCTTTAGATGACCGGGAAGACTCTTCTTCACCCCCACATAGCGAAGCATGAGAACTCCATCGAAGTAGCCCTCGAATATGGGGTCAAATATCCTAGCAAAGGATTCAGAAAGCGCTGGAGTATGAAACATCGCCCTCAAAGTGTCGTCCTCGTGATCATAGAAACCTCCTACCTCGCGCCCAAACGCCTCCAATTGCTCTTTCTGTTTGACCGATGACCCCTCAAGTGTTATGATGGCACAAATTAGCACCTCAGTCTGAACGGCAGTGATAA
The DNA here is from genome assembly GCA_048885865.1 of Candidatus Hermodarchaeota archaeon. Taxonomy (GTDB): domain Archaea; phylum Asgardarchaeota; class Thorarchaeia; order Thorarchaeales; family Thorarchaeaceae; genus SMTZ1-83. The sequence continues at coordinate 1,379 of JBHLLF010000093.1, forward strand.
CTTCAGTGATGGGTATCGCAGTCCAGATTGGTTCATCCCAAGAGAACTCAGCTCTGAATTGCGAAATAGCGGCTATGAATGAACTGAGCATTGATTCCTCAAATGCACCCTTGAGTATCCGAGAATAGACGGGCAACCCCACCTTTCGATGGATGATTAGAAGCCCTATCAGGTTTTTGGCATCGTCAAGTCGTCCTTTGAGTGCTAAGAGTTCCAGGTTCTTCTGAGTTGATTTTGAATGATAGTACCTACGACTCAACATCGTCACAGAAATCACACCAAGCAACGCCAGGGCGCCTAGCAAACTAGCTTGAAGGTTTTGAATCAGGACTGTATTAGGATTTACCGTAGAGCTAAGTACGATATCATTTTGTGCAGCTTCGTAACTATCTTTGAGAATCGTAATGCGAAGTACATATAGTCCAGGGGATTTGGGTACTGTTATGGTTGCGGTGTAAACACCGAATGCCTCTGCAAATAAGCCTGAATCTTCAGACTCAGATCCAGCTCCATCTACATTCTCGATTACATAGCTCACGGTTGCACCTATGAGTGCTTCACCTGTGTCAGCAGCAATTGGCGCAATCGTAATCGTAAGGTTTGAACCCGCGTCCCTAGAGTAGGTTGATTCTATTGGGTAAAGCGAAGAGAGCATAATTGGGATTTTGACAACCAATAAGTCGAAGCTAAATTCCTGCTCTTGGTAACCGGGCTTTGTTAGCCAAAAGGTCGCAGTATAATTGCCATATGAGGGAGTCAAAGTGAAATTGTACCACCCATTTCCAGCTTCTGTAAACCTGTAGAAAGCGCGAATTGAAACAGAGGGTGTGAGTGTAGCACCCAATACCCCATTCTCTAGAGTTGAGTTATAATGTAGGGCAAATTGATAGGTTCTAGTATCATAGTAGGATGGTACAAGGCCGTAACTAGAGATGGAGGTTGGGACTTCAATAACATTGAAGATGAATGATGTGTCGGCAAAAGAGTAGCCAAATTGTTGGAACCTGACATAGATTGCAAAGGAGCCGAGTGATGGCACTCTGATCGAGAATTGGTAATAGCCACCACCGATGTCTACCCATTCTATCGTAGCAACCGGATTGTAAGTGATATTCACAGAGGCACCTTCAATTCCCGTTGACTCCAGGTCTGAATAGAAGAGCGTGCATGTGTAGGTCTGATTATAGTAGAGCTCACTAGGCAGTTCGTCACCTGAAACATCAAGATCAGTCGACAAGGCTCCGACAATGAGATAGAATGATGTGGCTGCCGTTGCGTGATCTTCTTTGAGTCCAGTTACAGTTATGAAATATGTTCCACCGAGGTTTCCAGTGAATGTAATCGTGTAATTGCCGGGTTCGCCTGGCATCTCAACTGTATTGTTGTATTCGATTCCTGATGCCGGTCCACTCCAGGTAGCAACAAACACATCTGCGTTCTCAATTCCCGTGCCATCGAGAAACATGTATCTGAACTTGGCCTCATATGAACCTCCTGGACTTATCTCAACATAATAGCTGCCAAGAGTCGTCATGACAGTCAGCGTCATGACTTGAATATCGATTGTACAATTTACGGCCTCATAATAGGGGATTGTTGCATTAATTGCTATAATCCAAAGTCCGACTCCAATTTCTGATGTGTTGAAATCCGCTTCCCACCATCCTTTTGCCAGGTTGGGACTAAAGAATGCCGGACCAGTAGACCAATTGCCAACAACTACAGATTCTCCATTCAATATCGGCTCTCCTGTCTGCTGGTCATGAATGTAAACTGCAGCAGTAAAGCTCTCACCTAGATTGCGTTCTATATTTGGAGTATGAGCAAACATGGTCAATCCATGATAGACCTCGAAGTGAACGTGCCCAAATGCAATTGCACTGCCATTCTCCCAGAAGGTAGTTGCCATCCATTCGCCGATTGAGGCGTTATATGAACCGAACGTGAAGCTTTCGCTAGTAAGGACGTGTCCAGTTGCATTATTCATGAATGCGCTTGCCCAAAACTCGTTGGATGGAAGTAATATCTCAGATTCAAGATTCATGACAAAAGGAGGATAATCTGAAACCGTGCCGATTACTACTTGGCATCGGATTCTGTCACCAGTTCGAAAGACTGTTTCATCCTCCCATCCAGATCCCAAAGAAACGAATTTCTGAGTCCTGATCTCTTTCGCGTAGTTTGGCGCTTGCATCTGGATTATCCACCAGCCAACAGAATCAATAGCTCCTGCTGGCACTTCGAAGTATCCGGCCCCTACATTTATTGTATCGGAATCATTATCGCCAAATGGATCTATAATTGTAATATTCTCCCATGAATCAGGATGATAGACAAAAAGGCCAAGATCCTCAGCTTCAGGATATGATCCGACATAAGTGAACATCGTGATATTTGGACTTGCATCATGCTCAACCGAGTATGATACACCCTCAGAACCTAAGCTGGGAGATGCTAATGATAGCAGATATCTCCTCATTTCACTGACTTTGGCGGATATATCAAAAGACACAGAGGAATTGGCAGAGAAAGCAATAGGAATAGCAGATTCATTCCACGACTGGTAATTAAGCAATACAGAGCCAGTTCCCAAAGCTCCGGTTATACTCACTCCTCCGGTTTGAGGAGTACTTATGGACAAATCCACACTTTCGCATGAGGGCCGAGTTGCTCCATTAAAAGAGACATCATCAGCTAACACTGTTACGAACATACCATTTGTGGAATCACCATCTAGGTCGCTGTCAGTTTCCGGAATCTCCACATATGAACCCGCAGTTGCGACTTCCATGACTAGGCGTGCTTCAAACGAAGACGGCGCACCAGTCAGGTTCACCGGAATTAACCCTGTACTATACCAAGTCTGCCTCTGGGATATGTTTACGAGATCTCTCGACCAATTCCACAGAACAAGTGGTCCATCCCTAATCTCAAAGCGAAGCTCAAATACGCCCTCGAAATGAGTTCCAATTGGACCACTCTGGTAGAGATAATTGAACTCGAACTCAAATTGCTCATTCAGCATGCTATTGTCCACATTCTGATACCAGAAGATTCGGGTTCCATCATAATGCCTGTACAATGTAGAAGCTGAAACATAGTACCCCTCATTTTCAAGTGCTATGTGCCCTGAAGCGTCATACGTAGCCCGCTGTCTTCCTGGAAAATAGACAGCCTCGCGTCGAGCGAGCCATCCTGATGCATAGTATGTTCCATCTGTTCCCAAAGGCCAATCTTCATTCACTCCAGGCAGTCCAGAATCAAAGCTCCCATTCAAAACATACAGTCTTCTTAGATTCAATACATTAACCGACAGTTGTTCAGCTCTCCATCCATCCGGTACAGAAAAGGTGTCATGGCTAAATGAATAGCTGCCAGAGGTGTCTAGATCGATTGCTCCTGCAGAGTCAGACAAGTCATTCTCAAATGTGTAATAATTCGAAAGGCCAGGCTCTTCTCCCGACAGTCTCTGTATGTAGTCGCCTCTAATATCATCAATAGGTCGAGCAGTTGTGAAATATCTGAAGTCATCAATATGCCCATCTACACTATCAGTTTTCATCTCTGAGTTCATTATGGCGTTTCGGGTATGCAGACCAGCCACTGATCCCGTCCAAGCATAGGTCGATGCATCCTCCTGCGGAATCGTTGACTCGTCACCCCAGTAGAATCCAATGAAATTTGCCGATTCATCCCATACTATTGCAAAGAAGTACCAGTGACTTTCAAGCCAGTCCGATTTGACACCAAAGAATGTATTATCACTTCCCCAATCAAGCACTAGGCTTCCACCAGACCAGCGTGTTTCAAAGTCGTTGTTTTGACCCCAGAATCGCCCATGCGGAGCATCCCTGTCCCATTTTCCCCACCATGATAGCGTCCCAGCGCTGGAGCCAAAATCTGCATATCCCCCTGAACCAACTAAAAAGAAACCTCCGTCATAGCAATCTGCTGAATAATAATTCTCGGGAGCGCCGGCGGGGAGCAGGATTTCTGATTGAGGATTTGCAGCAACATCTGTTCTGAGCGACTGTGCCTGCGTGTAGCCGTGAGTGGTTCCTGTATGATGAATTGAAACAGGATCTAGAACTCCTGTTTGCAAGGCCATGTCAGCTGGAAGATTTGATTTTTCTAGTTCATAATTGGAACTGAGATTCGATGCATAATTGTCACTTGAAAATGACAGATGACAGGGGGGACTCAGGAATAGCATACAGACTAGCGTGAATGCCACTACGGGAATAGCTACTCTACTGCATTGAGGCACCCTTTCGCCTCCGAATCGACCAACATACACTGTACTCTAACAGGCTTACCTCTGGAGCTCCTCAATTAGTGGCACCCTGGCTAGAGACGGCGTATCTTTCGGCCTACATACTTCGCTTCTTAGGTATTTCAGCAAATGCTGTTTGAAGCAGGAAACCATTCGCGGTTGGTTTTACCAGTTAGCAGAAGGTGATGGTTCTAATGCCCGGTTCATTTTTATCTACACTCACTTCAAGCCTTCATGAGTGACTGATGGAGATCTGGGTGCTAATTATCATTCTGGAGTTGATCTTTGCGAGCTTTATGGTTTGGATCGCGTGGTCGTCAGCTATTGGCGCCCCATGGGTTCCAACACCAAGGAAGAAGGCACGGACAATGCTTGAGCTAGCAGAAGTTGGTCCGCAGGACATAGTCTATGACATTGGCTCCGGAGATGGACGCATCGTCACTATGGCTGCAAAGGAATTTGGTGCGAAATCAGTGGGAATTGAGATGGATCCGCTGAGAGTGCTATGGTCACGAATCTCAATTAGACGGCAAGGTCTCACACCCACGTCCAAGATCCTCAGAGAGAATTTCTTCAAATCGAATATTGAGGATGCTACTGTGGTCACTGTGTACCAGGGAGTTGAGGTAAATAAGAAACTGAAAGAGAAATTCTCAAGAGAGCTCAGACCGGGTACTCGAGTGGTCTCCTATCGGTTCCGATTCAAAGGATGGACTCCTGTTAGGACAAACGAAGAAACCTCATCCTTTCTGTATATCATTTGAGGTGCCGCAGACTAGATCAGTCCTACTTCCTCATTGAATTCTACTATCAGTTCATCTATTCTTGGTGTCGTCTGTTGGACACGCTCCCAGTATTCGGGATAATCAAACCATTGGGCATTCAGCTCGTCCAAGTCAAACATCTGTTGCTCAATCCAAGTGAAATACTTGAGATGATGGACACGCTTTCTCTCATAATGACCCAGCTCAATCATGGCATCAGTCTTTTGCGCCATGAGATGGCGGTGATAGTCTCGAATCGCGTC
>JBHLLF010000094.1:0-6658 GCA_048885865.1 Candidatus Hermodarchaeota archaeon
TGAGAAACTGCTAGAGGGATATAGAGTCCCAAAAGCAGAGGACCCATATCAAGTGAAGAGGGCATTTGATGTTGGCGAATTTGATTACAGGAGCGCCATTGAAGACTTAATCGTGATAGATGATGTTCCAGAAAGAAAGGCACTGAAACTTTACAAGCTAGGATACTTGGCTGCTTGGTCGGGCGATGATTTTGGCGCAGAGAGAGCTTTTGAATCACTCATAATTGCACCAGACCCTTCTAGTCAACGCTCTAAACTCCGATGGCGTCAAAAGAACTTGAAGTTTCTTGGCTGGGAACAAGATCCATCAATTGCACCTAGGCTGTTGTTCTGTCCAGGAAACGCAGTTGTGTGGACGGAAGCGAGTGGAGAGAAGCGAACACTGCAGGTAGTAGATATCTCATCTGACTATTGGAAACGCCATTTAGATGATAACCTCGAGGCTGGGTTTGACAAGGAAGGCAGAATCACGAATTTTGGCACAGAGGATGATGACGCATTTTACATCTTCTTTACAAATGATGAAACAAAGAAACTCCAACCCGATGTTGTGTTTCGATTTCCATATCTTGTGGAACTGTTCATTGGGTCACCTTTGTGGGACGAGGTTCTTCGTGAAATCACAATAGTTGCCCCAAGATTACGAAAAATGGAGTTTGCTTATCATCCGGGGGCACCCGTGGATCTATTTCCAACCCATTTATTCACGCCCTTAGTCACCTCATTTCAAATCGGCAAGAGAGGCCCTGAACGTCATTCATTCAGCTTTGAAATATTCAGAAACTACCCCTTTTTGAGGGATGTCTATTTTGATATTTGGGAATCCATGAATATGGATACATATTTTGGAATTCTTCCCATTCTGAGAGACCTTGAGAATGTATGGATCTCTTATCCATATAGGGAAGGGGAGATTCCATATTTCTCAGCTGATTTTCTTCTGAGATATGTTGATTGGTTAGATGAACTGGAGCCTTTTCGAGAGTTGATGTGGTGGGATGGAGATCATCAGATTATTGGGAGTATCTTTAAAGCTAAGAAACCTAAGAGGGGCGATAATTGGAGATATTTCTTTGGCGTGTATCAATACTACCTCAGTCTAATTCCTAACCAGCTTTGGTTGCTCAATAAGCCCGTTCTTCAGAATCTCGACCTTCAGCATCTAATGGGTTACACCTCTGATTTGAATGGAATTCTAGAAACTCTGCCTGAGAAGTACCAACCAATAGCAATCCCGTTCTATAGTTCAAGGGACTTCAAAGAGCGGTATGGAGCCAGAATTAAGATTGACGACCATGATCAACACCTAAAAGACCTCAAATCAGTCCAAGAACATTTTCGAAGCAGTTTAGTTGACCTCTCAATAGAGCAAGTTAGACAAGGCGGCTCAACCCTGTTCTTTGATATTGACGTTCTATCTAAGTTAGGCGGCAGTGAGGGCGTCCTAACGAAACATATTCTCGACAGAAGAAGGGAAGAGATTGAGGATACTGTTCTCCTGAAAAAGGCTGAGCGAGTTGAACTTCTGCCACTGTGGCACACTCATTATGGGTTCAATCTCCTTCGAAGTCTTGGCTATAATGCGAACTGTACTCAATCCGAATTCTCTGAATTGATGCGCCGTCTGTCGGAATTAGATTTGGAAGTCAAGGTGACCAAGGATACCTCCGAGGTAAAGACTGGATGCCAGATTCCTGAGGTTCATCGAAGGCTGATCTTGAGCAGACTCACGCCCACACCTTATGAAACAGTTGAGCAACGCCTATCTCGGCTTGCTGAATTCAGCAGATTCTCAACGAATCCCTGGGTTTCTTTAAGGCCCTATGAAGGCCCTTTTGAAGGCCCTAATTCTGAAGAGTTGCTTCGAAGAAGAAACCAAGCCGCAGAACGTGTCAACATTTCATACGAGGATGAATATTGTGAGATTAAGGTTACAAGAGGTAGCTTTGACAAATCCTAGCTTATGGACAAAATGAGAATGTGGCAGCTTGTGGGCTTGCTGGGTGCCGCATTTTGGTGTCAATCTCTGCACTCCAATCCTAGCAATCCTTGGATTCTCATAGCTCGGCTATCGCGAGCAACTCTATTATCTCACTCTGCCCTTTTCGATAGCATAAATGTATTGAACGTGGTCTATATGTCCATTTTAATTTCAATTTTACAAGAAACCCAAAAAGAATGTGAGGAATTCTCTGAATGGCTTAGTGAGCTTAGTCCTAGTCTTGAGAAATCATTTAACATTCTTCATAATCATGCCATGTCGGCAGAGGAACTCCTTGAAGGAATAGGGACTCTAGAGGTCAAAACAGAGAAGCAGGCTCATGAGCGAATCATGCTTATTTTGAGGTCGAACTGGATTTTCATGTTGTCGGTAATCGAATATTCCATCAAGCAAATATTGGAGCAGTCAGCAAAACCGCTGGGTATATGGTACAATAATCTTCAAGATGACTCTAAAGTCAAGGGAAAGAAACGCGGGTTTTCTTTGCGGTCTGTGATGAATGAGTCGCAGAAGAGGGGGATGATTGAGTTGGATCAACGTGATAGCTGGATTGGGCTCCAGGATATGAGAAACGCTATCATCCACAACAATGCATACATGGAAGAAGACAAGACCTTCAAAGTTGGTGATTTCGAGCGTTCCTTCATCAAAGGTGAAAAGATTCATTGTACCCATATTGACAGAGCCGGTTTCATTCAGATTATTCCTCGTTTGTGGAAAGACTGGCTCAAAGGCCATCTTCTTGGCCATGTTCAGTCACCAATCTAGTGAAAGTGTTTCCAGAACCAATGAAGTCCTTTGAAGTGAATGAACACTTGCAAGGAATCCACAAAAGCACATACAAGAAGCGAACAGAAAGTTTCCAAATAGCCGTTAAAGCAAGAATATATTCCATTTCTCATGAGGGGGCGATAATAGCGCTTCTTTCTAAGACAGAGGAACAATGAGTCTGCAAATCAATTCACCCAAGCTCAGAAGAGAATGCAAAGTCTACTTCTAAGCAACCCTTCTAGCCTAAATCGTACCATAAGGAGCAAGAGAGGGGAGCAGATGTCAGAGGGATTGGCATGACCTCGAAGAGAGAGGACCTGATAGAGGATAATGACGAGTACATTAGGGAATTAGATGAACTGAAGGCCAGAGAACTCATCGACGAGCTTGCCCTCCGTTCCATGGTGGTCTGGCTCGCTGATGTGTTGGGGGTGGAACACAATGGAATACGCACGTGGAATTAGCCCATCAGAAGTCCTAGATATGATTGTCTTTGACATAGGAGATGATATTGCCCTCAAAAAGAAATGGGAACCAATTCGAAGCTATATTGAGAATGGAAACCTCCAAGATTCTGAGAACCACCTGCGAAAACTCCTTGATGAAAAGCAGACGGCCCAAATCTGGAACTCGCTCTTCTTGGTATACCTTCTCTCGGGAGAAGAAGACGAAGCGAAAATCGCTTTGATGAACGCTCAAGACCTTGGACCAGATGAACTGTCTACACTGAATTTGTGGGGAGACGCGTTCAGATTATCTCAGACACCTGAAATAGCGGTGTATCCCTATCAGAGGGCTATCGCGCTGTTTCCTGAACATCCCCGGGCCTACAGGATGGCAGGAGTTTGTCTCTACGAATTGGGGCGGCATCGAGATGCGACAAGATTTCTCAGGAAGGCTATAGCTAGAAACCCAGATGATGACCTCAATTGGACATTGTTGGGAGTCACTCTGACCGCTGAAGGGAAGCTGAACCAAGCAGAAAGGCTCCTGAAGAAATACTCAAAGAAGTATCCCAATAACTATGGTATCTGGTTTGCATTGGGTTGCGTGCTTGCGAATAAGGATCGATGGCACAAGGCTGAGAAGTGCTTCCTCAGAGCGGACAAGATCAATCCAGGTGATCCTTCTATTCAAGTGAACCTAGCTGCTATCTATCAAGCCACAGGACGGCCCGATGCAGCTGTTAGAGCACACAAGCGTGCCATTGAGCTAAATCCAGAGCATTTCAGTTCATGGATGTCCTACGGCTCATATATGATGCAAATGAACTGTGAGGAGGAGGCACTGAAAGCCTTCGATCGAGCATATGAGATTTCACCTGAATCATTCCAAGCCATGGTAGGTCAAGTTGGGGATGAACTGCGGAGGCACGGCGTGATGTGATATGGGCTTTCTTGGTTCACTCTTGGGCAAGGTCATCAAATATGGAATTCCGCTCTTCATTGGAGCTGTTGTGATACTAAATACGGCAATATGGATTGCTTCTCCGTTGGCCTTGAACCCGTCTATGCCCAGTGTACTTCGAATTATTGGTGTGGTTCTGCCTCCTGCCTGCCTTGTTGGATCACTTATCCTCTATCGGATGAAGAAAGACCTGCGAGCCCTCATTGGAATTCCCCTAGCCGTTGGCGTGCCGTGGTTAATGCTGATTGTCAGCTGGGTTCTCCTGATTCCGGAGTTCATTCTCACCCTAAGTCCCATTGAGATTGTGGTCGTTGTTGTTCTCCCTCTGAGCGCATTAGCTTTCGCCATCTATCATCTCACCCAAGGCAAAGTGTCCATTTGGGCAAGAAGTGTTGACGATGAAGATCCTGTAATCTCAAACGATAGTCAGAATGAACTACTTGTGGGAGGATTCCAAGTAATAGGAAGTCCCCAAGTACGTGTTCAGCCCGAGAGTGAGAAGGACATCCAGCGGATGTGGCAGATGACAAATGCGATAGTCCGTACCCTCATGACAGGTGGAGCTCCATTCATTTACCGATTGCAGCGAGTTCAGGGCGTCACTGAGGAATATTTACTGACCATTGGACGCAGTCCTCACGAACTTGAGAAGAATTTGAAGACCCTCAGTGGGGCTCTCTCCGGAAACATCCCTGAGTATCGTGTCGAGAAAAGAGTCAGATTCCCCATCCCATTTCTTCATGACCATGAAACAGGAGTTGTCGTGTGCCTCACCGGGGAGCCATTGAGTGCAGAAGACATTCGCCAGAGAGAAGACCCACTGACAGTGCCTGCAAAGGCAATGCTTCAGTATAGCAACGCCATTCTGCAAGTTTCCGCCTTACCAGTCTCTTCAGGATTGTATCGCTCCCTAAAGCGCATCTGGCTGAACTCGAGAGTGAAATCACAATCAAGCCAAGCTCAATTGACACGTACTGAGGAAAGGGGCGGCGTTCTCTCAAGAGGTCAGGAGGCTATAGTTCACTATGATCCAATAGCTGCAGAGAAGGCACGAGACACTGGACGAGAGCTGGACAGATACAAGGCCAAGTTTGCCTGTGACGTTGAATTGGCCTTCGCCAGCTGGGGTCCTCAGGCAAAGAACGATGCTCAACTCTTGATGCAACTCCTTCGCGGAGCGATAACTCCTGCAAAGCCATCACATGACTTCAAGGTGCATATGAAGAATCATAGGGATGACCTTTCGCGGTTGATGGAGGGCAAGCCAATTGGATTGACAACACTGCTCTTACCAATTGAAGCCGCTCATCTTATGACTCTCCCTCAGACAGATATTGAAACCCCAATCACGAAGAGGAGCTCCTTCTCAACTTATACAGAACCTCTTCCAGAGATTCAGGAGTCTAAGACAGAGAAACCACATCCTACAGATGCATTGGTGCCTCTCATGAAGGGATTAATCCCTTGGCAAGAAGATGCAATGAATTTAGTTGACATAGCGATTATCGGAAATCCGCTGCAACAAAGTGGCACCCCAATAATGAGCAAAGTGGAGGCTATCAAACGAAGGCTGTTTCATTCCCATATTCTAATCGGCGGGAATACCCGTTCAGGTAAGTCTTGGACAGCTTTTTCACTCACAGCTCAGGCTATGAGATGGGGGATGAAAGCCACCATAATCGTCCCTAGAAGACCGGACGACTGGCTAGATCTTCTCTCAATTCGAAAAGACATCTGGGTGTTCACACCAGGAGATCCTGATACTGCACCATTGAGAATCAACCTTTCCATCCCTCCTGACAATGTTCCCTTGGAATTGTGGATGGAAACCGTGGTCCAGATTCTCTCTGGATTGCTTCCAAGTGACCGTGTGATGTCTCTACACTTCGATGAGATCGTTGATGTAGCGTATCGAAAGTGTGGATGGAACGCCAAGAAGAAGATCCAAGGAAGACCCATTCTTCTGAATGACCTATGGGACGCCGTCGAGGAAACTGCCAGCACCCTTGGGTATGGCGATGAGCTGGCCGCTAACTTCTACGGCGCATTGACAAGTCGAATGAGGAGGATGCTACGCAAACACATCCTGGTTGACATCTATAACACCGAAGAAGGAATCACATGGGAGCAGATAGCTGACAACAACATAATCTTCGACATGTCGCGGCTCCCCAGAGATGACCGAGCATTCCTGATGGGACTTCTTGCTGCGGGTCTACACATGTACAAGAGTTTCAACCGAACGAAAGAGATGACTAACCTCCTCGTTCTGGAGGAGGCGAGTTACATCCTCACACCAACAAAGGTACAGGACCTATATGGCCCTGATGCCACGCAGACCCTCCTCTATAAGATGGTCGACCTGTTCACCACGGGTGGCGGGAACGGGCTGGCTGCCATGGCAATTGAGCAGCTACCTGGAAGAATAGCCCCAGAGATTGTCAAGCTGATTGTCAATGTCATTGCACATACTATCAG
>JBHLLF010000095.1:0-6556 GCA_048885865.1 Candidatus Hermodarchaeota archaeon
AGTAACCTCATGAAGGGGTATCTATTCCCGGACTACGACTCGCCATTACCTCCTGGTGAGAATGTCTGCGTTGTAGGCGGCGGAAATGTGGCGATGGATGCAGCGCGAACTGCCAAGCGATTGGGCGCAAAGACCACCATAGTATACAGACGGGCGCGTGAGCAACTACCTGCAAGAGGAGAAGAGGTCCATCATGCGGATGAGGAAGACATAATCTTCCAGTTGCTGACCAATCCCGTGAAGATTCTTGGAAAAGATGGAAAAGTTGTTGGAATGGAATGTATCAGGATGGAGCTTGGGGAACCCGACGCAAGTGGAAGAAAACGACCAATTCCTATCGAAGGATCAAACTTTGAGATCGAATGCGATCAAGTAATCATCTCAATCGGAGCAGGGGCCAATCCTTTGCTGACAAAGACAATGCCAGATCTGGAACTCAATAAATGGGGCTATATTGCTGTGAATGAGAACAACCGCACAAATATACCTCAAGTCTGGGCAGGTGGTGACATTGTCACTGGTTCAGCCACGGTGATTGAAGCGATGGGTGCAGGAAGAATAGCCGCAAGATCAATGCATGCCTATTTGATGGGCCTTCCACAGCCCAAAGCAGATGATGAAACAGCAGAGTAGAATTCATCACGATTTGTAGATACCTCTTACCTCTCTCACAACCAACCCAGGCAAATCCTTCACTGACCCAACTGGGATAGCGGAAACCCCTGCCTTGGCCATAGTGCCTAACGCTTGGTCATCAATCTCGTATCCAGGTGACTCGATGTGGAACATGAAATATTTGTGACCGCGGCGAGTGAGCTTTGCCATCGACTTGATGAGCCGATTCCAGTTGGCAATCTCGGCATCACTAATCATGAGGACCATGACCGGAGAGCCTGTAGCATCGCAAGCTTCAGAGATCTTCTTTATTGGAGCAACCGTGCCTCCACCTTGGTAAGCCAATAGCACCTTTTCCACGACTGAACGTTCTCTAGTCCAGTCGCATATTCGCGTTCCATCAGAGAAGTTTATGGCTGCTACTCGGCTCCCTTTTCGGAGAGCAACGTCCATGGCTGCGAACGCAGAAACCAATGCCGTGTGGTATGGCCCAGACACATTCTTGCCACGCATTGACCAAGTCATTGACCCACTTGAGTCAATCACGAGCAGTAGATCAGGAAGAGTGTCGGATTCATACTCTCCGTACATTTCTGTCCTAAGCCAACGTCTAGTGGAGAGATTGGGAACAAGGATAGGGAATGCCTGTAAGCTCTGAACAACATCAAGCTCCTCAATAGGATCTCCTAGCCGCCAGACCTGAGTGGATAGCGGTGTAGAGCCTGCCGCTTTCCGCTCTCGTACATCAAACCTTAAGAAACGACGAACCTTTGCCCTATACCAGAAGCGAATCCATTCTTTCCTCTTCGAACCTATTCCAGCGACCAGATAGACAGCTTCTAGGTCTCTAAGGTCCCCGCCTCTTTGTTCAACCTCAACTGCTAACCGCTCCATTTCCTTCTCGAGATTCTCTTCATCAGCATCTTTCATACATCGCTTTGCGCGGTCGCCATTTCGTATCTCAGTCGGGTTGCCCATCACCGCATCCACATCAAGTGGGACGAATACGGTTCCTGTGGTTCCTCCTTCGCCAGGCTCAGCAGTTCCCCCGCAGCCTGCAAGAGCCTCATCGGGATCGGGCTGCCATTGAGCCACAATCCTAGCAATCTCCTCAACCGCCTTGGGCCAATTCTTCTCAGTGTCGATATGCTTTCGGCTAATCCATGCTATCGACTCAGCAGCCTCATAGGTATCCTTGTCCATAGTGACTGTTGAAGGAAGTGGAAAGCCCCACATCGCTCTATAACAGGACACTATCAGGAGCCATAGTGGACTATGAGCTTGGCCCATCATTGAAGAGCCAAAGATATTGGATGTGATACGCGAATGAGTAAGACGTGTGTATCTCTTAAGCAAGGCTGAATCCACAACTAAATCGGCAAACAGATTACATACAAACAAAGCAGTTGCATCAGATACATGACGCCTGGCAGCTGCAAACATCATTCCATTCATCACAGCGTCATATGGGCAGACCAGGTAATGCTGAATCTCATGGTGACAGACTGATCTGAGGTAGGGCTCAGCCTCGTTCATATCAAGATTGGGAGGAACTCCGGCTGTGTTCAGATGGACTGTCCAGTCATCAGAATCAATATAGAAGTAGCTGCTTGCATCTGCATTATGCTCTACATGTACATCAGGCAAAGGGGGATGATAGAAGTCAGCGAGCGCACTCTCCCATGCACGGCGTGCAACCTCACTCAATAGATCGCTTCTGCCTAGATCCCGAGCTTCTGTCAACTAGCGGCAATCTCCTATTCTGTAAGACTCGAATCAATCTCTTTCTTCAATTCTAATGCATCAGTCCCTCCAGATATCTCAAGAAAGACTGATGATTCGGGCTTATCACCAGTAACATAGATGACTAGGGTCAACCCATTAGTTCGCACTACTTTCCGCCTTGGAGGTGTGAGAGTTTCCTTCAAGATACTTGTCATGGGAGGGTATCGAAGACTTATGACAGTCCAAAGCTCTTGCCATTGCTCGAAGGTGATGTTGAACTGAGAGAGTGTTAGTCTGTGTAGAGCTTCTGACACCCGATTCAGTAGGACGCTTCTATTGGGAAAATCAGTGTCCTTCATAAGCTCAGCGTGAACTTCAGTAAGCTTGGTCACATCCTTGTCTTTGACTCCCTTCTCTATACTCTGGACCATTTTTACATAGCGTTTCTTCTTTAGCTCCTTGGCAAAGTCGATATAGTCAATCTTGACCAGGAGATCACTCTTCCCCATTTCCTTTAGCTCATCAAGCGCATCTTTGGAGCCACTACCGGTTCGCAGTTTCTCCATGAGCTCGATTGCAGCCTCCCGCTGTGCGAACCTAGTTGATGCCAGCTCCACGAGATGTTCCACGAATGCAAACCGGTCACCATAGAACGGAGCTCGCTCCATTTCATCGCCAGTGAAACGAGTTCTATGCCAAAAAACAAGTGGGGCAAGCGACTTCACTATCTCTACACCAACTTGCCCAGCTCCAACCAACCAGGCTGCAGCCTTTGCATACCGATTTAGATCTTTGGCGGCTCTCACACTAAGAGGAATTACAACCTTGTTGCAGACACTCTTTGCAGTGTTGAAATGACAGCCATCACAGAGTCCAGTTTCAACAGTCAACTCGTGTGTCTGACTCTTGTCCGTTCGAATGCAAGCGCCAAACTCCCTGACCAATGAACGCATGTATTCCGACGCTCTGGAGGAGACAGGTACCTTGTCGGCTAGATTCCATATAGTAAGAAGATCCTCTTCACTGAGAATTGCAGGAACTTGCCAGAGCTCATCATAGCCAAATAGCCGCTCATCCCGGGTTGTGAGAATGAGTTCAAGGTCATTGATGGAGGGCATTGTAATCGGAACAGCTATTCCGAACCGATCCAAAAAAGGAGGTGCTAGTTCGAATGTTCCAGCGTCTGATGGATTTAGCGTGGCAAATAAACAGTACTCTTCGCACTTCTTGACCTCATCATAGTATTTCAGCTCACCTTCAGCGAGCATTGAAAGTAGGATGTTTTGAGCGTGAGGTGTAAGACGATTGACTTCATCAATCATCTTCCAGAATCCTGTGACGAAGTTCCTCCACACCACAACCTCCACTCCATCCTTCATCAGTGGGCCAGGACGTAGAGTAGCCACCATCTTCTCTTCTGTGAGCTGTGGATGTCCTCGAAGCATGCCATCATCAATCTCATCAAGACTCTTCCCGGTCATCATCCGTCCAAGGAGCTTCACTAGCGTGGTTTTGCCTCCACCATGTCCTCCTACAAGGAGCATTGCAGAACGAGGTACCAATGTGTTTAGAACACAAGCACCTACAATCTGAGGCACGCGTCGAGTAGCCACCTTGTCGCTCGTTCTTGCTCGTTCCTTGAAGCGAATAGTTAGATCAGTTGAATGAACGAAAAGACCTCTACTCTCAACGGTCGTTATTGCGTTCCAAACCTTGTCGCGGAGAATGTCTGACGGACTGCTCATGAAGAATCATGATGGATGACGCAATACGTGCCTTAATCCTTGCGCATTAACGTGATAGGACGGCGCGGATTCTTGTTGACTGCGAAGACATTATTTGCAAAAGTTGTCAGGTCTGGCAAGCCTGCCGGAGAGGTAATACTGTGGGAGAAGACAATATCTATGCAGATACGGTCATCCTGACCAGGCCTGAGGATCTAGAAAAAGACCGCCTAGGCCAATATTCCATTAGAGAGATGGCTAGAACCTTTCATGAATCAATTACACGTTTTAGCAACCAGAGCGACGAACTGAGAAAGAAAGGATTTGCTTTTGGCGGAAAGGTGCTATTGATAGGAAATGTAGGCACAGATTTCGAAGCATTTGTGCACTACTTGTCACGTGAGATTCCAATCAACATTGTACGTCCTAGGTTGGAAAGAATCCTTGGACGGCCTGACAGAGTGCGAGAATCGATTAGTTTCTGGTTCGAGTTTGCGAAAAGGAATGCCCCCTCTTTGCTATACATTGAGCGAGCTGAATATATTGCTCCAGCCCATACACGGGAATCAGCTCTGCTGGGAATCGAGTCTGAACGTGTTAGTTGGGACACGGATGAGGTGCTTCTGGTAGCCTCCACTTCATCTCCACAAGAAATGGATGCCGAGCTTCTGTCTGTCTTTGACCATACGTACGTTTCAGAAAAAGCCACACTTGATGATCGAGTACGTTTGTTTGAAGTGGCGTTCAAGGGGAGAGATGACCTTAGTCCCACAGATGCTGCGGAACTCAGCGAAGGTTGGAGTTTCAGCGAATCTAAGCATCTCGCTGTGAAACTGGTCTTGCAGGAGGTCCAGGAGGAAGTTCCAAGAGAGAAGCTAGAACGGATGATTGAAGAAAGCGGAGTTCTCCCAGTGGGAAGAAAAAAGGCGTTCGACCATTTAGTGACTCGAATTCAAGGGAGACAAGTGCCCAGTATAGATACTGTCGAACCAGAGTATCCTGATGATTTTCTGGACCAACTCTACCTATTAGCTGTCGGTGACAACTATGCAGAAACTCAGAGAGTGATAGAGGCGTTGAACTCAAGTCTTCCTTTGTCTTCAAAGGACCTTGAATACCTTAGCGAGTATCCATTCTTGATGAAGGGAACTCCAGAAGATCGATTGACTCGGTTGCTGAGGGCAAAGAAGAACAATGACAGACTACGGAGAATAATGGGAAGGTAGGAGGAACCAGCGCGTGAGCAAGGCCAAGGTCCACATTGGTTCAGTCAGGCTCAAAAACTTCCTCTCGTTCTACGAGGGAGTTGTCAGCTTCGATCCTGGACTTACAGTCATCATTGGACCAAATGGCTCTGGCAAGACATCAGTGTTTCACGCTATCAAGTTTGCACTCGGATCAAACCAACGAGAAGAACGCTACTCCAAGTGGAGCGATTTCGTGAGGCATGGAGCCAGTTCAGCTGAAGTTGAGGTGAATGTGAATAATGGAGGAATCAGTCACTCTTTTCTCCGCCGTATTGATCGTGATGGAATCCCTAAAGCCTACATAGATGGGAAACGGGTGAAAGCTGCAGAATTGAGGAGCCTTGTCAGTTCACTTGGCCTTGATATCGACAACACCCTTGTATTCATGCCTCAGGAACGGATTAATGCACTTCGTGAGATGAATCCCATTGAGGTCCGTCGTCTGGTTGAGGAAGGCACAGGTCTTAGCGAAGTACGAGATCGTATTGCAGTCCAAGAAACAGAGGTAGCACGTAGCCAACATAAGCTGCAAGCGGCACTTGATGAATCTAGGGTTGTTGAGAGAGAACTTGAATTACTCAAACATGACCTTGATAGATTGGAAAAGAAGCGCGCACTCAAGAATGATGAGAAAGATCTAGAGATTGAGGTGAAGTGGGCAACTCTTAATGACATCGTTGCCAAACTGGTCGAGTTAAGGGATGAGATCGAAAATAGAGAATCAGGTCTAGTAGATGTCCTTGATGAGCAGAAATCACTAGAAAGCCAAATAGAAGAGAAGCAAAAGGCAGCCTCCGAAGTAGAATCCCTCCTCGAATCACTTCAACGGGAGATTGGGGGGATTGAGGCACGTATAGATGAAGAAAGAAGGCGGATGCACAAGATCGAGGATGAGTCCAAAGATGCAGTGAATGAGATTAATCAGCTTGAAAAGGAGTTGAAGAAGACAGAACGAGAGAAAGCAGCGGCGAAGGACGAGCTTGAGAGGGCAGTGGCAAATAAGGAGCAGTATCTTCAGGATCGGAAAGAGATTAGCACTGAGATTGAATCCATCGAAATTGATTTGGAAAGAACTGAGCAAGAACTCTCTGCATTTGAAGAATGGAATACGATTCGCACTGAGGCGTATATTGCTTACAAGGCGCTTCAGAGTGATATTGAGAAGAGAGACCTACTATTGAGGAGCCATCAAGAACGGCTTCAAAACGATGAGGCGGAGTTGCAGAGCATCGATAGCAAATGGGC
>JBHLLF010000096.1:0-6475 GCA_048885865.1 Candidatus Hermodarchaeota archaeon
GTTGCATTTGACATCACTCGCCAACGCGGAATGGAGATTGCGGACTACCTTCGTCAGCATGGCCCATTTGAATTCCACAGATTATCATCAGATCGGATGGAGTACAGCACTCTGCCGAAAGTGCTTGACAAGTGCGGTACTCGCTTCACTGAAGAAGAGATAATTCCAACTGGGAAAGCCAAGGACACTTCTGATTCTGCAGAGTAGATGCGGGACCGCAATCCCGCAATCTCTTTGTTTCCCGATAACTACCCAGTTCTCTTTATGATATGGTAACCAAACTCGGTCTTGACCGGGTCTGTAGTCATAGCACCTACATTGAGCGCAAAGACTGCCCTTTCAAACTCCTTCACCATTTCGCCTCGGCCAAAGCAACCGAGATCACCCCCGCGTTTCTTTGAAGAACAATCGCTGTACTCTCTGCAGAGAGCAGCGAAGTCTTCTCCCTCTCTGATTCTGCTGATTATCTCAAGTGCCTGGCTGTGTTTCTTGACCAAAATATGACTGGCACATACCTTGCCGCCGCCGCCCTTTTTCATCTTGGCTTTACTCTTCTTGCCCATGTGTGACACCATGGCAAGTCACGCAGAACATCGCAATAAGCACTGCGATACTGGATGTACTATAACATAGGATTTTAGACCAATCCACTCTCACTGCAATCTAGATTTGAGGAGAGATCAGATGAAAGCCACAGTATTCAATGAACATGGGCCCCCAGATGTGCTCAAGTATATCACTGACTTCCCAAAGCCGAATGTTGGACCTAGTCAGGTTATGATTGAGGTCAAGGCTGTTGCCTTGAATCACCTTGACCTATTTACCCGTGCAGGGATTCCTGGCCTGAGTCTTGAAATGCCTCACATTCTAGGAAGTGATATCTCTGGTGTCATATCTGAGAAGGGGTCTGATGTTTCGGACGAGCTAGAGGTTGGTACACGGGTGGTTATCGACCCGGGGGTATCCTGCGGAGTCTGTGAGTTCTGTGCATTAGGTGAAGAATCACTTTGTTCCACATACGGAATCCTTGGTGAGCATCATCCAGGAGGCTATAGAGAGTTCATGGCAATTGATGCCCACAAGGCTATACCGATCCCTCCAGATAGCAAACTCAGCTTTGAGGAGGCTGCTGCAGTTCCTCTCACATTCATGACAGCATGGAGGATGCTCAAGACAAGAGCTCGCTTGAATGCAGGCGAGGATGTATTGATAATTGGCATTGGCGGCGGAGTAGCTTTAGCTGCATTACAGATTGCCAAAACAACTGGCGCTCGAGTTTTCGTCACCAGCTCTTCTAATGATAAACTGGAGAAGGCACGCCAACTAGGGGCTGAATTTCTGATCAACCACAAAGAAACGCCAGACTATCACAGAGAGATATGGAAACTTACAGAGAAGCGAGGTGTTGATTTGGTTGTCGACTCAGTTGGCGAGGCAACTTGGGCACGGAGTCTTCGCAGCCTTCGCAAAGGCGGACGACTGGTCACATGTGGAGCTACTTCTGGTCCTAATGCAGCGACAAATGTCAATCTAGTGTTCTGGAGGCAACTAGAGATATTGGGTTCTACTATGGCCAGCCGGTCAGAACTAGAAGAGGTTCTTCAACTAGTGTGGGATGGACAGCTCAAACCCATTGTGGACCGGATTTTACCTCTTTCTTCAGCAAAAGAAGCTCATGAGATTATGGAACGCGGAGGTCAATTCGGAAAGATTGTTCTCACACCATAGGATGCCGCTTCCAGTTTCAATAGAGAGCGAGTAATACCGTGGTGTCAATCTGGAAATGACACGCTTTCATTAGCGTGTTTGCCTCTCCATTGACTGGTCAAGAATGAAAGTAGTAACGATATGCCTCCCTGAGTCTTATGTTGATGGTCTGGACAAGCTCATTGGGCAGAGCAAATACCCTAACCGTTCTGAAGTAATCAGGATTGCCATTCGAGACCTCCTCGTGGATGAGTTATGGGGCAATCGAACACCATCCAAATCTGTTCCGCTCATCGCTCAGCTTCAGGAATTAGCCTCTACACCAAAAATAACTCCTGTTGAGCCATCAGCGTAGTTGTACAGTCAAATTACCTTTTTCTGCAATTGCGGTCATTCGAGGTCTGTCGACTGAATCGGACCATATATTGAATACTTCGCTAATCTAGAATGTCGACCATTGAAAGGAGACCGTGTGCAAGATGGATAGAATCAAGAAACTACTTGGTCGAGATGAAGAGAAAGAGGAAGCACAAGCTGAAGAAGCTCCCGCAGTGGAAGAAGCTGCTCCAGATGCCGAACCTGCTGAAGTTTCAGAGAAGGCTGTTGAAGCAGTTGAGCCTGAGCCGGAGATCGAGGTTGAGCCGGATAGGCCCTTCCCAGAAGACGGAGCCGCCACAATTCCATATCATTCAGAGATCACAGACCGGCTGAAGTATATGTTTCATGATGCTAACATCGCCGCAAATATCGAGGGTCCTGATGAATTTACAATTGAATTCATGGCTATGGGTGAACGATTCAATTTCATCAAGGAGGCTCGAGGTGAAGTGAAATTCGGAACAGGGACTGCTCCTGATGAAGATGTCTTCATTCGTATTTCAAACGATACAGTAGCGGAACTGTTGAGTGCTCCTAATTTCGAAGAGTTTAGGCAAATCTATATGAAGTATTACAGAAATCCTGAGGCTGGCAAATTCGTAAAAATCGAACTTCGCAAGGACCTTGTCTGGATGAACCGTCAGGGATATGCTAGAGTTCCGCTTTTGAAGCTCCTTGTGGGGCAAGTCCGCTAGATGTTGCGATGAGCAATACAACTTATTAACCGCTACGCCACGAAGACCCTGCCTGCGTCGCTATTGAAGCGGAAACCGGCAGGATAGCACAAAATGCCAGCGATAGATCTACCTGTTATTGCCATAAATTTCAAGACCTACCCACAAGCCACTGGAGAAAAGGCAGTATTACTTGCGCAGACTTGTGAGAAGGTGTCAAAGGAGTATGGAGTTTCAGTTGTCGTTTGCCCTCAGATTCCCGACCTATATAGAGTCAGCCGGGGAGTCGACATTCCAGTATTCTCACAGCATCTGGATCCTGGAGACCCTGGTCGGTTCACAGGACATGTCATTGGAGAGACCCTAGTTGATGCAGGATGCGCTGGAACTCTGCTCAATCATTCAGAGAATAGGATGAGGCTTGCGGACATTGAGGATGCTGTTAGGCGCGCTGAGCACCTCAATCTCTACACCATTGTCTGTACAAACAATCCATTGGTTAGTGTTGCAGCAGCTTCACTCAATCCGAATGCTATTGCGGTAGAGCCTCCGGAGTTGATTGGGTCCGGGATATCAGTATCCCAAGCTCAGCCCGAAGTCATTTCAGGTACTGTTGAAAGAATTCGTGCGGTAAACAAGGAAGTCACCATTCTTTGTGGAGCTGGAATTGGGACTGGCGACGATGTAAAGGCGGCAATCAAGCTTGGCTCTCAAGGCGTTCTTCTTGCTTCAGCTGTTGCCAAATCAGACAAGCCTGAAGATGTGCTGAAGGATTTGATCAAGCCGATTAGAGATTAGTCCATTCCGGTTCATTTTTCACAGTAGTCCCTACCCGAGGATTCGGCGATTGTAGGTGAAGGTGACACTAGAATGCGCGCACTGCCTGCTTGAAAGAGCGATAAATCAAATCACGCTAGCAACTGATGACAAAGAAACTCAAATGAATGTGACTGCAGCTATGCTTGATTTTCTTAGTAAAAGCTTCAATATGGATGCGGTGCCCAGCCACATCGGCACAGATCGTGATCTCTTGGTCCAAGAGATGACAGGTAGAGACCCATATGAAGAGCTCAAACGCATTTCAAATGCTATAGCACTGGACCTCCTACCAGAGCTGAGGCAGCTATTGGATGAATCTCCCAATTCCGAAAGTCGATTCAGGAGAGCTACACTCATCGCGGCTGCAGCCAATGCAATCGAGTTTGATGTTTCAGGTCGAGAATTCGACTTGGAAGAGCTTCGCGGAATCATCGAAAACGTGGAATCCGATCTTGCGATTGATCAGGTCGATGAGTTCATGAGATTATGCGGGGAAAAAAAGGAGGTTCTGTACCTGCTTGATAATGCGGGAGAAATTGTTTTGGATTTGATTCTGATTTCTGAACTTAAGAAGCTGGGATTGAGTGTGGTTGCAGTTGTAAAAGGAGGCCCTGTCCTGAACGATGCGACAATGATTGATGCCAAAGATGTTGGCTTAGACAATTGTGCAGACGAGGTCATCCACACCGGTGCCGCTGCAATCGGAGTGAATCTTGAGAGGAACTCGAAGGAGTTCCTAGAAGTCTTTAACAAGGCAGAACTGATAGTCGCCAAGGGAATGGGTAATTTCGAGTCATTGACAGAACTAAATCCTCACTGCCCAATTGTGCATATTCTCAGAACGAAGTGTCCTCCCGTGGCTCAACACATAGGTACCGGTCTCAATCAGAATGTCATTCTTGTGAGGAAGCCTTGAAGCTTCAATTCTGCACTAGATCTTCGTGAGAGTCTTTGTCACTGGCTCTGACTTTGTATAGTCAATCTTAAGGTCAGAGAACTGTAGACTAAGCTGATGCTTCAATCGATTCATCCCTGGCTCTTCGGTGATGAATGCTCCAGCCTCGTAGACCTGCATCCCTTCCTCAGCTGCCAGAAGCCTCACTTCAGGAGATAGCTCTCCTGTAACTACTGTTGCGATGTCCTGTTTCTTTGCAGCTAGAATCTCAGGTACATCCAAAAGGTTACCGGGGAAAACTAGTGTCTGGCCTACTTCTTCATCTAGATCGCCAACAAATCTCACAGTTTCAATCCCAAGTTTCTCAGTTAGATAATCAGCGAATCGCGAATGATTCATAGCACTCTTAGGTTGACAGATTCTGCCTGCGGGAACAAGGGCCTCACTATCCCCCATGACCAAGAATTCCCCCTTCTTGTTCAATTCCAAGACTTCAACGAGGGCATCGGCTATTCCATCACGGGCGCAGATCCATGCTCCACCAATCATATAGCTCGAGATGTAGTTCTTCGTCAGCAGCCTGACTCTAATCAAATCGAGGCCGGAGAGTCGATCAACTGCAAAAGGAAACAATGGACGATGGGTCACGAGCAGGTTCGCTTTGTCTTGCGTGGCTTTAGCCACTACTCTTCCTGATGGATATGTAGCAATGATGATTCTATTGACAGTCGTTTTCTCCTGCTCTTTTTCTGTTTGAGGCCCTATCTCGACTCTAGAATGAAGACCTCCAAAGACAAGATGTGGTGGGGCAATCATCTCAAGATGTTTTACGATTGTCAATAGAGTAGTCACTCGAATCACCTGAATAGGTTGCTAAAAACGCAACATGCTAGTTCAGAGAAGACCCCTGTCTTATTCTTTGTCATGAGATTAGAGTTGAAGTTTCTTGTCTAATCCTCAAGTTCCTCGAGCTCATCATCATCTAGAATATCATCATCATATGAGTAGAGATCTTCGAGTTCTTCATCAATGACCTCGAGTTCTGGTTCCTCTTCTTCCTCTTCGAGGGCTTCCAGTTCTAGGTCCTCCTTGAGAACTGCCAATACTGGTTCTTCATCAATCTCCTCTAATTCTGGCTCTTCGTCGAAGATTTCGAGTTCTGGCTCTTCCTCAATGACTTCAAGCTCAGGTTCTTTCTTTCGCCTTGGCGGTTTCTTCTTGGGCTTGCCCTTCTTCTCCTTCTTCTCCACAACAACATGTGCTGAGGGCTTCTTCTTGAATGCCCAGAATTCTGATCGCGCCTTGCGATGCCTGCGCATTTTTCTGAAGTCTATCTGCTGCGGATTCTGGCTCTTTCTTATTCTTATCAGGTCCCGTTCCGCAGCCTTCTCCTTGTTGACCATCAGATTCTCACCGCTGCTTCTTCAGCGTGCCCGCTGCGGCAGTTGTTATAACTGTGTCGGAGGAGCACATCAGATAGAGGAAGGCTTTTTGTCCCGGTATTGAATGTGGTCTACTCGAAAGAGGTGGACATTGATATGAATCCAGCACGCAAGAGGCGAACTCTCAGCATTCGTGTATCGCTTGACGAAGAGACCCTGAAAAGAATAGACGCCATGGCTGGAGAGCGGGGTCGACAGAGGTTCATCAAGGAGGCTATTTTGTGGAGACTCGACCAAGAGCTTCCTCCTGTAGTGTTTGAGCTAATTAAAGATGTAGAACAGCTTCAGGAGAGGGTTGAACATCTGGAAGGGATTCGATCTACCAGTGTCTATATTGGAGGAATGAATGAAACAGTCAGGACTCAGGTATGTCGAGATGACCTAGACCGCAATATAGTCGCCTACTTCCTACAACATGAGGGGGCATCCACACCAGAGCTTGCGAAGAAATTTCTCAAAGATGCAGACAAACGCAAAACAATCCACGTACGAATCCGGAAGTTGAACGATCGATCCAAAACGGTGCTTGGAGCTCGGATTCTCAGATATGAAAAGGGGGA
>JBHLLF010000097.1:0-6438 GCA_048885865.1 Candidatus Hermodarchaeota archaeon
CTCTACTTCTATTGGGCTGCTTCCCTCTTTTGTGGGACATAGATAGAGGTGATTCATTATGGGAAGAAGGCGAAGACAGAAAGTTCGACGGCGTCCACAGAAACGCATACCAGATGTATATCCATGTCCTGACTGCGGAAACACTTCAATCAAAATCGAGCTATATCGCAACAATGGCTTCGCCAGTGTCAAGTGTGGCTCGTGTGGGCTTGAGATGTCCATTGATGAGGTCAATCCCTTGACAGAGCCAGTTGACATCTATGGTGCATTTATCGACAAGTTCTATGAGAGCAGAAAGGCGGAAGTTGCCTAGTACAAAGACCTGTAATCAGCAATGGTTATAAGTGGAGCAAATCCGAGAACGCGGGATTCCTATGGCACAGACTATACTCATCGAGTCAATTGTGTTCCTTGTCCTAGTCGCGATGGGTATTGTCGCCCTAATGCTGATCCTAGCCTATTCCGTCTGGGGAGAGGAGGAAGAAGAGTAGGCCAGAGGAGTAGCGGAGGCTACTCATGATGAGTTCTGATAACTTGTTTATTCGCGCCTTTGAGAACTCGGCAGGACATATGGCAAATCTAGATGCTGTGAAGTCCATAGTAGAGAAGCTTGCTGGTCATGGTCACTCTTTTGACGATATTATTCAAATTCTTGAGCGCGAAATGGATGAGGCAGAGGTAACACTCCGGACAGATTTGCGCATATTAATCAATGAAATGCGACATCTGGTGAGAAGGAAGACTTCTAGATGAGTGCGTTCTCACATCTCAGTAAGAATATTGTTGATTTCCTAGCAACCCAAGGCATTACAGCAGCCACTCCGATTCAGGAAAAGGCTATTCCGGTCGTTATGGCCAAAAGGCAGAATGCTCTTCTTCTCTCTCCTACGGGGAGTGGGAAGACCGAAGCTGCACTCTTGCCACTACTTGATAAACTCCAGAAGTTGAAGAGCCAACGTGAGCTCTTCGGGTTCTATGTTCTCTACATCACTCCTCTAAGAGCTCTTAATCGTGATGTTTTCAAGAGAATAGAACAGCTGTGCGAACATCTTGGATTGACCGTGGATGTACGCCATGGTGATACGACCCAATATCAACGCAGAAAACAGGCCTTGAAGCCACCTCACTTGTTGATAACAACTCCAGAAACTCTTCAAGCAATTCTTCCCGGAAAACGACTGAGATATCATCTGAAATCCATCTTTGCAGTGGTAGTTGATGAGATTCATGAGCTTGCTGATAGTAAGAGAGGGACTCAGCTTAGCCTAGGACTTGAGAGATTGGAGTGTCTTGTTGATGATCCCATTCAACGTGTGGGACTCTCGGCTACAGTTGGAAATACTGCAGAGGTTGCAAAGTTGCTTGGTGGATCGAGTCGAACTGTGAAGACTGTCTGGGCAGGGTATGACTCGCGGATGATGAGGCTGAGAGTGGAAGTACCAACACCAAGTCCACAACACAAGAAAATGGCAAGAAAACTGGTATATCCGCCCTATTCTACTGCTCGACTTGATAGAATTGTGAGCCTCGTCGACGCGCATGAATCAACTATAATCTTCACAAATACACGTTCCTTTGCTGAAACTCTTGGCTCCAAGATGATGTTGAGTAAGCCACCATTCGAGTTTGATGTGCATCATGGTTCGCTCTCTAAGGATGTCCGAATCTCCGCTGAGGAGAGGCTCAAAAGTGGTGGTTCCAAGGCTATAATTGCTACATCTAGTCTCGAGCTTGGTATCGACATAGGTCAGGCGGATCTTGTCATTCAGTATAGTAGTCCACGTGAAGTATCAAGAGCCTTGCAACGTACTGGGCGTGCAGGTCATGGTATTGGTAGAACTGCTGAGGGCGTCATTCTGGCAACGATGAATCTGGATGACATAACTGAGTCAGGTGTTATTCTAAGACGTGCTCTCGTGAACAAGGTTGAGAGAGCAGAGATACCAGTAAAGCCATGGGATGTTTTGTGTCATCAAATCTGTGGGATTCTGCTTGACAAACAGGAGGTTGAGCATTCTGACCTCTTCGACATCCTCTCACTTGCATTCCCCTATCATACTCTGAGTCTTGATGATCTGAATCGCATCTTGGACTTCATGAGCGAAAAGAGTCTCGCAGCCTTGGAAAAGGGAAAAGTCACCAGAAATAAGAGAACACGAGCCTTCTACTATGAACATCTGAGCACCATTCCTGATGTAAGAAAGGTCAATGCATTAGACATGGCTACTCGTTCAAGTATTGGTGTGCTAGATGAGGACTATGTGACACAGAACGTTGATACTGGATCTGTCTTTGTGATAAGAGGGAGACCTTGGCAGGTTGTCAGTATCGAGGAGGATGAGGTTCTTTGTGCACCTGTTACAGACATAGATACGGAAGCTCCTCGATGGCTAGGGGAGATGATTCCAGTACCATATGAGGTCGCCACAGAAGTCGCTAAGGTCTGGAACGTATTAGCGGAGAAAGGTGATAGCGAAGGCAAAGAGTGGTTGAGAAAGGAGTATGGAATAGACGATGAAGGGCAAAAGCACATGATTGAGAGTGTAAAGAAGACGAAGTCTGAACTAGGTTTCCTGCCGTCAGAGAACCTGTTCGTTGTAGAGGACTTCCGTACAGGACTCGTCCTTCATGCACCTTTGGGCACAAGGACCAATGAAACTCTTGGATTGGTCATCGCTGCGCTCCTGACTACGCGTATGGGAGTAAATGTGGCTGTTGAGAGAGATCCATACCGTATCTTGTTCACATCTAGCATCCGAATCGAGCCTGAACATGTTGCTGATGTACTGAAAGACTACAACGGAAATCAGGCGTCCATGATTCTCAGAAAGACCATCAAGACTACTCAGAACTTTGCATCTCGATTCATTCATGTTGGCAGAAGAATGGGTATCATTAGAAGAGATGCCAAGTTCAGGGAGATTCCTGTCAAGCGATTAATCAAGGCATATGAGGGGGCACCCGTTTTTGATGAAGCGATGAGAGAGGTCTTGGATGAGAAGTTGGATGAGCGGCGTGTAGCTGCTATATTCGATAGGGGGATCTCAGACAAACTCGAAATCAGATACTCAAGAACAGAGAATCCATCTCACTTGGCACGGCTCATAGTCGAGGAAAAGACTCGTTTTGAGGTGATCGGGGAAATCAGCGATGAGGAAGAAGTGTTGGCTATGATGGAAGACCGGCTTCTCGCGAAACGGTTCAGACTTGTATGCATGGCAAAAGGTGATTGGGACTCAACACGTACTGTTTCAACAATGGAGGAAATTGTCGAATGTCCCGTCTGTGGATCCAAAATGATTGCTGTGTTGCCTCCAACAGACAAAGACTTCACGATAATAGTAGCCAAACGAGTTGCTGGTAAGCCTCTCACAAAGTCCGAGGAGAAGAAGTACAAGGCAGGAGGTCTGATGGCAACCCTGGTATCTGATTATGGGAAGAGAGCCTTACTAGTACTTGCAGGACGAGGTATTGGAGCAACAACTGCAGCAAGAATTTTGAAGCCAGGACTTACAGACCGTCATTCTCTCCTAAGGGAAATTGCTAAGGCAGAAAGGGAGTATGCCCGAACGCGTCCGTTCTGGAGGGACTGATTTGAAAGAACCGCTCGTGGTCTTTGCTGGAAGGAGCAATGTCGGAAAAAGCAGTACAATCAGAGCTCTCACTGGTAGAAAAGTAAGAATAGGCAAGAAACCTGGAAGTACGAGATGGGAACTCATGATTGGCATGGGACCTGTTACATTTGTGGACATTCCAGGATTTGGACATATGTCTGGTGTGAGTAGGACCGGGATCGAGGAGATGAAGACGACTATTATACAGAAAATCGAGGGTTGGAGCGACCGTCTAGCTCTTGCGGTGTTGATAGTAGATGTTTCTCTTTTCAGAGAATTAGTAGAACGATGGGAAGCGCGTGGTGAGATTCCTATTGATGTCGAGTTCTATACATTTCTGTCCGAGATAGCTCCGCATGTCATTGTTGTAGCTAACAAGATTGACAAGCTGAAGAAACGTCAGCGATCAGCAGAACTCGAGTACCTTGCTTTCAAACTTAAAGAAGCCCTTCCAAGGAAGGAACCGAATGTGGTGCCGCTGGCTGCCCATAGGAAACAAGGAATACCTGACCTCAAACACGCTGTGGAAACGATTCTAGTGCAGTCAGGATTGGAAACGCCTGAATGGTGATGCTACCGTATCTTCTTCATGATATAGAAGGCCACACCTACGGCAAGGACTACTCCTGATATCAGTAACATTGGGGTTATGGCTTCTGGGGCCTCAACAAATTCTTCTGACAACCAATCGAGCATGTTCATGAAAAGACGTGAATTGTCCGCCTCATAGAACCACTGTCTACTCGCACCTCCAAGATCAAGGGGGCGTCCACTGAACATTATCGTGGAGCCAGAGATGACTATTCGACTCTTGTTGAACTCAAATGCTGACAACCATGAAGGAAATGACCCGTTTATGGCCGAATATGACAGCGGCCGTTCTTCAAACAGGGTCTGATTGACATAGGTGTAGTTGGCCATAGCGAAAGTGGTCAACTTGTATTGCGCAAACGAGGTTTCATAGCCTGTAGCAAGTGAGCTTGCCAAAGGGTTTGGTTTCAGTGTGGCTGTCATTAGAACGAGTTCATTGATGTTCTTGAAGATGGGATGCGTGGAGTCCCATGTGCTGGAATCCATGCTTATGACCCATGGATAGGTTGCATTCAGCGTTTCATTCCAATCAAACAGCGCATCACCCCAATACCTGGAATAAGAAGCACTATAGTTCACGCTGAATCTCGGCCCGGTGATGTTTAGAGAGTCAAGGAGGTTGTTTATTGCGATGGTTTCTCCAAGGTCTTGAAATTGAGTGTCGGACCAATAAGTCGAGTTCTGCCCAATAGATGGATCACCCAATAACATCAGAGAGCTGCCATTGTTCAACATCTCATCTATAGCAGACACCTCTGATACTGTGAACTCGTTGGTTTCATCAGGACTGGCTACTATTAGTATATCCACATCACTCAAAGTGTGGTTACGAATTGGATCTTCGTTTATTTTGACAATGTATCTCGTAGAAGCATTGACCATGTCGAGCATCAGCTTTAGTCCGTCTTCCTCTTCTGTCGCTGAGAACTGGGGTGAGTGCTCAGCGTCATAGAGCACAACAATGGGGTCAAGGTCAGTCTGTGCACTCACTGTGACCTGAAAACAGGATAATAGAATCATAACAGCAATGACTGCTGATATTATACTTGATGCTCTTCTGTAACGTAGCATGAGCTTGTCCGACCTTTGGCTCAGTCAGCGTGGCAGACTCTGGGCTGTGTTAAAAAGTTATCCTCAGTTTGATGATTGTATCTGTGGAACTCAGTCAGTTCGTCTAAGTTCTGCACTCATCTTACGTCTTTCGGCGTCGGTTGATTGGATTAATTCGTACTGGTCACGAATCTCAGCAATCCTTTGAGCCAGAAGATGGTAGCACATATTGATCTCGCGCTCTATTACAACTGAATGATAGAAGCTACGACATGTACAAAACACCTGGGGAATTACAAGATACTCCCGCCGCTGCCCGCGCACAACCCATTTAGTGGTTCGGCTCGGCTCAAAGAAGTACTTGATAGCTCTGCCCTCCTCGACCGCTCTAAGAGCTCGAATGAATCTCTTACCATACTTCTCGCGGAAGTATTCTATATCACTCTGGGTCAGTTCGTCCTTGGATAGGCGTTTGACTTCAGTAATAGGGAGGGACATGTCAATTTGAAGTCTATACGCTCAGGTTAAAATGTTGTATTATCGACGTTTCAATGCTATGGAAACAGTCTTCGAAGATCGTGCACTTGTAATTCATAGTGATGACAAGACGTTTCTATTGATTGCCGACCTCCATCTTGGGTATGAGCATGAATTGTATGAAACAAAAGGAGTTTCGTTCCCTTCCCAACACGACAGGATGATAGAGAGGATTTCAACTCTTGATGAGAAACATGACGTTTCGGAGATCTATATTATCGGAGATGTCAAGCACACGATAACTGCACACAGTCACTTCAACTGGAGTCTGATTCCAGACTTCATGTCAACACTAGCAGACCTTGCGCCAACTTACGTGATTCCTGGGAATCATGATGGGGATTTGCTTCCACTCCTACCAAGGAAAGTCACACTTGTGGATGTACGAGGCATTGTAATTGATGATGGGGAGAGAATTGGTCTAGTCCACGGACATGCATGGCCGTCTTTAGAGGTTTTAGATTCTGAGAGCCTTGTGATAGGACATAATCATCCCACAATCCGGAGTGTCAGGACTGTTGACGCACCAGAATTGGATAGGCCTGATAGAAGACGCTACGCCGGTGTAATTCCAGTGGTCCTAAAGTCAAAACTGAACAAGAACTGTGTAAGGCAAGAACTAGGAGTTCATGAGAATCCTGATGAT
>JBHLLF010000098.1:0-6374 GCA_048885865.1 Candidatus Hermodarchaeota archaeon
GTGGAACACACTGAGAACGTTCATGCGGTTGCAGTAAGCGCCAATGGCAGGCATATTGCAACAGGCGACGTTGAGGGAATAGTGCAGCTTTGGGACTTCCGAATTGGTACAAGCTGGGTTGATGACTCTATTGACAGGGAAGAAGCAAAGGAAACCGAACTTGCAGCATTCAGAGAAGTCCAGCTGCGAAAAGTAATAAACCGCTACGAGACTTTGCCGCTTGAGAGACTGAAAACCCTCCTACGCTTCGAGGATATGGCTGAGCTTGAAGACTGGTTATTGGACTTGCCAGAGGAGGCACCTGTCAAGATTGATGGAGATCTATTGATAATTCGCAAGCAAACAACTTAGGTTTGTACATAATACTACACATGCGCCGCGTGAATGCAAAGTCTATTATTCATCATTTTGGAGATTCTTGGCTAATCTCCAATTGGGATGCTCGATGAGAGGGAATAGGATGAAGTCTAGATCTATGCGATTGCTTCTTTTGACACTCTTACTTGGCTCCTTCCTTTTGCCGCTGGGAGTTTCAGCTGAAACGGATTCGGTCATTGTGATAGCTGAGAAGGTAGATTACCCTTCAGTAGATCGAACATGGGAGGATATTTCCCTACTCTACGAGGACCAGTTTCACAGCGCCACCGAGCTTGATCAGGAGATAGAACGTTTTCATTCTCTCGTTCCGGAGCTCGTTGATCTGGAAGTGATTGGCGAGAGCTATCAAGGCTTAAACATCAGCGTTCTTCGCATCACAAATGAGCTAAGCACTATTCAGAAAGCCAAGACACTTGTGGTAGCTCATCACCATGGCAGGGAGCAAATCACTATCGAGATGGCTCTACGGTTTATTCTAAGACTCCTAAATCTCTATGGAGTAGACGACACATTTACTGACTATATAGACACTCAGGAGATCTATGTCATACCCACAATAAACCCCGATACTCTCGAGCATGTTCTCAATGGAAACCACTGGTTGAG
The DNA here is from genome assembly GCA_048885865.1 of Candidatus Hermodarchaeota archaeon. Lineage (GTDB taxonomy): Archaea > Asgardarchaeota > Thorarchaeia > Thorarchaeales > Thorarchaeaceae > SMTZ1-83. The sequence continues at coordinate 985 of JBHLLF010000098.1, forward strand.
AAAGAACCTGCATCCGTTCAATGATGATGGCGATAACTCTACTGATGAGGATTCATGTGAGGATGTCAATGGCGATGGAACTATATCTGGATTTGATGTCTATACAAAGACGGGTCCTGGTGGCCAAGCGGAGTATCAATACACATATTTTGAAGGAATTGACAACGACGGTGACGGGCTAATTAACGAAGACCCGATTGGATACGTGGACTTGAATCGCAATTACGCCACTGGCTGGGGAAACGATGAAGATTCATCACCTGATCCACTATCTCAGGTCTTTCGTGGTCCGTCAGCTTTCTCTGAACCTGAAACAAAAGTCTTTCGAGATTTTGCCAGACAGCACAGCTTTACAATGGCTTATTCTCTACACTCAGGTATCAATTCAACCTATTTCCCGACTGATGACTATGGTAACTGGGCGGAACCTAGTATTTACTACGAAATCGTGATGGATTTCAATAGTTTCATGGGCGAGGGCTTTAACGACGTCCCTGGCTATCCGGGTGTCGAAGATAGTTCGCCGCAAGTTATTGAACGCCATGCATATGGCGGCTACTGGGATGATTGGATGTATGTAGAACGAGGGACAACCGCCCCTGTAACCTTCGAGCTTTATCACAACGCAACAGTAGACGGACCTGCACACTTTACAGTATATGAGGACAATTCCACACACTACATAGAAGAATTTACTGGCATCTATGGTTACTTCGCTCCAGTCGAGTCTGCAATCGAGAGGACTTGGCAAGACATGATGCCAGGTTTTGATTACCTGCTTGAGAACACTCCAATACTTGCCGGAACCAATCCCACAGCGTCAGGTGGTATTGGCGAAGGTGATTCAGTCACGGTGGGCTTGTCTGTTACTTGTCAGAGCATTCTGTTTGACGCCACAGACCCAATCTATGGTCTCTTAGAATATGGCGGTCCTGTTCCTTCAGGCCTCACAATCTCAACTGCAATACTAGATGCAGGAGAAACCAGGACAATCTCAACTTCCTTTGACCTGCCCAGAGATTTGGGGAGCTCACCAATTCAACTCTATGTAGGAAACAACTTCACAGGATACGTGCATCTTAGACTCTCACTAGGCGAAGCACCGCCCTTTGACTGGCTTCCAATTGTAGCAGTTGGTAGTGTCGCCATGGTGGTAGTAGTCATTGTGCTTGTTTGGAGGAAGCTGTGAGAGAACCTCGCCATATAGCTGGCTTGCACCCCGCCTTCTTCCTAAAGTAGACTTTGCAAAATCGGACTCTGATTAGATTGCACAAGTAACGTGACTAAGAATAAGTTAGGGCACCGGTCCAAATCACAAAAGGAAAGTAGGTATTCGCGTGGTTATTCCCCGGGAGCCGGGAAACCCGTACTGGCTTTTGTGAGTTCACCCCAGTTCAGCCGCTCCCTGGAGGGGAGATTGTTTTTGATGATACTGAACCGGTCCCCTGAGGGTTCCCAGATTGGGTTTTTCTAATAAAGCTACTTTTTGGGGAAAATGCGGCAAAAACAACGCGCCTATCGAAGTTGAGTCATAAAGAGAGTCCACTAATTAGACGAGGAACTGTCCCGTGAAGGGACTAATATCCCCATTCCTGTCCCAGTCTCTGCCTATACCAACGCTGGCCTCGCTTTGTGAGGGAGTATTTGCCCCCTATCTCTTGAAGCAGGCCCATGCTGATCATATTCTGAATCACGCCAAAGAGCTTGTCATCTGACGCTCCTGTGGCTTTCTGAAGCATTGAGAAGTCCATGTTGCCTTCGCGTTTCAGGTGCTGAGCGACATCAAACTTGCCAACTGCTCGAGTCTCTCTTCGAGTCACAACATGTCCACAATTGGTACAGAGCAGGTCACCCTTGAGGTCGTCTCTTGCTACCTCTTTGCTGCCGCAAATGGGGCAGGTCGCCTTTGAGAATCTAAGGCTTCTTCTATGTGACATTGCTTTGACCACGCGACTCTGGTTCGGGTTTCTTGATAAAACTAACGAAGTGACATTGAGTGCAGAACAAGCTCGTGACCAATATCTGACCAGAAATTCAGTCATGAGTCATCAGCGACAAGGCGTCTGAAGAATGCCTCATAGTCTATCTCAAATCCCACCCTAGTGCCTGGCCGCACACGAGTACCTGTGTCGTCAAACTCGACGTAGCGCTGTACCGCCAGTTCTTTTAGATCTACGCTAACACCTCTTCTTGTCTTGCGTCTGAATTCCCGGACGCGATCTATTGACACCCATCCGCCTTCCTGGTAGGCGAGAGTGATGACTACTAGAAGAGTAGCTGCAAGTCGATCTGGAAGAACTGACTCCTCCAACAATTGCTCGCTTCGTATTCTTGTATCTAGGTAAAAGACATGATCGATTGGATTATGTCTTATCATAAGTCCGACTTCTGAAAGTCTCTTGTCAAGTGCACCTAGTCTTTGAAATAGAATATGCCTTCCTGTATCTTCAGGGAAACCAAGGGCACTGAGCATGTCCTCAACTCCTGCTCCAATGGGAGTTCCTGAGCGCGTGAGAAGTCTCATTAGGATTATGTATTCGTTCAAGAAGCCGCCTCCCTTACGACTGTTCTATCATTGATATCGTACTGGAGAGTGCCCTTTGAAATTAGAATCACAAGATAGAGAAATCGTCGAAGGAACTCTTCAAAGTCCTCGTCGAGTATGATTTCATCAACAGGTATCTTCTCTCCCACCGGAATGCTCGCTCCAAACTCCTGTGCATCCTCCATTAGAATTGCGTCCTCTGATGGGAAAGTATATCCATTTGGCAACGGTGCTATGGTTGGGACTTTCTCTTCGGGGGGTTCCATTCCAAGTTTGTCAATAAACTGCCTAATTCGGTTCGATGAACGGTCCAGCGCCGAGTGATCTAAGTGCGATATTCCAACTGGATGATGATATACTATCAGTCCTGCCAACTCTTTCGCTGACAGCGTCTTTAGTTTCGCCACATATAGCTCGGGAGCAGCGAGGACTCGGGCTAGTTCCTGTACCTTGTTTACCTTGGCTCCTAATACTTCGTTAAGCATCTCATCTATGTCCAGCCTTGCTCCAACTTTGGCTGTAAGCTTTTGTAGCCTCTTGTATTCAGGAGTCAGTTTGATTTCAAGCGGGTCGACCTTTCCTGAACGGACTGACTCCGCTATTCTGAGGATGTTCTCAGCAAAGGTCTTGATTTCGCTCACAGAACTACACCTCACTGTCCTGAGAATCTAGGACTCTCAACAATTACTGAAGGGTCTGTTCCACCAGGAGAAACAACGCCGAGCCTCTTGTCAGCATGCTTCAGTAAGTGTGTGCTCTTAGCAGGTGTAAAGAGGATAAATTGGCTCCTGCGAGATGCATCATAAAGGAGTTTGCTCACAGACTCTGTATTGGTCGCATCTAGAAAGATATCTATTTCATCCAATGCATATGTTGGAGCCGGATTGAATCTCTGAAGGGCTAGAATCAGTGCTATTGCAATCAATGATCTTTCCCCTCCAGAGCCCTGACTTATCTCCCCAAACTCGTCACCCTTTATTCGGGACTTGAACTCCACACCATAAATACCATCTCTGAGAGTCAGGGTGAATTTGGCTCGTCCTGCGAACTCGGCCGTTGCCAAAATCTTGTTCACATTCTTTTCCACTTTTGATAGAGTTGCATTCATACCATTGTGATACTGGTCTCGAATGTGCTTTACAGTAGCCTCAGCTTCGAAAAGCTCGACTTTCAACGTGTCTACTTGAATTATCAGCTCGGAGAGTCGGCCTCTCAGCCTGGTTTCGGTATGAGCCACGGCTTCAGAAACATCCTCATAGTCATCAAGAAGATGCCGAACGCGTAGCAATTCCTGCCTCACGGTATCAAGTGGCCTGATCGCATCAGGTCTTATGACCTTGTCAAGTTCCTGCTGAAGTCGCTTCTCCTCTTCTTCCATGTTACGTAGCTGCTTCTGAGCCTGCAGAACAAGTAGTCGACTGTCCTTTATCATAAGATTCAGTTCTACTAGGCGTTCACCCACTGTCCTGAGTATCTCGTTAATTTCACTCAATTCTTCCTTCAACTTGCTCTCTTTATCGCTAGACTCCAATAACCCCAGCTCAAGGGTTTCAATCAATTCAGTTATTGAGGCTGCTTCGCTCTTGGAATTCTTTATCTCTTCTCTAATCTCCCTAATTTGGTCTGAAAGCATTTCGATGTTCTCATTGTGTGCCTTCAGATCGGCCCGTCGACGGTCTTCATCTCGTTCCGTGGCGTGAATGCCCTGCTCGACCTTTGAGAGGTCTCCCTGAAGTTTCCTCAACTTGAGTCGAATTGCTGACCTCTGCCCTGCAAGCCTGCTTCTCTCAGGTGGCTGCGAGCTGTCTAGCTTTCTCAGTTCTCTCTGAGCCTTTCCAATCTCCACCTGCAATTCCTTTAATTCGTCATCAAGGCCTACAATCTTCTCCTGAACGACTGGTATGCCATCCGAAAGCTTCTTCCTACGTTCCCATATGCTACTCCAGCGCGTCATATGCCCCTGAAGGTCGAGGACCTTTTCTCTCTCATCTGTAGCTCTCTCGAGTTTCTCCATCACTTCTGTTACTTTCTTTCTTTCAACGATGAGTTCCCTCTCGATCTTCAGCAGGCGAGTCTGAAGAGGCGCCGTGGACACCAATCCTGATGGTGCCTTCTTTGGATGACTTATAATGCTCTTTGGAGTCACCTCTGCGACTGACCCATCACGTGATACCGCCATGAGCCCATCTTTGCTAGCAACTCTTGATGCAACTCTGCCAGTACTGGTCAGGACAATGTCGCCAAATGCCTTTCTCAGAAGCATCCTCTCATCATCGTCAAGCGAGAGAATATCCCAGAGCCAACCATCAACACCCTTACCAGATGGAAGACTTGGCGTTGATGACTCAAGTTCATCCTTGATTAGGATAATTGGTGATGGAGCGTCTGACTTGTCTCGCAGCTTCTGTATTAATGCATAGTCGGTTGGGTCACTGACAATGAATGCAAAAGGAAGATTGCCGGAGAACACTGCTTCTAGGGCATTTGAGTATTCATCACTCTCCAATAGAAGCTCCACCAGTGGTCCAGCTACCGAAGTCAGTTTATGCTCAGAAATCGCATCTTTCAGGTCCCGCACGCCGCTAGGGATACGTTCTGATGACTCAGATAACTTGACCTTGATTTCATCGATCTCCTTCTGTATCTGGGAAACCAGACTTGAATTCTGGAATCTTTGCTCATTGAGTGTGGCTATCTCTCTCTCCAGCTGGCCCTTACGTCGAGCAAGCTCCTTCTCATCCGTTTCCTCCAAAGCCTTCCATATGTGAGCCCATTTGCTATCGATGCTCTGCAACTCCGCCTCATCGTTTTGAAGCCGTTCTTGATGGCTCCTCAATAGTAGGTC
>JBHLLF010000099.1:0-6368 GCA_048885865.1 Candidatus Hermodarchaeota archaeon
ATGCGAATCGGAATTGAATTCGTACCTGACAAACCCATTGAGAAGTTGGTCACTTGGACAAAACTTGCAGAAGAAGCAGGTTTTGACAATGTATGGATCACTGACCACTACAACAACCGAAATGTTTGGGCTACTCTGACCGCCATCGCTCTGAATACTGAGAAGATTATGTTGGGGCCAGGCGTCACTAACCCATTTCACATCAGTCCTGCATTAACAGCGTCTGCAGCTGTAACGATCAATGAACTGAGCAATGGTCGAGCTGTGATAGGCATGGGTGCTGGAGACAAAGTCACTCTGAGTGGTCTAGGGATTAAGTGGGACAAACCTGTATCAGCTGTGGTGGAGTCAATCAAGTACATGCGTAAGCTCACGGAAGGCAGCAAATACAAAGCAGATGGAAAAGTCTTCAAGGTCAAGAATGCAAAACTGGCCATCGTCAAGAAGGAACCAGTCCTTGATGCAGATGGCAATCCAAAGATGAAAGACGGTAAGCCCGTGAAACGGGGTCCCAAGATCCCAATCTATGCAGGTGCGCAAGGCCCAATGATGCTGAAGAAAACAGCGGCAGTTGCGGACGGGATTCTCATCAACGCAAGCCATCCCAAGGATTTCGAAATTGCGATGGAGAAAATCAAGGAAGGCGCCGAAGAAGCTGGTCGAAACCTCAAAGAGATTGATGTCACTGCATACGCATCATTCAGTATTGGGGACACTAGGGAAGCAGCTTTAGAGGGGGATGCAAAGATTGTCGTCGCCTTTATCGTGGCTGGCTCGCCTGATGTTGTTCTTGAACGTCATGACTTGGACTTGGATGCATGCAACAAAGTGAGGGGACTTCTAGCAGAAGGGAACTTCAAGGACCTTCCTGGGGCTATTACTGACGAAATGATTGATGCTTTTGCTGTTGTTGGAGACAAGAACCAATGTATCAAACGAATTGAGCAGCTATCAAAAGTGGGCGTTACCCAGTTTGTTGTTGGCTCACCAATAGGTCCAAAGAAGAAGGAGGGTATCAAGCAGATAGGTGAGGAGATCATTCCACATTTCAAGAAGTGATTCCCACAAGAAAACAGCAAGTGCCATACTATGAGCTCAAGGAATCTCTATACTAGGCGGATGTCGAGGGCAGAACTCGACATCTGGCTAGAATTATCAAGAGTGGCATCTCCGCAAGATAAGGAGTTGGCTACTAGATTCGCACAGCTTCAAGACAGTTTGTTTTTTCTCTCTAGCATTGAGGAGGAGATAGTTGGCGGGACTGCCATTTTCAGAGATAGAACTAGACTTGCTGTAGCTCTGGTTGCAATTAATTACAAATCATTCCTGAAGGAACCTGCCCAGCTCCAGCTTCTGAAGTCGTCACTCCCGTTCTTCAGAAGTGTCACGATTCATCATGTCGATGCAATTGTTGACATCTCAGAGAGGAGACAGAAATTACCATTTCCAGTTGGTTTTGCATTGAACAGAAGATTTCAGCCAATGCTGGAGAATCTGGGATTTACTCAGGAGGACAGGATATTTCAATATGGAATCGATGTGACAGGGAGCCAATCAAAGGAATCAAGCCTGATAACATGGAAAACAACAATTGACCATGATGCTGTTAGAGACCTCTTCTGGAGGCAAAACAAGACTTCAGGAGTTGATAGTTCTCTTGTCACTCTTGGCTGGGAGATGGCATTCGCCAAAAACCTTCTAATGACCTTAGAAGATGACAAGGGAATAACTGCTGCTGTTGGGCTTGACATTATTGATGGTACAGCATTGCTTTGGCCCATTATTGCCGATTTGAGACTCATTGATATTAACACATTAGCACAGGCTATTTATGAAAGAGTCCTGCAGACTGACTCACTCAAAATTCTATTTCCAATTCTGGGAACTGGGCAGAAGGAGCTGGCGGACAAAATAGCAGATTTGTGCAACGGGACGGGATCAGCAAGTGAGTTATTGCTCCTGAGAAAACAGCTATAGTTGACATTCACACTCATTGAGAAACGCTTTTGTGACAATAGCTGATGTGCGTTGCAGGTTCCCCCATGTCCACACTCAAGCTCAAGAAACAAGCAGATGGTTTTGTACTAGACTATGGTCATGTCAGACTTGCGCTAGATACTGGGATAAAGGGAGAAACCACTCTCTTAACTCATGGACACACTGATCATCTCAAGGGCATTGAAAAGGCACATAGAGTAGTAGCAACGAAAGCGACCATTGACACGCTAAGAGCTCGTGGGCACCGGATTGAAGGACGAGTGGAGTTACTGGAATACGGCCAGAGGATTGGGCAACTTGGAGTTGTCGTGACTGCTCTCAATGCTGGACATGTCTTGGGTTCCTCAATGTATCTTATGGAGTTCGACGAAGGACTATCCGTCTTGTTCACAGGAGACTACAATGTTGTAGACAGCATGGTTCACAGAGCAGCCGTACCAGTGAAAGCAGATGTATTGATAACAGAGGCGACATACGGAACGCCTGAATGGGTGTTTCCATCACGCAAGAGTATCTATGATGATATCCTGACCACAACAAGCGAATCTATGGAGAATGGGCGAATACCTGTATTCCTGGCTTACTCATTGGGGAAGGCCCAGGAAGCCATCGCTCTTCTTCAATGGGGAGGATTCAATGTTGTGACAGGAAACCATAGAATCGATGAGGTCTGCGACGTCTATAACAAGCACGGAAGCGATTTACGTCATACTTCATTGAAGCATAGAGATGCAAAGAACCTGTTTTCAGATGGCTGTGCAATCGTAAGTTCTTCCTTTCATCACACACGGAAAAACATCCGAGGTGCCTTTGGCAACACCGCCGCTAACGACATCATCAATAGAATGGATCATTACTCGCTTTCAGGGTGGACTCTTGGTGATTCGAGTAAGACTGGATTCCCCCTAAGTGCTCACTCCGATTTCAAAGGCTTGATGAGGTTTGCAAAGAAGGTCAGTCCAAGAGTAGCCTATTGCTTCACAGGAAATGCGTCAAATTTCTCGGGCTACCTTGTTGATGATGGACTCAACGCGGTCCCGTTGGAATAGGTGAGTGAAAATGGATAAATTCATGTCAGAGATGGTTGAACCAATTCACGCAGACTCCTTGTTTTCTGTTTCACACTCGGGAGAAATCCATGAACGTCTTTGTTACGAGTACCTTGATCCTGAGGGGTACTATAGAAAAGTCATCCGTGACGATGACTTACTCAGGGCTGAAATTGTCAAGCTTGTTGACAACATGCAGCGGTTCTTGGATAAAGAGAGAGTGGAGATTAACAAGCAGAAAGTCAGGTCTCAAGTGAGCTATGCAGATATCTTCTTGAAAGGCAGCTCTGAAGTCGTGTCGATTGTGTACTTGATTGATTTTGCCACTCAATTCAAGCCAGATGTTAATCAGATAGAAACATGGCTTGAAGAAGAGGAAGCCCCATATGACTTTGAGATACTTTGGAGATTCCCGGTTGGCACAGAGATTATTGAGATAGACACTATGCTTCAGTACGAGATTTATGATGATGTTGTCACGCTCTGGGCATTCGAAGGTGAGCAAGTTGGAGGATATGAACGGATGGAATTCAAGCTGCCCGTTGATAAACTTGACACTAGGACAAGAGCTGCTCAAGAGCAGTGATTGAGCTGGGGAGTATTATGATTCAAACCTTCAATACGCCGCAACTGCTTGGCTTCCTGATTTTGGGATTCGGTATCCTCTTGATTCTAGCTGGTTGTCTTGCAATGCAAAGGGAATCTTCTACTGAGGAAGTTCGCCGAGAAAGCAAAGGCGTGATCCTCATTGGACCGATTCCCATTGTGTGGGGATTTGGAAGAAGAGGATGGCTTGTGGCGGGAGCGATTGGAGTTATCTTGCTTCTTATCTGGATAATCGGATTTCTCTAGCCAGTCCAGCCGCATTCTGGACAAACGGAACCTGCTATTGTGCGAACAACCTTTCCATTGATTAGACATTCAGGGCAGATCTCAAGACTTTTTCCACAAGTTAGGCATTCATTTTTGCGGTTGAGGTCTCTGATACATGTGATTGTCCCGCATAACTGGCACTTGATCGCGTGGTCGTGACAAAATTCGTTTCTGCAGCGGTCACATCGAATCTTCGACTTGGCACGGCATACAGCACAGGATTTCGCCATCTAGTTCGTCACGCCCCTGAAATCTGGCGGGAATATGTGACAGATAAGTGTAATCCCTTTCCCAGTATGTATGTAATACGCATAGAGTACTAAGCCTCATAGACGGTTGACGCCACGAATCCTAGGAGACAACCATGATTTTCCAATGCAGGAACTGCGGCAAGACTACTGGTGACATGGACATTGTCCTTGATGGCGCTTGTACATGTGGTTGCACCCATTTCAAAATGGCAACCGAGAGGCCCCTTGACCTACCACCAGAATTGGCTCGGAAAGAAGCCATTAGAAGAGACCTTCATTACTGGCTTGACCTGAACCTCGATACGATGGATCCAGAGTCAATTGATAACATCAGAGTTCGGTTTGAGATAAATAAGCCCAAGAAGTAGAATTATCCTCCTTGCTCCTTCTTGGTGGATTCCAAAGGACGTTCAATTCTAGCAATTTGGCTATCAACTTCCACAGTGATATCAGTCTCTCCTGCAACCTCAGCAATTCTACGAACCGCTTTTAGACTGTGAATCAACGAGTCAAGCCACGAGAAAATGTCGCCAGGGTATGCCCACAGCTCAAAGTCTTTTCTCAACAGACGGGCAATTCCGGACGGATTCAATCCTTCCTTCCTCTGATCTACCAACCATCGACCAAAAGCAATCTTGCCATGGTCACATTCAGGATATTCCTTGCACTTGCAATTGAAGAATTGGCTTATCCACCGAGAAAATACCTCAAACACCCATTTTGGTAACCTTCCAGCTGCTCCATGACTTCCGCTAAGACTGGTGACATCAGAGAAAATGCCTGAAAATAATCTGGTCGGCATGAAGGTCCTGAATGCAGTGTTAACTTCAGCTTGTAGCTTGTTTGTGAGATACACATTCTGAAAAGGCTCTAGCGAGATGGCCATATCCATCACATCATAGCTACCGGCCATTTTCTGAATGCCATACCCTTGACTTGGCGTCAAGAATGAGAGCGACGTGGCTCTTCCTAGTTTTGTGGGATGTGCTTCGCCCTGCTTAATTCGAATCATGTGTGTCTTGACTAAGTGCTTCAGTGCATCTGAGGGTGGAACTGATGAAGAGAGCATCCTCAAATAAGAAAGTGCAATTTCCTTCAGATCAACAAGCCCGGTTGAACAGATTGTAGCAAGGATTTGCTCCGCGCACATTTCAGTGTCAGCAAATGGTTCTACAGCCTCTATATCTCCATTAAGCAATTTGGCTGCGATTTCATCCTCATAGCCGTCAAGGCCTGCATGGTATTTCTTTTCTGGCTGGACAATGAGGTATACTCGGCCGCGGTCATGTTTGCCCAGGCGACCTGCACGACCAAGCATCTGCTCGAACTCAGCTATCGAGAGCCATTCTGCGCCCATCGCCAATGATTCGAAAATCACTTGTGATGCAGGTAGATCGACCCCAGCACCTAGAGCAGCGGTGGTCACAACACATGCATGCCTCTGCTTGGCATAAGCTCTCTCTATCCTTCGTCTGTGTGAATACGATAACCCACCATGATAGATTGTACTTGATACACCGTGCTCGTGGAGCCAATCACTTAGAGAGTGAGCTCTTCGTCTAGAATAGGTGAATATGATAGACTGGCCTTTGTTGCCCATACTACTCTTATGTCTGAACTCTTCTTTCACCAAGCGCTGGATAATTCTGCGTTTATCATCATCACTTCTCGAAAAGACTAGATGGCGTTCAAGAGGAACAGGACGACCGGTATAATTGACCAAGCGGAGACCGAGCTCCTTGCCTAGTTGGTCTGGCTCGCCCACAGTGGCGGATAATGCGAGTATCTGAGCCTTTGGAGCATGAAATCTCAGTCTTGAAATGATGCCATCAAGCTCTGGACCTCTTTCAGGGTCTGCGAGCATTTGGATTTCATCAATCACTACTGTTCCAATTTGACCTAGCTTCTCGGAATCCCCTGATCTGAAAAGCAGGTCGAGAGCCTCATATGTGGCACATATGACATCAGCTTTTGTGACATCGGTATCAACAATTACACGCTCTTCCTTTCCGACATCAAGTCGGGACATACCTACCCTAATACCAACCCGCACTCCAAGCTTCTTGTAGCGTTTCCTGAATAGCTCATACTTTTCATTGGTCAGAGCCACCAGAGGCGATAGGTAAATCATCTTCTTCTTCTGCATAGCCTTGGGAATCCCTGCTAGCTCCGCAAGAAGTGTCTTTCCAGAGGAGGT
>JBHLLF010000100.1:0-6323 GCA_048885865.1 Candidatus Hermodarchaeota archaeon
GACTTAACTATTTCAAATAGGTGACCTCATATATTACAGGGATAACGTCCGATTCGGGAGACGCAGATGAAGTGCAGGCGGTTATACACGCGGGCATATCTTACGCGGATGAAGTCAAGAGATTATGTCGATAGGACTCATGACCTCTCCAAGATTGAGATTGTTCTACCGCAGCGAATCAAGAGTTAGTCTGCACCGATAGGTTTCGTTTTGATAATGGTACAACAGGGTGTTCTCTAGACACCTGTCAGACTTAACTATCGTACCCACTTGGAACAATTTGAAGCATTATGAAGGTTCAAATAGCACCAGAAGGGTTATGGGGTCTTCTAGCAGGCAGAATTCAGTATCCTTGTTCATCTTCATTATATATACTCAATTGGAAGCATATCTTGGTGATATGGTGAAACATCCCAAACTTCTGAAATATGCAGTCGTGCTCACATTTCTGGTTTTGCTGCTCTCCCCAATTAGCGTACTTGCCCAAAGTGATGACGGCGACGAGTATGAAGAAGAACATGAGCCTGAATATTCTAGAGATAGCGATGGTACAGCTTGGATACAGACCGACATAGTCACCGTGCGGCTTGATGGTGAACAGCCTATTTTCCAGTTCTGGTACTCATCCGATAGCAATGGAAGCCACGCCAGATTCCTTGTGAGCTATCTGATGATTGTTGAGTTTGAAGATCTCAATGGTGATGAAGTCTACCAGGTTAATGAAACGTTAGATTTCGCTCCATTGGACGCCTTTGAGTGGGCGCTTCAGACTGGAGCGGTCACTGATGAACTTGGACATAACACAGAGGTCTATGCATCGTATACAAAAGGCGGACTAAGTGAAGATTGGGAAGATGATTGGTTTGAGGATTGGATGCCCGGCTATAAGGAAATGGACGAACCCGAAGAGCCCTTCATCTTGAGTAGCGACAATGACATCAACTTCACTCGTTTCGAAGGAATGACCCTTCAATTCTATGCCCATATGTACCTAGATGACTACAATGGGACGGTGAGTGATGATGAAGGGGTCAAAGCCAATTACACTGTGCTCGGCGGAGTCGAGTTGAAAATTGACATCGAAATCGGGAACTTCCCATATCTCTCTGAAACATCTCATATCGCGATACTGAACTTCCTCCAAGAGGACGTCGCATCCGAAGATGACTCTGATCACCACTTCAGACTTCATGAAGATGAGGAGGATGAAGACCGTGACTCTGAAAATCTAATGCCGGAGGAAGAGTGGGGAAAGAAATTCGAGGATGCGGATGATGACGATGATGGGCATGAGGATGATGTTCAGGAACTCTCTTTGGTTGAAGCTTCAACTGATACAACACGTGGATTCTATCGCTGGCTGGACAAAGCTGTCATGACTCTTCCTGGGGGAAGCCAGGAGGCAGTTGATGTCGAGGCGTCCTACTGGACTAACGGAAACGCCCTACTGCTATTCTTCTCCTACCCCAACTTTGACGGGGGATCTCTCTTACACGACCCATCTATGAGGTTTGCAGAGCTTGCAGCACCTCTCGGTAATGGTGGACTCATTATTCCGGAGGGCATTGTACTCCCGGCAATTGCTGCTATCGCGCTTTTTGCAGTAGTTGGCCTAGGAATAGCAATAAAGAAACGTTAGTCGAAACTGGAGGGAGACAATTCTCCCTCCAACCATTTAGTTTCACACCACAACCTTATTGGATGAATTGATACTACAGACATGACAGGAATGCTGACGATGGCCACCAATAGCACAAAGATATTCGCATTAACAACCGGCTTTCTTGTGATGCTAATTGTGATAGGATTTCCCATTCCAGTCCATGGTCAGACCCAAGATTTCGTCCTGTCCAATGTGGTAATAGATGCCATTCTAAATCAGAATTGCACTACAAGCATCTCAATTGAAGCGGATATTGTGAATAATGGGTCAGTCGATTTGAGCTTCATCGACCTAAGGCTAGATATTAGGAGTTTGAATGTGACGAGTAGCGTTCTTGGAGGCGGGTATGCTGAAACGGTTCTTGAACCTAAGGAGCGATATTCTATGGTCAGAGTTTCTTCAGCATCTTTGATACCGCTCAATAGTACAAGCCATCTTTCGCTCATGCTGACAACTGATGAACTACAACAACGACAAGATCCAGCTCCAACTGGACCATTGTGTACGAATCATTTCATCTATTACATACGGCCCTTGAATGAGATACAGGGCCTCACCTTTAGGACTCATCTCCCTGCTCACGCTACATTAGAAGCGGATGCACCAGCACCACTATTCCCCGTACCAACAAGCAATTTCACCGATGGAAATAGGATGGTCTTCACCTGGGAAACCCCGATGCTACTCCCAGGACAAGAACAAGCCTTTATTGTGAAGTATCAGCTACCTACTGGGCTTCTACAAACCGACTCTTCAGAACCTGTTAATCTTCTCCTCTTTGCGGGGGTAGGTGTAGCAATCGGTGCGGTTGCTGCATTATCGATTGAAAGACTGCCTACAGCGATTAGACAGCTCCGGACAAAGAGAGAAAGCACAATCAGCGTTGTTTCAAGTCAAGAGCAGCAGGTTCTAGCTTTGCTTGATAGCAAGGGAGGATCATGTCTTCAGAGAGAAATCTATGAAGAGCTGAACATGTCTCAATCAATGGCAAGCATGCTGCTGAACTCGCTTGAAGAGAGGGGCTTAATTAAGCGATTTAGAGATGGCCGCGAGAACATGGTCCACAAGATGGAAACCTGAGAAGTGATATTGCCCCCTTATTCAGAGGCTGCCGCATCTTGAGACGTTTCAATCTCAATACCAAGCTTTTGCCAATTCGGTTGGCTCTTTCTTTGCAGATACTGCAAGTGGGTAGTAAGACCAAACTCATCAGGCTCATGCCCAAACGCCAGAGCAAGTATCTCCATGACATGCATAACATCGAAATGATACTCCGCCTCAAAGTGTTTCTGAATCTCAACCTGTCCAAGGTCCAGTTGAAGTTCACAGAATGGGCATGGAGTAACTATGATGTCAGCCCCTCCCGCGGCTAAGAGACTATCAAACTTCTGTTTCGTGAAGTCAAGGGCGGTCTTGACATCTGCTGTTCTAACTGCTCCTCCAGCGCCACAGCAAATTAGCTCGTCTTTGTACGGCACATAAGTTGCACCAGATGCCTCACAGAGTTCTCGGAATATATGCGGTCTCTCTGAATCATCCTTCTTCTTGATCAGCTTGGGCCGCATCCAATGACAGCCGGGATGGAGTGCCATTCGTACACCTTCAAGCGGGCGTGTAACTCGTTTTCGAATCGTTTCCAGTCCTGCCGTATTGTATAGCGCATCAACATAATGAGTGACCTCTATTGTACCTTTGAACTCGCGCCCAATCTCAGCAAGATTCTCATTAACCGCAGCTCTAAGCTCTTCGTCATGTTTTAGCTCATGGTCAGCATCCCAAAGACTCGCAAAGCACCCATTGCATCCAGTAGTGATATTTGTTCCTGCCTCTTCAGCTATTGTAAGGTTTCGTGCTGCTATTGATGCCCAAGTCACTTTATCAAATGATCCAAAGACACCGGGGGCCGGACAACAGGTAGCTTTCTCCATTGGTAGAAGATCCATATCAAGGTCTTCGAACACAAGCTCCGCAGCTTTCTGTACGCTAGGATATCTATGGGGTATTATGCAGCCCAGGAAATGTAGGAACTTTGGTCTCTTCGCCATATTGCTTCACTCCTCCTTCTCTTCCTTCTCAGCAACGAGCTTGTCGAAACCACTCTTCTTTGCGATCTTGACAACTTCCTCAATGGCTTCAGGGAAACTGCTTGCGTTTGGTGGCTTTTCATCAAGGCCAACCTTCTTTCTTAGGCCTTCCCAAGTTTCGCCACCCAGAGGAACTGCATGTCCCGTCTTGAGCACGTTCATCCCCACCTTTCGATGGGGCTCAAGCATATATCCCTCAGCAACTGCGACATTTCGGATAGCCTTGATGACCTCTGTTGGCTGAACGTCCTGAGGGCATCGATCAGTACAGGTATAGCATGTCGTGCAGTACCATAGCTCCATGCTAGAGATCACTTCTTCCTTTAGACCAAGTAGGGCCTTTCTGATGATACCTCGCACCAGGTAGTTTGTGCGAGCCCCTGCAGGACAACTCCCGCTACATGTCCCACATTGATAGCAGCTCTGAATGTTAGGACCGCCTATTCTCTTGATCATGTCAACAAACTCTGTGTCGACCTCATCAATCACATGAACGTCCGGCTGGTCTGCACTAGTCATGGTGATACACCGACTACCCGCGGTGCTTAGATTCCAGCCTTAAATCCATTGTCAAAAGGACGTTTCGCGAAACGCAAAGACTCATTCCCTTTTGCGTCCACCTTGACCCATGCTCTGTCCAAAGCATGAGCGTGAAGGCAGAATTGCATCAAAGTCCATTGGACGCTGTTCGGTGTGTTTGGATATCGATGATAGTGCCATTCATGCCGCCAAGGACAGGCACAAACAGATTAGATTCAATCAAAATCTGATTCCCAACATACCTGAGAGCGGTCACATAGTATGTCCTGACTGTGGGAACCATTGCAGACTCACTGAGGGGGAGATTGGCTATTGCAACCTCCGCGTTGCAGAGCAGGGAGTGGTCACTCATCGATATCAAGGAAGGGCAATAGTTTCATGGTACTTTGACCCGCTTCCAACCAATTGTGTGGCTGATTGGGTATGTCCTGTCACAAAGGGTGACCCAACTTTCACCTACGGTAGACGACTCAACAATCTTGCTGTATTCTATGGATCATGCAACTCCGATTGTTTATTCTGTCAGAATGACAGTTTCAGAGAGATGATGACCAAGGGAGAACCCTTGATGACGCCTAGGGAATTGGCGGCTGTAGCAACCGACAGGACTGCTTGCGTTTGCTATTTCGGTGGCGACCCAGCATGCAATCCAGTTCATTCCTTGGAAACGTCAAAGATTCTGTATGAGGAACTTCAGGTCAGAGTATGCTATGAAACCAATGGTAACATGTCACGTAAGTGGCTCGCTCGGACAGCAGACATAGTCATGAGCTCTGGTGGAACCTTCAAGTTCGATCTCAAGGCAGTATCTCCTCGATTGTACGCATCGCTTACGGGCATGACCAATACAACCGTTCTCAACAACTTCAGAATCCTCGCAAAGAAGGGATTGAAGCGTGATGGAGAGTTTCTAGTGGCCAGTATTCTGCTGGTTCCTGGATATGTGGGAGTAGGTGAGGTAAGGAAGCTATGCGAATTCATAGCGGAATGCGATTCAACGATTCCGACTGCGCTTCTTGGATTTCATCCTCATCACGCTATGTCTGATTTACCTCGCACAAGCAGGGCTCACGCAAAGGCTGCAATGGATGCTGCTAAGGATTCTGGTCTGACAAATGTGAGAATAGGGAACATGGGTTTACTCTCAACAAAGGAGTACCCATATGACTAATGCATTCTCGAAAAACCAGACCCAAAACCAATCCTTATATCTCCAAATACTCGGCGTTCTACTGGAACCCAAAATTGTGAAGGTAACCTTCATGGAGAACATCTTTTCGGGTGAGCGAATCGAGTCTGATGACATCGACCCGCAATTCACTGAGAAAATCATCGAGGCGGGTGCAGATAGAATTCGGACGTGTATTCAGTGTGGAACATGTTCCAGTGTTTGCCCGAGTGGTCGTCGAACAGCCTTCAGAACACGTGAGCTGATGAGAAAGGCGGTTCTTGGTCTCAAGGATGAAGTCCTAGCCAGTCCAGATCTTTGGCTCTGTGCGACTTGTTATACATGCCTTGAGAGATGTCCCAGAGAAATCAAGGTGACAGATGCAATAATCATCATGAGGAACATGGCTGTTGATGAGGGGTTTATGCTTCCTCAACACAGGAAGGCCTCACAGAAGCTCATCTCAACTGGCCATGCTGTTCCAATTGACGATGAAAATCGTGAGATGCGTAAGGACCTCGGTCTAGAGGCATTGCCACCCACTACACACTCAAAGAAGAAGGCTCTGAAAGATGTTCAGAGAATAATGAGAAAAACTGGGTTCAAGAAGCTCATTGATAGGCAATCCAAGGAGGGAACATGATATGGCAGAGGCTCAGAAGTACTCGTTCTTCCTTGGTTGTGTCATGCCTAATCGATTCCCCAATCTGGAGAAGAGCATCAGAGTCGTGCTACCCCTGCTTGGAGTTGAACTCGAGGATTTGGAAGGGGCTAGTTGCTGTCCGGCACCGGGGGTGGTTCGATCATTCGATGAACCTACATGGCTTGCCCTCGCGGCCCGGAACCTCGCCCTTGCGGAAATGGCTGG
>JBHLLF010000101.1:0-6229 GCA_048885865.1 Candidatus Hermodarchaeota archaeon
AAGGAGGATTTGAGGCTGACTACAAGAGGACCATTGGCGCCGATTTCGCCCTCAAGGAAATTGAGCTTAAGGACCTGAATGCCAATGTGACTTGCATTGTGTGGGATCTGGCCGGGCAGCCACGTTTTGAATCAGTCCGCCAGGGCTTCTATCGAGGAGCTCGGGGAGGGCTTCTGGTGTATGATGTGACTCGCCGTCGTACGTTTCTCAATATTGATAATTGGATGAATGAATGCTTCACAAATCTTGGAAATCCAATTCCGCTCATAGTTGTGGCTAATAAGGTAGACCTTGAAGAGAGCCGCGTAGTACCTAGAGAGGAAGGAGAGGAGTACGCCAAAAAGCACAACTTCCTGTATGTTGAGTCTAGTGCACTCACAGGTGAGAATGTACAGGAGGCGTATGCCACTCTTTGCAGAAACATTCTAGCTGAGGGAAAGGCAAAGGCGAAAAATAGCAAAGAGTAATTCTGCTATGTGCGTCTAGGTGTTCCTTTCAAAAGCCCCAGCGCTCGCTTGCATTGCCAAAGGATATAGAACACTCGCTTATCTCTCAGAACTTCATCTTCATATTGACCTGAGAGCTTATTGAGCTTCTTTTCAAGCTCCGCTTGGCGGCTCTTTTCGATATCAGCTTCAATCTCAGATAGTAGATTCTTGAATGGAGCGAGCATGACTTCCATCTCTTTAACCTCCCATCGTGTGATTGCACCTGAACCATCTGCTGTAAGGAATGCAGCTGTATCAGGGTACCATTCGATTCCATCAATCTCAGTGACAGTCCTGCCCTCGCCTTCTATAGTATACGAGTCGGTTGTCCAAACGAAAAGTTCCTTTTCACTCGACCCTGATGCTAGAAACTTGCCATCCCAGCTAAAGGATAAAGCTCGAACCTCACCTTCATGCCCAATCAAGGTTCGCTCTGGTTTGAATGAGTCACCTTCTGTCTTCCAAATGATGATACTGTGGTCTGATGATCCTGAAGCCATCCCTTGTCCATCTCTTGTGAATTTCACAACATGAACTGCTGTCCGATGATCCTTAAGACGGTCTAGCAGCTGCCCTCTATCAGCATCCCAAACGACTATTGTGCCATCAACTTCTCCCGAGATAATTCGCTTCCCATCAGGCGACCAGTCACATGTTACCACATATAGGGAATGCCCCTTGAGTTGGTTGATCTCGGTGCTATTCGAAACATCCCAAATGCGTAGAGTCGTGTCACCGCTCCCTGAAACAAGACGGCTACCATCAGGAGAGAATGCAAGTGCCAGGACAGGATAGCTATGGCCCTCCAATTTCCCAAGTAGTTCTCCTGTTCGGATGTCCCATAGCTTGACGACTCTATCAACACCACCAGTAGCAACAACATCACCCTGAGGACTAAACGCGATAGATGTGCACAGGAATTCATCCTGTATTCGTTGCATCTCTTCGCAGCTGTGTGCGTCATAGAGTCTGATACTCCGGTCCTGCATGGCTGCAGCGATCATCCTTCCAACCTTATTCATCGAAAATCGACGCGTGATTTCTGAACCACGTTCAGCTTGCGGTTTCATTATCCTTGGTTGAAGGAAAAGGGAAAGATCTCTCTGCTCCATGTAGCGCACCTTTCAAGCCGTCTCTAGCCACGGCGACCTGAGGCCGTGCTAAAAATGTTATGAAAGGCTCACTTAACTGAGCCATCACAATAAGTATTAAGACAAGCGCAATCGAGCACGATGGACGAGGCCTAGAATGTCAGACAAAGATAACAAGACATCTGCTCCGCAATCCGGTAGTGTTCCAGTGCGTGGCTTGAAGAGAGCCGTGGGACGACTATTCAAACCAAAAGAAGACAAACTCAAGAAGGCGCTATCAGATATTTCATCGATTCAAGCCTGCAAGGACGCAGCTATAACTGGAGAGGAAGAAGTTAGACTTCTTGCAGTCTGCAGACTAGGAGACTATGGTTCGAAGTCATTTGACACTCTGGATATAACTCTGAATGATGAGAGTAGAGTCATTCGAGCTATGACGGCAGGAGTATTCGCTTCTATAAAGGACAATAGAGCGATACCATTACTTGAGGCTCACGCATCTGACGATGATGAGATGGTGAGAGAGGCCATTGGTTTTGCTTTGGGATGGTTAGGAAATCGGGGTCATGATGTTGATGATGAACCCCTAATACCTGACGAGATACCTGAGGAAGAACAGATAGTTGAGTCTACACCAATTAGAACAAGTGATGATATTCTAGTGACAAATGGGTACCAAGTATCTGACACCAAGTTGCTATTCAGGAGCACCATTGCCAACAAATCTACTGAAACAATCTCGAACGTGACCATCAGAATTATGTCATTCCCGGCTGACAGCCTTTTAGCACCGTATGGAAGTACGCAGATTATCCCTTCAATTGGACCAGGAAAATCCGATTCAGTCGAGTTCGAATTCTTTGTCAATTCAGAAGCAATTGAGGGTGAAATCGTATCATCTGTGATTTTCGTGAATGGTGATGATGAAAAAATCGCTGCCAAATCAGGTATTTGCTTCATCAGGTCAATCTATTCGCAGATTGAACCGTTTGAAATGACAGCAGATGAGTTTCAAGCAATGAAAAAGGGAAAAAGCACTTGGAATCGAGAACATGTCATTGAGGTCGAGGCGAAGACGCTATATAAAGTAGTGAAGAAATTGGCCAATCGATGCAATCTCCATTCCTTCAGAGCAGAATCGACAACGAAGGAAGGAATGCTAATGGGACTCGTTGCTGGTGCGGGCATAGGGAAGTTCAGTGACGCACGTTTGGCTGTCACAATAACACTCGTTGGGAAGGTCGGTGAAGGAATCTCAAAGGTCAGAATTGATGTGATGTCAGATAACTCAGAATTGATACAGATAGCTGCTAGCGAGTTCTTTGAGCGACTGCAAGTTGAGATACAGGTTATTGAATGAGAGACCTTACTGACCTAGAAGCTTCAACAGTGTTACTTCGCTGAGAAGACCTAGCTTTTCTGCAATGCCTTCAACGGCGAGAAGTGCAGGAGAATTATCTGGTAGGTCAAATACAGGCTTGCCCAAATAATTCAGTTCTGCGACTTTGTCATCATTTGGAATCATACCCGCAAGAAACAGATCATTCTCCTCAAGTCCACTTGAAACAGCTTCAACAAGATTGGATGGAATCCGATTGCCGATCACTACAAGCTTTTTGAAGTCAATATGCACTTCCTTTGCGAGGTCTCTTATTCGCAAGGCTGCTTCAAAAGCAGCTCGAGAGGAATCAATGACTATTATTAGAATGTCGACATTTCGGTTAGTACGACGGCTGAAATGCTCGAGACCTGCGCTCATATCAAGTAGAGTGATTTCATAATTCAATGTCAGAGTATCGAGAATCTGAGTGAGGATTCTGTTAACATAACAATAGCATCCTTCACCTTCTGTGCGACCCATTGCCAAGAAATCATATCGGTCGCCTTCAATGAGAGCTTCAAAGATTTCCCCTTCAAGAATATCTTGCTTCGCTGCTGATGCAGGTAGAGTTCCATCATCAATGTTCTTACGCATCCTGGTGGCAATTTCTCCAACCGATGCAGGAACATCAACTCCCAAGGCTCGAGGGAGATTCATTACAGGATCTGCATCGACTAGAAGCAATGACCTGCGGGTCTTCTCTGTAATAATTCTGGATAGGAGTCCGGCGGTAGTGGTCTTTCCGACGCCACCCTTTCCGGATACTGAAATCACTAGACGCTCTTTCATTCTTCTTACTCCCAGTAGGAGAGAGGGGGCATTTTGCCCCTATGACCATTTAGGTATGGTCTCTTACTCTTCTTTCCATTTGCCTTCTTGGAGATACTTCGGTATTCCACTGGAGTCTTGTGGACCGACCTTAACAGTCCAACCTGATGCCTCTTCGGTTTCACCACTAATTCTAGCAGCCATTCCTGGACTGATGAGAACCTTGTGATTGACCTTATCACCAATCTTGGTTTCTTCAAGAGTTTCTGCCACCTTCTCTGCAGTCAGCTTCCTACCAGCAACTGCTGATTGGACGCTCATTCCTTCAGTATCTACCACCACAAGATAGGCGTTTACTCCAGCCTGCTTGATATCACTCTCTACTGTGAAGTAGGTGAGTGCAAAATTGGTAGTGTACATCACGGGTGATTCCGGTCCCACATCGCCGAATTCCTGCAGTCCAGCTTCAACAGCTACCGGCTTCACAGGATCTGTATAGAGGTTGCTGCGCAGAAATGTGAGCGGCAGATTTGTCCACATGTCTAGGCTATGGATTACAATGGCATCCGAGTATCGAACTATCATTGCCGCAGATGTTAGAACCTCGTCCCATTTGGTCAACTCCGGTGCAGCACCTTCTTTGTGGTCAGCCCAGACCGAGATTGGTGTTGCAAGTAGTGGATAGCCAAGAAGCTCGTTTTCCTCAATAGTCGCAGCCCTTCTGAGCTGTGTGAAGTTGTCAACTGTAGTACCAAGACCTGCTCGTGAAGCAGTACCAGGGTCCAAGACAATCTCTTCGACACCCATGGCTCTTAAGGTATTGACAAGACTAGCAAGGTCATCAAGTCCGCTAGGTGCATACGCTACCAAAGGGAGATTGTGTTTCACTGCGATGTCGCCAACCGCTGACCAGGTGTCTAATGTCGCTGCGTACAGCAAAGGACGCTTCTCAGCAATTGCATTTGCCGCAGCTGCAAGCATCTCAGGATTCAGCGAACATAATACGATAGGCCAATCCGTGATCTCTGTCACTTTCTTTGCAGTCTTTGCGAAAGTCTGTGGGTCCTGCGATACTCCTCTAAGTGCGATTCCATCAAGTCGTAGATTCTGCCCAATATAGATGTACGTCCAATCTTCAATGGCTTTGACTCTTTGAGCCAATGCTTCACCCTCGAGTGTATCATCAACATCAACAAAGAAAGATATTGGATTCGAGTATCTGAGATCATGCCTGTATAGGACTAGTTTTCCACCAATGGAGGCTGCCTTTTCGCCTGTTCCTATGACTATTTCTCTAACTGGAGGACGAATGAGATCTTCAAGCTTTGTCAGCTTCTTGGCATACTTGGCCTCTTTATACAGAGGCGCGCAAGCAGCTAGCTTCACTGTATACTCAGCTAGCTTGGTTGCAAAAGCCATGCAATTGGCCTCACCACACTCTTGGCAATTAGTACCGGGCAAGAGGGGATAGATGTCCAATGGACCTGGGAGCTTCGCCATTTAGGTCCCCTCCGGTATTTCGATTGTTGTCCAGTCCACATACTCTTCGGCTGGTATCGTTCGCCTCTCTCGCAACCAATCAATGAGGTCATGGACCGTCTTCATTGCTGCAGGATGCATCATCATGAAGAGGTCATTTCCAGCTAGCAAGAGTGATAGTGCTGTAACACTCTCCCAGATTGGCCCACGAAGTTCTCTCGGTCCGAGTTCTGGTGCCTTGAGCCAAGCCTCTCGAGCAGCCCAGGCATTTGTTGTGCCTGAACTGATGGGATATTGTAGTTCGCTATCACCCAATAGCCCTGCCAAGCGCATCCTCTGCATCATAGTGAACGCATATTCAAGACCGTACCCAAGTGCAGCAGTAGTAGGATCGATTACTATCTGATCTGGTGTAAGCCACTCGATCAGCCTCCGATTCAATTCCTTCTGCTCGTTGATGTCGAGTGAAGTCCACGACAAGACAATCTGTTCATGCTCTTTCGCAGCCACAGCCACAGGTTCATAGACATCGATTGTTGCAGAGCAGAGCAGGGTTCGTTCACCTTCACATACCTCTGCAGCTTTAGCCAGAACGGGTCCATCCTTCTCAGGGTCGCCTGCAGAACCAATGAGCACGGGAACCTTGACTGCCTGTAGAACCTCTTCAACAGTCTTTGCGGCCTTTTGAGGTGAAGTGTCTCCCAGTTGTCTGTCTGTACTGATGAGGTGTATTGTTATCACGTCAGCTCCGAACTTATTCACGCAAAGCTTTGCCCACTCCGCGGGATCATCTAGTACCTCCTTGTAATGTGTCTTGACTGCTTTCGCCAGCGGAATTGGCATGTCAAAGACGTCAGCCGCAATAATGGGCGGATTCTTTGGTGGTGATTGAAACAAATCCCATGCAGGTGCAGTATGACCCCCAATGGTCACTGTATTGCTCCTTGATCCGCCCTCCTTCTTGGTAGCCCCAATTGTAATCTCCCGAATCACACCAGGATACTCACCAAGGGGCGGCTTGA
>JBHLLF010000102.1:0-6119 GCA_048885865.1 Candidatus Hermodarchaeota archaeon
CGACTAATGACCATTGGTGGAGGCACTGCTGAGATTCTCCGATTTCTGATACAGAGAGAAGTCTTCAAAGAGTTCGAGAAGCTGAACAAGCTTTAGGTGAGTACACTCACACTCATTTCAGAAGACCCAATGTCGCAAAGTATTTCTGACAAAGCAAACATCATGGCCGCTGGCTAGATTGGAGGACCTGAAAAGTTGCCGGCGCTCGAGTATCTGCTTGTATATACTCAATCGGGATTACCCATCTACAGCAAGTGCTATGGCACGTTTTGCAAGACAGCTTTCAAACAGCCAGAGCTTCTAACGGGATTCCTGTCTGCAATCGAAACTATACCCATGACACTCTCCAATGGGCTGTCCCTGCAGTCCATCAAGATGGGCGAGACTGAGATGAAGTTCTCAAAGACCACACCCGCAGGTCATTCGGTTGTTATCGGTCTCTCTGAAGATTCACAAGATGTGGCAAACGAGATTTTTGAGGCCGTTTCAAGAACTCTAGCATTGGAGAAATTCAAAGATACCGACTGGAATTATGTTACCTCAGATCTGATGGAGGAATTTGAACAGGAGCTGCTGAATAACGCTCTCCCCGGTGCAATGCTGAAGTATGGTGGCTTTGAGGATCGTTGTACCCTTGGTGATATGTGTCCTATTCATACCACCGCTACTAAGTCTAGAGCCAGTCGCATATGGGGTGCAATCAAAGGGAAGTATGCCGCTCTGAAGCAGAGAATGAGCGGCGGAAGCTAGATAACGCAGAAGAAAAGAAAGAGGGGCATCGCCCCTCTCAAGCTAATTCTTCACAATCGCAACAATACGGAACTGATCCTCGACCTGCTGCAGTGTTGCTGTAAAGCTATCACTCACACCTAGAGTCAGAAGAGTATACCAGTCAGTGAGGTTCATCCAGTCCCTTGTGCCTTCGATATATGGGTACGTAGAGTTGTCAGTTCCAAGAAGTATGTGTGTGTCCCCATCATACACAAAGGAAGTGATGTTCGTCACAGTCGCAGTCAGCTCGAACGTGTTATCAGGCTCCGGTTCAATGGTCCCTCCAAACAGAGCAACAAATCCTCCGCGGGCTGCTTGAACGAGTGGTGCACCAGAAAGTGTTCCTCCAAGCTCCTGGATATAGTATTTGTCAATATTGGATGCGTCGACCATGGCTAATGCATGGAGTCGCATATCAGAGAGCACATACTCATCACTATCAGAGTCATACCAACCATCAGCCCAGTAGATCGGAGTATACCAGGTCCATACTATCTCAGTGGGACTGATTTGAACAGGATAGAGCAGTGGCATGGCACCATAATAGAAACCCGATGCTGGTGGTGCGAATTGACTGACTACGTTTGAAGCAGCCGCATCACCACTGACATAGCCAAATCCACTAAGGTCATGATAGTAGACTGTGTCTTGAGTGGCACGAAAGACTCCCGCAAGAGCTCTATCATTTGTTACTGGGTGCACTGCAATAAACGCTTCAACCCGACTGGAGTCTGGATTCACGATGTACCGCGTGTCTTCGGTCATCTCGAGCCGATCCCCTGAAGGCGGTATAAACCAGAGAAGTCCGCCAGCGAAGAGGTCAAAGCCCTCGCCTCTCCGATAGCCTCCCCATCTAGTTACTTCCCTCTCAAGCCATTCCTCTGCATAGGCTTGAGTGATCCAAGATGGTGTGTCAGCAATTTCGGGGAATGCAGTCACAGATCCATTCTCCCCATACACAATCGGCCCAATTGCCCTCTCAACAAAATCGAATCCCAATGGAGTTCTTGTCTGAACGTAAACCAAGTTCCCAGCTGGGTCCCAAGTGGGATACGCGTATTGGTACGCTGCAGTCATGTCATTGAGGTAGTTTCCGAATCGAATGTCCCTGTCCCACCAGAGACCCTCACCAACGGGAAGTGTTGTGCCCGTAATGATCTCAGGCTCAGTGGCTTGAGGATCATTCGCATCAACAATGATGAAACCTTTGACAAAGTTCTCTGCCAAAACATTAGTTGACACAATCGTACAGACCCAGACGAGACGTCCATTGCGCGTCGTGATATGCGCCGCTGAAACTTCCACATTCGATCCGAAGGGTGATATATGCTGATTAGCCACATATTCAGCGTATTCTTCTGTGACAAGCCTGACCATCGCATCAGGTATTGATGAATTGAAGAGATCCTCATCAGTCTCCACAATCATTTCGTCGAAATACTGCGCATTTGCTACATCAGAGGTCCAACCAATTAGACCTGAGAACATTGGCATCAGGAGCACAATAAGTAAACCAAAACACGTCAGGGGCATTCTAAGTCCAGCTATCATATCCTCCATTTCACCAGGACGAAAGCCGCTTGCAAACATGAGCAGGATGCCTAGACTCAACACCAGACTGAGGATTGCCCAGGGGAGTGTCATCATCATTAGAAGAGTGATCAAGCCCCATGCAACTGCACCCCATACTAATCGAAGCGGTAGCCATTTGAGTAACATGCTGGATCGAAACATGTCCATGGAGAGCGGAATTGGTATTGAATGCGCTATAAGAGATATAATTAGGAAAAGCATGACATTCATGAGAAAGCCTCTACTGAGCACTCGTATGTGCGAGTCAGTACAATTGGGCTTTTAGCCCTTTCTTCCCATAATCTTCTTGTATCGCTCAACCGCTCCTCCCGCTTCGAGTATCTCCCGCATAAAGGGCGGCAATGGCTCCCCTTGAAGCACTCTGCCTGACTTCTCATTAGTGACTGTTCCCTTTGTGAAGTCGACAGACAGAGTATCGCCGTCCTGAACGGCCGATGAAACATCTTTCACAGTCATGAGAGGCAGACCTACATTGAATCCATTTCTGTAGAAGATTCTGGAGAACGATTCAGCGATGATGCATCCGACACCAATTGTCTTGAGGACCTGTGGGGCTTCTTCACGTGATGAGCCGGCGCCAAAGTTTCTTCCAGCAACAACCACATCGTTCTTCTTCATACCGGCTACAAAATCTGGCCGCGGTATTGCCAAGGTGTACTTAGACATCTCCTCATAGTCCAAGAGTGTGAGGTATTTACCCTGAATGATTTGGTCGGTGTCTATATTGTCACCAAGCACCCAAGCTTTGCCCCGAATTCTGTCAAAAGCCCCCACTCTCATAACCTCCTTGGATCGGTGATTTCACCCATTAATGCGCTGGCTGCTACAGTGGCAGGTGAGGCCAAATAGACTTGGGAGTCACGGTGCCCCATTCGACCCGGGAAGTTCCTGTTTGTACTAGAGATGCACACCTCGCCTGCACCCAACACACCGAGATGTCCTCCGACACACGCTCCGCAGGTTGAGTTTGTGACAATCGCTCCTGATTGCATCAATGTTTCAATATGCCCTTTCTCAAGTGCCTGCATGTATGTAGTCTTGCTTGCTGGCGTGACAATCAACCGGATATCTTCGTGAACCTTTTTCCCTTTCAGAATCTTTGCTGCTATAGCCAAATCCTGAATTCTCCCATTTGTGCAAGAGCCTATGAATGCTTGGTCAAATTTAGTGCCCGTGACTTCAGACACTGATACGCCATTTGTGGGACTATGTGGAATTGCGACCATAGGTTCGAGGGGCTCTGCATCGATATCGTATTCAAAGGTATCTATGTATTGAGCATCGGAGTCAGGCTTTACAGGAGTCCATGATCTTGCAGGTGCATGTTCCCTCATCCACCTCTCTACATCCTTGCTGCAATTCATCGGGGCGCATTTGGCTCCAGCTTCTACTGCCATATTGCAGACAGTCATTCTCTCTCCAACCAGCATCCCATCTATGGTGGGACCATGAAACTCTAACGACTGGTAGTTTGCTCCATCTGAGCCGAGATCTGCGATGACCTTTAGAATTAGGTCTTTGCTCATCACATATTCTGGAATCTTTCCCTTCACTTTGACGCAAATTGATTCAGGCACCCTGAACCATATCTCACCAGTCGAGATTATGAGTGCCGAATCTGTTGCAGCAAGTCCAGTTGAGAACGCGTTGAAGGCGCCATAAGTAGTTGAATGCGAGTCACTTCCCACAATGAGATCACCTGGAGCTACGAGACCCATCTCGGGAAGCACCTGATGCGATATACCGCAATCAACATCGCAGAAGTGTTTGATTTTCTGCTCTTTAACAAACTCACGATTCCGTCGATGAATCTCAGCACTATTGACATCAGAGGCTGGAGCCCAATGATCATTCACAACCAAAATGCGTTCAGGGTCCCACACATTTCCAAATCCCATCTCTTCTAACACCGGGAGTATTCGTGAACCCAATACTTCATGGACCATCAGGAGGTCTACTGAGGCCTCAACAATTTCTCCAGCGATTGCTTCACCTTTCTCCGTGTGACTACCGAGTATCTTCTCCGCCAGAGTCGCTCCCATTACACTCAACTCGCTATTCTCTTTATGACCTCCGCCGCAACTTCCTTGGTGGTTGAAGGCCTCACTTGGGACCATTCGCCAACGCAAAGATCAGGTGTTCGAATATTGCTGGTTCCAAGGGCTTTCTTGACACCTATGCGTATCTTTTCAGCTGCAGAGATTATAGCCTTGTCATTATGTTTAGTCCCCAACCATTCGAACATCAACGCAGCAGAGAGAATTGCAGCAAGTGGATTTGCAATGCCTTTTCCGGCAATGTCAGGTGCAGAACCATGCACCGGTTCAAACATTGCATGCTTGTCGCCAATATTCCCTGCGGGGGAAATGCCGAGGCCACCCTGAATTGCCCCTCCCAGATCGCTGATGATATCGCCAAACTCGTTGGGTGCAACAACTACGTCATATTGCTCGGGCTTCTGTATCGCCAATAGTGTCCATGCATCCACGTAAGCATAGTCCTTAGCCACACCAGGATAGTTTTCACCAATCTTGTTGAAGGACTCTCTGAACAGCTTGCATCCTGCAAGAAGGTTGCTTTTGTCCACGCATGTTACTCGTCTTTTGCCATCTATCGGTGCACCATTCCGATTCATTGCGAGATCGAACGCAAATCTAGAAACACGTTCTGACCCACTGGCTGTGATGACACGCAAATCAACAGCTAAATCGCCTTCCTCACGTCCAGTGAGTCTGCCTCTTGCTGGTATGTACAGCCCCTCTGTGTTCTCTCTCACAATGACCATGTCAATATCTTTGGGTTTCTTTCCTGCTAGAGGAGTTGGAACATGTTCGTAAAGCTTCACGGGTCTGACATTGGCATAGAGGTCTAGTTCCTGTCTCAGTCCTATGACCACTCCATACCCGGCCATATTTCCATCTGAGCGTCTCACAACCATTCCATCTGTATCCTTTGCTCCGACGCCTCCTAGCAGAATAGCATCTGCTTCTGTCTTGGTGAACGCTTCAGCATCTTCCGACCATTCACGCTTGTTCTTGAGGAAATACTTCCCTCCGCATTCAAACTCATGGAGATCGAGTTCCAGTCCACTGGTGCTTGATGCGACGGCCTTCATCACATCTATTGCTTCTGGAATCACTTCTCTACCTATCCCATCTCCAGGCAAAACGGAAACCTTGTACTTCCTCGTCAAATGACTCACCTAATAGCTTCCTAGCCATCCCAAGTCCTTACCTTCCTCGTCCAAGAGGCTTACCATGGTATCCAACCTTTCACCGTTGTAGTATCTAATTTTACACTGTATAGTGAAGGGCCTTTTGCACGTGTTGCATTCAACGACCCAATTCTCTACTACGTTCTCACTACCACTTCCAGTTATTTTCTCCGGCTCTCTTTTCATTTCCAGTAGTTTCAGTTCTTTGCCATCACAATCATAGGTGCACTCTTTCAGAGGGATTCCTTCCATACCTCTTCTTCCTAGGGCAACAAACACTTCATCCGGAAGGTCATCAATAGTTGGCTTACTCGACAAATGGAACACTCCTTGAGAATGTCCTCCTCTCCAACGGATAAATCAGATGGTGCAGCACTTGTGGTGCTACCACCGCTAAAGATTAATGACAGCAGAGAAGTATTGATTCTATGCGGCTTTTCACTTACTCCAGACTTGGCGTATCTTCAATTGGTGCTGAGGTTGAAGGTGGTCTGCTTGACCTTCCGGATGCCGCTCGATTCTTTGGGTCCACCTACCTCAC
>JBHLLF010000103.1:0-5270 GCA_048885865.1 Candidatus Hermodarchaeota archaeon
TGCCAGTGGTGTCCACATTGTCACTCCATGTGCCGTTCGCATGGTCTGTCATGGTTGTGTTGCTACCACCGTCAAAGGAGTAGGTCACCGCCGCTAGTGCACCATCAAGAGGCTGTGGAGTATAGCTGTCTCTGAAGAATACACTGAAGGGAAAGGTGCTGTCGGTATATGCATCAATAGTTGATACTGATGTCATTTCAGTAGGATAGATAATTACTACGTCGAGTGTGCGATAACCGGCTTCAGTGCCATTGCTCCAGAATACTGCAACTGTATGAATGCCATTGTTATCATGGTCTATGCCAGTATTCCAGCTATGATGCCCAAGTCCCAATGTGACAGAAACATTGGCCGGCGCAAATGCTGTTACGCCAGAGTGCACAACCGTAAGGTTGACTGAGCCAGAATTAGCTGGAATTAAGGTGGGACTCTGCACTGTTGTATTGACATCCAATATGGTATCGACATCCACGGCGTAGGAAACCGAACTGTCATCAGACGAGTCATAAAGTGAAACATCGGTTACATAGTTCGGAGCAATGCAGGACAGAACCCAGCTCTCTGTGTTAAGGTTGGTACAAATTATTACATCCCCACTTCTGGAATATTGGTCATGATTGATACTAGGATACGAGCTGTTGTACAGGCCAGATGCAGCCCAATCACCAGGAACAGTTACGTTCTGCCCTCTTGTCAGAATGTTGCTTATGGACGGAAATGTGAGATCACTGGATATATTCCACTCTATATTGGATACTGCGCCTGGTGCAAACCATGAAGAATCTGAATCTATCGTCTTCCTATAATTCAAGGTCAAGTCGAATTGCATGTAGACGGATTGTCCAGAAGTAAACGAAATAGACGTGATGTTTGTGGCTGAACTGAAATCCCATATTGTACCCTGCATTGCGGTTGAATTAGCGTTGATTTGTGCATCCTGAGGATCAGAGTATGTCAATGGCTGGCTTAAGGTGCTGTTCCATGGTGTGTATGTGTAGTTCAAATTGGCCTCCTGTTTGAATTGGCCTGAATATACATACCAATTTCCATCATTTCTATATCTATATCCAGTACCATAACCAGTCACGAGCGAGGATGATTGCCATTGAACCATGTTGAAGAGCCATAAAGCACCAAGATCCACACCGGTTGTGTGTGTTCCATTAATCACAACATAGTAAATCGAATTTGCTTCTAGGATTGCATTATCACTTGAGGTGTCATGAGTCGTAGTTGTGTTATCGCTAGTTTGAATGAATGGAGCGATCCAGCTAGTCATGTCAGTTGATGAGTTATCATAATCCCCTCTAACCCCAAGATATACATCACCGTTGGTGAAGTCATAGTAGGGGGATCTATAGATAATCGTATAGTTCTGGAGTTTTCCTTTATGAGGCTGGTTGTAGAATCCTTGGTATAGTGCATCAGTAATATCTCCTGATACATTCTCAATTCGTATATAATCATCTGCTCCGGAGATCAATGATTCTCTCTCTGGGGCGGCAGTGATGCTGTCTATGGAAATGCTAACGCTATAGAGAGTCCACCCCGCAATGAGATATTGCGTCAGGCTCAAACTGCTGGAATGTGAATTCGGATTTTCGTAGCTGTTTAGTATCTCTGATTGCTGATTGGTAATGCTCCTGGAAAAGTATGAGATTGTATCAAGTCCATTTCCGACACCTTGGGCTGAAGCTAAAGTTCCTTGTCCCTCTGATGTTAAAGGTTCATTCCAAGGGGAAACCGAACTTCCGCTTTCTACAAATCCAATAGGTGGCAAAGGAAGTAGTATAATGAAAAGAAGGATGATGAAAAGACGCCTATGCACTCCTTGACTTCTTGTAAGTTTCAATAGAAAGGCATAGCACTTCGACAAACCTGTTAGCCACCATAATTTTGGACTTGATATGTGCGGATGGAAATCCAGCATTTATACATACGTCAGCACAAGTTTCAGAGCCAAGAGCTATTGTACTGTATACATATCAAGCTGTGTTGGGTTGATTCCTTTCGATTTTCCGAATCCAGTACTTAAGTATAGTAGGATGGCCCAGAGTCGGGCGTTTCTGTAGGAGGCTTCATTCCCGTTTGCCCAGTGACCTCGTTCAATATAGCTATCGACATGTCGACAGCAGAGTGAAGCTTCCTCATTACCTCCCAGAGGCGGTTCTCACTGAACCCGTCATCATAGATTCTCTCTGAAACTACAAATCCTGGTCCTGGGGGCTTAGGACCTTGTTGTGCAGGATTTGGTTTGATGAACCCGAGCTGAACTCCATGTGTAAAACTGAACTTCACAGCTTGTATCTGAAAATCACGCATTTTCTCTGCATTCAGGACCTTCAGATGTTGCGGTGAGATCATGACCTGAGATTCCAATTGAATGAAATTCTGTTCATTTGGTCTAACTACTGTGAAGAAGAAACGCTGGAACTTGACTTTGAATAGAAACTCAGCGCGAGGATTTGAGATGGTCTCTAGTTTCGAGCCCTCTTTTCTAAACCAGTCTTTTACAGCTTTCTTGATGCGTTTTGAGGGATTCTCAGACAACTTCGTTCTCTCCAACTCATGTTCCCATT
Organism: Candidatus Hermodarchaeota archaeon; assembly: GCA_048885865.1. GTDB lineage: Archaea > Asgardarchaeota > Thorarchaeia > Thorarchaeales > Thorarchaeaceae > SMTZ1-83. The sequence continues at coordinate 2,580 of JBHLLF010000103.1, forward strand.
TTTCCACTTTCACTTAACGCTTGTGCTGAGCCTGAATCACTCATTGAACCACTGAACTTTGTCATACCCATCGGGAGCCATATCAGCATAGCATGTAATCTCTTCTCGAACTGACTTGATCATGGTTGTATCTACCTGGGAAGTAAATACCTCGTTCTGGGAATTAATGCGCGTAAGCCTCACACCCCAAGGATCCACAACCTGGCTGTGACCAAAGTAGGTTTTTCCATCAAACGAGGGGCCGACTCTATTGGCTGCAGCTACGAATAGCTGATTCTCAATTGCTCTGGCCATTACTAGATTGTCCCAGTGCGCTACCCTTGGATCTGGGAAAGCAGCAGGCATCAGGATTAACTCTGCGCCCTCCAGAGCTAGCTTTCTGGAAATCTCAGGAAATCTGACATCATAACATATTTGGACGCCCACCTTGACACCCATAATATCGAGGAGTGTGAGCATGTTTCCCCCAGCAAACACATCTCTCTCGCTCTGGAAGGGGTGTATCTTCCTATAGGTCCCAATAGTCTTTCCTTCAGGTGATGCCATTACCAGGGTATTGAAGAATAGTGCCTCTGACTTTTCAAGCCCCGTGCCAATCACGTAACTGGAATGCTCTTCTGCTAGATTCTGCAGGAACTCACTTGTCGATCCTGGTATTCCTGGCCCTGCTTTGGAATAGTCCTCGTATCTGAATCCAATATCGAACAGCTCTGGAAGCACAATGAATTCAAGATTCTCTGTACTATTGTGATTCTGCAGAAGTCCTCTCGCCCATTCATAGTTTGCTTCTCTGTCGCCCTCAACGCAGGGCATTTGGACCAAGGTCAATTGGAGTTTCATCGAGCAGCATCTCCCTTCAAACACTGAGTGCCTTTCAACATGAAGCCTCACACTTAAGCTTGACCAAAAGAGTCCGAATATTGGACTCATCATAATCCTAATATGGTCAGTTCCCGCGTGAGGTTACATTGGCTCCTAATGGATGTCTGATTTATGGTCAACGAAGTCAACACCGAGCCGAAGAAACGAGCTGATATGCCAAAGACCTCGTATTCCAAACCTATGGTTGGAGCGACTGGGGAAACAGGAAGCTGGCGGACATTCTCTCCAAGAATCGACTACGAGAGATGCAACAAGTGTCGTACATGCTGGCTTCACTGTCCTGAGGCTGTCATATCTATTGATGATGAAGGATTTCCTCGAATTGATCTCGACTATTGCAAGGGGTGTGGTACATGCGCCCAGGTTTGTCCACCTGAATGCATAGAGATGATTAGGGAGGGTCAGGAGGAGGCTGCCAAATGAAGACCGAGCTAATGAGTGCGAACTATGCGGCTGCACGAGCAGTGGTATCTGCGCGAGTTGAGGTTGTCGCAGCGTATCCGATTACACCTGCAACAACCGTGCCAGAACAGGTCGCATTGTTGAGTGAAGAGGGTATCTTCAAGGGTGAGTTCATACGTGTTGAATCTGAGCATTCTGCTATGTTTGCATGCATAGGTGCGAGTTCCACGGGAGCTAGGGCATTCACTGCGACGTCATCCAATGGGCTACTCCTGATGGATGAGGGCCTTCATTGGGCTGCTGCAGCAAGATTGCCCATCGTGATTGCTAATATCAATCGGTCCGTTTCGCCAAGCTGGAACATCCATGTTACACATGATGACAGTATGAGCAAGCGTGACACAGGTTGGATTCAGTTCTATACGTCCAGTGTGGATGAACTGTATCACACAATTATCCAGGCGTTCAAGCTCGCTGAGGATGAGCGCGTGCTGATGCCCGTGATGGTTAATGCTGATGGGTTCGTACTTAGCCACACACTATCAACTTACGATTATCTCGAGCCTGAGGAGGTAGACAAGTTCCTCAAGCCCTACACACCTCCTCATTGGGTAATGGACCCTGAGGATCCTATATCACATGGAAACATTGTCTTTCCGGAGCACTATCAGGAGTTCCGCTATGGAATGCACGAAGCAGATCTCAATGCTCTGAAGGTCTACGAAGAAGTGGAGAAGGAATACAAGAAGCTCTTTGGCAAGTACTTCGGTGGACCGATTGAATGTTACAAATGTGATGACGCTGATGTGATATTCACCTCTCAGGGCTCAGTTGGTGCAGAGGCAAAGGATGCAATTGATGAACTTCGCGAAGAAGGGTACAAAGTAGGTAATGCACGAATGCGAATGGTTAGGCCATTCCCTGTGGAGAAGATTCGAGAACTAGGGTCGAAGGTCAAAGGAATAGCCGCATTTGATAGAGGTGCATCCTATGGATTCGCCGGACACATAGCTGGAGATATTCGGTCCAGCCTATACAACGCGAAGCACAGACCTCTAGTGATTGACTATATAGGCGGCATGGGTGGTCGCGATGTCACAGTCGATGACATCAAAGAGATGTTGACAAACACCATGAAATTTGTAGAGTCTGGCGAGCCAGCGCCTGAACAGATTTGGCATGACCTGTTGGAGTGATGAAAATGGTTACAACGAAAGAAATGCCTCTCAAGGAATACGTGCTCAAGGGTAATGCAGCTTGTGCAGGCTGTCAAGACATGGTGGCGCTTCGCCATGCGCACAAGGCGTTAGAAGGAGACGTCATCCAGGTTGTCCCTGCATGTTGCACGAGTGTTGTTCAGTCACTCTGGCCCAAGTCCGGTCTTGCCATTCCAGTACTAAACACAGC
>JBHLLF010000104.1:0-4561 GCA_048885865.1 Candidatus Hermodarchaeota archaeon
TATATGGAAATGGATGTTAAGGAGTTGGCAACAATATGGCTGAGAACAGCTGGAACGGAAGCCCTCAAGACTGGAAAAGAGGAGCTGTTGGATAGAGCCATAGGTCTATTGAGAGACTCGGCCGACGGTTTCAAGTCTATTGATGAAATGAGTGATGCATTTGAGGATTTATTCACAGTCTTTGAAACGTTGTTTCTGCACCGTTCTGACAGTAGAGATGAGATTGGAAAGGTATTGTCTGAAATGGATGAGCTGGCTCGTGCAACACAGGACTACAAAATGCATTCCCTCATGACGGTCATCAACTCGGTGGAAAAAGGCAATCCAACAGCAGCCTTGCTCGCACTTCAAGAGAGAGAAGAAGAGCTTCTGTCACTCCGTGAACGGCTGCTTGCATTGATTAGGCATTCAAATAAAGTCAGGGCGCCTGAGGATGTAGAAGCAACTGGAAGAACTCATTGGCTCTACAAATAGATACTTCACCAAGGTAGCTCCTATTGTTTTGATAGGAAGGTGAGCTGGATGGCGACATATCATAAGTCACTCACATTGAACACGAAGGGGAATTGCGATATAATTGACATAACAGGGAAGGTTGAAGACATTGTGAGAGAGAGTGGTTTCACAGCAGGAATATGTACCGTGTTTTGTCCTGGTTCAACAGCTTCCGTAACAACAATTGAGTATGAGGGAGGTCTTCTGAAGGATTTTCCAGATGCATTGGATCGACTTGTGCCAGAGGACATCACTTACGAACATCATCTCCGCTGGGGTGATGGTAACGGTCATTCTCATGTGAGAGCATCATTAATTGGACCAAGTCTCACCATACCTTTTGCAGGTCACTCATTGACCTTGGGAACATGGCAGCAAGTGGTATGCTGCGATTTCGATAATAAAGCTCGGAATAGAAGAATCGAGGTTATGCTCATAGGCGAGTAATTAGAACAGATTAGACTGATCATCCAGCTCCCACTCAAGCTTTCTAATACTCTTTGGAACCGGGCTTTCATCTCGTATCTTGTAGGCGAGATAATGGATGCGAAGCGATCGCCTTAGCCGATGAAGCTGGAATGGCATATTCCAGTCCGGGTTCTTCTGTCTGTATTCGAGAGTGTCCATAAGATTCTTGATGGTGTCTAGCTCACGCTTGACCTGTGCCTTCACATCATCAAGATCACGGTCAATCGTAAGCGCGCCTCCGTTTGTCATCTGGAAACACCTTACTCACTACTCTCTGAAATCCATTAAACTAGGAGTATAACCATGGTATTACTCGGAGCCCTTGATCTTTTCCCTTTTCTTTGGTTTTCTTCGCATTTCAGTGCCGCACACGGAACACTCCAATTGGGATATGCTCACGGATTCCTCATTTCCGCATCCAGGGCATTTTAGCACCCAGTTGATCTTCTCCTTCATTCTCCCCTTGGGATCTGATGTGCGAAGACCGAGGGCGGCTGCAGTGTTAAGCAGTGCCAAATCACTAGATACGACACTCACTTCGTGGCCAAGGTGCTTTTGCTTAAGGCCCAGTGATATCAGTTCCAAATCCTCTTGGCTTAATACACCATAGTCACCGATTTCGCGTGCCTTCTTCTCAGTCTTTTCAATTGAATCAGCATCTGGCGATGCAATTCGTAATCTGTCCGTCGAGAGAAGATTCTGGACCCTATTTTTGCTTGGTCGGTTTTGAATCTCATCAATCACTGACTGAGTTGTCATGAAAGTGAGGTGTGGATTCTTCGTCGTCCATTGAGAGAGCAAAGCTCCAGTGTCGAGTACGTAGATATGCAAAAACGAGCCACCTAGAGAGTTCGCGGGACGAGACGCGTATTGATTCGGTCCCAGTAGTTGTCATACAATCGAATGAAACGAGATGCACCCTTTGCCTTCTTGACCCAAACGGTTTCTGAAGGCTCTACATTCCAACGTGTCTGCCCATCAATCACTGCCAAGCCGGGAGCCCCAGGTTTTACTAGTTCCATCTCGAGAACACTACTGTCCGGAATCACTACCGATTTCAGCTCAAAACGCGGTGGGCAAACTGGAACAAAGATGAATCCATTGACATTTGGAGAGAGAATTGATCCTCCCGCAGCTAGGGCGTATGCTGTTGACCCGCAGGGAGTCGCCACCATTGCGCCATCAGCCCGACCATAGTCAATTCGAACATCGTCGAGATGAACCTGAAATGTCAATAGCCTCCCGGGAATTCTTGAAACGACATAGACTTCATTGAGTGCGTTTTCGAATTCTCTGTCACCAACCCCAGATGTGATATTTGCATTCACTTCCAGAACGCACTGATTTTCGATAACCTTCTCAAGTGCACCCATTGCAGTTGTAGTGCTAGCTTCGGTCAGGAACCCAACATTTCCCCGATTGACACAGAAAAGCGGAGTTTCACGGTCCTTCAGCCTAGATAGGGCATAAAGAATCGTTCCATCACCTCCGATGGTCACCACGAAATCAACATCCATGTCTTCAATTGGAGTAGGAACAGCGTTTTTTTCCGTGATGCTGCATGAGCCTGGATCAACCTGAATATCGATATCTTTGGTGAGAAGGAACTCTGCTATGCGATTTGCAATGCGTTCAACCTCGATACGGCCGGGCTTGCAAACGAGACCAACAGCTCTGCGGTCACTGAGAATTTTCGGACTCTCAACAATCAAGGCTGGCACTTCCGACTGGTCCTGACTACAGTTCCCTTTTACTCTTGTTGTTGCCTTGATTATCTGAAAACTCGATTTCCCGCAAAGTATTTAGATGAAGCAGAAGGTGTTGGGATGAATCTGCCTACAAGACTAGGTGATGTATTTTGAGCATTCAGAAAAAGACCGCGAAGGGATTGAAACCAGGGAGTTATTTCCTAATTGATGGAGAACCATGTAGAGTAATCTCCATAGAGAAGTCTAAGCCTGGAAAACATGGTTCTGCAAAGGCCAATATCACAGCAGTGGGTTTCTTCGATAATAGAAAACGGAATGTCATAATGCCGGCAGATCGTCAAGTGGATGTGCCCCTGATTGACAAAAGAAGTGCAACCATCATTGCAGATATGGGAGAAACTTTGAGTCTGATGGATACAGGCGAGCCCTACGAAACTTACGAAGTAGCAAGACCCACAGATGAGGAGATGGCTACCAAGATCGCACTCAATGCTGAAGTTGAAGTTTGGGATGTAATGGGCACAAAAGTCATCACCAGAGTGAAGTAGAAAGAACCCAGCGCGCTCTTCAAAGGTCATGTAGACCAGTGGATACTATTCATTTATCACCCGCGAAGTCAGATTGCCAAATGACAACTGGAGTTGGTCCTATGGGCTCGGAAGAGAAGCTCGGCAAGTATGATATGAAGATAATCAAGGAGCTTGTGGAAAACTCAAGAAGCCCGCTTAGAGACATTGGAAAACGAGTCAAACTTAGCGCCAGTTCCGTGAGAAACAGGATGGCTCGTCTAGAAGCCATGAATGTCATAAAGAAATATACAGTAGATGTCGACTGGAGAAAGCTAGGATACGACATAGAGGTAATCTTGCTGATTTCATCTTGGATGACAGCGTCTAGAGAGATTCACGAAACCCTCTCACAGTTTGAACAAGTGAGTAAGGTCTATTGGACTGCTGGCACAGCTAATCTAGTCTGCTTCATCCGTGTGGAAACAATGCAGGAACTTTCCACCTTCATCACTGAAAATCTTGAGAAATTGAGGGGTATTGAGAGGGTCGAGAGCCTATTCATCATGCCAATTCCGGAATGAAGAGTTGGTGCGGAGGGCGAGATTCGAACTCGCGAACTTCTACAAGATACCCCTGCGATCACCAGGGTGAACGCATCAGGGACCTGAGCCCTGCGCCTTTGACCAGGCTTGGCAACCTCCGCATTCGAACAACTCGGAATTCGCGACTTATGATAAGGATTTCTATAAATCGTGGACCGCGAGCGATTTAGCCATGAACTCGTGCCTCTTTCATTTGGCGTCTGAGACTTGTCCAATCGCCCATTTTGTCGAGTACTATCCTGTTTGATAAAGCGTCTTCAACAGCACCGTCAAACACAATCCTTCCTTGGTCAATCACGGCAACGGAATCGGCCCAATTTTCTAGAAAGAATCGGTTATGGGTTGTGTAGAGAATGCTTATCCCCTCCCGCCGGAGATCTCTAATGATGTCCACAATACCCGTAATCATTGGAAAGTCTAACCCTGCGAACGGCTCATCTAGAATGAGGATACTGGGGCGCATCGCAACAATCCCTGCCAGTGCTACTCTCTTCGCCTGACCATGACTCATCTCATTTACAGGTCTATCGATGAAATCACTCATTCCCACTTTATCCAGAGACCAATCCACGCGTTTTGCCACCTCTTCTTCACTCAATCCTAGATTCATAGGTCCAAATGCAACGTCTTCCCACACAGTTGGGGCAAATAGCTGATCATCTGGATTCTGAAAGAGAAATCCTATGTTTTGCCTGATCTCCCATAGGTTTTCACGAGTGACCTTTCTATCGTGAACAAAGATTGCTCCAGAGTAGGGCTCTAATAGACCCATTATCAG
>JBHLLF010000105.1:0-4449 GCA_048885865.1 Candidatus Hermodarchaeota archaeon
CAATGTCTATTGGTACACCTGTGTCAAGGTCGAGGAAGACGACATACAAGGGTGTATCAAGGCCATAAGATGTTGTTAGAGTACCATTGATAGATAGCGACGTGTAATGTGCCCGTACCTGAATGTCGAATCCGTATTCACTGGGAGCGGCATAGATGGAGGATGAGAATACAACAGACAAATTGACAGCTACAAAACCCTCCAGCCATGTACTGGTTGGTAGCATGATATCATAGCTAGTAGGACTGTTGAAGGTTTCAGTTCCATAGCTGGATGTGAAGGAAAGTGATGCAACACTTCCGATGGGTACTTCGACATTCAAGTCCAGGTCAATCAAGATTACAGTGACATTGGCATTGGCACCAATGGGGACAATGAAGTCTCCTCCCACAGATACAGCTGTCGAATGAGGTTTCATGACTATCTCGAAGACGTACGCTGATGGCTGCAGGTAATCACCGCTTGATAGTGTGGCTGATAAAGTAACACTCGTAGCACCAATTGCCCAAGTGTTTGTGGGCATAATGATATCAAAGCTCGAAGGAAAGCTGAAGAATTCTGTTCCATAGGAAGATGCGAGGACAAAATCACTAACATCCCCAACACTGAGAACCTCCCCATTGTCCATATCTATCAGAATAACTGTCAGGGGAGTGTCTAGGCCATGGGACCTCGTGAGATTCCCGTTGACGTTGATGAGTGTATAATGTCTTCTCACTGTTATATTGAATGTGTAATCTGATGGAATGTTGTAAACACCTGAAGACATAGTAACCGAGAGGGTGACAGAAACTTGTCCCACATTCCAGGATTCAGTGTCGAGGATAAGATCAAAGCTTGTTGGGGAGACGTAGTTCTGAGTTCCATAGCTACTTGTAAAGGAGAATGATGAAACATCCCCAATCCCTAAACCTAGTCCCGTGTCCAAGTCCACTAGAACAACCGATAGGGAAGTATTGAATCCAAATGGTATAGTGAGGTTGCCGCTAACAGTGGCCGCTGTTGGGTGAGCTCTAAGTATAAAGGTCACATTCACGGAGGCCATATGGACATAGGAACCGGGCTTGCTAGCGTTGAATACATACCAATGTTCTCCAAGCGCAAGTGAAGTGCTTGGCAGTGTGATATTGTACTCGCCATTTGGTCCGCTAACCACATTCACAGCAGTGCCATTAGCAAAGACAATGTTTGCTCCAGTGAGGGGCATTCCCGTGTATGTGTCGCGATATACCAGCGTTGCCTTGAAGTCAGACCCAACTGGCGTGACATATACAGACTTGTAGGTCAGCTCGGTCGGATCATACACATCAAGATCAAAGGTCAACGTGGGAGAGGCAGTGTAGTAGTCATGGGTGCCATCAATATTGATGCGCCATCGTCCAGCTGAGTTCAGATCTGTCGTATTCAGTGCGATTCCGTAGGTTCCATTGCCATAGTCATTCATTGTATGAATTGCAGACGTGCCATGGTTGGTCCAATTTAGGGATACTGAAGCACCAGGAACAAGTTCGCTATTATCTATGTCAATCATTTCAACTGAAATGTATAGAAGGTCACCAATGGTTTTCATAGATTGGAGATCCCCGACGGCATCTCCGGGGCTTTTTAGGCTTAGGCCTGTAGCATGTGTCACGTTGAAGCTTCTCCGGTACCTACCTACAAAGGTTGGACTCAAACCTCCTGTATTGTTGAATTCGACATCCGCATACCAAATTCCAGCAGGCCAATTGCTCTGAATACTAATGCTTGTCCACTCAAAATAGGGTCCCGATTGAGGCTGATCTGCAGCGTACCGCGTGATTCCAAGAGGATCTGTGAGATAGAGCCGCATTCTAGAACCTGAAGTCACAGGTGCAGTCCCTCTGAAGCTAGCAAAGTCGCTTACTTCGTAGGAACGAGTAGTTGTATACCCTCCAGCATTTATCCCGCATTCAAGATTGGTGGCTCCATTGTTGTCAGTGAAAGTGAAGGTCCAGACACCGAAAACGTCAATGACGGATGAGGATACGTTTACCTCACCCGAGGCAGCATCTATCCCGATACTTGGATATCGAGAAACTGCACTAGAATCTAGAACATTGGAAAGGCTCCATGAGGTAGGGATACTCGTCAGTGTGAGATTGACTGAGCTTATGTTGTATGGAGGAGATATCATGACATAGGCAGTCCATTCAACGCTTGCACTGCCATTAGTAGCAGAGAAAGAAGTGCCTGGCGTCAGATCTTCCGCAAGGCTTGTCGTAGAATTGCTCCATGAACTGCCATTGGCGAATTGACCCATGAAGTCTACATTGAATGAGGCCCCAGTACCCGTGTAACTAGTATGCAGTTCTGATGGTAGAGCTCCATCTGCGATTTCAGCATTTGTCAGACTAGTACCCAACAACCCCTTGGGCCCTTGAGCAATAATCGCACTTGTGAGTAATAGAACTGGAATTATGAAGAGCACAAATCGAGCTCGGACCAATACGACAACCTCCTCAGCAGAATGATGGATACATCTGATCCATCCCCTACGCGCTCTCGTGGTAAGTCGAAAGCATATAATAACTCATTCATGTTCCCTCATTAGTCACACCTGACGATTTATCGTAGACAGCTGTCTACATATGGGGGGCATTCAAGAACACTTGGTCGGTGGAAAGATGAAAACGGAGCTTTCTGGAAAGCAGGGCGATTTACTGAGGCTGGGATTGGGTGCTCGCAACTGGCTCATAACGCAGATCAGTGGCACAGATGAAGAACTGGAATGGACCCCACAGGAAGGTGGGCCATCGGCTTCCGAAGTGGTTTATCATGCCACCATCGTCCTCATGCTGGTAATGAGTGAGATAGCCAATCTCCTAGGTGTCACTCTGACACAGCAAGAAGAGAAGGATGTGGACACCATTGAGGGCAGGCTGAAGGTCCATGTGCATGCAGTGTATCAGACTTTCAGAGAACTATGTGAGAAGCTAACTGATGAGAACCTAGATGAGGAGATGAATCTACCACCTCCATCTCTCCTAAAGCAGGGATCTCTAGAGCTAATTCTCCGCATAATTGCTGGCTACCATGTGACTCATCATGCGGGGCAAGTTGCGATTCTTCTAAGGATGGCAAGAGATGCCTAGTGAGCAAAGAGCCTATATGCGTTCAGCCGTATATCTTAACAAGTCATTTCATATAACATGCAGGAAGGAAGAGTGTTGATTCCGGAAATCATGGCACTTTTGGTCCTCGTACTGGGAACACTTTATCTTATTATGATAATATTCGGTCGTCATCCAAGTAGAGATGAAAATGTGAAGATCAAGCCTACATCATCAGGGAAAATCCACTATTCGAAGGTAAATGATGCCGCGTTCTTTGATGGCGCATCTGAGGATTATGCTGAAGCTATGAATCGAGCGAAGCAGTTAGGGGGAGCCTAGCTTCTGCGGATTTATCGACTAATGTCTGGTTTTACAACTCTTTCAATTTCCTAATTGCCCCACCCGGAGCCACGCCTTTTGGACACACCTTTACACAATTATAGACTAGATCGCACAATGATGAGCCTTCGGGTGCATTCGCAGCTTCGAGATATCTCTCTGACTCCTCGGTTCGAGAGTCTTCGTAGAAACGCCAAGCTTTCGCTAATGCAGCGGGCCCAACGTATTCTTCCTTCTCAGCATTGATAGGACAAGAGCCAAAGCAAAGTGCACACATGATGCAATTCACATAGCGCTCAATCTTCTTCCGCTCCGTTGGGCTTTGTGATCGCGGTTCGCTCCCCTTAGCAGGTTTTGCCCAGAGTTTCAAAGACTCCAAAGCTTCATAGAATTGTGTCATATCAACAACCAAGTCCTTCAGAATTGGCAGATTTGGCAAAGGCTCTACGAGGACCTCGGTTTCGGGATTCCAGCCCGGAGGAGAGTCAGTCAGTGCCGAAAAAGGCTTGAGTTTCGAGGAGGAGTCCTTGAGTGAACTCACCTGAGTCCTGCAAGCGAGGACAGGAATCTTGTTCACCAGCATTGCGCAGCTTCCGCATACTGCCCCTCTACAAGAATATCTGAAAGCAAGTGACTCATCCATGAAGTCCTGAATCTGAAACAAGACATCCAATACTGTCATTCCTTTGCGAAGGTCCACCTTATAGAGGTCATAGTGGGCAATCTTCTTTCCTTCGCGACTTCGTGCTACTCTGAACCTCATCAGTACTTCCTCTCCTTCACCTCAAACATTCCAAGGGTGACATCAATATACTCGGTCTTGAGGAAATCATCAATCATTGTCACCAGAGAATGCTTCAGGAAGTTCTCATCATCACGGGTTCCATAGTCGATTCGCCAGTGAGCACCCCTGCTCTCCCGTCGCATTAGAGCAGTCATTGTTATGACTTCAGCAAGTTGTAGCATGTTCTCAAGTTCTAGTGCTCTTACAAGTGAGTAGTTGAATTTAGTGTCACACTTTGGAAGTGCAATGTTC
>JBHLLF010000106.1:0-4406 GCA_048885865.1 Candidatus Hermodarchaeota archaeon
GCGCAGTACCTAGAGTTGTCAAGGTTCAGAAGTTGTAACGAATGTCTTCATCCTTTGTAGGTCAACCTCATTGGTTTTCATTTCTGCTTATTCTAGGCCACATAGAAGTAAGAATCAACATACCAGACGCCATTATTGGAACTGGAATGAAGCCAAATTCAACGCTCCATATAGGTGATTCTTGGAATATGCTCAAAGCGATAGCTACAATCACTCCAAAATCAAGTAAAGCTAGCATAGATACGAATCTCGGACGCAATTTTCCAAAGATGAGCAACCACACGCTGAAAGCAAGGAGTAGACTGGATATTACTAGCGCTGATGATAAAGGCTGATTAATAGAATTGATGATTGAGAATGTGTTTCCTTCAGAGGCTATATTCCCCAAGTATGACGAGGCAGAGTCATCCCAAAACGCGTAGGCAAATTTCCAAAGTGATGTGATATAAGAAGCAGAGTGCGTTTCCCACTGATTCAGTTCTGTCAGAATGATTTGTGGAGTGAGGAGGCCTGCAATGGGAAGTAAAAAGTCCGGTTTAACTGACAATGCTACAGAATATAGTACCCGAACGAGATATGCAATAGCCCCTCCAATAAGTAAGGTAATACAACTGGAAAGCACTCCATAATAAGCCTCAGTCACAGAAATATAATACCCCGTCGTTATTATTGTAGATTCGACTATAATGAAGCCTATAGTGTAGATGATGCTGACATTGGCGGTAGATCCAGTTCCATGCACTTCAATAACAAATGGATACCCATTTGGAAGCGGGGTATGATTTTCCGGAGGATATGTGGTTCCATTTAGAACCTCATTAGCCACAGATGGATATGACAGTATCTGAAATCCAGAAACTGAGAGTGCTATTGATACCGGTCCACCATCAATATGAATTGATACTAGTCTCAATTGGTCGGCATAAAAGGAATGGGATGCTTCAAGTACTGTATTATTGACTATGAGAAAGATTTCTTCTTCTTGCCCATGTTCATAGTAATAATTCCATGACGGATTCTCCTCGTATTGATGGTATTCTAGATATTGAGGAAGGGAGCTAAAAGCAATTACAGCTCCCAATGTAAGCAAAATCGATAATGCAGATATTGTCAATCCCAATATCGACTTCCGATTCATGCTCTCCCCTCTTATGTGGTGACTAGATTTGAGTCATTGTTTTTTATTCTATTCATTTATCTGAACCCAGGCCGGGATTCAGTATCTATTGTGCCTGTGTTGGATATTGTGATTGCAGAAGATTGCCCGCGCAGTACCTAGAGTTGTCAAGGTTCAGAAGTTGCAACGGATGCCTTCATCCTTTGCAGGTCCACTTCTCCAAATCAATCTCATATAGACTATTGATGCATTACTCTGATTTTAGATTGGTGCAATGATGACGCTTTTGATTGTTCAAGAATCATAATGACATATGCAAGTGCAAAGTGTACTCTATGCGCTTCTATCATCGCAACTGCAGTTCCCAGATCTCTGCTGTTAGATCATGACCGAAGCTTCTGTGCGGTTCTTCTTCAACAAGCTCAAAGCCATGTTTTGAGTACAAGTGGCGCGCTGCATGCAGATTACTCTGTGTCCACAGTTTGATCTTCTTGTAGCCGTTTCTTCTCGAAAAATCAACACACTCCTCAATTAGCTTACTTCCAATTCCCTTGTCTCTAGCCGTGGGTTCAACCAACAGCAATCGTAGCTGTGCCACTTGACCACCTGCATCCGCGATCATAACGGAACCAACTGCTTCACCATCCCGTTCTGCGATCCATATTCGTTCACGTTTCAGGTCGTAATTCTCAATAAACTTCGCAAGAATCTCGGCGGTCAAAGTCTCAAAAGTTTCATCCCAGCCGTACTCCTCTGCATAGATCACGCCGTGTCGGTGTACAATCCACCCAATGTCTCCTGCTCTATGTGGGCGAATTAGGAAAGACGAAGCAAGATTCGAATTAGGCTCAAGTACGTTCTCTATCGTGCTCATTGCGTTCAAAAGACGACGTTGATCTTCGCTAGACAGACCCTCTAGCATATCTCTGATTTCATCACTTGCACGCCCGTCAAGATCCAAGAAAGTTTCCTTGCCCTCAGCAGTGAGTTTCAACATCCATTGCCGACTGTCTATGTCCGACTTCTCCCTTTCAACCAACCCCTCTTTTTGAAAAGCGCTTAGAGTGCGGCTCAGGTAGCTCGGATCGATTCCAAGTTCTTTTCCAATTTCACTTGAAGTGATATGGTTCTTCTGAGCCAATTCGAAAATCACACGGGCTTGGGATAGAGTGAATTTAGTCCTCAACAATCCCTTATTCAGGAGACCTATCCTTTTTGTATAGAATCGATTAAACCTCCGGATATTATGAATGCGTTCTTTGATTTGGTCTTCAGTCAACATGTTAATCCACCAAGACAGAAACTCAATATATTTGACAGAATCATATTTATACTTGACAATGTCAATTAACTCTGAAAAGGCTTTTCATCGACGCCGCGTCAGCTAAGATACAGCAAACTGAGGGCTGCCCCTGAAACTGAGAATGGCTCTTGCACGAAACCAGACTAATTCACATTGACCCAGATGTGTGAATAAGAAATCGTGGCTAGTACCCAGAATTGCCAAGGTTCAGAAGTTGTAACGAATGTCTTCATCCTATGCAGGTCAACCTCATTGGTTTTTTTGAGATCGCTGAATTGAATCCAAGGTCATTGAGTACTCTTCATCGCCGATATCACTTGGTCCTATGTGACTGGTAATATCCAAGGGAACACCCAAAGTCAGAGATATATTTGCATACCATTGACTTGGCTCAACATCCCAGTGTCGCTCTCCGAAAAGGAAGTTCTCCTCCCGCATTTCAGACAAATAATCAACCGTCCCAACAGTAAATGGATGCAACTCCTCCTGATCAGGATAAAACGAGTCCAGAAAATCCCAATCACCTATTGGAAGTATAGAGAATGATAACAAGTTCTTGTATATTGACCAATATTGAGGCAGGTCAGATCCATTCAGGAAACTGCATGTTATCTTCATTGGTTCTACAATATAAAGATGGAATGTGACGTTCCTCAGAATTTCTGGAATTGCTGGTAGATGTACTATTTCTACGAGTAAGTAAATCGAATCCCATGAATGATACTCATCTCCTGTGTCATTCCAGCCGCTGATTTCATAGATTAAGACATCCCCTATTTCCATGCCCCATGTCAAAGAGTGAGTCTGTCCTTCATCGACAGACTGGTTTCCTGACCAAGGCTGCCATAATATGAGGACGATCCCTCCACCAATAACGAAGCAAAGCAGGAGTGCTGCAATTCTTCGCTCCATCCATCTCTCCACCTACCGATAGATGCATGATGATTTCAGTGTTCTGGATGACGTATTCAACGCTGTAGGATGTAACGAATGCCTTCATCTTGTGCAGGTCAACCTCATTGGTTTCTTTGTATGACCGATGACTTTGACATCTAGGTCTAAACTACTCAAAGGTTATCAGTTTCATTTTGCAGTACTCAAGTGAGAGTGAATATTGGTAGACTAGCTGAGTTGAGAGGAGTATGCAGTCATTTACAATAGACTCGAGCAACATCGAGAGAGCAATAGAGGGCTTGGCTTCGAACTATTCATCAGTATATCAGGACTTTGTACTTGTAGGAAATCAGGTAATCGCAGGAGTCGTTGTAAAGGAACAAGCACCCCACACAATTACAACGATCCTTAGAATATCCGAAGATGACTCCTCATACAGTGTCACAATAGTTGCAAGTGGTGGGAATTGGAGTTTATTTCGTCAAAGAGAGCTTTCTCGACTTGAAATAGCAACTAGGGACTTCATTGAGAACCACATTAAATTCTCAAAGAGCAGGGAAAAACTAGATTGGCCATGTAGCACCTGTGGAGAATCCTATGCGTATCCAGTTCTTAGTGCAGATGGCAGGTATAGATGTCCGAAATGCGCAAGCCCAGTAGATAGTGGGGCTATTCAATGATTGTGCGTCTACCAAAAGCATGATTAACTATAGCCAATTATTGTTCATCATGGTGTTTTCTGATGAGTGTAGAGGATAACATTCGTCTTGTTAATGCAACACTTGAAGCCTTTGAAGCGCATGATATGGACGGCTTTGTTGGCTTCATGTCTGAATCAGTAGTGAACTATGCTCCCGGTCGAACTGAGCCACTTAGGGGCCGTGATGCAGTAAAAGAGGATAACATAGGCTTTCTAGCCACGTATCCCGACGTGAAGTTCAAAATAACACGAATCTTCGGCGATGGCGATATGGTCTGTGCAGAAGGGTTTGTAGAAGGAACAAACACAGGCACGATTCCAGGTCCTGATGGCAAGAAGATGCCTCCAACAAACCAGTCTGTTAGAGTTCCAGCATGCTTCGTAGCTAAGAT
>JBHLLF010000107.1:0-4381 GCA_048885865.1 Candidatus Hermodarchaeota archaeon
ATCCATCCTGGCAGAAAGTCCATTCATTCGAAAGAAACGGGAACTGTCACTGTGAAGTCAGAGATCTATAGACATCTTGAAGGAGCAGATTGTGCTGGGGGTGGTGGTGAATGTGACCTCCTTTTTCTCATCATTTTGGCAATAATAATGAGCGTCTTTGCTGTGGTCTGGTCTATTGTTATGATTGCATTCTCAATTGTAACGATTGGAGGCTTCGTGAGAAGACGTTTTCGCACGATTGTCATTATGGGAAGAGAGAATATTGAGTTCATAGGCAAGCTTTCGGTATTGGTGTTCCGTAAGAATGGAGTTTCTGATTACACACTGGGAAATGTCCAGTATGACGAATGGAAAGAGGATATGTTTGGCCTCTTCATGAGACTGAAATATCTTCGGCAGGGCAGTCTTTTGCTTGCCTTTGGGTGGGGTATTGTTGAGATTGGGTTCAAACTGTATCAGATAGTCTTTGATCCCACTTTCGACTACTATCTTTGGCCTTTCAGATACGTGATGATTGCAGTGTTTGCACCTCTCATATTCTATAGCCCAGTTCTCGAGATGACGATGAGAGGAAAGTTCGATGAGGGACAAGACATTGTTGCTAGGATGGTCATGAACGAGCCAAGATACAATCCAGACCTAGCAATGACCTTTGACCATCAGCCAGTGATTGGAGAAAATCTTCCTGCCTCCCTCGCTAGGGAAGACAATTCAGCCGCCTAGATGATATAGGATATATGAGGAACTTCGATTCCGAGAAGTCGATAGTAGACTGTTATCTGTCCGCGGTGATGAATAGAGTGCTCAATGGCCTCCAGGAGGATTTCAGCTGCTGTTGCAGGACGGCTGAACGAACTGATTGTCTTTTCGAGGGCGCTGTCACTTAATTGGTCCACATATTCGCGAGTTCTATCAAAGACATCGCGAGTCAATGCTTTCAGAGCGTCCGCTGTTCCATATTCTTTAGGTGAGTAGGGCAAGGGGACCCATTCATCCCTTGTAAGGCCTGTTAGATAGAAGTCAATAGATCTAAGCATGTGAAGGAGGACTTCGCCTAGAGGCCGACCATCTTCGATAGGGGCCTTTGCCAGATCATCATCAACAACTTGATTGATGAGTGGTTGTGTTTCATTAAGATGCCGTTTCAGGGCATTGCTCAAGAAATTATGAAGCATATCAAGACCGTCCCATTGTTGACATTCAAATGAAACAGAAAAATCAGACGGTAGATTGCAACATCTCACGGATTTGAGGTGACAGTTTCGACTGGCTGACTCCAGATTCCTTTTCTGATTTCGGCCATCCTTTGTGGATGATTAAGAGAATGGAACATTGAAGCAGATTGCCCAATTTCCATGAACCCAGCCTTCTTGCACGCACTCCTTAGAGCCACTGCTCGTGAGTCAACGAACATGTTTGCCATTGGGCAGTCCAATGTATCCTTCGCAATTTCCTTAGCGCCATATAGAACTGATGCGATTGCATCTCTAGTCCGCAACGCTTCGCCAAGAATCAGATTGCCAATCACAGCTATTCTATCTCTTGCTCCAGGCCCAGAGAAGTCTGATGATGATACTGTAAGTATTCCAGAGAACTTGCTATCCTTGGAGATGGATGTCACCTTTAGTGCGCCATCATGTCTTGAATCGGTCATCCATTTGATACACTCATCATCAAACAGCAGAGCCCCATTCTGAAGAACCACCTCATTTTGAGCGTGTTGCACCATCTCAGTTGCAGTTCCGTCTTCTACAATTTCAATTTGACAGAGTTTCTTGTCAATCCTCATATCTCTGAAGGAATCCATCAAGCTAAGTGCCAGGAGAGGAATGGCCTGTCGACGTTTCCCGAATCTTGCTGCTCGTCTATGTTTGAGAACACTCAACATGTTGATGCAATGAGTGATTGTTTCAAAACCGATGTTCTTGTAGATTCGAATGGCAGCTCCTTCAGGGTCAGCACTAAGATGAACCCCCCAACAACCCACCTCCTCTGCACGAGCTACCGCATGTGTCATCAGCGCAGTGGCAAGGCCCTGTTTCCGCCATTGAGGATGGGTGGATACATCGTCAATCAGAGCAATCTTCTTCTGCTCGCCATTGACAGTCATGGTTCCATACGTCATGGCTAATCCGGATACTACTCTGCCTTCCTTTCGAATCATCAGGACTGAATTAGGGTCAAACCCAGGTCGTTGCTTGTATCTCCAGACCCAGGACTGAACACTTCGAGGAAAGTAGTAATCTGACTCACCAAAGGCTGCCTCAAAGACGTCGACTATCTCTTCTTCGTCACCTGGTTGAAAAGTCTGAATCTTGGTAGAATCCATCACATTCTCCAGAATGCCAGAACTGATAAATAGCGCGTGTGTTCTTTTGATTCGCCTGACTCCTTTGTCCTAGGCCAGAGGTGCGGGGGGAATGTAGATGCAGTTCACTTCAGATCCTAGTATGAATTTCCTCATCACCCTGCTTGTGGTGATTTTGATAACATGTGTTTGTGGAAGATCTTGCAGACGTGGTGGCCGTGGAGGTTACGTGAGCAATGGTGATGTAGGAATCCCTGGCGTTTCCGGAAGCGGCGCTGTTAGAGGGTGTGGGATGGTTTTCATAGTCCTTGGTATGGCCTTCTTCTACTCGTTCGGTTACTATGGCTGGGGATTTGCGGCACCCTTTTTGGTGGTTGGTTTATGTCTGACTGTTGCTGGTTCTGTAACTGGTCGAGGGGACGAAAGCCAATCCTATACACAAACTCGTGCAAGGCCTTCTGCAGCTCCCAGAACCATTTCAGATGCCCCCAAGGATGACCTGCTATTCAAGGCATCTAGATTTGCGGAGCAGGAAGGTTTGCTTGAGAGAAGACAGGACCCCTATGATCCTACACTTCTGATACCCATCTATAGATGTCCATCATGTGGTCAGGATACTGACTTTAGGGACATCAATATAGTAGGCAAGGCGATAGAATGCACTTACTGCGGGAAGCAAGTTGACTTCCAAGCCAGTCAATAATCGTAATGATCTAGATACCAGAATAGTTGATTGTGAGGAGGATTAGGTCAGAGTCATTGGTGTTTCTATAGCCATGTGACTGGCCAGCTGCGACTCTCGCAATCAATCCTGGTTTAATTTCATAGGACTGATCACCTATCCAGCCTTCACCATAACCCTCTAGGAATAGGAACACGTGATGATAATTGTCAGCATGGGTGGAGAATTCGCCTTTGGATTCAACTCTTGTGAGTGTCACGGCCTGTATATCAGCCCCCTTGGGAACGAGTCTGCTTCCAAGAACTCTGAAAGCGACGTCCGGTCTTGTTGGCTCCCAACGAAGTTCTGACCAATTCCGAATTATATCACGACTCATAATTAGCAATTCCTAGAACTTGTATGCTGACTAAGACCGATTCCGAACCATATGTATTGCGAAGAGAATTGATATAGCTGATGGATTTGAAAGATTTTCGGTTTTCGCATCGCTTATCAATAAGAAGCTGGAGATGTTTTCATTTTTCCAGAAGAATCTCTATAATTCAATCCGAACATCGATAATTCATGAAAGATAAGAGATTGATCGGAGCGCTAAGAGTACAGAGCGTTGCGCTGGCAGAGATAAGAGAAACCTTCCGCAAGAAGGGACTAGTTGAGATCATGCCAGTTATTCTAAGCACGACATCAGACCCTCTTGGACCCGATCCTGGAAGCAACATCATTGGCAAGCCCAGAATCGAGTATCAGGGTCAGAGTCTTGTACTTACTCAAAGCATGATTCTGCATAAACAGATTATGGCAGCTTCCGGTCTTGAGAGATTCTTCACAGTGTCCCCAAATGTGCGACTCGAGAGTCCGAAGAATCAACATAGCGGAATTCATCTCTTCGAGTTCTCTCAAGTCGACTTTGAGCTGGCTAATGCAGGCATGAAAGACGTTTTCGATTTGATAGAAGACACAATCACTGCGACCATAACTAGAGTGAAAAAAGACTGCAGTGAAGAGATGGCTATATGGGGGAGAGAACTAAGGGTTCCGAAGAAATTTGAGATTCATTCAACAAACCAACTCATTGAGAGGTATGGAGCGGATTGGGAGAAGCTAGCAAGTGAAGAAGCGACGGATCCATTCTGGGTACTGAATCACAAAAGAGAGTTTTATGATGCTGAAGACCAAGAGACCCCCGGCTCATATCGCAACTACGACCTAGTATATCCAGAGGGATTTGGTGAGGGTTTGAGTGGAGGGGAGAGAGAGTGGGAATATGAAAGGATTCGAATGAGAATAGAGAGAGATGGACTCAGTTTTGAGGAGTACAAACCATATCTCGAATATGCCAAGGCGGGCTTCGTACCAAGTGCAGGGGCGGGGCTGGGTGTTGAAAGATTTAC
>JBHLLF010000108.1:0-4209 GCA_048885865.1 Candidatus Hermodarchaeota archaeon
GTGATTGGTCATTCCAAGGATCAGCTGCTTATCTATGATGAACAAAACAAGAACCTGTTTGTAGGAGATGCTCTTGGAATTAAGCTGGTAACTGATGCGTACACACCGACCATAATGCCGCCATTCTTCGATTGGGAAGAATTTCAGAAGACAACTCGAGAAATAGGGCAGATGGAGTATGATACACTTTGTATAGCTCATTTCGGTTGCATAATGGGAGAAGAAGCTAAAATGCTTCCTGAGGAGGCTATATCCTACTTCTCAGCTTGGCTAAAAGTACTTGATTCGGCTAGGCAGAAAGTAAAGCTTGACGATATCGATTATCTGATACAGAGATTTCTTTCTGAAGCTGGAGCCAAATATGTTGATCTCGAGCTCCATGATCCTAAATTGAAATACGGACTTAAGGTACTCAATGCTACTCGTCGAATTCGCGGTAAACGACCCATGCTTGCAGCTGAGATATTTGTGCGCGATTTGATTGTCCCCTGGATAGTTAGGGCATACAAGATTTACAAAGGGGACGAAGAAATCTAAGTGAAATTATGGAGTGAAGTTTTGGTATTTGTAGCTAAAAGCCCCTCCTTGCTGCCAAGATATTTACGCATGTCCTGATAGTTTCTTGGATATTGAATGCATAAAAGATGTTCAGAGGAGAATGAAGACATCCAAATTGACCTCTCAACCCGTGAATTTAACAGGGGCAACGTAAAGGAAAGACACCTTCGCGAGTTGAGAATAAATGCAGTATAGAACCCTTGGCAATGCAGGAGCAAAGGTATCAGTACTGGGATTTGGAGCGATGCGCCTTCCCACTGATGAGGATGGCAAAATCAAGAGAGATGAAGCAATCCAGCTAATCCGAAAGGGAATTGACAATGGCATCAACTACATAGATACCGCTTGGCCTTATCATGGTGGGGAGAGTGAGGTTGTTGTAGGGTTGGCTCTAAAGGATGGATATCGAGATAGAGTGACATTGGCAACGAAATGCCCGGTGGGACCTGATGAATTTTCAAAGCCTGAACACTTCGAGAAGTATCTTGACGAACAGCTCAAACGCTTGGATGTCGAGTATCTGGATTACTATCTATTCCACTCCTTAAACAAGAAGACCTTCGAAGAGAAAGTATTGGGCATGGATCTCATAGACAGAGCAATGAAGGCCAAGGAAGAGGGGAAATTTCGGCACCTCGGGTTCTCGTTTCATGACAAACCTGAGGTCCTCAAAGAGATCATTGACTCAGGACACTTTGAGTTAATGCTTGTTCAATACAATATCGTTGACCAAGTCAATCATGAGATGATCAACTATGCTGGGAAAAAGGGACTTGCCGTTGCAATTATGGGTCCAGTAGGCGGAGGAAGACTAGCTGGAGAGGATTTGCCAGAAGAGATGAGGGAATGGCTGTCACCAGGCAGAAAGAACTACGTAGACCTGGCATTGAAATTTGTGTACAGCAATCCCAACGTTTCTGTTGCACTTTCAGGAATGGGTTCTGATTCTATGGTTGAAGACAACCTTCGTCTTGCATCTAGAGAAGATTATGATAAACTGATGCAGAAGGAAGAGGAGTCAATTGAGAGCATCGAGAAGAAATTCAAGGAGCTCTGTGACCTCGTCTGCACACAGTGTAAATACTGTGAACCTTGTCCAAATGAAGTGAATATCAGTCTAATATTTGAAGCACTCCAGAATTATGAGATATACGGACATAGACAGCAAGCGACGCGTCTCTACTCATTGATTGGAAAAACGCCATGGGCTAAAGGGGCAAATGCTTCTGCTTGCGAAGAATGTGGTGAGTGTCTTGAGAAGTGTCCTCAGGGCATTGAAATCATCGACCAGCTTAAGAAGGCACATGAATACTTGGCCACTAATTGACGGGTGGGCTTCTTACAAGAATTACTGTTTCTCAACCACCTGCTTCAATCGTTCATAAGCATCAATGCCCTTGGAGAATGGACAGACCTTGATGCATACCGAACATCCATAATTCACCACGAAATATTCGAAGCAGTCCCTCTGAACGATATCAGTATTGATGCCAGTGTTACGCACAATTGTTTCTTCAAGAATCGCCTTAGCTGGACATTTCTTGATGCAAAGGCCGCAGATCTTGCAGTAATCCGCGATCCAATTGTGATTGTTCTCCTTCATATCAGGCAAATTCTGAATACTTGTGTACACGGCTGCGAGTCTTACTCTTGAGCCAAATTTGGGAGTGATAAGGAGGCCATGCTTCCCCACAAATCCAATCCCTGCTCTTTGGGCAAGTGGTGGATATAGAACTGTTCCGCCCAATGGGTGATCGGCCTGAGCTGCGTACCCATGTTCCCGCAAGAAAGCCGCGATTCTGTTTGCTGCAATTCCAAGGTCATCATAGGTATCGAAGACCATCTTGAATGTGGCCTGACTGGGGGCCTGGTCAATTTTCTCCTGGCTCATTTCCATTGCCAAGATTATTGCATTATCATATAGCACACCAAACTCCTGGAAGATCAGGTCTCTGGGCAACTTGGTGAAATGAATGATGTCCACGCCTTGGGAGTAGGCAAATTCCTTCAAGGTGTCGATGAAGTCACCGGAAGTCCCGTTGGATGATGCAGCAGGATTATCGGGGAGTGTATCGACTGTCTTGTTGATATTCCTCATTATCGACAGCATTCTTCGCATTGGAAAGGTCTGTTTCATCTCAAAGTCTTCACGTTCTTTCATCATCTTAATGGCTTCAAGAGGAATCTCAAATCTGATTGGTGAGTTTGGTGTTGAAGTCAATGCAGTGGGCATTATAGAAACCGATTTCTGTTTTGCAATAATCCCTCTGATTCTTGGATATCCTACGCGGAGCAATATGGCGTTAATGATCCTGTGCTTTAGACTCATCTTCTATTCACATTGTTTCATCAGCTGAGAAAGTAGGAGAGGTGAATCTAAAGGTGCATTTCTATCTTCTGAAAGCAAATACCGCTTGCCCTCGGATTGATTCAAACTGAAATCTCGACCTGTATATTAGCTCGGACTATCCGGAGGAGATAAGGAGCAACATTTCAGTTCAGACGGTTGACTCAAAAGAGCTGTCATATCACATGGTCAAATGACTCTATAGTACCGCCTCTAACTTGGACCTCTCCCCGCTACTAGCAAGATGAGGGCCTAGTATTTCACATATGATCCGCAAAAGCGGCTATTTCGGCAAGTTCAGGAATTTGCTTCTCTCTTATGGCTCTAAATATGCTTGTTGAAGTACCTCTCTTCTTGAGCTCGCGTTCGACTCTATTCATACAGACAGTGATGTTCATAATCGCATTCTTCAAGGTGACAATGCTGAGCCGCAGCTCATCATCTGTGCATGAAGACATTTTTCGGGGGATACAACACCTGAGGGAGATCACCCTTTCTTTTTCTTCGACACCACTCAATTGAGACTACACCTCTTGATACGAAAGGAACCTATGGAAAAAGAACACACAAAGGCTAATTAGCTTAGCTTTTCAAAAAGCAACATCTTGAAACTCAATAGCATATTGAATGAACCTTTATGTAGCCTTTATACCGAGAATAATTACATTCTGCAATTTTCTGCGGTCATTTAGGTTGTGTTATTGAATTCGAATCATTTAGAAGCTCTACCTCTCCCTGATCTTCAGATAATTCAGAGCAAAGAGGCAGGCCTGACTCAAGCCAAGTCGGCTCTCCCTTCACCTCATTCTTTGTCCAATGTATTGGATAACGCCATTCAGTCTTGACCGACGTGGTGTAGAGTGGAATCTCAATCCCTCAGTGTAATAGTGTAGTTTCAGTTTTGGAAAGATCGATAGAATCTCTTCCTTTGAGAAGAAGTGGATATGAAGTTTGTAATTGGCATGATAAAAGGTGTTTTTCTCAACTTCCTCAAGTTCATCCCAGCTTTGGATGAATTGAAGATCCTCGACGGAGAATGTATAGACATAGATGACACCCTTAGGTTTCAAGGCAGCCTGCATCTTGTCAGCAATCTTCTCTATGTCGGATTTCCGGAACAATTGTAGAATCTTTGCCGCTACAATTAGCGCATATTTTCGAGTTGGGAATTCAAAATCTCTTAGGTCCATTTTGTGATATACAAAATCAAGGCCCTCAGCTTCGATTATTTCAGGTAGCCCTTTCGAAAACTTCGATGTATCGACACCCTCAACTGCTCTCCCCAGTTTGGCAAAGAAGAGCGC
>JBHLLF010000109.1:0-4078 GCA_048885865.1 Candidatus Hermodarchaeota archaeon
CATAGGTTTTCACGAGTGACCTTTCTATCGTGAACAAAGATTGCTCCAGAGTAGGGCTCTAATAGACCCATTATCAGTTTGAACAGCGTGGTCTTTCCAGAACCATTCTGACCTACAACTGCCTTCTGTTCTCCCATATGTAGCTGAAGGCTAATGTCTTCCATCTTGAAATCATCATATCTGAAGTACACCTTGCTTACATCAATTGCACAAGTCATATCATTATTGCCTCCAAAACTGGTGGTATTAGGAATATCATCGCCATTAGAAGAGAAATGAGTAGAATGGGCAGCACCGAGTCTGACCGCCTAAACCCTCCACTAGTGACCATCATGCCTTTTCCAAAGCCTCTCAAAGTCATCGAATCATAGACCATTGCACTTCGGTCAAAGGCTCTATCAATTGTGGTGCCAGCTAGATAACCCATTGAACGAATTCGATTCAAGCCTGTTCCACGTTCATATCCCCGAAGGGATTGCGCCTCCTGCATTCGATTTCGCTCTTCAATAAACAGAGGAACATATCGGAACATAATGAGCAAGGAGCCAAGAATTGCAGTGGGAGTTTTGAGTGTCTTGAGGGCACCTATGAATTCACTCAGAGTCATATGAGACAGAGCTGCTAGAAAGGTCAATAGAATAGCAAACATCCGCATTCCTAATAGTACTCCAAGGAATAGTCCCTCCCAATATGCATGGATGTGACCCCATGGAAATTGCAGGGTGAATAGAATTGTACTGCCAAATAGAAATGGCTCAAGAATAATCCAGAAGAGAATGATTGCTTCGAACTTGGCTGCCAATGAAATGGCTCGTTTCCAATTTGTACCTGACATAACGCCAGTACCCAAAACTAGAACGATGAGAATAGATAGCATGATGATGCTGTTCTGAATCGTAATGGCTAATGCCAACGCAATAGCAGAAACCAAGATTCCTGCTGGAGAGAATGGCGCAGGAGATCGTTTTCCTTCTGCAAATGGCAACAGAAACTTGCCTGTTTCCGGCCCATGAGAATGTGAGTCATGTGCAGCTCTTCGAAATAGGATGAGCCCCAATCCTAAGGTGGCAAGAATACCGATGGATCCGGTGACCATGTCAATCACAGGGCCTTCGCCAAACTGAGACCAGATTCCCGGAAAGCCAACCTCTGGGTCGGTTATGCCAGCAAACTCAAAGAAGGCCCATTCAAAGCCATCTGGATTTTCAGATGCAAATCCGCTGAAGATGGCCAGTCCTACCAAAGTAATGGTGAGCACTGCTGATGCAATCAAGGGCTTTAGCGAGGTTTCCTTCTTCAAGGGCTCACTATCCTGATCTGGCTCTTCAGTTGCAGTCATTTCTCGTGATTCAGATGGCCTCAAGAAGGATACTAGACTCGGTTTCGCCTTGACAAAATAGAGGAGTATCACTGTTGTCAGTATTGCTTCTCCAATTCCGATGATAACATGAACAGAAGTCAGTGCAAGCAGAGCCTCAGTCCCAAAGCCAGGTACTGTGAGTAGCTGGAAACCCAGCAAGAACGCAGCGCTAACAGTTACTATGAATGACGCAGCTGCCGCTGAGAATAGGGTAGCCACCTTCTTGTTTGATACTCTTGTTATAACTCTAAAAAGCATGAAAGCAAGACCATATCCCAAAAAGACTGCGAATACACCCATGTTGAAGAAGTTGAGTCCGAAGGTGATAATGCCTCCATCACCATAGAGCGCTTGTACGAAAAGCACAAGCGCCATAATCAAAGCTGCAACCCATGGGCCCACCATTATGGCGAGAAGAGTTGAGCCAACAAGATGGCCACTTGAGAATGGCGGAACTGGGAAATTAATTAGCTGAGCTGCGAAAATGACAGCCGCAAGAACTCCCATGTAGGGGACCAATCGATCATCGAACTTCTTGTTCACTACCCGCAACGACAGAACTATTATAGCACCACTGACCGTTAGCAGAATTATCTGTAGCCAGAGTGGCACTATGCCGTCGGGTACATGCAACTTGCTCTTCTCTCCAGAATTATTTCTGAACAAAGCCTTTATGTGTGTTACTTTTCATCAATTCGTGTCACTCATAGAGGCAGTTGTGTTACTTGCGATCGGTGGTGTGATTGTTGTCAAAGGAACATGAGTTGAAACGGTTTGGAGTATCAATACCAACAGACCTTCTCAAACAGTTCGACGCTCTTGTAAAAGCCAAGCGTTACATTGGGAGATCTGAAGCGATAAGGGATGCCATGAGGCTATTCATCTCCCAATGGGAGATTGAGAATAATCAAGAAGGTAATGCGGCTACTCTTAGTGTTGTCTACAAGCACAAGACCAAGCTTATGGCTGAGTTGACAAACACACAACACGACTCACGTGCGAACGTGATATCCACTATGCATGTTCATCTTACACCATCTCACTGCATGGAGGTGCTTACTTTGAGTGGATTGCAGGAAGACATCCAGAAACTCGCAGACCGAATCAGCGGGCTATCCGGCGTCGAGTTCACGAAGCTCTTTTCATTCGTAGTACCGGAGTCCTCAGAGAAGGACCATGCCCATCGTCATTGAGATAGACTAGTTCACCTCACTGATAACCTCAAACATCCGCGACATATCAGGACAAGCATTACTAGTTGCTTTCAAGACCTGAATATGGCGGAGTCTTCCTTCCTTGTCCACCAAGAAGACTGCCCTCTTCCCATACCCTTCTTTGGGCACAAAGCAATCATACTTCAATGTTGCATCTCCAAGAGGAACGTAGTCGGCTAGAACGGGAAAACCCAAATCACCTACTTCATCTAGCCATTGCCTGTTTTTCTCCACTGAAGCCATGTTGATAGCCAATACTTGTGTATCAGCAGCCTCAAACTGAGTGAGATACTCCTGATAGAATATGAAGCTGTCCTTGCATCCTGAATTCAAATCACCTGGATGCAGGGCAACTAGAACATTCTTCCGTCCCCTGAAATCGGAAAGACGAACACTCGTGCCATTCTGGTCTGGTAGGTTGAAGTCAGGAGCTTCTTCTCCAAGGTTCAGACAAACATTTTGTTCTCGCAATAGCATCTTTCGAGTCACTTCGACTTGTTTGGTATTAAAAGGCCGGTCTGCACTTATCAAGTTAACTATTGTTATTGAATTTTAGAGATTAGGGACATAGTCAAAAGCGGGAAATGGATGAGTTCGAGTCGATGACTACTTATCCCCTAATTGAGATTGCAGATGGGATTCATCTCTTCATCCCCCCTCCAGACAGAATCGCAGGATGGAGAAGGTCAGGCAACGTAGTCATTCTAGACATCAACAAGTCCTTGTTCCTCATAGATTCTGGAGGGCCTTCAGCAAGAAAGCAAATCAAATCCATAGTCCAGTCATCTCTTGCAGATGGAAGCCAGGACATCCATAATGTACATACTCATGGCCATATCGACCACATGGCGGGAGCTCATCTACTGCAGGAATCCTTTGGAGCAAGCATTTGGGCTCCTGAAGAGGCAGTTCCGTTTGTGATGAAGCAATCACCGATCTTTCTAGAGATGGAACAGGATTCGCTCGTTGTTTCGTTTAATGAGCTTTTCACGGCACCATCATGGTTTGTCAGAGGTGCAATGTGGGCAACATTGGGACGTGATCGACCTCTTGTTGATGTGAAGCCAATCAGCAGTTGCGACAGTTTAGATGAAACTGGATTTCGCCCAGTTGCACTCCCGGGTCATCATTTCGGGCACACCGGTTTCTATAGTGATGAGGAAGGAATACTGATTGCTGGAGACCTCATCGATCCACGCCATAAGATGAAACCAATTCTGACTTCGCCTTCGTCGGACTTCATGGAGTTGAGAAGTGCTCTACATATTGTAAGACAACTCGCGCCATCCACAATACTACCCGGTCATGGATTTCCTCTTCAAGGTGATGATGAAATCCAACATGCCATTGAAAAATCTGAGGGGATAATGGATGGAGCTTTGCAGGCAGTGATCGAGATTCTGGAAAAAGCACCTTCCACACTCCCAGAGATTTCCAATAGGATGGTGAGAAAAGGAATTGGTCCGGGAGATGTCTTCAGAAGAATGTTCATCCATAGCATTCT
>JBHLLF010000110.1:0-4039 GCA_048885865.1 Candidatus Hermodarchaeota archaeon
TATGTACAGACAACACTAGCGCTGCTTATCTCACAGACATTCTTCACATTGATTCATGTCCCTTGGAAGGTCATGAATCAGGGATGGACAATCAGTATCGTCCCGGATCTAGTTTTCAGCGTGTTCTTGAATGGACTGATTTATGGATTGCTGTATTTACGGACTGAAAATCTCTTCTTTGTCATGGGTATTCATGCCTTAGGAAACGCACCAACTTCCTTGTTTATCTCCTCAATAGGAGAATCGAACTTAATCCTGCTAATGGCAATTATATGGGCGGTTGTTTGGCCCAAACTGAGGAAGTGGGAGAAGGAAGACGCGGCATTCATCAATCATGCAGGTGGCGTTGGAATCCAAGATACCCGAGAATGAAAAGCACGGTCTCAGTCTGGTTCAAAGTATCTCTAAGCAACGCACTTCCCCCGATAGCCCGCATAGCATGATGACGTATGCAGAGGTCAGGACATCTAGAGCAACTCGAAGATAAGATCAGCTTGTTGTCTTTCGATTGCTGCATACTATCACGCTAAACTCAGGCATTATAGGCTATCAAGAGAGATGTAGTAATAGAGTGGTGTATCAGAATGCAGAATATTGATGCAATGATTTGGTTGCTTTTGCCTATTGTAGGAATGGTGTTTGTACTACTCCTGATGATGCTAAGGGCAAAAAGCCCTGGTTCCTCAAAGAGATGGACAATAGTCGGACTGGTCATAACTGTGGCTATCGTAGTGACTTACGTATTTCTTAGATACGTTGTTTTTCCTGAGTAGTCTTCCTCTTTTCAGTCACTCCGATATCGCCCTTTCTCTAGCCTATGCAAAGTATCTACAAGCAACGCTCTTCCCCCGACAGCCCGCGTAGCATGATTTCACTTAACGTGTCGTAGTATTGGTTGATTATCCAAACAATGACTTTTTCATCAATGAGAGCTATAAGAAATATCTATGAACCGGGAATGGTCATTTGGAGTGTTGTCTATCCTTTTGCTAGTAGGTACATTGCATCCCGGATATATTGAACTCGCCACTGCCAGAGATTCATTTGAGCCTGAATCAATAGGAACTCAAGCGCAAGGTACCGTGGAGATTGATGATGACGTTCTCATTATGAATGGGGCAAGCATCAGAGTAACATTCGATTTGCTTCTTCGAGGCAACCTCATCTCAGTCAGGAATATACTAACAGGGCAATCACTCTCGTTTCTAGGCGAACCTTCCCAACCCTTCTGGAAGATAATTCTAATGGACTGGGAAGAGAAGCTCGCAGAAGACAGCACAAGTTTTGAGTATATGATTGACAGTGTGGGAGCTACTTTTGTCTACTCTATGCCCATGGCCATTGGAATGATGAACGCAACTCTGCGGCTTCAAATTGATGACCCATATCCTGGACTGAATTTCAAAATCAACGTGGATTGTCTAGATAGCCATCCGGGGATTCGACAGGTGTATCTTCCATATATAGGGGGCATAGCCGGATGGGGAGGTTCTGGAAATGAGGAGGTCGCCATTCCCGAACGAGAGGGCTGGTTGATAACCGATGCAATCAAATCGATTCGAAACCAGGGATTTAGTGAGGCATATCCTGGTACTCTGTCAATGCAATTTCTAGTGCTCTCAGCTCCCGATCGCGGCGGGTTTGTCGTTTCAGCTTTCGATTCAAAGAGCAGACATAAGGGCATTGGCCTGGCTGCAGACCACTGGGATATGCAAACAATAAGGATGGACTGGTGGCACTTCTCTGATAATATGAAGTACGAGCGAGGCAACAATTTCACCATGGACTATTGGATGGTTCTTAACGCCTATGAGGGGCATAGTTGGGCCGAGGGAGCTAGTATCTACCGCGATTGGGCTTTGAATCAGTGGTATGTGGAAAAGGGTCCTGTTTCAGGCCGAGAAGATATGCCACAGTGGTTGAAGGACATTCACTATATCTGGAAGGGGTCGTCATACGCGACTGATCATAGCTCTGGCAACATAATAAGGGAAGGGCGGGCAGTTGATAGGATGGGGGACCTTGCCAGAGTCCTTGTAAGCAAGGGTCTGTCGAACAATTGCTTGATAGAGTGGTGGGGCTGGAATAGGGATGGCTTTGACAGAGGATACCCCGAATACTTCCCTGCAAGAGATGGGAACGAAACTTTACGGATAGGGATTAGTGACGCCCAGTCTGAGTCATTCCATGTCATGTTGTACTTCAACGGCAGACTTGTGGACAGTGAGACTGACACCTACAATAATCATATGCAGTATTTGACCGGATTTAGGGATTCAATATACCATGAAACCTACAATCCGTATTTCACGGCTGCTGTTGCAGATCCATCTTCTCAGTGGTGGCAGGATCTCATGAGCAGCTTGTGTCTAGCAGCTGTAAATGATTTCAATGTAGACGTGGTCTATCTAGACCAAATATCCGTTGCATCTCCAAAGTTTGACTACCGCAATGTCACAACACATCCGCCAGGTTCGGGCTCATGGTGGCAGACGGCGCAGAACCAGCTCTTATTTCGGATACAGGATGAGATTGGGACGATAAACGCTGATGCAGCATTGAGCTCTGAGAATGTCCTCGAAACATATCTCAGGAACATCGACATCTTTTGGGCATACCAGACTAGCTACGAACTTGCAGGATGGTTCCCAGAGGGAGTTGCTATACCGCTATTCAGCTATGTGTATCACAAGTATACACTGATTAGTGGGAGGCCGGATGTTGTCCCGGAAAGTCTATCATCATTCGTCTGGGCTACGAGCGAGGTGCTGAAGAATGGATATGTGCCTGGAGCGTCCTCACTAAGTCTTTTGTCAGGCAATGAGATAGGCAGCCAGTCTTATGCAGTTCTAAAGGCAGCTTATGAAACTCGAATGATAGGCGACTACAAGTTCTTCCGCGATGGGGATTTGCTTTTGCCAATTGAATGGGACGGCAGTCCAGACATTACAATATCCGATTGGGAAACTACAATCACTGTTCCCCAGGGGATTATTCAAGGATACACGAGCGCAGATGGAGATGTTGCCTTTCTCTTTGCCAACAGGGGTGGTACTTCACTGCAATACACCGGGAGTCTCACTGAAATGCTGGAACGCTCTGGATTGAATCTTCAGTATGCGGATTCGATGCTTTTGTATGAAGACGGTGTGAATAAGGGAGTTGTTAACCCAACTGGAAACAGTATCACAATCGATGTAGCTCGGTATGGGTTCACTGTGCTCTGGATGAGTGCTCAAGGTTTCACTGATATATCCCCCACGGGCTCTACACCCCCAATCCCTGTAGAGATAGTCACGTATCTTTTCATTACTGCTTTGACTCTTTCATTCATCACCTTTCTCGCTATTCGAAGGGTTCGAAACGAGTCATAGCTGAGTAGTACTCATCAGATGGTCATTTGAATCGCATCTTGATGTTGTTGACCTAATGCGAAGTACCTATAATCAGGGCACTGCCCCCAACAGCCCGCTTAGCATGATTACATATGCATAGGATGCTCGTCATGGTCTTACCCTAATATTCAACGCGAAGATTCATTAGCCAAGTCCTTCAGTGCTCGAAACCGCACTCATGGTGGGGATGAAAATATGGGTTTGATGAAGACCGCAGCTGTGAAAGGGATCATTCCAGCTGGATTCAAAGCTCGTGAGCTTCAGAAGAACATGCTCCGATTGATAACTGAAGTCCCTATAGTGATGGAGGAACGATTTGGTGTCGCGGGGCTCGAGGCTGTTGCTGAGATCTTCAAACGTCTTGGCGAACATGCTGCTGGAGAAATGAAAGAGCGTCTTGATTTGGATGACACATTGGAAGATGCCATGGATGCATGGATTATAATTGGTCATATAATGGGTGCAAAGATGAAGGTCACTTGGGAGAGTGACCATCGCGCTGTCGCAGACCACCCTTTCTGTCCTCAGTACGAGGAGTCCAAGAATCGTGGGAAGATCTACTGTGAGTTTGCTTGTTGGCCCTACGTTAGCACAATTGCTGAAGAAATCGCTCCTCGTGTCAAGATGACGATGGTCAAACCAGC
>JBHLLF010000111.1:0-3962 GCA_048885865.1 Candidatus Hermodarchaeota archaeon
GTGTACAAGCTCGCAGAAGCATTTGAAGAGATGCTTGATGCAGTCAATCTAGCGAGAAAGCTCAAGCCCCACAAGTATGTATTCCTTCACAGATCGGAAAGTGGCCTTTGGGCGGTGTATTGGCGAAGGAAGGAGAAGGAGATTGAATGCCAACCCGAATATGAACACAGCCTCTCATCCGAAGCCCACTGAAACTGGTATGGATATAATAGGAACGGAGTCCTACTTAGAACCATGACACTTGACCCACATTTTTCCGACCTAGGAATTGATGAGAAGAGTCGTGTTGTAGAGTCTCTTGGTCTTACCGTTCAAGAGGGTCAAGGGGCAAGATTTGAGAAACTCCTTCGCCAGACCAATCTGTCAGGGCCAATCAATGTGACAGACTGGACACCTGAAGCAATACGTATTCTCCTCACAATCGGACAGGAGGAAGAAATAGCCCTGTCACTCAGGAACAAAGACAGATACTATACAATCGTCAAATATCCTGAGGGGCCACTTCTCTCAGCCCTAATAAGGTCAATAGCACTTGGGGAATGGTGAATCAATCAACTTTCGATGAAAATCTCTTTATTCCCCCCGTGTTTCAGAGTGACACGGTGATGTGACTTGAGCCTCCAATTCAAGACTCTTGATGATGTAGAATTTGCTGGAAAACGCGTTCTGATTCGTGTGGATATGAATTGTTCAGTCGACCCAGAAACCAAAGAGATTACAGACGATTCGAGGATAGTCGCAATCCTCCCGACACTCAGGGAACTCAGCAAAAGCAAAACGGTCCTGATGGCACACCAAGGCCGTCCAGGCAGTGATGATTTCATATCCCTTGAGGCTCATACCAACATTCTGAGAAAGCATGGTCTAAAGGCATTCTTTGTCGATGACATCTTTGGTGACAAGGCAAAAGCCGCAATAGAGAAAGTTGCGGTCGGCGAGATTCTGGTTCTTCAGAATGTGAGATACTTCGACGGTGAGCTGAGGAAGGCTCCTCCTGAGGAGGTTGCTGAGGAACCACTTGTCCAGGAACTCTATCCTCTCTTTGACCTGTTTGTCAACGATGCATTTGGTGCAGCGCACCGGTCTCAAGCATCAATTGTTGGTTTCACTACAGTACTTCCATCCGTAGCAGGGAGATTGGTGGAAAAGGAGATTCGTACACTCACTGATGCCACTGCAACAGATCAGCATCCTTGGACTCTGGTCCTTGGAGGTGCAAAGGTCGCAGACAAGGTGGAAATACTCGCAAAGCTCTTGGCTGCTGACAGAGTAGACAACGCCTTGCTTGGCGGTCTGTTGGCTACCTTGTTTCTAATCGCCAAAGGACTTGTTTCAGAGGAATATTCCAAACCAATCAAGGGCTTTGAAGATGCAGTTAATACCGCAAAGGAAATCCTTGAAGAGTACTCAGATGTCATCATTCTTCCTGAAGATGCGGCAGTGGAACGGGATGGTAAACGATTCGAGTGTGACTTTTCCCAAATGAATGGTGACCCATTCTTCGACATCGGTCCAAAGACAACCAAGAAATACATTGAAACAATCCGGGGTTCAGCAGTTGTGTTCGCGAATGGCCCGATGGGGTTCTTTGAGAAAGATGCTTTTGCAAATGGGACATCAGAAATCCTAGATGCAATTGCAGATTGCCAAGGCATAACTGTTGTCGGTGGTGGTCATATGGGGGCCATGGCACAAAAGAAGGATCTTGAAAATCGAATCACTCACATCAGTACGGGTGGTGGTGCCACTATCAATTTCCTGACAGGAAAGAAGCTAGACCTGATAGTTGCTCTCGAGGTCGCATCCAAGAGAATGTAATACAAGTAATATCCCTGCTTAGATGCAAATCTGAATATAGCCCGATAAGTGCATACAATTGAAGATTTTCGATAGGTGATGGACTTGACACGAACGGTGAAGTGTCCTAACTGTGAAGAGTCTGACATTGGAAGGGAGATGTTTCCGGGAACCTTTGGTGTTCGAGCTAGGTTTCTCTATGTGTGTCATAAATGTGGGATGAGATGGGAAGATAAGTAGTCAAAACCCGCGTCTTAAGAAGAAGTGGAGCCCCAGGCGAGATTCGAACTCGCGACCTGCTGATTACAAGTCAGCCGCACCACCAGGCTATGCTACTGAGGCACTCCTAAATCAACGGACTCTTGTTTTGGTTTAAAAGCTATTCCTCCTAACACACTGCAACCTGCGCTGGGAGAAGAGTATAACTATCTGCTTGGATAATCCTCGTCCACTGGAGACTACATGGTGTCGATTGAAACTCAAAGACTTCAATATTTTGACAAGCTGAGGCTTATTGGCCGAGATGCCCGTCTGACCATTATAGCTTGGGCATTCTGGGCCTTTGGCTATGGTATCAATGATGTGCTTTTCAATCTCTATCTACTTGAGGCAGGATTCGGAGAAGACTTTCTTGGCATGTTCCTGTCAATCTCCATATTCCTGTCAGGCGGACTTGCAGTTCTGGCTGGAATGATAGCAGATAGACACTCTCGGAAGAAGATTCTCCTTGCAGGATATGTTGCCGTCTTCATTGGGACTTACATGCAGTACTCCACACTCTTTCCACCCCTTCTCTTGCTCTCCCAGCTTCTCTACGGTGTTGGCTATGGTTTCACCGGAGTATGTTGGCAACCATATACAGTAAGTATCACAACTGAGGAAGAAAGAGTCCATGTGTTTAGTGTTCGTTTTGCTTTCTTTCTGCTCGCTAGTCTATTGGGTTCGTTGACTGGCGGTTTCTTGCCAACCATTTGGGCTAATCTGGGCATTGCAGTTGATCTACTGACAGCTTACAGATTTTCACTCTGGATAGCCCTGATTCCTCTAGCGCTAGCAGTTCTAACGATAATACCTATGAGAACGGATGATATTCCACAACAGAGTGGGAGCTTCAACTTTGGCAACGTAAAAAATCGAGGATTCATCGGAAGATATGCCCTGGCTTGGACGGTATCTGGTCTTGGTGCTGGCTTGTTTATTCAATTTTTCAACGTGTTCTTCAGTCTAGCTTTTGAGGCTGATGCTACCACTATCGGTATTATATTCGCCATCAATACAGTGGTTTTGGCGGGTGGTAACTTTGCTTCACCAGCGATTGTAGATCGTTTTGGTAAGCTTGGCACTATAATCTGGTCCCAAGTCCTATCCATTCCATTTCTCCTGATACTCTCTTGGTCACCAGTGCTTTACATAGCAATCGTTGGGTTTGTGGGACGTGCATTATTCATGAATATTGCATGGCCGGTGATGGATGTCTTCTATATGGAGGGCTGTTCGCAGGAAGAACGCTCAACAGCAATGGGAGTAATTAACACGGGCGACTCGATTGCTCGAGGAATCGGTCTGAATATTGGTGGTTGGCTTTTAGCTATGGGTTTCTTGAGAGTGCCATTTCTAATAGCCGTGATACTCTATGGATTGAGCATAGTTCTGTTCTACATCTTCTTCGGACGGGACCAATCAGTCCAACCTGACTCGTGACTTCCAAATTTCCTGAGTTCAATCTACTTGTCATGATAGACGTTGTCTATTATGATGGCATATGACAAGAGCATCAACCGATCAGCTTCTAGGTCTTCAATCTTAATCACATATCGATCCTTGAAGTTGAACGCAGGTGCAAAGACATCACGCCACCTGTCTGCCTTCTTGATTTCTGCATAGACCTTCTTCTTGTCTTTCGGGTCTGTGATTTGAAAATTCCACTTCGTTACACCACCCTGAGCTTTGTAGATATGCTCTTCTTGAGGTGTATAGAAATCAACTGAGCCACGGAATGCAATCATGGGCCTCTTACCCCTACCCACCAGAGTTCCATCAGGACGCTTGACCTCATAGATGGGTCTGGCAGCCATCAGCTTCTTGTTGATGGTACAGAGCAGGGTGCCGTCAGGATCGAGGAGTGATATCTCAGCTCGCATCGACAGGAGTTTCCTTTTCATGGA
>JBHLLF010000112.1:0-3847 GCA_048885865.1 Candidatus Hermodarchaeota archaeon
ACGGGTTCGTCGTACCTCATCTGAGTTGGGTCAAAAATAAGTGCGGCAAGCTTCTCGACGACATCAACACGAATGTTACCACTGACTGCAGTACCTTTGAAAATGCCAGGTCCTAACAACACTGACAGAACCTTGTCCTCACGAATGATGGACCATAGCTGACGGGAAACCATTAGAGCCTTCCCTTTCAAATCGGTGTCTTTTAGAACCCCGATGTTGAAGTCATAGGCTTCGATATCCAGAAGCCAGTATAGCGCCTCATTAGTCATGATGGTGGCATCTCTCCGTAGGCGTAAATAGTGATGTAGTTGAGTAACTGCTTGACAGCAACTTCTTCCTGCATGTCCACCGAAACACTAGCGAGCTCCGCTTGGCATTTTTCTACGAGTTCGTCCATGGGAACAGCTTTCAGGTGCAATCGATCTTCAAGTTCCTTTAGTGCATGCTCAACTCCCTCGGAAACAGTGTTTCCCTGATGTTGCAGAAATCGGAGGACGCGTCCAATCCTATCTCTCAGGAACTGATTCCGGTCGTCTACAGGTCGCCTCTTAGCCAGAAGAACATCGCGTTCCAAGAAATCAAACGGAGAGCTGAGGTCCGGTTCAGCTTTGTTGCCTCTTGTTGACGCTGCACTCACAGCGACGTAAGGAGACTTGTCACCTCTCCCGATTTTCCTTGGGGCGATGTGTACTAAAAGATGTGCAGCTGCATTAATAGACATCTGATTCAGCGGCTTTCCTAATGCCTCAACCAATTCATTCAGTCTTTTTGTCCAGAGGTCGACTGTGGCGGACTCTGAAGTGTCTGAAGAGAGAATCACACTAAGCTTTCTGAAGAATGCTTGACTACGTCTCTGTAGATGTGACAGTTTTCCCCTAAGCGTGCTCTTTTTCCATTTTGTAAGGGCGGGACCTACCAGCATCAACATATCTTCACTGGTGGACTTCTTGTGTTCACTCAACCATGCTTCCACAAGAGGTGCGACGAATGTTTCAGCTACCTTGCTACGAGACAATATGAGCGCAACTGCTTTCTCAACTGCAGGTGATTCCTCTTCCAAGAACCCCTCTGCATTGGCCAACTCCCGAACCTTTACTTCCATTTCCCTGATGAACTTGCCATAGATATATTCGATCCATCGTCCTTCCGCAAGGGCAAACTCCATGACGTTTCCAGGGAGGTTGGGAACCTCTTCACCAACAGTTGCAAGACGCTCAAGTTCTGCTGAGAATAGATTTGCTGCTTCTCTTGCACTCAAAATTCCATCCATATCGATGAGGTAGGCTAGAGTGGCTATC
Source organism: Candidatus Hermodarchaeota archaeon (assembly GCA_048885865.1). Taxonomy (GTDB): domain Archaea; phylum Asgardarchaeota; class Thorarchaeia; order Thorarchaeales; family Thorarchaeaceae; genus SMTZ1-83. The sequence continues at coordinate 1,299 of JBHLLF010000112.1, forward strand.
TGAAAAGGACAGGACAGATTTTCCGCAAGTTGCTGAGCCTCGCTAGTGGGGATTCTGCGTGATCGCTCACGAAGATCCGCATGAGTTTCTGCAAACTCCTGAACCAATCTCTGGCGAGATTCTACTGCAAGTTTCTCGAGATCAGGATCTTGTAGCAACTGAGAACTCCTCTATCAGGCGATTTGCATGGTTAGGCGGATGGTCTAACAGTGAGAACTCAAGAAGAGGCCAAATATGTGTTATGTGGACCAATAGAACGTCGATGATGAAACAAATCATACGCATTGGAATGTCTAGTTTTTGGACTAAATCCCTGTGGCTATAAGAAAGAAATGAAGACCAAATCCAATCAGAACTGCGCCCAGAATCAATGCAAGTGCAATTTTCACAGTTGACCGGTGTCGACTGTGTTCTACGTGAACAACAAGCCAACCGAAAGCAAAGATCCCGAAAAAGATGAGTATTAGAGAAACTGTGAGTAGGTTTGATAGTGCATTCTGCAACATTAGTCTGACCTCTCTCTGGACGTGTTCGCCTCCGCCGATGGACGTAGCAATAAAAAGGTCACGGTCAATCGCTCAAACAAGGAAGTCGACCTCGTTTACATGTTCTTCATCATCGATAGTGATCTTTCGTATTATCTTGCCACGTTTCTTTGCGAGCTTTCTCTTCTCAGCGAAAGAAAGACCGGGGTCATCTGGGGGTATAATATCCTCAATGACGATTGTGTTAACAACCGATAACTTCTTGCAATTAGGGCCTACCTTTTCTTTGAGATCGGGTATGACTTCCCCAAGTACATAATCCAGAATTTCCGGCGTATTTGCTAGAGCCCCCTTAGTGAAGACAGGATCTTTCTCCTTCGAGCCTTCCTCCTCATCGTCATCTTCTCCTGGAGCTCCTCCCTTCGGAAATGAAGTCTTTGTAGCAACCTTCCATGGCTTTGTGCCATCTCGTGGATTCAATGATACAAGGAAGAAAGTTGTAGGTCCATCAACATTAATTAAATCGCGAATATGCTCGAGAGGCGCCACCTCATCTAGCTTGGCATTATATATGCTAGCCAGTTTTCCCTTTGATCGTTTCCAGGACAAAGGCATCATTATCTGGTCAAATTCTGCAATACGATCAGTGTAGCTTCTCACAATCCCTTTGATCTTATGACTGCCTTCTGGTGCACCCTTGACGTATGCCCGTGTGAATACTTTCTCAAAATCTAGGTCAGCCTTGAACGTTATCCTACCCTTGCTCAATGCAATCTTTGCTCGAGGGCCAGGATGAGTTCCAATCCCATATTTAACAAGCTTTGCCTTCGAGTACTCATCAGCATTTCCAGCGATTATTTTTGCCAACCAATTCATCCTTAGTCACGAATTGGTGCTGGGCTGTTCATTCGATTTAAACCTGCCGTGAATTTGCCAATTGTACCACCAGTCAGAGGATAACAAGCCCTAATATTCCCCAGAGCCACACGACTAGGATTGTGATGATTAAAACAGCCATCAAGTCTACTACTAGACCTGTTGTTATCATCTCTCTCATCTCCACCTTTCCAGTACTATATGCAATTGTAGACGGAGGCGTTCCTGTCGGAAGCGCGAAGTCCATTGATACTGCGATTGCGATGATCATTGTGATCAGGACTGGGTCAATCCCCAATCCCGTGGCTAAGGGTATAGCTATTGGAATGAGAATAACTGCCGCTCCAGTGTTTGATGCAACCATTGTAACAAGCACTGCTATGACGCCTATAACGACTATAACCAGTGTCGCGGGCAATACCAGAAGGCCACTCATCTGACCAGCAAGAAAGGTCGATAGGCCAGTATCAATCATTGCACCCCCCAGCGCAATGCCGCTTCCTAATATCATCAATGATCCCCAGTTTATTTCGGATGAAACATCCTTCTCATCCAAAAGGCGAAGAATGAGCAGCGATAAACCACCTATTAGAGCAACTATTGAACTGTGGATGCCATGTCCACTCCATCCGATGAAAGATGCCACAAAGTCAGGAATCGTTTCTGTGAGCCATAAAGTGACAACACTGGCAAAAACTACAACAACTAGCTTTTGCTGTATTGACAGAGGGCCGAGTTTGAGATACTCCTTGAGTGAAACATCCTTCAAATCACGAATCTCGTCAATAGCCTTCGGTACTTTAAATCTAAAGAGTATCCATTGCCATATGAGCGGCAGCATGATGAGAACAACAGGCACTCCAAAGGGCAGCCAGCTCATGAATGAGAACTCAACGCCCAGAAAGGACGTGATGTATGTAGCTGCAAGTGGATTTGGCGGAGACCCTACTAGACTTGCTACGCCGCCGAGTGTGGCGGAATATGCTACTCCCAAGACCAGCGCTTTCCCGTATTTCGCTTGAACTTCCATGTTCCGAATTCGAGAGATAACCGCGAGGGCTATTGGAATCATGATTGCAGCTGAAGCTGTGTTGCTTATCCACATAGATAGGAAAGCAGTTATGCCCATGACTGTAAGGAGCAATCCCGAACCCGTACCCTCTCCTTTTGAAAGGATAAGAAGAGCCA
>JBHLLF010000113.1:0-3673 GCA_048885865.1 Candidatus Hermodarchaeota archaeon
GGATATTTTGCAATGTCAGACACTTTGCCATTGTTGATAATCATCCCTGAATACTGGAAGGGTGTTTCAGGCACCACCACAAAAGTACTGATACAGCCGTTCTTCTTGCCCTTCAGATGTCCTTCAAGAAACAATTCACCATAAGGATGGGGTAGTCCAATAATCATGTCATCAGGATTGTGCACAATGGCAGTCAACGAATCATCGATTGTGCCGTTATTGAGAGCATTTAGAATGGCTCCTGCATTTCCGACCTTTCTTCCTCCGGGATCCTGAGAGTAGCGAATCTCAACATCCCACCTAGCACCATCTCCAAGATGCTCTTCAACCTCTTCAGCGAGAAACCCCGTAAGCACAACAAACTTGGAAATCCCAATGGAGGCATAATCACTGATTGCCTTCTCTATCATGCTCTCCGTTCCATCAATGCTGATCATCACCTTGTTTATGCCCTCGCTCTGAGTCTCCGCACGTATTCTGGTGCCCTTCCCTCCGGCAGGCATGACAACAACGGTATTTGGAATTAGAGCCTCAATCTCTTCTTGAGATATCTTTGTGACTGTGTCCTCAGTGTTGATACGAGATTTTAGCTCAGCCATAATTGATTCAAGCGTGTCTGTCATTTGTGCTCAAACGAGCCATCAGTGAATGACTTGATAGCATTTTCTGAAGGTCTGGATACGCAGTCTATTCAGTTTCATCAGCCATCTGAGCCATCTCTTCCCACAGTTCAAGACGCTTCTTGGCCTCTTCCGGTTTCAATCGCTCAATGGCATACCCAGTATGGACAATGACATATTCGCCAGTCTTTAGTCCTGGAAGTAGCGCAATGCATACCCTCTTTCGAACACCTCCGAAATCTACTTCTGCATAGTCCTCATCGATGCTCTCAACTAAGCCAGGAACTGCAAGACACATGTTAGAGAGTGAATAAAGGCCATTCTTTAGAATGTTATGACATGACGCATGGAGTTCTAGCTCACTGGTCTCCAGCAGATACCAAGGGCATCCGCTTTGGCCTGAGCAATCTGCATCTCTTCTCGGCTTACTCTTCGCGATATCTCGGGAAATTTATCTCGCTCCCTTCGAACTCTATGCTCAGGTCGATACTGACCCATGATATTCACCATACAGTTTGGCAAATTCTCGGAAATCCATTCGAGGATGGGAAATGTGCAGCACTCAATGTGATTAGGCATAACGAGATGCCGGACTATCACCTCTCCATACTGATAGGCCATTGAATGATTACGTGAAACCACATCGAAGTAATTCTTGACACCGGATAATCTCTCTGCACATTCATTATTGCCATACTTGAAGTCAGGCAACCAGACATCAAATACATCTACAAGTAGTTTCATAGTTTCTTCAGAACAGTAGAGATTGGAGTTCCAAAGTTGAGTCACATTGGATGTCTGATGCCCCATTGAACCGAGTATTGTATGGGTATTGGGTATTGGATCTCCGCCAACATAATTTATGTTCAGAGCTCCATCTCTGAACAGCGTATCAGCAAGGATTGCTAGTTCTTTCGTGCTTATGACTTGACCCGAGTTTGGATTGGTGGAGATATCATCATTTTGGCAAAAGACACAACCAAAGCAGCAGGATGCGAAGAATATGGTACCGCTGGGAACTAGGGGCGCTTCTTCGCCAGAATGGAGGAAAGCAGATGAAACCCGAGACTCACTGCCCAGTTTGCACCAACCCTTGTCATCCATAGTACGATCTGCTCCGCATTTCCGTTCACAGAAATGGCAGTCCTGAAGAATTCGGTTTGCAAGTTCAATCTTGAGATCAAGAAACGACCGCTCTGTGGGCAGAACTTCAACACTACGCTCATCTCCGGAGTCAACCTGTTTGACATATTCAGAGTGCTTGGTTGAAAGCACCCTGTGCTCCTTCCAAAGCGCATCCATGGGAGAATCAAGAGATAGGTTGGTGAGGATATCCTTTGCGAGCAGGAACTTGGCATATCGCTCTTGGTCTATGATATGCCTGTATCTTCTTAGTCGACGCACTACTTCTGCTTCTTTCCACACCCGAATAGAGTCGGGTCGATAAATCTTCCACATTGTCCTGGAGCACAATAGCGATTCATGATAAAAGGTCTGTTGATTCCATGATGGCTGATTCTAGAGCAATACGGAATGCCGTGCGTTTTCATCGATTACATATGAGATAGATGCTAGAAGTGCCTGCACGGTCCAAGCGAATAAATCGGTGGTGAGGTTATTCTCACTATCTATCAACTCGCGGCTTGCAAGAAGCTCTGTCTGGATAGGCGGGCTTGTGACAAAAAGGGCGTTTTGAGGCAAAACATCCTTGGTGAAATGCCAATCCCGGTATTTAGATGCATGTTCAGAATTCCTCTCCGGGCGATTGAAGTCATCTAATCGGCACCAATTCATCGCATATACTGCATCCACATCATGAAAGGAATCGAAATCATGACACTCTTTGAAGGTTCCGCCAGCAGTCTTGGCGCGGTCTTGAGTTTCTCGAAGGACTCGATTCAATAGAGGAAAGTCACTCGGAGAAACTACTCTGATGTTTGCTCCTAGAGATGCTCCCAATAGACACAGACTGTGAGCGGCGGAAGGCAAAACGTGATTTGAGCCAAATCCCCAAGAAACCGCGATGTTCTTCCCTCTTAGGTCGCCTAGATGTTTCCATAATGCAGAGGTCACAGCTAGAGCTGATTGAGAGGCATAGATGTCATCTGATAGGCTGACAAGTGGTACTCTTGAAACAGCACCAAGCTGCTCTACTATACGGCGGCCAGCACCGAACGTGTCAACATCCACAAAAGCAGTCAGAAGCACATCGACCGCCTTACTGAACATAATGACCTCTCTTTGAATTGATTCAGTGGACATTCTTTGAGTATTAACCCAGCTCAAATCCACAGTTCTGCATTCCAGGCGTCCGGCTGCAACTTGGATGGCTCTCGCCTCGATCAACGGACCATTATGAAACAGGGAACCAAGAACTTCCAGGGATTTACTGGTATCATCCTGAGACACCCATTGTGGGGGGCCATAGGAAATAACCCTGCGAATGAGATCTTCAATCTCATCACCTGTGAGGTTCAGCATGTTCTCTAACCACCATCGGGAATATGAAACTGCCAACTCGGTTCTTCTCCCATAGGCAACTTTTAAGGACATGGACAGGTGCCTTGGAGGATGAGAGGAGGCATATCCATTTGAGCGGGCACAAAAAGCTCCTGAGCAAAATTGAGAGCAAGAAAGCGAAAGTCGCGATAGTAGGACTCGGCTATATCGGACTTCCTACTGCACTCTTCTATAAGAGAAGTGGACTGGCTATAACTGGTATAGACACAAATGAGGAGCTAATATCCGAGCTTAAAACGGGAAAAATCCGGATGAAAGAAAAGAACCTTCAGCAGATTGCTGACAAACATCTTTCAGATATAATCCTCGACACTTCTTATGATGATATCACAGACAGTAATGTCTTTGTGCTTTGTCTACCCAGCCCCATAGATGAGAACAATAAGCCTGTCACAAGGTACCTTGAGAATTCAGTTGCAGATATAGCGTCCAAAGCAACAGGTGATTGTCTTGTGATTGTGGAGAGTACTGTCCCTGTTGGTACGACTGAGCTTCTATCGAGTCTATTCGCTGAAACAAGCGGGAAAGTTCCA
>JBHLLF010000114.1:0-3409 GCA_048885865.1 Candidatus Hermodarchaeota archaeon
ATGACCTGCATCAAGCAGCTCAGCTTCTCCATCTCGCAGAAAGAGATAGACTGGCTTTGGTGAACGACCCTTGAAGACTACAAAGTCATATCCTGCGTATTTAATCTCAGGCCCTAGGAAACCACCCACGTGGGATTCTGCCCAGACACCAGTAAGCGGTCCTTTCGAAGCAAACATCATTCTACCAGATGGCGAGAACATGACTCCAGTGAGGGGTCCAGTCCCTACAATGAGAACATTCTCCGGAGAGAGCGGGTCAGTTTCTGGTCCAGTTTCTTCCCAGAGTATTCTTGCTGCTACTCCAGTGCCACCTAGATACAGTCTTGCCCATTCTTTCTCCATCTCGCGTTTGTGTACCTTGCCCTTGTTGAGGTCAACCTCTGCATAATATCCTGCGTATCCTTTGTATGGAAATGTCATGGCTCAACCTCCTGTTCTTCATGGCTATAGAATGGAGATAGGACGCTGATTCCTCTGGCACGTTTCGTGAAATCATCCGCTTTTGTGCCCACGAGTTCTATGGCTCCATAGTCGCACGCCTCGACACAGGCTGGCTGTCCCCAGCACAGGTCGCATTTGATGGCTTTGCGGGTGATCGTGTCAATCTCAATGCCACCATATATGCAGGCTGTGACGCAGTTCCCACAGCCTATACAATCATCACTGTGCACATAGAGTATGTCATGTTCGTTCTTCACTATCGCACCTGTAGGACATGCATCCACACATAGTGCCTTTTCGCATTGCAGACAGACCATTGGTACGATTGTGCCCTCGGCCTCATTTTTGAGAATCGTGATTCGTGACCTTGCAGGATTGAAGGTTTTGGTCTGAGCTGTTGAACAACCAAGTTCACAGTTTCTGCAACCTGTGCATTTGTCAACATCGATTGCGAGTAGGCTTTTCAAGTCATCTATACTCTCCGTTCTCTCTCGTGCGACCCTCCTTCCCGAGGTAGTTCACCCTTTAAGTTGTTACCTTTCTGGAAGTTTGTTTTATCTGTCCAAATAACGCTCAAGTATTATGAATTGAAGTAATGAGACCAATCCGGTGCAGGTATAAGTAGCTTTGATGACCCCGGTGTCGCTGGAAGTCGTGTGGAATTAGATGAATGCCAATGGTACGCTTGATTCGGAATTGTGGAAACGATGGATAAAGAAAGGAAACGATTCAGAGAAGTCGCAGATGATATGCTTATTCCAGTTCTTGAATTTGATGCAGGCCTGAATCTTAGATATGCAAATGATAGTGCGTTGGAACTCCTCAAGCTGGAGATGAAAGATGTCTATGATAGGATACATCTTGACACACTAGTGGCTGAGGAGCAGATTGATCTAGTTCATAGAGGTCTTGTACAGCTGGAAGCAGGTGAAAAGCCAAAATCATTGAGTCTACGCCTCATCAGAAAGGACAATGTCCAGGTTCCGACACAAATCTACTCTGATAAGATAGAACATGAGGGCAAACTAATCGGATTTGTTGCTTACATAGTTGATTTGTCAAGGCGTGCGGCCTTTGAAGAGAAGGTAGAGGAAAGAAAAGACCTTCTTGAGTACATAGTGGAGTACTCTACTTTCAGCGGAATCGCAATCATCGATGACAAATACAGACTGGAATATGTGAACGATAAACTATGTGACATTGTTGGATTAAGGCGAGCTGACCTTATAGGGATTGATTTCCGCAGCCTTGTTCATCCTGACAGTCTAGAGTTGGTTTCTGAGAGATACAGGAAGCGACAAATCGGGGAAGATGTACCTCCCTCATACGAGTTCAAAATCAGAAAAGGTGATGGTAGTGCAAGAGATGTTCGTATTCATGTCACTACAATGACAGGTAAGAATGGTGCAACCAAGTCTATCACGCAGGTAATGGACATAACGGAACAGAAAGATGATAGACGCAGACTTGAGGAGTCGGAGCACAACTATCGGCGACTGGTCGAAACCATGACTGCGGGAATGGGAATAGATGATGAGAATGGCATAATCGTATATACAAATGCAGCTCTCAATGAAATGCTTGGCTATAAGCAGGATGAGCTTCTAGGCAAACATGGGACGACGATATTTCATGACGTAGCTGAAGAGAAGTATAAGATGCGCACTGATGCAAGACGAAGGGGTGAGGTAGAACACTACGAAACAACTCTTGTATCAAGGGCTGGAGACCTTATTCCCGCTATGGCATCGGCTGGACCAATCCGCGACCCAGAAGGCAATTACACAGGAAGCTTTGCAATATTCACAGATGTGTCTGCCTTAAAGGCCGCAGAGAATGAATCAAGATTTCTGCTAGACCTGCTCATGCATGATGTTGGCAACCAGATGCAGCTAATCTTAGCTGGAGGAGACTTTCTCGCTCGAGAGTCTACTCCTGAAGAAATAGTACGAGCCAAGCAATATGTCCTCGATGGAGCTCACAGATGTCTGACCTTGATTGGCAAAGTGAGAAAGGCCGAGGAAACAAAAGCCGACCCTGTAATCGCCACAGATCTGGTGAAGGTGCTGGAAGGAGAGATTGAGCTGCTCGTGAGTCAATACAACATTACTCCAAATCTCACTGGAATCCCAAAGAAAGTCAAGGTCTTTGCGGATGGGGCTCTCTCACAGCTTCTCTGGAATCTGATAGAAAATGGCGTTAGACATAACACAAGGGAGGATCCGCAGATTTGGATAAGTGGGAAGATTAGCCACGACGCGTTCAAGCTGATCGTTGCAGATAACGGTCCCGGCCTGAATGTTTCTAAGAAACAGGCACTATTTGATGCTAGTCGCAGATATGGCGGGGTGGGCCTGCATCTTGTGCATCGACTAGCAGAGAAGTATGGGGCTAGGTTGGATGTACATGATCGAGTGAAGGGCCAGCCTGAGAAGGGACTTGAAGTATCTGTTGAGTTTCGACTCGCCGAATAGGCTCAATACTGACCACAATCATTATGTCGTACGCTCTTTCTGATTAGAGTCGGAGGCGTAAGCATGTCAGTGGACTCGATTCTGATAAAGAACGGATACGTCCTCACAATGGACGTGAAACGTCGCATCATTAAGAATGGCTCAGTTTTGGTTGAAGGCCAGAAGATAACTAGAGTTGGCAAAACTGATGAGCTTGCAAAGGAAAAGGCGGAGCTCGTAATCGATGCCAATAATATGATAGTCATGCCGGGAATGATTGATACGCACATGCATCTGGCACAGGCATTAATCCGCGGCTGCGCAGATGATGTTTCTCTTGTTGACTGGTTGAAGAGCTATGTGTGGGTCCTTCAGGGCAACTTCACAAAAGATGATGGGAGGGTGTCTGCGGAACTCTGTATGGCAGAGATGATTCGAACTGGTACCACCTCCTTTATTGAATGTATGATTCACACGCGTTACGGATTTGATGGAATCGCACAAGCTGTCAAGGA
>JBHLLF010000115.1:0-3218 GCA_048885865.1 Candidatus Hermodarchaeota archaeon
TGATATGCGCCCATGGTGCTTATGCTTGACGATGCAGTGAACCACCCAAATTCCGTGTGAATGTCAGTCTGTCCAATGCAATGTCCCAATTCGTGAACCACGGTAGGAGTTATCGATGCACGGGGCTGGTCTGGATTCCCTGCATAGAAGTATGATGTTACAGCTCTACCGTTCAAGCACCATGAATCAACCTCTGGGAAAATCGATGGTAGACGACCCAGTCCCCCAACAGCAATAGGCGGATCATAGAGCGATGCCATCAATGTGTACTCTTGAATCATAATCAAAGTAGGCAAGACGAAGTCATAGTCATCATATCCCGGATATGTGGATATTATATCATGTAGAATCACATCGCATCGAGAGATATAGTCTTCATCGATCCAGATTGCTTCGTTTGCAGTCTTTTCTTCCATCAGGTCTGCGAAATCAGCAGCATTTTCATAATAATACCAAAAAAGCTCTGTGTTCCATTCAATTAGAGGGAACGCCTCGTTCAGAGCACTCTCAATGATATCAGGATGCACTGCCCACTCGCGTATTCCGGAGTCGTCATAGATATCATCCAGGCCATACATCACGATGAGCGGTACAAACACGTCATACGTCCCATCCAATCTCTTCACGTAGTCCAATGCGCTGTGGTTTCTAGCCTCATCCACATCGGAGTGTGGTTTGATAAGTCGAGCCGTCATGGCTTCGTAGAGATACTCAAGTTGCCCAACAACATCATCATCCATCAGCGTCTTTTCATACTCAGCTACGGGCCAGAATTCATAGCGATACTCAATCCAATCAGATAGCCAATCAACTGCTCCAAAATCTAGGAAGTAGTTTCTAGTGTCCGAAATGTAGCCTCTGAGGGGCAAAGAATGTGGGACATCGGTCAATGAAAAGAAAGGAATCCAATCATCTTCCTCGTTCACATCGAAACTCTCACCAGTGTACCAGTAGGTTGCAACTTGACTCTGCGCGGTTGTATTTGCTTTTCCTACAATTGTAGTGCCCACAAGAAAGAAGACGCTCAGAATGGCATAGATCTGAACTTGTGAGGCTCTCATTCCAATCATAGTCTAAAGAGCAGCCCGAGTATATTACAGCTCGTTCTAACGCATTCGGATGGACTCCCGTCATGTGTCGGTGCAAAGGTTATGCCATTTCTAGACTCAGTAGTAATTGTGATAGAAATGGCATGCACAACAAAGCAACAAACAATCTCAGAGGCAGAACTCCTTGAACTCATCGAGTGCGATGAAGCTGCCAGATCCGAGCAGCTAGTCCAAGAAGATGTGAAAGCTAGAGAGATTCGTAAGCATCTAGCTCAAGAAAAGGCGCTTCGCGAACTGGAACGGAGAAAGTCAGACGCACTTGCTGCAGCTCATAGGATGTCATTTATCCGATAAATCGGATCTTCGAATAGCGGCAATAAGACATCCTATGATCTTTGGCAGACTTGCCTAGCTAGCTTCACAAAGAATTCCCAAGGCGTCTTTTCGTTCCTGAGGAATACGGCGAAACAGCTGGATATGTGGAATTAATGCCGTGATTATCTTGTTCTCAGCTTTCTTCAAATGCTCCAGAAAGGTCGTTCTAGAGATTTTTTCTTTAGATGCAATTGTCTGAAGGTCTGAACCTCTGGGAAATCTAAAGTACCCCTGAGCGTAAGCTGTCAGAAGCGCGTGTACCTGCTTTTCTGTTAATCCGGAAAACAATGCATCAGTTGTGAGCGTCAGAGAGCTGGCGATATAACCATCAAATGGCTTCTTTCTAATGATTTCCACCTGAAAACCATCATTCTTCAACTTCTCCAGGAGTTTCTTGGCATTCTCGTGTTTAAATGCAATCAGTCTAAGATGTTCCCAGCCATTCTCATAGGCGATTGGCGGTATCAATAACAGACTAGGATCGCCGAGATAGTTCTGTACTGTCCCCGGTCCTCCACAGGCACACATTCTGGTGATGACATGCGTGTTAGCACCATTATGTATCTCATCTACTATCTCCACTGCTTTTGACATGTCACTACGTATTTGTCCATAGTCTTCTTTCTTCGGCAGGACAAGTTCCATGATGTCATGGCGATCATTACACCACTGAAAGATCTTGACTGCAGGATTGTCTTTCGTGATCTCACTGAGGGGATTGTCATACTTCACTCTAAATACAACTTCGAATAGCGGCATACCTAGACAAGTCACATTAATCATTTATGAACTCTACCGACATATGTCGGTATTCGGCATTGCATATTGACCCTGACTTGCACGTTCATTTGCCTGAAGACTCAAAAGACAGTGTGACAGCTTTTGTCACTCGGAGGAGAAACTCATGACGGATGAGGAGGACCTCACAGACAAGACATCTACCATAGTGACCTATCCTATAGCAGCAGCGCTCAAGGAAGCTGAAGAATTCGTCATAGATTCCTCAGGATGGAACCCAGTCAAGATCATCCAACGAGATTTCCTAGATAGATTCTATACTCCCTGCAGAGAAGAGATTCCAACTATCACAGAAATCGAGTGTGTCGCACACATTGATATTGAAGTGGTCAACAAGTGGCTGAAGGAACACGATTTTGATGTCCAACTCGACCCCTTCGATGAGAATGGATTTGGCGCCGCAGCCAAGCTTGATTTGCTCGGTCTTTGGCTGGTTAAAGGGATGCAAACATCTGTAGTTACAGATGATGGCAACAAGTATCCAGGAGTCAGAATGGATACAGGATTCACGTTCAATACTGTGGGAGGAAGCACCAATCTTGTCGTGGCTCTGGAAACAGGGGACCAAGATGTTGTCTATTTGATGATGGCTGATAAGGTCCCATCCGGGTTCGATATGGTCACGTATGTCGAAGAAATCCTACAAAACATGACTCCAGTGGAACGGGATTATGAGGCAATTGTGTTTCCTATGATTGACTTGAATGAAGAAGGCGAATTGGAGTGGCTAATCAACTTGCAGTTAATGATTCCACAGGATCGGTTCCCTTTCTATTTCATTCAACAGGCTCTCCAACAAACGAAACTGAAGATGAATCAAGAGGGTTACAGAGTCAAGAGCGTAGCCGCAGTGGCGGCGATGCTTGGAACCGCAATCTCGGATGCTCCTCCCTATTTGATAAATCGACCATTTATCATGTGGATTACTCGACCTGGGCTTAGCAAGCCGCTCTTTGTTGCCTATCTGAATACTGATGTTTGGAAAGATCCAAGCGG
>JBHLLF010000116.1:0-2893 GCA_048885865.1 Candidatus Hermodarchaeota archaeon
TCCCAAGGGAAGGAAGATGAAGAAAGCAATATCCGCCAGCTGCACAGCGATAAAGAGGAAGCCAAGTGATATTTCCGGGGTATATTTCTTTAGACCTAGAGCTATTCCATAATGTCCTATAAACACAAGAATCAAACCTCAGTGTATTTTTTTCTCTTTCATTTCGTTGTCAGGAATATGAATCAGCTGATCGGATGCCTGCCTAACTCCTCCTAGTTGTTGCTTGCTGCATCGAGAGCAATTTGGAATCCAACGCTTGCTTCACCATAGTTTTCAGCATAGTTCGAATCAAGATAATCGGTCACTCCATCTCCACTGCAGTGCAATGGGTAGATGTTTTCCGTTCCCATCTGAATAAGTGCATCAATGGCATCGCTAATCTGTTCTTGACTAGCCTGAAGCAGATGAAATCCACCGATGACCATGTAGACATCTCGAACATTCGTAACTTCAATCGCTCTAGCAACGATATCCTCAACTCCCGGGTGACTGCAACCAACCAAGACCACCAACCCCAGATTCTGTACATTGATGGCCAATGCCTGTTCAAAGCCCATGCCGATAATAGCAATCCCAGATGAAACTTCAGCAGTGTCTTCGACTTCGATCGCGAAGAAATCATGCATCCAGTATCTTGTCTGACCACTATAGTAAGGTGTGTACATTGTAAGATTATCATGGATGCTTGAAATGTAATAGAGCCCATCGACATGGTCGGGATGCTCATGAGAAACCACCGCGAAGTCACAAGTCGACTCCAAGTCTATACCTAACGATACTGAGTTATTCTCCAAGGCATATGCTAGGGGCCCAGCATCGAATAATATAGCCAAATCAGTTGTTTCTACCAGCATACTAAGACCCCAAGGAGCCTCAAGTGTTCCATTGGAGTGATTATCCACTAGCACGGAGATTTTGACATAATCAACGCTACCAATTTGACTTCCTGGTGCCAGGAAACTCGGGACAAGAACAACTGACACCAGAAGTATTGCTCCAATAGCGATAACGTACCAAGCTCTTTGCTTATCATTCAATATATTCCCCTCATCACATATAACACTGTTATAGTAGTTTGCTACTGTCATAGTTGAATAAAAGTATTGACATTTCAAATTGGCTCTTCAGAAATCTTCAAGCGAAGTCTGTTTGATTGAGAGGAAATTCTCCATCAGCTTCAGCTTCTGGAGCTGGCGTGGTGTGATATGTTCCATTAATTGCAGCATCTGTAGTGCATTGAATGGTGCGTTTCCACTGAAATGATTGTTCCAGTATCCTAGAACCAACTCAGTCCGATTCATGACATCTTCTAGACGAGGCTTCCAAGCCATTAGCTCTTCTTCGGAGTAGAGGTAGTTGTACCACGGATTCACTCCATGGCCATGCCAGCGCACATACGCGAAATCAGTTGTCACACGCAAATCAATTGGCAGTTTGGGCTCATCAACAATAACGTAGGCCACCCCATAGTCCTCAAGCAGCCTTGATATCTTCTGAGACAGCCAGCTCTCATCCCTGAACTCAATGGCATATCGAAAAGATGAGTCGAGCTGCGAAAGGAAGGCTTCAAGGTCCGCCATCTTCGATATATCCCAAGGAGGAAGTTGAATGAGCAAAGCCGCGATCTTGTTCTGAATCGGGCTCATCAGTGAAAAGAACGATTTCAGTACTTCGCCGCCTTCTCCCAATAGATTCAACCGACTGTCATGTGTCACTTTCTTGGGGAGCTTGGCCGTGAAGAATTTGCCTTCTTTGAGCGAAGTCAGATGCTTTACGAAATTAGGTTGCGGGAGAGCATAGAAGGTTGAGTTAATCTCCGCAGTTTCGAAGATTGCAAGATACTGTTGAAGAAGGGATTTTCCTGAGTAGTAGAACACATCCTTCCAATCACTCTCATATGACCAACCACTTGTGCCAATATGGAGTCCTTTTCTTGACATTGTCACAATATGTTGATGAAATCAAATGGGTTTCTATCTTCCGGCATTGAAGAAGAGATTCATAAGAAGCAAAAACTGCGATGCAAATGTGAATGACAAATGAAAGCAGAGAAGATCAAAGCCGAGTTCAATAATCTGGTGATACACATGGGCAGCTTTCGTGACAACGGCTTCAAGATGAAGTGTGATCTTTCCTACGAAGACCTTCTCTTGGTCATGGATGGAGGGAAGAGGAAAGCTCGACTTCACGCTCGCAACATCAACAATGTCCATTTGGAGAAGAAGGCCATTCGCATAGCTGCATTGAATTTTGAGATTTCAGAGGGCGAGGAAGTAAGCGTCGCCAGTGGCTCAATACGATTGGAACTCGGTAACGAATCCGAGGCGTGGTATAAGGAACTCTGGGGCTGAACACTCCAGCTGGAACATCTTAAATATAGGGCAATATGAGCCGAATCTTGTCGACTGGTGGTGATTCGGATGTCTGAACAGATAGAATATGTTGAGTTTCGATTCGTGGACATCTTGGGCCGAATGAAAGCCATGATTGTACCCTGCAATCCAGCAGACACTCTTGATGAGCTAAGAAAGGATCCCATTCTAGCAGAGGGAACAAGTCTAGATGGAAGCTCAGTGACTGGACTCTCAATGGTTGAGGCTTCAGACCTTCGCCTTATGCCTGACCCAGACTCTTTGATTGAACTCCCATATTCACTTCAAAGAACTGCTGCCGTAATGTGTTCTGTAAACGAGAAAGGTGGCAATGAGGGCAGAGAGTCGCTTTACCCATTGGACAGCAGAGGGACTCTTTACACAGTCTGCGAGAAATTACTACCTGGAAATCTTTCTTTGATGGTCAAGATTGAACCCGAATTCCACTTCATCACACGAGACGGAGATCTATTCGATGCGGCTGGATATGCTGATACCTATCCACAGAATCCCGGTGCAGA
>JBHLLF010000117.1:0-2737 GCA_048885865.1 Candidatus Hermodarchaeota archaeon
TTGCCGCTGCTTTTCTGTGCTTCCAGCTCAGAATGACGCTGATTGAGTTCTGAATGGATATTGAGAAGAGCATCTTCAAATCCAGCGAGAGCCTGGTTCATCTCATCGAATTGGTTCTTTTTCCTGAATCGTCCCACTTTTCCTAGAGCCCTAAACATCTCAGGATTATGAATCACCGGGAACTCCTTTTCTATCAGTACTCCTGCGAGACTCTCATTCCATGGTGTATTGAAGTAAATCCGTGGATATCTCACAAATTGTGGAAATGGAATCTCAAGTGCTTTTACAGCTGGAATGACCTGAGCATAATAGGCTGTTTCACCAGGTCCCCCGACATGCGCAACAACTGGAAAGAGAGTATCTACGGCAACCTGTCTGGAGTCAACTCTCAAAGAGAGTGAATCTGATACTTCTGCTAGATCTGGTGCATCCGCATTGATTTCGATTTCGACAACATCGTTGCAAATTGGACATTTTCCTGTCAACAGCGCGGTGGAATCATTCAGAGAGTAGGAGAGTTCGATTCGTGCTCGATTGCAGTCTTTCCCTTTGCACTCGAAGAAGAACGGAACAAAGGTGGGGTCTCTCATACCTATGCCTGGCTTGAATCCCTGATCTTGTATCATTGAGGTTGCATGTGCATGTGCAGCCAAGAACCTCTCTCTATTATCTTTGGCCAGGAGAATCTCTAGACCATGCATCATTAAGTTTCTAATCTCATCATCAGTGGCAGGTACAAGGGGAACTCCAAGATCTCCTTCCAGGTTGAGGAGCCGCCCAATAATTCTCTGACTCCATTCGTCAAGGGTATTTGAGTTGTGATATGCCCAACGTATTAAGCTCAATGCTTGTTCGAGCCTTTCTTCTACCAATGTTCTGGCATGGCCATCAACAGATTTGAACAATGGACGATAATTGTGACGGATGCTCTCTTCTGCTTGTTCATACCATTGTCTTCCTGGAAGAGGAATCATGCTGACTGGAGAATACTCGTATCCAGGTGGTATAGGAATACTGACAAGATTTCCGCCTTGACCTGCATTTGGAGTTCGGATGTTTGTCAACTCGGATTGTACAACATCATAATCTGCAATGAAGAAATAGGGTGTGAGCTGTAGATTGCCACTGCTACCAAATGTGGCAATGCTTCTGGCTGTGGCCGCTTTATTTAGAATATAGCAAGGCCCTCCCATGGCAACACTCTGATGAGCTGCTTCTACAGCACCTTCCTGAAGATGTTCTATCGCCTCCTTCACTTTGGGTGTTAGAATGCCTAGTCTTCTGTTGGCTTCCCTCAACGCCCTTGCGGTCCGCTCTAGCCTTTCTTCTGTGTGCCAATCAGTATTCGAATATCTCTGCAAAAGTGAAGGTGCCTTCGTCGCTATTGCGCCCATCGTAATCACAGGGGAGTCATAGAGATGCGTAGCAAGATCATTCAGTTCGTCTTTCCAAATGAACTGCTGATAGACTTCCATGATGCTTGCTTTCACTCAATTGCCCCCTCATTTGCCAACTGCTTTTTCAAACACCTTTTCATATTTGGTCACTATTCTCTCAGCTGAGAAGCTTTCCTCCACCCGCTTTCTTCCCGCCTTGCCTATTTTGACTCGGAGTGCATCGTCGTCTAGTAACTCGATTATTGCTTGGGCGTACTCATCAATCCCAAATCCTTCAGTGACAACCCCATCCTTTTTCGGACGCACGAGTTCTGGAATTCCGCCAGCTGGTGTAGTGACCACTGGAAGACTGCATGCCATCGCTTCAAGAAGAACTAGTGGCATCCCTTCAAGGGTGGAATTTAGGAGAAACAAGTCAGCAGAACACATGATTTCCTGCATGTTACTCTTCACACCAAGCAAATGCACATTATCACAGAGGTCAAGAGCTTCGATCTTCCTCTCTACTTCGATTCGCGTAGGCCCATCCCCCGCAATGATAAGGCGCACCTTGGGGTAATGGTCTGCGACAATTCTCATTATCTCTATCAGTTCAACCACTCGCTTGACCTTGCGAAAGTTGGAGGCATGTAAGAGGATTTTAGCCTCCGGATCCAGCTCTTTTGCTTCTTCTTCCCTTCGGACAGACACACACCCACTCTCGACCATAAGTCTAGTTCCATTTAGATGTTTGAATTGTTCAACATCGATGAAATTCGGTATCACATTGATTTCACGCTCAATGCCAAGCTCCTCATGAGCCTTCTTCCTTAGAAATTCAGAAACCGCTGTGACTGCATCTGCGTTCTCAACTGTGTGTTTGACAACTGGCTGATATGCAGGGTCCAATCCCAGAGTATGCACATCAGACCCGTGAAGTGTCACGACATATGGGACACCAACTATCTCGCGTGCCATGTATGCTGACATCGCATGTGGGATTGCATAATGCGAATGTATCAGGTCTAGCTTGGCATCTTTCACAGTCTTGATAATCTTAGATGTGAGTGCCACGGTATAGGGAGGTCCAATGTTCTTGAACAGAGGATAATCAAATCGGTCTACGAGATCAACATAGACTCCGCTTGTTTGCTCCCACATCAACGAGAATGGCCGCTGGTAGGTTATGAAGTGGATGATATGCTTTCTATTTGCCAGCTTCTGACCAAGTCTGGTGGCAAGGTATCCCGAACCACCCACTGAGGGGTACAGATTAACTCCAATCCTCAACCGCTACACCTTTTGAGAACACTATAGAGAGCCCCTTTAAGGGGAATGGTTTAGACATCCTATCGATTTTC